>CAZDOY010000004.1:122418-125239 GCA_964507185.1 uncultured Thermoanaerobaculia bacterium
CGGTCTCCCCAACAGGCTTCTACTTTCTCATCATACTCGAACCGTTCTCACGCCACAAAGCGCATCGATCCTCCGAATTCTCGCACCGCGCTGACGGTACGGCCCCGGCCTGCGACACCCGCACTTCCTCGCTCGAGGGTGACTTTTGGGCGATAAAGCTGTAGGCTTACTGCATGCTTGAACGGAAATCACCGTCGAGGTGCGTTGGTTTCCTAAGCGCTGAGACGGACTTGCCGAGGCAAGTGAGCAACGGTGTGGGATCAGACCTCCGACGCCGGTAAACAGAAGAGCGTGAATCCTAAGGAGCGGTAATGGCGCCAGAGGGAAAAATCGAAAAAGGCCTGGTGGTCTCTATCGACTATAAGCTGACCGACGACGACGGAAAGCTCATCGACTCGAGCGAGGGCGACGAGCCCCTCTCCTACCTTCACGGGCACAACCAGATTCTTCCCGGCCTGGAATCGGCCCTGGAAGGGAAAGTCGTCGGCGACACCGAGAAAGTGCACGTAGCGGCCGGCGAGGGTTACGGCGAATTGGACCCTGAGAAGGTCTTCGCCGTTCCGAGAGACCGTTTCGACTTCGACGTTTCCGTGGGCCAGACCCTGCAGGCCCAGATGGAAGACGGTCAAACCGTCCCCTTTCAGGTCGTAGAACTGAAAGAGGACAGCGTGATCCTCGACGGGAATCACCCCCTGGCGGGAAAAGCCCTCAACTTCGAAGTAAAGGTGGTCGCCGTCAGGCAGGCTACGACCGAAGAGCTGGACCACGGACACGCCCACGAAGGCGACGAACACCAGCACTGACATACGGCATCGAGGAGGCCGCCCCGGACCTCCCGGAGGGAGTGGGCGGCCTTTCTACGCACCGGACGCCAAAGAGCGGCTCCCTTCGAGGCTGGAGATCAAATCCGTTCGGGATCCTCGACAGTGAGGCTGCCCCTCACATTTCCAGTATTGAGCGTTCCCGCCGGCTCGAAGAGGAGCACGTGGCATTCCGAGTCGGCCGAAGGCCTGTGCTCGATCCCCCTCGGAACGACGCAGAGCTCGCCCTCCTCCAGATCGATCCTGCCGTCGCGCAACTCGATGGTCATCTTTCCCCGGAGGACGAAGAACAGTTCGTCCTCCTTGTCGTGCCGGTGCCACACGAACGAACCTTCCAGCTTGGCCAGTTTCACGTGCTGTCCGTTTAGTCCGGCTACGATACGCGGGTGCCAGCGGTCCCCGAACAGCGCGAGTTTCTCGTGGACGTTGACCTTCTCCATGGCGTCCTCCATGCATCGGGCGGCCGGAGATCCGCCCACGCTTACCTTCGATCCGCAGGCAATGGCGCGCCTGCTCGTTGCCCCGCGTCTCCATGCCCGTTATATTAGATAGTAAATCACACGGGGAGCAGCGTGAATTCCGGAGATGGAAGATCGGTGCCATGCGTTCGTACTCGATGCCCCTCAAGAACCCGCCTCGCCGGAAGGCTGGCGAGCGCGGCCTGTGCGGCGGCGCTGGCCCTGGCCCTCACGTCGCCTCTCTTCCCTTCCCAATTGCTGTTCCACGCGACCGCGCAAAGAACGGCCGGGCGCTCTAATTTCGGACATCTCACGATCAATGCACCGCTTCTTGATGGCCATCCCCACGGCGACCCGAAAGCCGCGGTCGACGAAGTCCTGGGGCCGGCCCTTCCCCATCCCTTTCGCACTTTCCTGACGGGCGATACGGTCGCCTGGGGGGGTGGTGGTGGCGCATCGCTCCATCCCAGGCCGCCCACAGCACGGAGAGCCTCCCTGTTCGTCCTTCCGCTCCCAGGATCTCTGAAGGCGCCCTCCCTGATCCTGCTGGCGGTACTGTGCATGGTCCTGGCCGCCGCGGCCGGTTTCTACGCGGGCATCCGGAGGACAAAGGCCCGGACAGACCGCCTCGTACGGGACCTCCGGGAGACTAGGGCCCGGCTGCAGGAAGCCCAAGTCCGGGCGAACAGCGCAGACGATCGAGCAAACGAGGCAAGGGAAGCGTCAGAAGACAAAGCGAGGCAGGTCGAGCGGCTCGAGGATGAAGTCGAACGGCTCACGTCGGTGGACGGACTTTCGGGGCTGCTGAACCGGCGCCGCTTCGACGACTGCCTCAAGGAGGAGTGGCGGAGGATGTACAGGTCCAAGAAGCCGCTCGCGCTCATCCTGGCGGACGTCGATTCCTTCAGACCGTTTAACGAAACCTACGGCCGTCCGGAGGGCGACGAGTGCCTGCGCGGAATCGCGGATTTCCTGGCCCGTTCCTTCAATCGCGTCGGGGATATTGTGGCGCGCTTCGATGGCGACGCTTTCGCCGTCATTCTGACCGATACGGACAGCAACGAGGCCTTGCGCCAGGCCGAGAGACTCCGGGCGGGCGTGAGAGCGATGGCGATCCCCAACGAGCACTCCCTCGTGGACACCGCGGTCACCGTAAGCCTGGGGCTCGTTTCCGTCAGCCCGCGGATCGTAGTCGACATGGAGGACGCCCTCGCGGCGGCGGAAAAGGCAATGCGGAAGGCGTGCGCCGACGGCGGGAACCGGATCGGGCACGTCGAGGAGGGCTTTCATGCGGGGCAAGCTTGAGTGCGGAGGGATTCGGCCTTGCGGTTGGACGGTGTTTGACTTTGTCTCCGCCTCATTCCTATACTTCCGTATAAATCTTTTTCCAGCGTCGTCCGTATAAGAGATTATATCCTCGCCCTTTGATACAACGCCGAAAGGAGGCTTTGAAATGGCTGAGCTGAAGAGCAGGGAGTACGAAGCCGGAGTGGTAAAGGTCCTTGAGCTGTCCGGGCCGATAACGATGGGCAGCGGCGACAT
>CAZDOY010000005.1:0-50158 GCA_964507185.1 uncultured Thermoanaerobaculia bacterium
GTGGCTTTCGATGCGCTGCATCGGAAGCCGCGTCCCGACGCGAGTGGGCCAGCCGCACGAAGGGCAAGGCGGCCGCACCGCAGGCGTACTTGTGTACATCGAGGATGCGGCCGCCGCAGACCGACACAGCGGATGGTCCGCTCCCGTCGGCGCTTCCTTAATAAGGTGGGGGGAAGTGCGGCGGGACAATTTGGCTCAAGGCCGCGGCGCGAAGCGCGGGGCGGCCAGGACCGTGGCAGCCGGGAAGCTCCACATCGGTCTTCATACGTTAGCTTCACGGGCTGCCATGACTTGGCCGGCCAACAGGTGCCGCAGGCACCGGCGCGGCCGATATACGTCGAAGGCACAGTTCCTCGGCGCCCTTTCTCTGCGCCCTCTGGGTCTCAGCGGTTCATTCTCTATTCTTTTCAAATCCCAATTCCCAAATTCCCCCGTCCCCCCGTTTGCCTCGACGCGGGTCCATCCGTTATCTTTAGGTATTAAGAACACCGAGGCTGCAAATACACTTAGGAGGTAATCCGGAATGAACGGCAAAGTGGCACTGGTCACCGGAGGAAGCCGGGGCATCGGGGCGGCCATCGTGAAGGCGCTCGCGTCCCGGGGCTACAAGGTCGCGGTCAACTGTCTGAGCAACGTGGACATGGCGGAGCAGGTCCTCAAGAACGCGGGTGGCAACGGCGCGGTGTTCCCGGCCGACGTGCGCGACCCGAAGGCGGTGGAAGCCATGGTGCGGGCCGTAGAGAACAAGCTCGGGCCCGTGGAGGCGGCCGTCCACAACGCGAACATCTCCTTCCCCATGGGCCGGTTCTGGCAGTTGCCGTGGGATGGGGTCGCGGCCAAGCTTCTGGGCGAAATCGGCGCACTCCACGCGCTGGCGGCGCAGGTGCTCCCGGGCATGATCGAACGCGAGTGGGGCCGCATCGTCGCCGTGTCCTCCAGCCTGTCGCGGTTCGCCAGCGAGGGTTTCGGCGCGCACGCCGCGGCCAAGTCCGCCCTGGACGGCGCGTGCCGGGTCATGGCCAGGGAACTCGGATCGCACGGAATCACGGTCAACGTGGTGGCCCCCGGCCTCGTGGACACGGACGCCACGGCGCACCAGCCCGAGGAGCAGAAGGCCTTCGTCGCCCAGATGACCCCTCTCAAGCGGATCGGGGTGCCCGACGACATCGGGGGTGTCGTGGCGTTTCTCTGCACGGACGAGGCCCGCTGGATCACGGGCCAGTACCTGCCGCTGAACGGAGGCATTTCCGCCGTTTAGATTCGTTGTGATAACCCGATTCGATGGAGGCAGCTTTCATGATCTACCATGACCTGAAGAGTCTCGAAACCCGCCTGAAAGGCGTTCTGACGGGATCCGGACCGGACGCTGCAGTGGCCGCCGAATCCTCGTTCAGGGGCACCCTGACCGACGACCTCGTGGAGACGGCGGTCTTCGCCCAGGCGCCCGAGGTGCGCGCGAGGGCCCGCTTTGCCATCAAGCAGGCGGCGGCCGCCCTGGGTATCCGCCTGGCGTCCATACACGACCTCTACGCCGCGATGGGCAGGGGCGAGGCCGGCGGCTTCACCGTACCCGCCATGAACCTCAGGGGCCTTGCGTACGATTCGGGCAGGGCCTTCTTCCGGGCCGCCATGGCCAAGAACTGCGGGGCCTTCCTCTTCGAGATCGCGAAAAGCGAGATCGGCTACACCGACCAGCGTCCCGGCGAATACGTGGCGGTGATGCTCGGCGCCGCGCTGAGGGAGGGGTACACCGGTCCCGTTTTCGTCCAGGGGGATCACTTCCAGGCTTCGGCCAAGGCCTATTTCAAGGACCCCGCGGGCGAGATCGAGGGCCTGAAGACCCTCATCCTCGAGGCGCTGACGGCCGGTTTCTACAACATCGACATCGACTCCTCGACGCTCGTCGTGCTCGACCGCCCCGATATCAAGGCGCAGCAGAAGGACAACGCCGACGTATGCGCCGCGCTCACCCGGTTCATCCGTGACCACCAGCCCGAAGGCATCGTGGTTTCGGTCGGGGGGGAGATCGGAGAAGTGGGCGGCCACAACAGCACGGTGGAGGAGTTCACCGCCTTCATGGAGGTCTACCGCGACGCACTGGACGCCCGCGACGGCATCAGCAAGATTTCGGTACAGACGGGCACCAGCCACGGCGGCGTAGTGCGCCCCGACGGCACCGTGGCCGAGGTGAAGCTCGACTTCGACGTGCTCACCGACATATCGAGGGTGGCCCGAAACCGTTTCGGCCTGGGCGGCACGGTCCAGCACGGCGCCTCGACGCTCCCCGACGACGCCTTCCACCATTTCCCCGAACACGAGGCCTGCGAGGTTCACCTCGCCACCGGCTTCCAAAACATCATCTACGACCATCCCGCCCTGCCCGGCGACTTCCGGGAGCACGCCTACGCCCACCTGCGCGGGGCCTGCGCCGGGGAGCGCAAAGAGGGCCAGACCGAGGAGCAGTTCCTCTACAAGACGCGCAAGAAGGCCTTCGGACCGCTCAAGAGGGACTGGTGGAACCTGCCCAAGGCCGTCCGGGGCGAAATCGGCAAGACCCTCGAGGAGAAGTTCGCCTTCCTCATCGACCAGCTCAAGGTGGCCGACACCCGGGATGTGGTGGCCCGCTTCGTGAAGCCCGCCGCTCCGGCACCGGACCTGGAGGCCGAGGAGGCCGCGTGCCGGGCCGTGGTCGTGGCCGCGCCGGAGACGAACCCCAACGCGGACTAGGCAGGCTGTCAGGCACCGCAGGCCCGATTCCATGCAGGGGCGGCCTTCGGGGGCCGCCCTTTTCGTTCCCCGGGTCGGCCGGGGGCCGCATCGCGGTTCCACCGTCCGCGGCCCCCAGTACGGCCGCGCAAAAGCTTCACCGGCTTTCGGCAAAAAGCCGCAGACCTGGTGACCGGGCCTTAATTATTGACTCTTAAGCCACTTCAGGGCATAATTACGGGTTGAAACCTCCGGAACGTCCGGAGGTTTTCTTCCGCGACCGAACGGGGGTTTGGCCAAGGAAGTCGCGCCCGGCGTCGTCGGCGCCCGTGCAAGCTTCTCTCTCGACGTTCTATTAGGAGGTTACGAATGCCTTGGTTTCTCTTGATGGCCCAGCCGGGTGGAAGCGGCGGCAACAGCAATCCGTTCGTCGCTTTCCTTCCGATCATTGCCCTGATCTTGATTTTCTATTTTCTGCTCATCAGGCCTCAGCAGAAGCGCGCCAAGCAGCAGCGCGCCATGATGGAAGCCCTCAAGACCGGCGACTCGGTGGTCACCATCGGCGGAGCCCGGGGTACGATCACGGCCGTCGACAATGATATCGTCGTCATCCGCGTGGCGGACAACGTCAAGATAACCTTCAGCAAATCCGCCGTCGCCGGCGTTCTCAAGGAGTAGGGGGGTTTCATGCGCGAAAGCATCAAGTGGCGGTCCGCTCTCGTTCTTGCGGTAATAGTCCTCAGCGTCTTCTTCTACTTCCACAACGGCGTAAAGCTTGGTCTGGACCTCAAGGGAGGCGTTCACCTCGTCCTCTTGATGGACACGGACGTTTCCGTTTACAACAGGGTGCAGACCGATCTCAGGGCCGCCCAGTCAGATCTCAAGGACCAGAACGTCCCGTTCGACCAGATCTACTCGCCGACCGAGAAGAAGAACGCCATCATCGTCCAGGGCAAGGACCCGAACCTCGGTGTCGCCGTGCGCGGCCTCGCGGACAAGGACCTGGCCAACTACAGCTTCTCCGCCCTGGGGGACGGAAAATACGAGCTGACGCTGAAAAAGTCCTACGAGAACGACCTCCGCGACAAGGCCATCCAGCAGTCGGTGGCGGTCATCCGGAATCGTATCGACAAGTACGGCGTGTCGGAACCGGCCATTCATCGCCAGGGGCTCGGTTCCAACAAGATCGTCGTGGAGCTGCCGGGGGTGGAGGATTCCACCGAGATCAAGGCCCTGATCGGTAAGGCCGCCCAGCTCTCCTTCCACCTCGTCGTGGGGCCGCCGCGGGGCGAAAGCTCGCGCGAAGCCCTGGTCAAGGCGCTAGGCGGGAAGGTTCCTCCCGACGTGGAAATCGTACCCGGCAGCCGCGAAAAGTTCGGCGGCCAGGTCTACTTCGCCCTCAAGTCGCAGGCCACGGTCACGGGTGGCGACCTCCAGGAAGTCCAGGTCGAGGGTAACCAGTACGGTCAGCCCGTCGTGGGCTTCCAGCTTTCGGCCCTGGCCGGCCAGCGGTTCAGGGAGCTGACGGGCAAACACATCGGCGAACCGCTGGCGATCGTGCTCGACGGAAGCGTCATCTCGGCGCCCAACATCAACGCCGAGATCGGCGACCGGGGCATCATCGAAGGCAACTTCACGCCGCAGGAGGCCCAGGAGCTGGTCTTCCAGCTCAAGTCGGGCGCCCTGCCGGCCATCCCAAAGTTCGCAGAAGAGCGGACCGTGGGACCGAGCCTCGGTCTCGAGTCGATCCGAAAAGGAACCGTTTCGGGCATTTTGGGGCTCCTCGCCATCTTCGCCTTCATGTTCCTCTACTACAGGGCTTCCGGCATCAACGCCAACGTCTGCCTCCTGCTCAACTTCGTCATCCTGATGGGGATCATGACCATCTTCGGCCTGGTGCTCACGGTACCCGGCATCGCGGGTATCATCCTGACACTTGGTATGGCCATCGACGCGAACGTACTCATTTTCGAGCGGATCAAGGAAGAACTGCTCGAGAAGAAGACGGTGCAGACGGCCGTCGCCAACGGCTTCGGGAAGGCCTTCATCACCATTTTCGACAGCAACGTGACCACGCTGGTTGCGGCCCTCTTCCTGCTGCAGTTCGGCACGGGACCGGTACGCGGTTTCGCCGTCACCCTGACCGTGGGCATCCTCGTGTCCATGTTCACGGCGATCTTCGTTTCCAGGCTCATCTACGACATCGTCCTGAAGATCCGGACACGCGACGGGAAACGCCCGACGACCCTCTCCATCGGTTCGCTCACGGCCTTCCGCAACCTGAACATCCCCTTCATGAAGTACACGCTCCTATTCGTGAGCATCTCGGGGATTCTGATCGCCCTGGGTATCTGGAGCCTGGCCACACGGGGCATCAACTGGGGCATCGACTTCCGCGGCGGCCAGGAGATGCAGGTCCGATTCGAGACCACGCCCAACCCCCGTCTCATAGAGAAAGACCTGCTCAAGAGCACCAAGGGCGAGATCACGGTGGTCCGTTTCGGTAAGAAGGAGGACAACGAACTCCTGATCCGGATGGACGCCAAGGACGCCAAGGGACAGCTGCTTGACGAGGACGCCCTCGCCAAGAAGAGCCGGCAGATCATGCAGACCCTGCGCAGCCCGGCCATCCTCAAGGCCCTCGCCGCGGGCAAGATCGACATAAACACGGCGAACACCAAGACCATCGAGGACATCATCCTCGACGGCCTGCACAAGGGCGCCATCTCCGGTTCGGACGACGTGGCCACGAAGATCGGCGCGGCACTCCAGGAGTACAAGAAGCTCCACAACAGCATCCTCCCGTCCGTCGAGAGCCTGAAAAATATGCCGGGCATGACCGACGCCGTGTTCAACTACCTCAAGGACAAGCTCGTGGTCGGAAACTTCGCCATCGAGCGCGTGGACACCGTGGGACCGACCGTCGGAAAGGAACTCCAGGACAAGGCCATCCAGGCGGTCATCGGGTCGATCATCGGCATCCTGCTCTACGCCTGGTTCCGCTTCCAGTTCCGCTTCAGCCTGGGCGCCGTCCTGGCCCTCGTGCATGACAGCACCATCGCCACGGGCTTCGTCTCCCTCTTCCACGTGGAGGTGAACCTGCCGACGATCGCCGCCATGCTCACACTGCTCGGTTACTCCATCAACGACACCATCGTCGTCTTCGACAGGATGCGCGAAAACATGAAGCTCACGCGCAAACAGGAGGACGCCGAGCTCATGGACCGGTCCATCAACGAGACCCTGTCCCGGACCATGATCACGTCCATGCTGACCTTCTTCGTGGTGCTGGCGATGCTTCTTTTCGGCGGCGAAGTGCTCTTCTCATTCTCCTTCGTTCTGACCGTGGGCATCATCGTGGGGACCTACTCGTCCGTCTTCATCGCGAGCCCCGTGGTGCTCTGGTGGGACCACCTGGGGCTGCAGAAGTTCTTCAGCCGCAAGAAGAAGGCGAGGATCCGCCGCTAGGTCGGACGATCGGCTTTAACCGCCATACCGCAAACGGCCCGGGCTAGCCCCCGGGCCGTTTTTTCTGTGATGGTGGAGTGCTTGGGGACTCAATTCACCCGCGTCAGGGCATGTCGTGCCCCGGCCCGCCGGGAGATGCCGCAGGCCCGCTCACGGTGTTTTTTTTATCACTGGGCGTCCACGAGGGCGCAGAGGAGGTGGCCGATGACGGCATGGAACTCCTGGATGCGCGGCGTTTCCATGGCCGGGTAGAGGAGCGTCACGTCGGCTTCGGCGGCCATGTGGCCGCCGTCGCGCCCGAGCACGGCGACGGTCTTGCATCCACGTGCCCGCGCCTCCTTGAGGCCGGAGAGCACGTTGGGGGAGTTGCCTGAGGTCGAGATGCCCACGGCCACGTCGCCGGGCCTGGCCAGCGCTTCGATCTGGCGGGCGAAGATCTTATCGAAGCCGTAGTCGTTGGCGATGGCCGTGATGGCCGAGGTGTCCGTCGTAAGCGCCACACCGGCGAGCCCCTGCCTCTCCCGGATGTACCGTCCCGTCAGTTCGGCGGCCCAGTGCTGCGCGTCCGCGGCGCTGCCCCCGTTGCCGAAGAAGTAGACCGTGCCGCCGCCGGTCAGGCACGGCCGCATCAGCTCCGCCGCCCGGACCAGGGCCGGCCCCATGGTCTCAAGACAAGACTCCTGCAGGCGGAGGTTCTTGACGACCGACGCCCTCTCATCTTCCAGAACCCGATTCAAATCCATCGCCTCGTCTCCTGATCAGGGTCATTCCGGTGGTTCCAGGTTACTCTCCATCCCAGTATACTGCGTTCATGGACCGGCTGGGACCCGTCATCGCCACAACCGCGAACCCTCTCGCCTCAGGACAGATCCGTTCGGCCCGCCTGGCAGCCGCCGCGGGCGCGGACCGCGTGGAGGTCCGGATCGACAAACTCTCCCGGGGAGAAACGTGCGAAGCCTTGTTCGACCTCGCGCGGGAGATGCCCCTTCTCGTGTCGGGCTGCAGGAATGCCGTCCTTCCCCGCGAGGCGGCGCTGTTGCGTGCGGCCCAGGAACGCGGCGCCCTGGTGGACGTTCCCTTTTCGGAGGACCTGCCGGCAGACCTGTGGGGTCTGAATAGGGCACGGATGGTCCTTTCTTTCCACGACTTCGAGGGGATGCCGGACGATCCCGCGGACATTCTCGGCCGCATGCGGGCCGTTCGGGCGGCTTGGTACAAGCTCGTCCCGACGGCCGCGGATTTTCCCGACGTGGTCGGGATCCAGAAGTTCCTCGAGTCTGAGAGCGGCGGCGGGGACGTCTGCGCCTTCGCCATGGGCGTGCCGGGGATCGCGAGCCGGGCCATGGCCCTTGCGTGGGGCTCCGCGGCTACCTACTGCTCCGCGCCGGAATCGCCGGCCGCGGCGCCGGGACAGATGGGCCTCGCCGAGCTTGTGGCAATCTACAGGGCCGCGTCCATCCGTCCCGGTGAACCGCTCTACGGAGTGATCGGATGGCCTTTGAAGGAGACGGGCTCTCCCGGACTCCACAACCGGTGGCTGGGAGAACTCCGCCTGCCGGGCCGCTTTCTCCAGCTTCCGGTAAAAGACCCGGATGCGTTCTTCCGGCTCGCCCGGCAGCTGCCGCTCCTGGGGGCCGCCGTCACCATTCCGCACAAGAGGGAAGTCGTGCGGCGGCTTGCGTCGTCCTCCAGGCTCGTACGCCTGGTGGGGGCGTGCAATACCATGCTGTGGCGGGGCGGAGGTTGGGCGGGGGCGAACACGGACGCATTCGGAATCAGACACGCCCTTCGCGGCCTGACACGCCCGTGCCGAACCCTCGTCCTCGGCGCGGGCGGTGCGGCGGCCGCGGTCTGCGCCGTGGCCGCGCGCATGGGGCCCGCCGCCGTGGCCGCGCGGAAACCCGAAGCCGCGGAGGCGCTGGCAGGCAGGTTCCGCATGGAGGTCGTAAGCTGGGCCGGCCGACGCCTCGCACCGTGGGACCTGCTCGTCAACACCACGCCCGTCGGGCAGGAAGGCGACCTCTCGCCCTACCCCTACCCGCTTGGCGGAAGCGCCGTGTTCGACCTGATCGTCCGGGACGGCGGAACGGGGCTTATTCGTGCGGCCCTCGATGAGGGCCTCCGGGCTATCCCGGGCCGCGTCATGCTGGAAGCCCAGGCCCGGCTCCAATTCAGGCTCTTTACCGGATGCGGGGCACCCGCGGGGCGTGCCGCATCCGGGATGGCCGGCCCGGCCGGGCGACACCCGTGAAACACCATTTCTCCTTGAATTCACCCGGCATTCGTTTCATACTAGGTTGTACAAGCTGAAGGCCTTATTGCAGAGCCCTCTCATTGATCGCGTCGGCAGACCCAGGCGACACGTGGAGGCCGATCATGAATCGACGGCTGTTTATTCGTCGGACGGCATCCCTTGCGACCGCTTTCGTCGTGTACATCTCATCTCGAAGCTGGGCCGGCCGGCTTGCCTCCAGCGAGTTCGGCGGTCCGAAAAAGAAGACCAGAGGAGGACGTATCATGGCATACGAAGTGCAAAGCGCCCTGAAACCGGAAGCCCTCAAAGGCATGTCCGAAAGCCAGATCAACCAGCACTGGAAACTCTACGAGGGATACGTATCCAACGCGAACGCCCTGCGCGCGGAATTGGAAGCGCTCAGAAAAGAGGGGAAGGGCGGCACGCCCCTCTATGCAGACAGGCGCCGCCGCTTCGGCTTCGAATACAACGGGATGGTTCTTCACGAGTATTACTTCGGCAACCTCAAACAGGGATCCGATGCCCCCGGGCCGGACAGCCCGCTGGTCAAGGCGATATCCGCTCAGTATGGTTCTTTCGAGGTTTGGAAGGACGACTTCATCAAGACCGGCGCCACACGGTCCATCGGCTGGGCCATACTCTACCTGGACCCGGCCACGGGTATGCTCACGAACAATTTCATCCAGGTCCACGAGGAGGGTCATCCCGCGGGTTTCGTGCCCGTCCTCGTCATGGACGTGTGGGAGCACGCCTACATGGTGGACTGGGGCGCCGGAGGCCGCGCGGACTATATGAAGGCATTTTACGAGAACGTCAACTGGAGCGTCGCCGCGAAGCGCTATGCGACCGCCGTCGACGGAAAGATTCCGAGCCGCTTCTAACGCACCGATGCCGGGCGGGGGCGGAACCCAAGCCGCCTCCGCCCGCCTTTCCCCTGGAAATCACTTTCGGCGCGGCCGGCCACGACCACTCGGGCGTCGCGGGGCCAGGAGCGTGCCGCGGCAGCCGGGAGCGCCACACCGGCAGGGATATTGAGCCTTCACTTCCTTCGTATGGCGCCCCGGAAGGTCCAGACCGTAGTCGTAGGTGATTTCATCGCCCGGCCGGATGGTGCGGAGGGATTCGATGAATATCCTGCCGTCTACTTCGACGGCCTCGCAATTTGGCGCGCAGGAATGGTTTATGAAACGCGCTTCGCTCCCGCCGCTTCCACCGTCGATGTAGGTCCCGTCCTCGAGGGCGAAGAGCAGGACGTGCGCCGTGCCGTCCGTTTTGTCATCGTACCGCCCGTCCGCTTCGTCGGCCGACAGGCGCTCTCCCGTGTACTCCACGATGCGGCGCCCCGCCGGGATCGAACGATGGGCGAACACGCCCCGTCCGTGGATGCCCGACTCGCGGACTTCCCAGGCCGCGTGTCTCTTCGATGTCATTGTAGCGCCCCCGATGTGGCGGCATAGAGGTAGGAAGGAGACGGCTGCGCCGGGAAGACGGCCGTCATCCGCCCTCCTGCTCGGCCGCGCCGGCTTCCAATCGCCTTATGAACCAGGCGCCCAGCGCGAGAAACACGGCCAGGTAAACCGCAAGAAACAGGATCGCGGCCGTCCGGCTCTCCGTCGAAGCGAGGAGATTCTGGATGACGCCTTCGGGCGCGGAGGCGTGCGGGAGCAACGTGTGGAGGTGGAAGAGGACGGTGAACCGCTTCAGGAACCCGGGAAGCCACGCCACCATGTTCTCCCAGCCGAAGCCTATGAAGAACCCCCAGAACAGGGGCTTTTTCAGCGCGAGCCCCAGGAGGGCGAAGAGCGCGCCGTAAACGAGCGTGCCCAGCGCCACGGTGACCAGATCTCCGACCAGGGTGCCGATTTCGCCGCTCAGGAGATGCCCGGGGGATCCCGCAAGCGTCAGAACGTACGTCCCGATCACGGAGAGGCAGCTGCCGGCCACGAGCACCGCGGACATGGCGGCGTAGCGGACGAGAAAGAGCCTCTCGCGGCGGATCGGCCGCCCGAAGAGAAAGGGCAGCGTTCCGCCCTCGATCTCGTCGGCGATGAGGGCCGTGCCGAAAAAGAGGGTGGAGAGCGGCACCAGGAAGCCCATCACGTAGGCCAGCACAAGCATGCCGTACAGGGTGACCCCGCCCATCGGCACTTGTATGCCCTTTGCGATCAGCAGCCTGAGCAGGAGGGCAACGCCCCAGGGCACGCACACGAGCAGGCCGAAGAGGAGCGCCTTGAGGGTCCGCGTCATCTGCCGAACGGTATAGCCGAATAGAGCCCTCGTCGCATGGTCGAACATCACGTCACCAGATAAGAAAAGACCGCAGCGAGGTTATCGTCGAGCGGGTTCAGGATTTCCAGCCCCATGTCCCTTTGTGCCAGAAGGTCCACGAGGCGCCTCCTGAAATCGGCCATGTCGGACACTTCCACGTTCAGGCTGTTCCCGTCGCCGCTGAAGGCGACGGACTGCACGCTCGTCCATGGAACGAGTTCGCCGGCGAGCACCCGGTTGTCCGCGCACCGGAGAAAGACCCGCATGGGCCGGCTCGCGATGGCCTCGCGGACCTGGGGGACCTCGCCGGACGCCAGGAGCTTTCCATGGTGCAGGAGCAGGATGCGGGCGGTCATTGCCTCCACCTCGTGGAGCATGTGGGAGGACACGAGGACGCAGCGCCCCTCCTCGCCCCAACGCTTGATGGCTTCGATTGTCTGGGCCCTGCTCGGAGGGTCCATGCCGTTGAGCGGCTCGTCCAGCAGCAGGACCTTCGGGTCGTGGACGAGCGCCTGGGCCATCTTGACCTTCTGGCGCATCCCTTTGCTCATGGCCCTTATGCGCTTTCCGGCCTCAGGGCCCATGGCGACCTCGTCGCAGGCCTCCCTCGCCCTCTTTCTGGCCTTCGCGGGTGCAAGCCCAGACAGCCGGCCCATGTAGACCGTGAACTCGAGACCGGTGAGGTCGTCGTACATGTGATCGGGGCTTGGGCAGTAGCCGAGGTGCCTCAGCGCGTCGGGGTTGGCGAAGATGGGCTGCCCGTCGAGCGCCACCGTCCCCGAAGAGGGCTTGAGAAGGCCCGCCATCAAGTTCAGCAGGGTGCTCTTGCCCGCGCCGTTCACACCCAGCAAACCCGTGACGCCGGGCTCAAGCTCCAGGCTGATCCGGTTGACACCGACCACAAGCCCATACCACTTGGAGACGTGTTCGACCCGGATCATCGCAGCACCCCCCGCCTGTAAAAACGGAGAGCCAGGACGGCCAGACTCGCCAGGGCAAGTCCCACGAAGAAGAAGACGGTCGCGCCGAAAGGCATGGCTTCGTGCCTGGGCGGCGCGACTCCGAGGCACCGGTGGGCCAGGAGGGACAGCTGGGTGGACACGGAAAAGAACCACACGGAAACGCTGTGCGTAATCCCGTAGAGTATGCCGCACGCGACGTTCCCGAGAAACACGATGGCGATGAAGACGAGGCCGACGATCCGGGGTGATCGGCCCAGCGAAGACAGTGCGAGCATGAAGAGGATCAGGACGCACGGACCGAACAGCGTGTACAGGGTGGTGCCCCAGAGTACGCGAAAATGGGCGAGGATCCAGCCGGCGTCCCCCGTGAGCCCCACCTGAAAGACAACCAGAACGAGGGTCGGAAGCAGAGAGAACAGCATAAGGAATAGCCCCAGGGCTGCGCCCTTCGCCCACAGGTATTGCGTGGGGCTGAGCGCGCGGCTCATGAACACTTCCAGGGTCTTGTCCTTTCGGTCCCTGGCCACGAGGCCCGAGCCTACCCAGATGACGACGATGAGGAGCAGGAACAGGTCGTAGCCGTTTGCCAGCAGCTTGGCCACCAGCGTCTCGTTGACCTCCGGGAGTTTGCCGACCAGCTCCTTGGCCCACTCGGCGTTGCCCAGTTGGGTATGCAGGAATGTGAGCGCCACGCCGTACATCCACGGCACAAGGGCGAGGATCAAAAGGAAGATGAACCGCTTGTGCCTGAAGAAGGGTGACACCTCTTCACGAAAGAGGGGCATCCAGCGCCGCTTGACCGAGCGCTTCGATCCTTCGTAGGTCTCGTAGCCCTGCTCAAAGATCGGCATGGTTCACCCCGTTCTTCTGGAGGGCCGACAGGAACAGCTCTTCCAGGGATGTGGCTTCCCGGACGAAGCGGTTGATGGCCCCGCCCGTTTCGCTCGCGAGCTTGAAGACGGCCCTCGGCTTTTCGCCCGGCGGAAGGACCAGCTTGAGAAGGCCGTCTCTGCGCCGCTCCACGGTCCAGCCCGCGGCCGTGCACGCCGCCACAAATGCGTCGCCGTCGCCTTCCCACTGCACGAGGAAATGCTGGGCTTCGCTGCGCGTCCAGTCCTCCACCGAGACCCCCGCGAGCACTTCTCCCCTGTGCAGGATGACGACGTGATCGCAGAGCACCTCCACGTCCTTGAGGATGTGCGTCGACAGAAGAACGGTCTTGCCTTTTTTGACGAGATCGCCGCAGAGCTCCAGCATTTCTTCGCGGCCGACGGGGTCCATGCCGGCCGTGGGCTCGTCGAGCAGGAGCAACGCTGGGTCGTGGACGAGGGCCGCCGCCAGCTTGAGCCGCTGTCGCATTCCCGTGGAAAACGTCTCGACATTCCGGTAGCGGCTTTCTTCGAGCCCGACGTACTGCAGAACCTCGTGGGCCCTTTCCACGGCCGATCGGCGCGGCAGACCGGAGAGTTCACCCAACAGGGCCACCCAGGCTACTCCGTTCATGCCCGGCCGGACGCCTTCCCGTTCGGGCACGTAGCCGACGGAGTCCCTGAGGGCCGGACCGAGTTTCCGGCTGTCCGTGCCCATCACCGTGATGCGTCCCGAGTCGAGTGGAACAAGATTGAGAATGGCTTTAATCAGAGTGGACTTCCCGGCCCCGTTCGGACCCAGGAGTCCAACGGCCCCGCCGTCGACCTGAAAGGCGACCCCCCCTAGGGCCTTGACCTTTCCGTAGCTGACGATTGCATCCTGAACAGAGAGAACCGCGCTCATGGTGTCTGTTTACGCCCGCATTTTCGTGAAGGTTTCACCCCGGCTCCTCCTCTCGCCGGGATAGGCTAACACTTTTCCCACGTTCCGGAAAAGCCGCGGTGCCGTCCGGCTGTAAAGTCCCTCCGCCACCGCTCCGGTACGCCACTTTTCGCGGGCGCAGCAGGGGCCGAAAGAACCGGCGATGCCGCCGTGGCACGATGGCCGGAAAAGGCTTCAAGTGGGTCTTTATTTACAAGAGAAATTGGCGCATACTGTGCATTGGAATGGAAACTTGGGCTAGCCGGAAGCTTTCGGGGGGCGGACCGCCGGTTTGCCTTCATTGGGTTGTGGGTGTATGGGACAGTCGCATGACGAGTCGAGGCTCGCTCTTTTCCACATACTGTGGATAACTTTGTGAAAAAGAATCATGTCATATAGTTTTTGGACTAAGATTCTAAATGGTGTCAGGGGGAGGGTTCCCGAAGGCAATTTCAACGCCTGGTTCAAACCTCTCAAGCCGATTCGCAAGGAGGGCCATAAGGTCTGGGTCCTCGTCCCCAATCCGCTTTTTAAGGAATGGATCGAGAAGAACTACCGCGGACTGTTTGAAGAGACGGCCAGAGAACTCGGTTATCAGGATTTTGAGGTGGTGTTCGAGGACGGGGAGGACAACGACCTCATACTCGTCGCTCCCGAACCGGCGAAAGGTAAGGGCAGGAGCGCCGCCCAGGAGAAACGCAGGAGCGGCGGTCAGAAGCCATCCTTCAACCCCCAGTACAGGTTCGACACCTTTGTCGTGGGCCCCTCGAACCGGTTCGCCTACGCCGCCTGCCAGGCCGTGGCGCAGAATCCAGCCAATTCTTATAACCCCCTCTACATCTACGGCGGGGTGGGCCTTGGCAAGACGCACCTCATGCAGTCCATCGGCCACGAACTCGGCACCATCTTCCCGGATCTGACGATTTCATACCTCTCCACGGAACGCTTCATGAACGAGATGATCAGTTCGATCGCCCACCGCCAGCAGCACGAGTTCCGGGAGAGATACAGGAAGGTGGACATCCTCCTCCTGGATGACGTGCAGTTCCTGGCGGGCAAGGCCGGCACCCAGGAAGAACTTTTCCACACCTTCAACGCGCTGTACGAATCGCAGAAGCAGATCGTTATCAGCAGCGACTGCCCTCCCCGCGACCTTCAGAGCATCGAAGAGAGGTTGCGCTCACGCTTCGAGTGGGGCCTGATCGCAGACATACAACCTCCGGAACTCGAGACCAAGATCGCCATTCTCTACAAGAAAGCCGAGGCTCACAGGGTAAACGTTCCAGAGGAAGTAGCCCTCTACATCGCCGGCCGAATCAAGAGCAACATCAGGGAACTCGAGGGCTGTCTCCTTAGACTTATCGCATTTTCTTCCTTCAAAGGAATGCCGATCACGCTGGATCTCGCCAAGGAGACCTTTGAGAACCTCTTCAAGGAAGACGGCCGCGCCGTTACCGTTGAAAGCATCCAGAAGCACGTCGCCGCTTTCTATAAAATGAAGGTACAGGAACTCAAGGCCAAGACCAACAAGGCCAATATCGTGCTCCCAAGGCAGGTCGCGATGTATCTGTGTAAGGAACTTACGAGTTCCTCCCTGCCGGAGATAGGTAGAAAATTCGGTGGAAAGCACCACACGACGGTCATTCATTCCATCCGCAAAATCGAAGAGAGAATGGACAAGGACCACCAACTTCAACAGCAGGTCCACAACTTTATACGCTCATTGCGCTGAGGTTAGGCCGTGACTGTGCAAAATATGGTGTGTAAATCCTGTGCAAAAGTCCCAAATGCCTTCATTAGGCTTTATATACACAAAGAACCGCCAGTTTATCCACAGGATAATCAGGAGGGTAAGTTCAGGAACCATAAAGACCTGTGCTCTTTTTCACAGATCCACAGGCCCTACTATTTCTTCTTTATTGGAGAGGAGTAATATTCATGGATATCCGTATAGAGACACGCACCCTGCAATCGGAATTGAATCTCGCACTGGGTATCGTCGAAAGCAAGGCCACCATCCCTATCCTCTCCAATCTGCTTCTCAGGGCCGAGAACAACCACGTCGAACTTGCCGCCACGGACCTTGAGGTCACCCTGAGGACTCAATGTCCGGCAGAGGTCCTGGAGCCCGGGGGGATTACGGTACCTGCACGGAAGTTCGGGTCCATCGTCCGTGCTTTTCTCGGACAGGACACATCCCTCTCCCTGAAAACGACTCCGGAAGGAAAGCTCTTTCTTCAGCCCGTGGGCGGAAAGCAGGAATATCGCCTGCAGACCCTTCCCGAAGAGGACTATCCGACGCTGCTTCAACCGGGGGATGGAACGCGCCTGACGCTTTCGGCCGCGGCCTTCAAGCAGTCCATCGCAGAGACGCTCGTGTCCGTCGGTGTCGACGACAGCCGATTCTCGGTGAGGGGGGGGTTGTTGATCCTGGAGCCGGGCAAGCTCGCCATGGTGTCCACCGATTCGCACCGCTTGACGTACACGGAAAGGACGTGCGAACTTCCCGTCGAGACGCCGATGCGCGTGCTCGTCCCGCGGAAGACCCTGACGGAGTTTCTCAAGCTCGACGAAGCCGAGGAGGTGACGCTTACGTTCAAGGACAACCACGTCTTCCTCGAAATGGGGAGCAGGCTGCTCTACAGTCGGCTGATGGACACGACATTTCCTGCCTATGAAAAAGTCCTGCCATCCGATCTGGATAAGAAGGCCATCCTCGACAGGGTTACACTCCTGGAACGGCTCAAGCGCGTATCCATGGTGACCGAAAGCAAAACGAGGGCCGTGACGCTGGACTTCGATCCCGGCGGAAATCTCGAGATTCTGGTCAGGAACCAGGAAACGGGGGACGAAGGCCGGGAATACGTGAGCTGCGAGGACTATGAAGGCGAGGCCGCCAACATCGTGTTCAACGTGGATTACCTGATAGATTTTCTCTCGGAAAGCGCGGCGGAAAAGGTGAGCGTGACCATGAAGGACGGGGCCTACCAGGCCATGTTACAGCCGGTAAGGCCGCCCGAAGAAGGCGTTCACAAATACATCGTCATGCCGTTGAGGTTTGATTGAGGTTGCGCGACCTGAGCGTGGACGGTTTTCGAAACCTGAACGGTGCCACCCTCAGGTTCGATGCAACCGTCAGCCTTTTTCACGGAGATAACGCCCAGGGAAAAACGAACCTTCTTGAAGCGATATACATCCTTGGTACGACGCGGTCGTTCAGGGAGAACCGCCACGATTACCTGATCGGCGAAGGGCGGGAGGCCGCCCGCCTCGAAGGACGTGTGGAACATCCCGGCGTCAATCACGAATTGAGCGTGGTGATCGGCAGGGACGGCAAGCAGTATCTCAAGGACAACGCGCAGGTTCCCCTGCCGGCATACCTCGAGACAATGCCCGTGGTCATTCTGAGCGTGGAGGATAGAAGCCTCGTAGGAGGCGCACCTAAATTCAGACGGGACTTTCTCGATGCCTCCGCGGTCAGGAGACGCTCGGCTTATCTCGACACGCTCCTGGCTTTCGGAAGGTGCCTCAGGCAGCGCAACCAACTCCTGAAGGCGGACCCTGTACCGTTGAGAGAACTGGACGCCTGGACCAGGACCTACACGCGGCTTGCCGAGGAAATAAGGAGCGAACGGTGGGATGTTTCCGGGAGAATCAACGTCCTGCTGGATAAACTCGGGGGCGAACTCGACAACAGAGAGAGGGTCAGGGTCGTTTATAATCCCAGTGGAGGCAAGGATCTCGCGGGATCCCTGGCGAGGCTCCGATCCGAGGAAACGAGAGTGGGTACGACGCTGGCAGGCCCGCACCGTGACAAGGTGGAGGTACTCCTGAACGGAAAACCCATGGGTGCCTACGGATCCGCGGGACAGGTCAGAACGGCCGTTTGGATGTTAAAATTGACGAGCGTGCTGATGGTGGTTGAGAAGGGTGGGGACGCCCCTCTCTTTCTTCTCGACGACGTTGAGGCCGAATTGGACAGCAGCCGCGTCGGGAAGATGATGCGGCTCATGCAGGACAGAGCCCAGCTGATCATGACCGCAACCCGCCCGCTTTCGGACGAGTGGGTCCATCCACACCAGTTCCGCGTGGAGGACGGGCGAATCATAGATGAAGGCTAGGGGGAAAGCCCCTGAACCGGGAGATTGCAACGTGAGCGAAGCCAAAGAGTTACCACAGAAAGAACAGAAACGCTATGACGCCTCCTCCATCCAGGTCCTGGAGGGTCTCGAGGCCGTGCGCAAGCGGCCGGCCATGTACATCGGATCGACGGGATCGACAGGCCTCCACCACATGGTCTGGGAGGTCGTGGACAACGCCATCGACGAATCTCAGGCGGGCTACTGCGACGACATCAGGGTGACGATCCACCCCGACGATTCCGTCACCGTGGAAGACAACGGCCGCGGCATACCGGTGGACATCCATCCCGAGGAGGGGAAGCCGGCCGCCGAAGTGGTCATGACCGTTCTGCACGCCGGCGGAAAGTTCAACAACGAAGCCTACAAGGTATCGGGTGGACTCCACGGCGTGGGTGTCAGCGTCGTCAACGGTCTCTCGGAGCACCTCGACCTGGAGATATGGCGCGACAAGGGCGTCTATGTTCAGAGCTACGAAAAGGGAATCGCCAAGGGACCGCTGACCAAGACGGGCACGCCCAAACCCGCGACCAAACACGGGAGCCGGATCACCTTCAAGCCCGATACGGAGATCTTCGAGGAGACGACCTTCAGCTGGGACATTCTGAATACCCGCTTCAGGGAGCTGGCCTTCCTGAACGCCGGCGTGAAGATCAGCCTGACCGACGAGCGCGAGGAGGACAAGAAGGCCGAATATTTCAGCGAGGGCGGGATCGCGGCCTTCGTGGAATACCTCAACCGGGGAAAAAACACACTACATCCCAACCCCATCGTTTATCGGGGGGAGCAGGACAAGATCATCCTGGAATGCGCCATACAGTGGAACAACGGTTATAACGAGATGGTCTACTCCTTCGTTAACTCCATACACACCGTAGAGGGCGGCACGCACCTGGCGGGGTTCAGGGCGGCGCTCACGCGCAGCGTCAACGCCTATGCCGCGTCGAGCGGACTCACGAAGAACCTCAAGGTCAACCTCTCGGGCGACGACGTGCGCGAGGGGCTGACTGCCGTCGTTTCGATCAAGATTCCCAACCCCCAGTTCGAGGGACAGACCAAAGCCAAGCTGGGCAATTCCGAGGTGAAGGGCCTGGTGGAGACGGCGTTGAACGAGTTCCTGGCCCAGTTTTTCGAGGAAAACCCGGACGTGGCCAAGTCCGTGATCGGGAAGGTCGTGGAGGCTTCACGCGCCCGCGAGGCGGCACGCAAAGCCCGGGAGCTTACGCGCCGGAAGGGGGCGCTGGACAGCGAGTCCCTGCCCGGAAAGCTGGCCGACTGCCAGGAGAAGGACCCGGCAAAGAGCGAGATCTTCCTGGTGGAGGGCGATTCGGCCGGCGGCTCGGCAAAGCAGGGCCGGGACAGGAAGACCCAGGCGATTCTGCCCCTGAGGGGCAAGATCCTGAACGTTGAAAAGTCCCGGCTCGACAAGATCCTGTCGAACAACGAGATCCGGACCATCATCACGGCCCTGGGGGCCGGCACCGGGCGCGAGGACTACGATCCTTCCAAGCTCAGGTATCACAAGGCCATCATCATGACGGACGCCGACGTGGACGGGAGCCACATCCGGACGCTGCTTCTGACTCTGTTCTACAGGCACTTTCCCGATATGATAGAGAGCGGCCACGTCTACGTCGCCCAGCCGCCGCTCTACAGGGTGGCCAAGGGCAAGGAAGAGCATTACATCCGCACGGAAGAGGAGCTGACGCGGTTCTTTATCCAGAAGGCGGTGGACAGTTACAAGATCACGATTCCCGCCCTCGACAAAACCTACCAGGGAGACGAACTCGGAAACATCCTGGAGCTTCTGCAGCGCTACGAACGCCTCCTGCTGCGCCTGGAGCGCAAGGGCTTTTCCGAGAAGCTGCTGAAGTTCCTCTTCGAGCAGGACCTGTGCAGGGACCTCTTTACCGACATGGGACGCGTACAGGATATGCGCAACGCCCTGAAAGATATGGGATTCTCTGTGACCGAGCTGAAGTTCGACGAGGAGCACAGCCTCTACGAATTCACGGCCCAGGACCGGGATCTGGCCCTGCCCGCGCTGGTGTGCCACACCCTGCACCACGCCTCGGAGTTCCTCACGGTCCAGTCTCTCCGCAAGCAGCTCAAGGATTTCATGAAACCCCCCTTCGTCATTCAGAACGGCGGCGCGGAGGAGACGGTCTCGGACCGACGGGCAATTCTCGAAGCCCTCATGGGCGCCGTAAAGAGCAAGTATCACGTGCAGCGCTACAAAGGTCTGGGAGAAATGAACCCGGAGCAGCTCTGGGGGACGACCATGGACCCCACCCGGCGCAGGCTCCTGCAGGTCAGAATCGAGGACGCGGTGGAAGCCAACGACCTCTTCTCGATCCTCATGGGAGATGCCGTCGAGCCGAGGCGCCGGTTCATTGAGGAGAACGCCCTGAACGTTACGAACCTGGATGTATAGAGTGTAGGGACGATCCATTGACAGCGTGTGATCCGGGCCCTCGAAGACGAAGGCCCTCGCGGCGGCTCATGGGAAGCCGCCTCCGGGTTGGGATCGATACCCGGTCGACGATCACCCTCTTTGAGGATTACTTATGACCACAGAGCCACAACTGTTCGACCGTCCGGTTCCGGTTCACCTGGAGGACGAACTCAAGAAGAGCTACCTCGATTACGCCATGAGCGTCATCATCGGGCGCGCGCTCCCCGACGTCAGGGACGGACTGAAGCCCGTCCACCGCCGGGTGCTCTACAGTATGTACAGCGCGGGGAATCACTGGAACCGGGGGTACAAGAAATCCGCCCGCATCGTGGGCGACGTCATGGGAAAGTTCCACCCCCACGGCGACTCGGCCATCTACGACACGATCGTGAGGATGGCCCAGGATTTCTCCATGCGCCACCCGCTGGTGGACGGCCAGGGCAACTTCGGGTCCATCGACGGCGATTCGCCGGCGGCCATGCGATACACCGAGATCCGGATGGCCAAGCTGGCGCACGCCATGGTGGAGGACATCGAGAAGGACACGGTGGACTTCATCCCCAACTACGACGGGGAAGAGACGGAACCGACCGTCCTGCCCGCCACGGTGCCCAACCTGCTCGTCAACGGGTCATCGGGCATCGCCGTCGGCATGGCCACCAACATCCCGCCGCACAACCTCGGTGAAGTGGTGGACGCCGTCGTGGCGACCGTTGAGAACCCCTCGATTTCAACGCTGGAACTCATGGGGCTGGTCCCGGGTCCCGATTTTCCGACGGCGGGGCTCATCCTCGGCCGTGCCGGCATCAAACAGGCATACGAAACGGGCAAGGGACTCGTCCGGATCCGCGCCAAGGCGCACACCGAGGAGTTCAAAAAGGACCGCGAGGCCATCATCATCACCGAGGTACCCTACCAGGTCAACAAGGCCAACCTCATCGAGAAGATCGCCAACCTCGTCCGGGAAAAGAGGATCACGGGGATCACCGACATCCGCGACGAGTCGAACCGCGAGGGCATCCGGGTGGTGCTGGAACTCGGCCGCGGCGAGATCAGCGACATCATCCTGAAGAAGCTGTACAAGTTCACGGAGATGGAGACGACCTTCGGGGTCCAGTTGCTGGCCATTTCCGGCAACCAGCCCAAACTGTTCACGCTCAAAGGGTTGATTGAGGCGTTCATCGAGCACCGGCGCGAGACGATCATCCGCAGGACGCGGTACGAACTGGACAGGGCCAAGGAACGGGCCCATATCCTGGAAGGTCTGACCACGGCTCTGGACCACCTGGATGAGGTGATAACCTTGATCCGCGCCGCCGAGAACCCGGACGTCGCCAGGGTGGGCCTCATGGAGAAGTTCGCGCTGAGCGAGATCCAGGCGAAGGCCATCCTCGACATGCGCCTGCAGAGGCTCACCGGCCTGGAACGCGACAAGATCCTGGCCGAGTACCGGGAGATCCTGAGAAAGATAGCCGACCTTACGGACATCCTGGGCAGCGAGACCCGGATCAAGGCCATCATGTGCGATGAGTTGAAGGCCCTCAAGGATGGATTCGCCAACCCGCGAAGGACCCAGATCATCGAGGATACGGGCGACATAAGCATCGAGGAGCTCATCGCCGAAGAGGAGATGGTCATCACGGTCACGCACAGCGGCTACATCAAACGCACCTCGGCCAACGAGTTCCGAAGCCAGCACCGCGGCGGACGCGGTCGTTCGGGCATGTCGACGCGGGGTGACGATTTCGTGGAGCGCCTGTTCGTGGCATCGACGCACGATACGTTCCTCTTCTTCAGCAACCTCGGAAAGGTCTACTCGCTGAAGGTGTACCAGATCCCCGAGGCCACCACCGCGGCCAAGGGGCGGGCGCTCGTGAACCTCCTGTCGCTCGAGTCCGGCGAGAAGATCCTCGGATCCCTGTCCGCCCGCAAGTGCTTCGACGAGGAACACTACCTCATCCTGGCGACCCGCAAGGGACTCGTGAAGCGGACGGTCATGAAGGAGTTCGAGTCCATCCGCACAACGGGAAAGATAGCCATCACCTTCCAGGAGGGAGACGAGCTGGTCGGTGCGGATATCAGCGGCGGCAGAAGCCACGTCTTCCTGGCCACGCGCAAGGGACAGTGCATCATTTTCGCCGAGGACGAGGTGAGGCCCACCGGGCGCACCAGCCGCGGCGTCATAGGCATCCGCCTGAGGTCCGACGACGAAGTCGTGGAAATGGACGTCCTGACGGGCACCGTGGTGGACTCCGCGGACGAGGAAGGCCAGGGTAAGGCCGTCGAGGTGGAAGGCGACTTCCTCACCATAACGGAAAAGGGCTACGGAAAGCGGACGCCCCTCAAACACTACCGAATACAGGGTCGGGCCGGTTACGGCGTGATCAACATCCAGATCACGGCAAAGAACGGGCCGGTGGTCGGCGGAATCCGCGTGAGCGACGAGGACGAGATCATGGTGATCACCGCCGGCGGCCAGATTCTCCGCACCCCCGTGAACGGCATATCTCGAGTGGGGCGCAGGACGCAGGGATTCAAGGTGATCCGCCCCGACAAGGACGACCACGTGGCGGCCATCGCGCTTCTCGAGCCCGAAGCCGACCCCAACGGGAACGGCGATGGCGAGGACGAGTAGGAGATTTCAGCGAAGGGACTGGAGGGAGAGAGGATGAAGATCTTTCTGGATACGGCCATCGTGGACGAGATCAGGGCCGCCAACGACTGGGGCGTCATCGACGGCGTGACCACGAACCCGTCTCTCATAGCCAAGAGCGGGCGAAAATTCGAGGACGTGGTGACGGAGATCTGCTCTATCGTGGACGGCCCCGTGTCCGCGGAAGTGACGGCCCTGGATGCCGAGGGCATGGTCAGGCAGGCCCAGCCCCTGGCCGCCATACACGAGAACGTGGTCATAAAGGTGCCCATTACCGCCGAGGGCCTCAAAGCTGCGCACGCACTCAAAGGAAAGGGCATCCGGACGAACGTGACGTTGATTTTTTCTCCGTCCCAGGCTCTCCTGGCGGCCAAGGCCGGCGCCTCTTTCGTGTCGCCCTTCGTCGGACGGCTGGACGACATCAGCCACGTGGGCATGGAACTCGTGGAGCAGATCAGGGCCATCTTCGACAACTACGATTACGACTGCGAGATCATAACGGCCTCCGTGCGGAATCCCCTCCACGTCGTGGATGCGGCCATCGCCGGCGCCGACATCGCAACGGTCCCGTACAAGGTACTCGAGCAATGCCTGAAGCATCCCCTCACGGATATCGGCCTGGATAAATTCCTGGCCGACTGGGAGAAGGCGAAGAAGTAAGCCTGCCCTGCTTGACTCGAACGCCGGTTTATGTACAATGGGTAGGCTGAGCGGGGTCGTAGCTCAGTTTGGTTAGAGCGCCGGCCTGTCACGTCGGAGGTCGCGGGTTCGAGTCCCGTCGGCCCCGCCAGAAAAATTCGAGCGAGAAAAGGGGCGCGATGCGCCCCTTTTTCTTTGTTGCCGCTCACACCGGGAGATGGCCTTTACGGGTCCGCGGCGTCACCGCCCCAACCCAGGATCTTCTCCACCACCGCGCAGCCCACCGAATCGCCCCATACGTTGACGGCGGTCCGCCAGCGGTCGAGGAACCAGTCGACCGCGAGGATAATGCCTACGCCCTCCAGGGGTAGGTGCACGGCCTGGAGCACCATCACCATGGTGAAGAGGCCGGCCTGCGGCACACTCGCGGCGCCGACCGCCGCGAGCGTGGCCGTGAGGAAGATCATGACCTGGGCCTGGAAGCCCAGCACGATACCGTAGCTCTGAGCTATGAATATGGCTGCCACCGCTTCGTAGAGGGCTGTGCCGTCCATGTTGACGGTGGCGCCCAGGGGCAGAACGAGGTCGGCCGCCGCCGCCGAGACGCCGTTGTCCTCCTCCACGCATTCGAAAGTGACCGGCAGGGTGGCGGCCGAGGAGGCCGTCGAGAAGGCCGTCGCCAGGGCCTTGAGCATGTTTCTGAAATAGGGCCAGGGATTCCTGTGCGCGAGAAGGAGCAGGACGAGCGGCAGCAGGACCAGCCCGTGGATGCCGAGGCCCAGAAGAACCGTGAGCATGTACTTGCCGACCTTCGATATCTCCTCGAGGAAGGCCTGCCCTCCGCCCGCCTCTCCGAGCTTCCCCGCCACCAGACCGAAGACGCCGACGGGAGCGAACCACATCACGAGGTGGACGATCTTCATGATGGCCTCGTTCAAGCCGTCGAAGAACCGCACGACGGTCCTGCCGCGCTCTCCGAGTGTCGTCAGCACGCCGCCGAAAACGAGCGAGAAGACGATGAGTGGCAGGATGTCCATGTCCGCCGCGGCTTTGAAAAGGTTGGCGGGCACCAGGCTCAAAATGATGTCGGTGAAATGCAGGGCCTGCCGCTGCGAAAGCACGGTCGATGCGTCGCCCGAATGCACCACCCCGATGCCCGGCTGGATGACGTTGACCAGGATGATGCCGACGGCGACCGCCATCCCCGTGGTGATCATGTAGTACAGGATGGTCACAAAACCCGCGCGGCCGAGTTTCCGGATATCCCCGATGGACGTGATGCCTGTAATCATGGAGGCCACGATCAGCGGCACGATGATCATCTTGAGGGCGCGGAGGAAGATCTCGCCAAGCCAGCCGAAGTTGGCGGCCTCCTTGCCCATCCAGAATCCTGCGGCCATGCCCAGGATCATGCCGGCGAAGATACCGAAGAGAATGATCTTCCGAGAAAGGGACCGATTCACGCGGAGGCCTCCGTAAACAGGCGACCTACGGCCCGGCGGGGAAGTCCGGGGCCACGTGTGCTGTTTGGAGAGTCGATGAAGAAGTCCGGGTGCACAAGCGCTCGCTCTTCTTTGTCGTCATGCGGCAATAATACCACGGTCCCGGGCCACTCCGGGGCGGCGATGGTATACTTCTGGCGCCGGGCCGGCGTCTCTCCGGGCTGGGCAAACAGGGAACCCGCGGCGGTGCAAGCGCCGATATCGAGCGGGGCAGCAGAGGAGACCATGGGCGACAAGACGAAACGCTACGACGCCATCATTCTAGGGGCGGGTGCCGCCGGGCTCGCCGCCGCCAAGGGACTGGGGCGGCTGGGTGCCAGGGTCGCCGTCATCGAGCGGGAGAAGCTGGGCGGAGACTGCATCGCCTGGGGGTGCGTGCCCAGCAAAACGTATCTTTATATAGCCCGCCTTCTGAGCCAGGCGCGATGGTCCAAGAACTGCGGCGTAGGCGATGGAATGGTGACTTTCGATTACACGGCCGCCAAGGCCTACGCCGAAAAGGTGCGCGAAGTCCTGACCCGGCAGGATACGGAAGAGTCCCTCCGGGGCCAGGGTATCGACATCATCTACGGTAAGCCCCGCTTTACCGCCCAACGGGTGGTGAGCGTCAACGACCGGAAACTCCGCGCCGGCCACGTGATCATCGCGACCGGCGCCCATGCGGTGGCCCCGCCCATCGAAGACCTCGAGGCCGTGGGGCACCTGGACAGCCGCTCCATTCTGCAGATCGACCGCCTGCCCGAATCCCTGATCATCCTCGGCGGCGGGCCGATCGGCGTGGAGTTCGCGCAGATGTACCAGCGGATGGGCGTGGCCGTGACCATCGTGGAATCCAACCCGAGACCCCTGCCTCGGGAAGAGCCCGAAGCCGGCGAGTATCTTCTGAAGATTCTGCTCGAGGAAGGCGCCCGCTTTCTCGGCGAGCGCAGGGCCGTAAAGGCCTACAGGACGGAAACCGGTAAGGGGCTCGTCCTCAAGCGAAAGGACGGGTCGGAGGACCGCGTGGAGGCGGAGGAGATATGCGTCGCAACGGGCCGCGCGCCGAACGTGGAGGGGCTCGATCTCGACCGGGCGGGTGTGCGGTTCGACAGGCACGGCATTCACGTGGACAAGGCCATGCGGACGACTTCGCCGGGGGTCTGGGCCATAGGGGACTGCAACGGCCTCTATCAGTTTACCCACATGGCGGAACACGAAGCGGGCGTGTGCGTGAAAAACATTGTGAGGAGCCGGTTCCTTCCGTTTCTCATCGAGAAAATGCACTTCAGGGCCATCGCATGGGTCACGTTCACGGACCCCGAGGTTGCCCATTGCGGGCTGACGGAAGCAGAGGCCCGGGACCGTGGGATCAAACACCACGTGCTGCGCTACAACTTTGACCACCTGGACCGCGCCGTAATCGAAAACAAGCCGGGCGGCATCGCCAAGGTCATCACGGACCACCGGGGACGCCTGCTGGGCGCCCACATGGTCGGGGCCCATGCCGGCGAACTCCTGCAGGAGTTGGTCCTGGGGGTCCGCAAAGGCATGCGCGTGGTGGACATCTCGCAGACCGTGCACCCGTATCCGGCGTTCGTCCAGATGGCGCGGCGCGCGGCCAACGTCTATTACGTTCACACGATCTACGAAAATCCCCGGCGGGTTTCTTTCTTGAAGTGGCTGGGCGGTTTCGGACGAGCCTGAACCGGAAGGCACCCCGGGATAGAGACGGCAGAAACTACAGCGATCGGCCGCCGGGTGTGCCGGGGTCTTCGGTCCACGGAGGACGATCCCGAACGTCGGAAAAGCTACAGGAAAAAATCCGCCGATGTCGATGGTCCGCGCCACCTGTCCTGGAGCCTGCGGCCAAATCGGCTCACTCCGGCGCGCGGACGGACGGGCAGGGCGGTCAAAATATCGTCCCCTATTTTTCAAAGGGGGTCCGGGGTTGGCTGCCTTCGTGCAAATCTCCGACACCTTTAATATTGAAGTATTCTAAGTTCCTGAAATTATTATCTAATATGTGTGTATAGGATAAAATTTGAAGCCGATATGTGGCATGAACATACGATCATTTTCGTCCCCGTCGGGACGGTTTCGTTTGCTTTAAGCGGGGACTTTCGGTATCGAGTCGAGGGGCTGGGCGTGCGTGTTTCGACAGCGTCTGCCTCATGACTTCAGACCCCGAGGAGGATGAGATGGGCGGCTTGAGTTTTGAGGCCCGGTCGAAAGTCTGGGCCATCACTGATAAGGAGCCGAGGACCCCGTCCACGGCACGCGTTTCCAGAAAATGCAGAAAATTTGCCACGGCTGAAAAAAAGAGGGGCCGTGCGGCCCCTCTTCGCTTCTGTCCGTAGTGTAGCGCAGGGCGTTACTCGCGGACCATCTGAACCAGGTCCGCCTGGGGACCCTTGGTGCCTTCCCTGACCTCGAAGGTTACGCGGTCACCTTCGGTGAGTTTGCGAAACCCGTCGCCCTGGATGGCGCTGTAGTGGACGAAGACGTCTTTGCCTTCATCCATCGTGATGAAGCCATAGCCCTTTTTCTCGTCGAACCACTTCACTGTGCCTGTCGCCATTGGAACTCCTTGTAAAAAATGGCCCTCCGGCAAACCGCTCGCCGAAGATGAAAAGCTATCACCATTTTTTTTTGTAAGTCAAGAATCGAGACGCCGGGATGCCTGCAAACAGGCTACCTCGAGCCTTTTTACGGTTGAGATTCCCGTCCCGTCAGGGTGGTGGGACCGGTGCCGAATTTCCTCCCGAGTCGCCTCCGCCGGCGCGTTGACACCCCCTGGGGGGCACGCTACACTGCACATCGCAGGTACGGACGGGCTTTAACATCCGGAAGACAGTGCAGATAGAATCATTTTGTGTGAAGCGCCGGACGCGGCGTAGAGGTGGCACGGGCCGGGTCGGGCGCTCTAATCGGAGCACATATGAGACGGAAGACTATCCTCGACGCTACAGGCATTTCAAGGTCTCTCGGGCGGTTGGCCCTCGAGCTGACCGAGCGGCTGCAGGGTTGCAGGGACGTTGTTCTGATCGGTATTCATCGGCGCGGGGTGCCGCTGGCCGGGCGGATTGCGGAAACCCTGAAGAGGGTGGAGAAGGTGGATGTGCCCGTGGGCAGCCTTGATATCAACCTCTACCGCGACGACTTTTCGACGTTCGGAACGGCGCCCGTCTTACGGGGAACGCAGGTCGACTTCGACATCGAGGGCAGGATCGTGGTGCTGGTGGACGACGTCCTCTTTACCGGAAGGACCGTCAGGGCGGCCCTCGACGCCCTCGTGGACCTGGGCCGTCCCTCGAAGGTCCAGCTGGCCGTTCTCGTCGACAGAGGGCACAGGGAGCTCCCCATTCAGGCCGACTACGTGGGCCTGTCCCTCAATACCCGCCGAGAGGACATGGTGGAATTACGCCTCAGCGAAATCGACGGGGAGGACGCCCTGGTGCTGGAAAGCCCCGACGCGGGCAAGAAGCAGAAGGGATAGGAGGTATTCATGGAGTTCAGACACAAGGACCTCCTGGGCATCGAAAATCTGTCAGCGGAGGATATTGCCACCATCCTGGATACGGCGGACAAGATGAGCGAGGTCTCCAGGCGCCCCCTCAAGAAGGTTCCCGCGCTGAGGGGCAAGCTCGTGGTTAACCTCTTTTTCGAGAACTCCACGCGCACGCGCTCTTCCTTCGAAATCGCCGAGAAGCGCCTCTCTGCGGATGCACTCAATTTCTCCGCGAGCACATCGTCGGTCCAGAAGGGCGAGAGCCTGGTGGATACGGTCCTGAACCTGGAGCGGATGCAGCCCGACTGCTACGTGATGCGCCACGCCAGCGCGGGATCCTGCAGCCTGATTCGAAAATACACGAAGGCGTCCATCGTCAACGCCGGCGACGGTGCACACGAGCACCCAACGCAGGCCCTTCTGGACGCCATGACCATCCGGCAGAAAAAGGGAGGATTCAAGGGGCTCGAGGTGCTTATCGCGGGCGACATCAGCCACTCCAGGGTGGTAGGGTCGAACATAAGGCTCCTGAACACGATGGGGGCGAACGTGACGGTCTGTGGACCGGCGACCATGATGCCTCCGCACATCGAGAGCCTGGGCGTCAAGGCCACCACCGACCTGGAGAAGGCCCTGTGCGGCAAGGACGTGGTCATGATGCTCCGCATCCAGCTGGAGCGCCAGCGCACGGGTCTCTTTCCTTCGCTTCTTGAATATTACAAGGAATTCGGACTCACCGAAGAGCGCCTGAAACTGGCGAAGAAGGACGTGATCGTGATGCACCCCGGCCCGATCAACAGGGGTGTGGAGATGTCATCCGAGGTGGCGGACGGGCCATATTCTGTCATCCTGGATCAGGTGGAAAACGGCGTCTCTGTACGGATGGCCGTTCTATACCTTCTGCTCGGCGGGGGCGACAATGAAGCGGCTCATTAAGAACGGGCGGGTGGTCGATCCCGCCTCCGGCACGGACGAAACACTGGACATCCTGATCGAAGACGGTTCCGTAAAAGCGGTGGACAAGAAGGTCGCCGCCAAGGGCGCCGAAGTCTTCGACGCCACCGGATTGGTGGTCGCGCCCGGTTTCATCGATATGCACACCCACCTTCGGGAGCCCGGTTTCGAGCGGAAGGAGACCATCGCTTCCGGCCTTGCGGCAGCCCTCGCGGGAGGCTTTACGGGCGTCTGCTGCATGCCCAACACGGACCCCGTCAACGACAACGGGTCGGTCACCCGGTACATATTGGAGAGGGCCAGGCTTGCGGGTTCTGTCGCGGTCTATCCCATCGGGGCCGTGACCAAGGGTTCGAAGGGCGTGGAACTGGCGCCCTACGCCGAAATGAGGGAGGCCGGCGTTCTGGCCGTTTCGGACGACGGTCACCCGGTTGTGCGCGCCTCTATCATGCGGCGCGCCCTGGAGTACGCCGGTTCTCTGGGCCTTCTGGTGATCGATCACGCGGAGGATCCGGACCTCGGGGGCGAAGGCGTCATGCACGAAGGGGCGGTGTCCGTTCGGCTCGGACTCAAGGGCATCCCCGCCGAATCCGAATCCATCCCCGTCCGAAGGGATATCGCACTCGCGGGACTGACCGGCCGACGCATTCACATCGCGCACGTATCGACGAGGCTGGCGGTACAGGCCGTCAGGGCGGCCAAGAAGCGGCGCCTGCCCGTCACGGCGGAAGCGACGCCCCACCATTTCAGCCTGACGGACGAGGCCGTAGCCGGCTACGACACCAACACCAAGATGAACCCGCCGTTGAGGTCACAGGACGACCTGGACGCGGTTGTCGAGGGCCTCGCCGACGGAACCATCGACGTGATCGCCACCGACCACGCGCCTCATACCTACGAGGAAAAGCTGCAGGAGTTCGATCGCGCGCCCAACGGCATCATTGGTCTGCAAAGCGCCGTGCCGCTCGCGCTGGACCGCCTGGTCCTGACGGACCGGATTTCCCTCAAGCGCATGGTGGACGCCTTCTCCTGTTCGCCCGCCCGCCTGCTCGGCCTCGATCGGAAGGGCCGCATAGCGGCCGGCATGGACGCGGACCTGACCTTCCTGTCCCTCAGGAAAAAGACCCGCCTTCGCGAGAAGGACATCAAGTCACTGAGCAAGAACAGTCCCTTCCTGGACCAGAGCTTCCGCGGCGCCGTGGTCGGCGTCATGATCGCCGGAAACGTGCACAGGATGTCCTGATGAAACGCCGGCGGAGAGGGTTCGATCCCTCTCCGCTCTTTACCCGACGGGGGCGGTAGGCCATGGCCAAGCCCACGACCATCTTCATCTGCCAGGGGTGCGGAACACAGAGCCCCAAATGGCTTGGCCGGTGCCCCGGCTGCGGCGAATGGAACAGCCTCGTCGAGGAGCGCCTCCCCGAGAGCCGATCCTCCGGATCGACGTCAGCCGCTGCAAAGGCCATCCCCCTCTCGGAGATTCACCCCGAACAGAGCGCCCGCCTGCGGTCCGGGATGACGGAAGTGGACCGGGTGCTGGGCGGCGGACTCTTCCCCGGCGGTGCCGTTCTGCTGGGAGGCGATCCAGGCGTCGGCAAGACGACCCTTCTTCTTCAGGTGTGCGGCATGATCGGCCGCGACCGTCCCGTTCTCTATGCCAGCGGGGAGGAGTCTCTCGAACAGATCGCTTCGCGGGCCCTCAGGCTGGGCGTCGAGGCGGACGGACTTCAACTCATGGCCGAAACCGCCGTAGAAAGCGTGCTTGAGGAGGTCGAGCGCCTGTCCGCCGGCGTGCTCGTGGTCGACTCGATCCAGACCGCCTCCACCCAGGGTCTGACGTCCGTACCGGGTTCCCTCTCGCAGGTCCGCGAGTCCTCCGTCCGCTACATCGAAGCCGCGAAGCGCCGGGCCATGCCGGTCTTTCTCGTCGGTCACATCACGAAAGACGGTATGATCGCCGGGCCGAAGGCGCTGGAACACATGGTCGATACCGTGCTCTACCTGGAGGGCGAGCGCTACCGCCACATGAAGGTGCTCAGGGCCCAGAAGAACCGCTTCGGCGCGACGTCGGAGATGGCGCTCATGGAGATGACCTCGGAGGGACTCAAGGCCGTGGCGAACCCGTCGGCGGCTCTCCTCGCCGATAGACCAATGGGCGTACCCGGCTCGGTCATCGGGGTGGCTCTGCAGGGCACCCGGCCCCTCCTCTTTGAAATCCAGGCGCTCACCTCGCCCTCGGCCTTCGGCCTGGCCAAACGCATGAGCGTGGGGCTCGACAGGAACCGCGTCCAGCTCCTCACGGCCGTGCTCGAGCGGGCCATGCACATCACGCTCGGGGACAAAGACCTCTTCGTCAATGTCGTGGGCGGCGTGGAGCTGGAGGAGCCCGCGCTGGACCTCCCCCTCTGCCTGGCCGTGGCGTCGGCCTATCTCGGGAAGCCGCTCCCCTCGGACCTGGCGGCCTTCGGCGAGGTGGGCCTCGCGGGCGAAATCCGCGGCGTGGGTTCGCCCTCCGAACGCCTGGGCGAGGCGACGGCGCTCGGTTTTTCGCAGTGCCTGCTGCCCCTCTCGGACAAGGAGCGCCTGGCGGACGGCGCGGGCAACGGCATCAAACTGACGCCGGTCAAGACGCTGGCCGAGGGGGTGGATGCCTATCTCGCCTGAAATCGCCCGCTCGCGCAATTGAAAAGGGGCCCGCCGGCGCGGACCCCTTTTTCGCTTCCGGGCCGAAGAGGACTACTTCTTGGTCGTCTTTTCCTGGGCGGTGGAACCCCCGGAAATGGGCGGGTGTCCGGCAGGTAGCTCGTTCGTTCCGCCGTGGCCAGACTCCATGCCCGGCATTCCCGGGTGTCCCGGGGGCATACCCGCACCGGACCCCATGGCGCCGGTGTGACCCTCTCCGCCTTTGGGGCGGGACGCCGTGACGGCCCATGCACCGTCCTTTTTTGCGAGTTCGTAGGTGTAAACCATGGCCGGCATGCTGCTGCCCTGAAGGCCGTAGCTCACGGTCACGGTTGCCTTGTCTGCCTCGATCTTGTAGTCGGAAAGCCCCATGGTCATCTTGCTGGTGTCCACGTGGCGCACGGTGCGGATGTAATCCTGAATGGCGTCGGCGATGGCCTTGTGCTCGGGCGGGAGGTTGGCTTCCGCCTGGGCGGGCTGTGACGATGCGGCGGCTGTGGGGGCCGTGGCGGCGGGAGCGTTCGTGGCTTCCTTGGCGGGGGCCTGGGTCTTCTGACACCCCACGACCAGGATCAGCCCCAGGGAGGCCAGGGCCAGGGTTAAGGCGACGAAACGGGATTTTTTCATGGTTGCCTTCCTTCATTCATGCGAAAAGGGTTACGGGTTGTGAACACTTTCATCGGCGGCGGCGAACCGGCACGCGTTATGGCCTCAACGTCGCCGCAAGCCTTTTAGGATACAGGAGGAGTTCGAAACCTGCCACGGGGTCCCGGACCACCACCGCGGCGGCGGCCAGGACATCCGGTACGCAGCCTTCCGGACCGAGGACGGCGATCCCGAGGGCGGCCTTTCGCATCATGGCCGCGTCGTTGGCGCCGTTGCCCATGACGGCACAGTGATCGGGTCCCAGCGACACCACGAACTCCGCCTTCGCCTCTCCACCGGGTTGCCCGGAGGGCAATCGGTGGACGCGGACCCCGTCCATGTCCGAAAGCGACGCCGCCGTGCCGAAGGTGTCCGCCGTGACGATGTGGACGGCCAGCAAGTCTTTCAAGGCCACGAGGGCCTCGGCGACGCCAGGGAGAAGGCGCCCGTCCAGCGCGAGCGTGCCGTTCAGGTCCAGAACCAGGTGCCGAAGGACCATGCGGGACGATCCGGGTATGTCAAAAACGAGGCCCTCGGGCCCGGTGAAATCCAATGCGTCACCTCCGACAATAGTTTAGTGTAGCTCAGGGAGGAAGGTCCGGGCCAGCCCGCCGGTCCTGGCGGCGATGAAACCTCGAAGCCTCCTCTTGCGTTTAATGAAACGTAAAGGACCGAGGAGGTCGTCCATGAAGCGAATGTTCGTTACCCTTTCGATGGTTTTAGTGCTGGCCGTGCTGGCCGGTTGTTCGACGGTTCTGCTTTCGGCATCGGCAAAAGAGACCGTCGAGAAGGACATCCCCCTGCCGCAGGGGGCGTCTTTTTCCCTTGAGAACGTCAACGGTCCCATCCGGGTGACGGTCGGGAAGGACGGAACGGTCCATCTCCGTGCCGTAAAGAAGGTGAGGGCCGTGGATGACGCCAAAGCGAAGGAGATGCTGCCCAGACTTGAAATCCTGGTCTCCAGCTCCAGCGACGGCGTGAAGGTAGAGACCAAGTACCCGAAGATGAAGAACCGGTTCTTCGGCGGAGGCTACGCGATGAGCGTGGCCTACACGGTCGAAGTTCCCAGGGCGACCGCCCTGGATCTCACCTCGGTGAACGGCGCTCTCACCATCAACGCCCCGGGATCCAGCGTGTCCTGCGAAACCACCAACGGGGCCATCAGGGTGAGTGCGGCGGATGTCCTGTCCGCGGCAACCGTGAACGGCAAAATCCGCTTCACGGCTGATCACGCGAAAGACATTTCCACCACCAACGGCGGTATCGACGGCCGTATCCTCTCTCTCAAGCCGGACAGCGCCAAGCTCGACACGGTGAACGGCGGAATCACGGTCGCCCTCGCGGAGAAGGCCGCGTGCCGGATTCAGGCGGAAAACGTGAACGGCTCGGTCTCCACCTCGCTGCAGGGGCTGACGTCGTCCAAGCACTCCCTCCGCGGTAACCTGAACGGCGGCGGCGCCGTCGTGCAGATCGAAACCGTCAACGGTTCGGTGAAGGTCGTCGGCGGGGCCGAAAAGCGTTGATACCACGCGATGAAAGGAACCCCAGGAGAGGAGGAGCCCGAGGGCTCCTCCTTTTGTTTTCTTCGGGTGCAGGCGCCTGGAAGAATCCGCAGCGTCTCCCGGTTTCATGTACGCAGGGGCGGACCCCGGTGAACTGCTGGACGGGGGTGCCGCCTGGAGACGATCCGCGCCCGGGGAATCACGGGTTGGCAGATTCGTAAATTCATGATAAAAAAGAAGTTTCGGAGGAGCATGGCGGCATGGATTTCATCCGCATCAAGGGCGCCCGGGAACACAACCTGAAGAACCTGGACGTCGTCCTGCCGAAGAACCGCCTCGTCGTGATCACCGGGCTTTCCGGGTCCGGCAAATCGTCCCTTGCTTTCGACACCCTCTACGCGGAGGGACAGCGGCGCTACGTGGAGTCCCTGTCCGCCTACGCGAGGCAGTTCCTGGATCTCATGGAAAAACCGGACGTGGACGCCATCGAAGGCCTCTCGCCGGCCATATCCATCGAGCAGAAGTCCCAGTCTCACAATCCGAGGTCCACCGTGGGCACGGTGACGGAGATCTATGACTACCTGCGGGTGCTCTTCGCGCGGATCGGCAAGCCTTACTGCCCCTCGTGCGGCAAACCCATAGAAAGCCAGACGGTTCAGCAGATGGTGGACCAGGTCATGGCCATTCCCGGCGGGGAGCGGGTGTACGTCCTCGCGCCCGTTGTCAGGGGACGGAAGGGCGAATATCGCAAGCTCCTTGCAGACCTTCTGCGCGACGGCTTCGTTCGGGCCAGGGTGAACGGACAAGTGGTCGATCTGCAGGAGAGCCTTCAGCTGGAGCGGTACAAGGCGCACAACATAGAGGTCGTGGTCGACCGGCTTGTCATCAAGGACGGCATCCGCGGCCGTCTCACAGAATCCGTCGAACTGGCCCTGCAGAAGGGCGATGGTCTCATGATCCTGCACAGGCTGGCCGACGAATCCGACCAGCTCTTCTCCGAGCGGCTGTCCTGTCCCACCTGCGGGACGGCCATCCCGGAGCTGGAGCCCCGCCTGTTCAGCTTCAACAGCCCGCACGGAGCCTGCGAGGCGTGCTCCGGCCTCGGCGTCAAGATGGAGCTGGACCCGGCCAAGATCGTGCCGAATCCCGGCCTCTCCATCTCGCAGGGCGCCATTGCCCCCTGGCCGGTCGAGGGGGGCTTCTGGTACAGGGAGATGCTGCAGGGGCTGGCTCGCGACATGGGTTTTTCTCTCTCCGCCTCCTTCGGGAAACTGCCGCCGGAGGCGCGCCAGGTGATCCTCTTCGGTAGCAACGGCCGGAAGATCGCGTACGACGTCAAGCGCCAGCGGAGCCGGTATCAGTTCGAACACGCCTTCGAGGGCGTCATTCCCAGTCTCATGAGGCGGTACAAGGAGACGAAGTCCGACGCATCCAGGGCGGAGATCGAAGCCTATATGTCCACCACCATATGTCCCGAATGCTCCGGCCAGCGGCTCAAGCCGGAGGCGCTCTCCGTTAAAATAGGCGGGGACAACATCGCCTCGTTCACCGGACGCTCGGTTCGGGAGGCGCAGAGCGTTCTGGACGCATTCGACCTGTCGCCCCGCGACAGGGAGATCGCGCGCATGGTCTTGAAGGAGATCAGAAACAGGCTGGCCTTCCTGGAAAACGTGGGACTCGGCTATCTGACGCTGTCCCGGACGGCGACCACCCTGTCGGGCGGAGAGAGCCAGCGCATCAGGCTGGCCACGCAGGTGGGCAGCCAGCTCACCGGCGTTCTGTACGTTCTCGACGAACCCTCCATCGGTCTCCACCAGCGGGACAACCGCCGTCTCCTCAAAACGCTGATGGCCATGAGAGATCTGGGCAATACGGTTGTGGTCGTGGAGCACGACGAGGAAACCATGCGCACGGCGGACCACATCATCGACCTCGGCCCCGGAGCGGGCGCCCGGGGGGGTGAGATCGTGGCCGAGGGCACCGTGGAGGATCTGCTCGGCGCGCCGAGGTCGATAACGGGCGCCTACCTGGACCGGCGCAGGTCGATTCCCATTCCTGGGAAGAGAAAGAAGTTCATCCGGTCCATCCGGATCCGGGGAGCCGCCGAGAACAACCTCAAGGGTATCGATGTGTCGGTCCCCATGGGCGTCATGACGGTCGTGGCCGGTGTTTCGGGATCCGGGAAATCCACGCTCGTGCACGAGATCCTCTACAAGGGACTCATGCGGAAGATCTACCACAGCATGGATCGGCCCGGCAGGCACGAGGACATCGAGGGCTGGGAACGCCTCGACAAGGTGATAGAAATCGATCAGGCCCCGATCGGTAGGACGCCCCGCTCCAACCCGGCGACCTATACGGGCGTTTTTACGTACATCCGGGACCTCTTCTCGCACGTGCCCGAGTCGCGGGCGAGGGGATACAAGCCCGGCCGTTTTTCCTTCAACGTGAAGGGAGGACGGTGCGAGGCGTGCCAGGGGGACGGCGTACTCCAGATCACGATGCACTTTCTGCCGGACGTCTATGTCACCTGCGACACGTGCAGGGGCAAGCGCTATAACCGTGAAACGCTCGAGGTGCGATACAAAGGGAAGACAATCGCGGACGTTCTGGACATGACCGTCAGCGAGGCGCTGGAATTTTTCGAAAAGGTCCCGCTTGTCCAGAGAAAACTGCAGACCCTCCAGGATGTCGGACTGGGGTACATTCGCCTCGGCCAGCGGGCGACGACGCTCTCGGGCGGCGAGGCGCAGCGGATCAAGCTTGCGCGGGAACTGTCGCGGAGAGCCACGGGCAGCACGCTGTACGTTCTCGACGAGCCGACGACGGGTCTGCACTTCGAAGATGTGAGATACTTGCTGAACGTCCTTCAGCGGCTCGTGGACGCGGGGAACACCATCGTCGTCATCGAGCACAACCTGGACGTCATCAAATGCGCCGACTTCGTGCTCGAGCTCGGACCCGAGGGCGGGGACGAAGGAGGCCGGCTGATCGCCTCGGGAACGCCGGAACAGGTTGCGGACGAGGACGGTTCGCCGACGGGCTTTTACCTGAAAAGGATCTTTGGGGGATCTCATGCGACACTTGCCAGAGCCGTACCGGATTAAAATGGTCGAGCCGATTCGCCTTCCAGGCCGGGAAGAGCGGGAGGCGCATCTGAAGAAGGCCGGTTATAACCTGTTCCAGGTGCCGGCGGAAGCCGTCTTCATCGATCTCCTGACGGATTCGGGTACCGGGGCCATGAGCGACAGGCAGTGGGCGGCCTTGATGCGTGGTGACGAATCCTACGCGCAGGCCCGGTCCTGGTTTCGCTTCTACGACGCGGTGAAAGGCATCACCGGGATGGAGCACGTTCTCCCGACGCACCAGGGGCGGGCCGCGGAAAACCTGCTTTTTGCGGAGATAGCCCGCCCGGGGCTCGTGATTCCGAGCAACAACCATTTCGACACCACGAGGGCCAACATAGAGTTTTTCGGGGCGGAGGCGCGTGACCTCGTCATACCAGAGGGAAGAGACATCCACGCCATCCACCCGTTCAAGGGCAACATGGACCTGCAGAAGCTGGAGGACGTGCTCCGGGATCTGGGACGGGAGAGAGTCCCGCTCTGCATGTTGACCATCACGAACAACACGGGAGGCGGCCAGCCCGTGTCGCTCGAGAACATCCGCGGCGTCTCCGAAATCTGCCACCGTCACGGTGTGCCCTTCTTCCTGGACTGCTGCCGCTTCGCCGAGAACGCCTACTTCATCAAGATGCGCGAGAAGGGCTGCGAAAACATGTCCATTCCGGACATCGTGAAAGCGATCTTCGCGTGCGCGGACGGCGCGACCATGAGCGCCAAGAAGGATGGCCTGGGCAACATCGGTGGCTTCATCGCCCTCAAGGATGCGGCCCTGGCAGGGCGCCTGAAGAACATGCTGATCCTTAAAGAGGGATTCCCCACGTACGGCGGGCTGACCGGCCGGGACCTGGAGGCTCTGGCGACGGGATTCGAGGAGGTTCAGGACGAGGCCTACCTCAAGTCCCGGATCGGGCAGACGCAACGGCTGGGCGAGGCGCTCAAGGCCAGGGGCGTCTCCATTCTGGAGCCCGTCGGCGGGCACGCCGTGTACCTGGATGCCCGGGCGATGCTGCCGCACATTCCTCCCGAAGAGCTGCCCGCGCAAAGCCTGACCGTGGCGCTTTACCGGGAAGGCGGAGTGCGGGGGGTGGAAATCGGATCGCTCATGTTCGGGAAGACATTGGAAAACGGCACCTTTCAGGCGGCATCCATGGAACTGGTGCGGCTTGCCATCCCGAGGCGCGTCTACACCGACAACCACATGGGTTACGTGGCGGACGTAGCGGGCGCCATCGCGGAAAAGAGCGCCGGCTGCAGGGGCTATCGCATCGTCGAGGCCGCGCCCTTCCTCCGCCACTTCACGGCCAGGCTGGAACCGATGAGCTGAATCAGACCCTTGTGGGGTACGGGCGCTTTTCGGTAATGTGTTCACAGATGGAGCATGTGGGAGCATGATAACCGGCTTCAACCAGGACGTGAGTTACAAGGGTACCGTGTACCACGTTCAAACCGAAGACAGGGGCAAGGGCAACCCGCTGATAGAGACCCTCATCTACGTCGGCGGAGAAATCGTCGCGTCCAGGCGCACGTCCTACGAAGACCTGATGAACGATGGCTACAGCGAGGCCAGGGTTGCGGCGCTGCTCGACCAGCAGCACAAGCGCATCGTAGTGGACATCCGGCTCGGAAAGTTCTCCAAAGACGAGGAGCCGCCCTTCGGGGAGGGCATCATCACCGCCAAGAGCCTGGACGAAGTCATCCTGGAATACCTCACCAGCGAGAGCGAGGGCCAGAAGCTCACGGTGGAAATACTGGACCAGTCGCCCTTCATCTTCGGCGAGCGGGGCTGGTACCGCCTGCGGGCCGCCGGCGATATCTCCGGAACGCCGCTCGAGGGCGCCGAGGTGTCCGTCCGGATGGCCAGCTCCGACGGCAAGCAGGACGAAATCTTCCTGGGAAGGACCGACGGAGAGGGGCTCTGCTCGGCATCGTTCCAGGTTCCGGCGGTCGAAGGCAGTGCCGCCGTTCTATTGACCGTGACGCACCCGAGGGGCGAATTCCACGTCAAGGCCCTGGTGACGCGCAGGACCGAGCCATGAAAGTGCGGGTCAACGGCGAGGAAAGAGACGTCGCCGAAGGAACGACCGTGGCCGGGCTGCTCGACCTATTCGAACTATCGAGGCAGCGCGTCGCCGTGGAGAAAAACGGGAGGATCGTCACGAGGGCGGACTACGAGCGCACGGAAATGGTCGAAGGCGACCGGATCGAGATCGTCCAGTTCGTGGGGGGAGGGTGAGGCCGGCGCCGGTCTCTCCGCCATCTGGCCGCAAAACGTATGACGCGGAGAGGGGAGTTTGAGCTTTTCCCAGGACGTCACCATATCCATCACGATCCTCCTGGGGCTAATTTTCCTGGGGATGGGGCTCCGGGTGGCCGGGGTTCTGAAGGATGAACACGGCGGGGTTCTCGCCGGCCTTATCACTCACGTAACCCTCCCGGCGCTTATCTTCACCGCCCTGTCCAGCCACCGGTTCAGGCCCGATGAGCTTCTCCTGGCCGCGGGCATGATCTCGGCGGAACTCACCTGTGCGCTTCTGGCCTGGGGGATGAGCGTCGTTCTCAAGCTTTCCAGGCCCAAAAAAGGGGCGCTGATTCTGGCCTCGACCTTTGGAAGTTCGGCCTTCTTGGGGTATGCGGTCGTAAAGTCCGTTTACGTGGGGAATGTGAAGGCGCTTGCGGACGCGGCGATCGTGAGCGAGCTGGGAGTAGGGCTTGTTCTGTTTACCGTCGGTGTCTTCATAGCCATCAATTTCGGGGCGGAGGCCTCGAACCCGGGGCAGAGACGGAGAGAGATCGTAAAATTCTTCTACTCGCCCATCTTCATCTCGCTGTGCCTCGGTGTTGCGGTGTCCCTGATGTCTCTTCCCCACGGTTTCTGGCTGATCAGAGCATGCTACCGGGCCCTGGCCATTCTGGCCGGAGCCAACACGTTCCTGGTCACGATGACCATCGGTGTCATGATTCACTTCAAGGACCTTCGCAAGGTGCTTCCCGTCGTCTTTCTGGCCTGCCTGCTCAAGCTCGTGGCCCAGCCCGTCCTGGTGTCCTGGTTTTCGGATCTCTTTTCCTTCCAACATCTCTGGCGCGAAATTCTCACCATGGAGGCCTCCATGCCGACCGCCGCGATGACCGCCGTATTCGCACGCAGGTACGGGTGCGACGCGGAGCTGACATCGATCCTGGTTTTTGCGACGTTTATCTCGTCCGTCTTTACTATGATCATGATCATTCTGCTTCTATCTTGAGGCCGCGCGAGGGCGCACCCGGGCGGAGGCCGGACGGAGCGGCAGCGGCAGGCGCTACGCGCCTGACTGGTTCAACGATCGGGTCGGCTGGAGTCCGGAAAGAGGGGATGGTGGGCGGTACCGGATTTGAACCAGTGACATCCTGCTTGTAAGGCAGGCGCTCTCCCGCTGAGCTAACCGCCCTCCGGTCAGCAGAGTGTATACGAAGCCACGGGGGGGGTCAATCGGCGGGTTCGTCCGGGAAGGCCGCCGAGTATGGAATGGGCGGCCGGAAGAAGGCACAGGAGAAAGCGCACGGCGGGCGGTCCGCGCCCGGCCGGGTCAAATCTCCCATTGTTTGAATCCGCCGGAGGGAATGGCCCGTTCCTGCTTGACCCCGTGTTGGTGATCTGCTACCCTTCTTCTTCTTTATCAGAGGATTCGGCAGGGCGTTCCGGGGGGTCAAAGGTGCTAGAACAAATCATAAATAACTGGTGGCACATTCCTATCCTGATGGCCATGATGCTGGTCTACGGGTGGCTCCTGAACAAGGTGTTTTTCAGACCCATCCAGACGGTCATGGCCGAGAGGAAGAAGCGGATTCGAGAATCGGCCATGCTCTCAGAAAGTTCCAAAGAGAGCCTGAAAAGCCGTCTGCAGGAATACGAACAGGCCGTGCTCGAAGCGCACAGGCGGGGCACGCACATCAAAGAAGAGGCCCGGAACAAGGCCTACGAGTATCGCAGCGGCGTGCTCGGTGAGGTGCGCTCCGAGATCGAAGGCGAACTGAGAAAGAGCGAGGATTCGCTGAGAAAAAACGTGTCGGACGTCAAAGCCTCGCTTGAGAAGGAAGTTCCCAGCTTCGCCCGGTCCATCGCCAAGAAGATTCTCGGCAGGGAGGTGGGGGCTTGAAAAACAGGATCGTGTTCTTCCTCATGCTCTGTCTCCCCGCGCTGACGACCCTTGCTGAAGAGGGGGGCGGGGAACACGCCTCCGGCGGGTGGCTTGCGCCGATCTGGCACGTGCCCATGATCGCCTGGCAGGTGGTCAACATAGCGATCGTCGTGGGGCTTCTCGTCTATCTGCTCAGGCGTCCCGCGCCCACTTTCTTCAACACCCGCGCGAAAGAGATCGAGGACCTTCTCGAAAAGGCCATGCGCGAGAAGGAAGAGGCGAATGCCCGGCTCAAAGAGGTCGAGGCCAAGATGGCCCACCTTTCGGATGAGGTCGCCGAAATAGAGAGAAGCTCCAAAGAAGCGGCGGAAGCGGAACGGCAAAAGGTTCTCGATGAGGCGGAGGCGGCCAAAGAAAGAATCCGCTCGGACGCCGCGGAAGAGATGGATCGAAAACTCAAGGACGCCCGAAGGGAATTGAAGGCCTACGCCGCGGACCTCGCCGTCAAGATGGCCCGGGAGATCCTGGCCGACAACATCTCGGAGTCCGACGAAGCCAGACTGCAGGACAGATTCATGTCTACCATGGAGGAACAAAGCCATGAGCGCGGTGAGTAGGCGTTATGCGCAGGCCCTCTTCTCCGTTCTGGGCGACGCGCCGCAGGATGCCGTTCTGGCGGATCTGGAGGCCTTCGGAGAGTGGCTCGCTTCCGTTGCCGGACTCAAGGCGGCAATAGCCAATCCGGGCATTCCGCAGGACGTCAAGATCAAGATAGTGGAAGCCCTGGCTGCAAAGGGCGGGTTCCAGGCCGTCTCGAAGCGCTTCATTCTGCTGGTCGTCGCGAACAAGAGGCTGGACAAGTGGGATGAAATGGTGAAGGACGTGAGGGCCCGGTGCGACATGGCGAACGGCGTGGTGAGGGCGCGCGTGTTTACCGCGAAGCCCGTAAAGCCGAAGGTGGCAAAGGCTCTGTCCGACCGGCTGGGTAAAGTATTCGGCAAGGACGTCCTGCTGGAACCGAAGGTGTCTGAAGAACTGCTGGGGGGCATTCAGCTTAAAGTCGGTTCGACGATCTACGACGGGTCCGTATCGGGGGCTCTGAACGCCCTGCGACAGGCCCTCGTGAAGGGGTAGGCGAGAATGATAAAAACGGACGAGATCAGCAATATTCTGAAAGCCCAGCTCGAAGGCTACGAGAGCAGGATAGACGTGGCCGAGGTAGGGTACGTCACCTCGGTAGGCGACGGCATCGCCAGGCTGTACGGTCTGGACAAAGTCATGGCCGGAGAACTTCTCGCCTTCCCCAACGAGGTGTTCGGCATGGCGCTCAACCTGGAAGAGGACAGCATCGGGGCCGTGCTCATGGGCGAGACCGAAAAAATCAAGGAGGGAGACGAGGTCCGCCGTACGGGGCAGATCATGTCCGTTCCGGTTAGCGACAAGATGATCGGGCGGGTCGTCAGCCCCCTCGGCTTGCCGGTCGACGGGCTGGGACCTATCGAGTCGGAGGAACGCTACCCCATCGAGCGCATCGCGCCGAGCATCGTCGAGAGGGAACCGGTCAAGCTGCCCCTCCAGACTGGCCTGAAGGCCGTCGACGCCTTGATTCCCATCGGCAGGGGGCAGCGCGAGCTCATCATCGGAGACCGGCAGACCGGAAAGACCGCCCTTGCCATCGACACGATCATCAACCAGAAAGAGACAGGGGTGATCTGTATCTACGTGGCCATAGGCCAGAAGAGGTCGACCATCGCGCAGGTGGTGAAGACCTTGCAGGATTACGACTCCATGAAGCACACGGTTGTGGTGGCGGCCTCCGCCTCCGAGCCCGCCTCTCTCCAGTACATCGGGCCTTACGCGGGGTGCACCATCGGAGAGTATTTCATGCACAAGGGCGGTCACGCCCTCGTGATCTATGACGATTTGTCCAAGCATGCCGCGGCATACCGCGAAATCTCGCTGCTGCTCAGGCGCCCGCCGGGGCGCGAGGCTTATCCGGGCGACGTCTTCTACCTCCACTCCAGGTTGCTGGAGCGTGCGGCGAAGGTCAACGAAAAGCACGGCGGCGGTTCGCTCACGGCTCTGCCGGTCATCGAGACGCAGGCCGGAGACGTATCCGCGTATATCCCGACCAACGTCATCTCCATCACGGACGGGCAGATTTACCTGGAGAGCGACCTCTTTTTCCAGGGTGTCCGTCCCGCGCTCAACGTGGGAATCTCGGTAAGCCGCGTGGGCGGCAACGCCCAGATCAAGGCGATGAAGAAGATAGCCGGGACGCTCAGGCTCGATCTCGCCCAGTATCGTGAGCTGGCGGCATTTGCGCAGTTCGGGTCCGATCTGGACAAGGCCACCCAGGCGCAACTCAACCGGGGGGAAAGGCTGGTCGAGATTCTCAAGCAGGACCAGTACAGCCCTCTCGAGGTGTCCAAGCAGATCGCCATCATTTACGCTGCCACGCAGGGGTGGTTGGATGACGTGGCCGTCAAGGACTGCCGGAGCTTTGAGGCGGGCCTGTGCAAGCACCTTGATTTGAACGGGCAGGACTACACAAAGGCCCTTCTGGAGAAGCAGGTTCTGGACGAGGACGTTACGGAAAAGCTGGACCAGCTGCTCAAGTCCTTTAAGCACCAGTTCATCAAGGAACAGGAAGCGAAGTAGAGGCATGCCGAACTTACGGGACATCAGACGGCGTATCCGGTCCGTGCAGAGCACGCAGCAGATCACCAAAGCCATGAAAATGGTGTCTGCCGCGAAGCTCAGGCGGTCCCAGGAAAATATGTTCGCCGCAAGGCCTTACGCCAAGAAGATGCTTCAGGTGCTGAACTCGCTGGCGACACGGGCGGACCAGGACATTCATCCGCTGCTCCACGTCAGGCCCGAAAGAAAGGTCCGCGTGGTGGTCGTGACGGGTGACAGGGGCCTGTGCGGCGCTTTCAACACCAACATCATTCGCTATACGTCAGGCCAGCTGGAGCGGTTGGCCGCGTCGTGCGAGTCCCTCGCGCTTGATTTCATAGGGCGCAAGGGGCGGGACTTCTTTAAGAGGCGGTCTTACGAGATCGGCAACCAGTGGGTTGGGCGCATCGGCAAGGTTTCCTACGACGATGCGGACGAGATCGCGGGCCGGCTCATCGAGAGCTACACGGACGGGAAGTGCGATGCGATTTACCTGGTCTACAACGAGTTCAAGAGCGTTATCGCACAACGGGTCGTGATGGAGAGGCTGCTGCCCATACCGCGGCTGGAGGGTGTGCCGGAGGAGAGCCTCCTGGACTACCTCTACGAGCCCGAAGAGCAGGATCTCTTCGAACACCTTCTCCCGAGGCACGTGACGTTCCAGGTTTATCACGCGATGCTGGAGTCCATTGCGGCGGAGCACGCGGCCAGGATGACGGCCATGGAAAGCGCCACCAGCAACGCGAAGAAGATGATCGAGCGCCTGACGCTCTATGCCAACCGCGTGAGGCAGGCGGCCATTACCAAGGAAATCATCGAGATAGTTAGCGGGGCGCAGGCCCTGGGTTGATGGGAGAAAGTCGCATGGCAGTGGAAGGAAAAGTCGTCGCGATCATTGGCCCCGTGATCGACGTGCAGTTTCCCGTCGATCATATTCCGGCAATTTATCACGCCGTGCACGTCTCCTCGGAGGGAGGGGACACAGGCGTGCCCATCGACGTCACCGCCGAGATCGCGCAGCACCTCGGCGAGGGGCGCGCGCGGTGCGTAGCCATGGAGCCTACGGACGGAATGGTCCGGGGCATGAAGGCAGTGGACATGGGCGAGCCCATCACCATTCCCGTCGGGAAGGAGACGCTCGGACGCATCCTCAACGTCCTCGGAAAACCGGTGGACGAGAGGGGCCCGGTGAACACCGAGCACCGTTTTCCGATTCACCGTCCCGCGCCGTCGTTCGAGGACCAGGCAAAATCGACGGAGATGTTCGAGACGGGCATCAAGGTCGTAGACCTTCTGGAGCCTTACTCCAAGGGCGGAAAGACGGGCCTCTTCGGAGGGGCCGGCGTGGGCAAGACGGTCCTCATCATGGAACTCATCAACAACGTGGCCATGCACCACGGCGGCGTGTCGGTTTTCTCCGGCGTGGGTGAGCGGACGCGCGAGGGCAACGACCTCTGGCTGGAGATGACGGAGTCGGGAGTCATCGACCCGGACGACTGGAAAAAGTCAAAGGCGGCGCTGATTTACGGGCAGATGACCGAGCCGCCGGGGGCGCGCTTGAGGGTCGGCCTTACGGGGCTTACCGCCGCCGAGTACTTCAGGGACGTGGAGGGACAGGACGTGCTCCTGTTCATCGACAACATCTTCCGGTTTACGCAGGCCGGATCGGAGGTCTCCGCTCTTCTCGGGCGCATGCCCTCCGCCGTCGGGTACCAGCCCAACCTGGCCACTGAGATGGGCGAGCTCCAGGAGCGCATCACGTCAACCAAGAAGGGCTCCGTAACGTCGGTTCAGGCCATCTATGTCCCGGCCGACGACCTGACGGACCCCGCGCCGGCAACCGCATTCGCGCACCTTGACGCGACGTCTGTTCTGTCGAGGGCCCTGACCGAGATCGGTATTTACCCGGCCGTCGACCCGCTCGCGTCGACGTCGAGGATCCTGGATCCGAGGGTCGTCGGCGAGGAGCATTACAACGTGGCGAGGCAGGTGCAGAACGTGCTCCAGCGCTATAAGGACCTGCAGGACATCATCGCGATCCTCGGTATCGACGAGTTGTCGGAAGAGGACAAACTTACGGTGGCGCGCGCCCGGAAGATGCAGCGCTTCCTGTCGCAGCCGTTCCACGTTGCGGAACAGTTCACGGGCATGAAGGGCAAATACGTCAAAGTCCAGGAGAGCATCAAGGGCTTCGCTGAAATCCTGGAGGGCAAGCATGACGACATGCCGGAGCAGGCTTTCTACATGGTAGGGACCATCGAGGAAGCCATGGAGAAGGCCGAGAAGCTCGCCCAGCAGGGGTAGCCATGGGCACGTACGAAATACCCGAAAAGATCAACCTCAGCGTCGTCACTCCCGAGCGTCGAATGGTCAAGGAGGATGTCGATGAAGTCGTGCTGCCCGGGACTCTGGGCTACCTGGGCGCGTTGCCCGGGCACACGCCGCTGTTGACTTCTCTCAAGATTGGTGAGATAAAATATAGGGTTGGAACGACGTGGAAGTATCTCAGCGTATCCTGGGGATTCGCAGAGATACTGCCCGACCGGGTCACGGTTCTCGCCGACATCGCCGAGAGCGCGGAAGAGATCGACGTGGATCGGGCACAAAAGCAGGCCGAGTCGGCACAGGCGAAGCTGAAAGTTCCGGATGCCGACTTTCTTCAGGCCCAGTTTGCCTTGGAAAAAGCCCTCGTGAGGCTTCAGGTTGCCGCGAAAGCGGCCCGCGAACCGAGGTAAATCAGAGGCCGGCAAGGTAACAGGTAAGGATCCATGAAAAGAACCTACCAGCCTAACAGGCATCGCAGAGCGAAAACGCACGGGTTCAGGGCGCGCATGGCCACGAAGGGCGGCCGGGAAGTGCTGGCCCGCAGGCGAGCGAAAGGTCGGTGGCGCCTGACGCCGGCGTGAGCCGGACTCCTGGACCCTTCAAGAAGGATGATCGGGTCCGGAAGCGCCCCGAGTACCTCTCGATATACAAATGCTGTGCGCCAATGCATACATCCCATTTGGTGTTCTACGCCAGGAGAGGACCATCGACCAGGCGGAGGATGGGGTGTACCGTCCCCAAGAAAGTCGGCATCGCCGTCCGGCGGAACCAGATCAAGCGCTGGATTCGTGAGGCGTTTCGTGCCTGGCGGGAGGAGTTGCCCGAAGGCTGCGTCATGGTCGTCAACGCGAAGCGTTCTGCCGCCGGCATAGGATATGCGGACGTGGCGGGGGCCTTTGCGAAGATTGCCGAGAGACTTAAGAGGGAGGGGCTGTCGCTATGAAGTGGCTGGCTCTGCTCCTGATCAAGATATACCAGTTCACGCTTAGTCCCATACTTGGCAACGCCTGCCGCTTTTACCCGTCCTGTTCCGTGTACGCTTACCAGGCCATCGAGAGATTTGGTTTGATGAGGGGCGGGTGGATGGGCGCAAGGCGGCTCTTGAAATGCAACCCCTTCTTTGCCGGGGGTTACGACCCCTGTCCGGAAAAACACTGAGACGGAGCGACTAATGGACCAACTCGGTCAGGAAGATCCGAACGGCGGGCAACGCCTCATATGGGCGATGCTGGCGATGGTTGTTATTTTCGGCGTGTGGATGATGTTCCAGAAGCCGCAACAGCAGGCTCCGCCCACGCCGAAGGCCGCGGCCGAAAAGTCCACCCCAAAGATTGAAAAACCGCAGGCGGCCGCGGGCACTGCCACGACCGGTAACGCGGCGAAGGAACCGGTCGAGGCGACGGTCGTCCCCGAAGCCGTTCAGGGCGAATCGCCGCAGGATATCACCCTTGAAAACCCGGAGCTGAAGATCCAGGTGTCGAACATGGGTGCCGTCATCAGGAAGGCGCTCCTGAAGACCTACCACCTCAAAGGGCAGCCGCCGGACGATCTCGTGTCCCCTCTCTCCACCGCGTCGGGCCGTTACCCCCTTGATATCAGGACCGGCGACAAGGCCTACAACGAGCTCGTCAACAAGGCGGTGTTCCACGTGGAACGCTCCAGAACCGCCAAGGGGGCGGAGCGGGTGGTCATGACGTGGGCCGATGGGAAGGGGAACGGGGTCACGAAAACGATTACGCTGCCCCCTAAGGGCTACGTGGCGGACATCCGGATTTCGGCCGTGGAAAACGGCAAGAAATTGAATCCCGTCCCGGTGTCCTGGGGTCCCGGATTCGGGAAGCTGCACAAGAAGGAAGCGACGAACCGGTATTACGAGCAGGAGTACGTGGGGCTCAACGAGGCCGGATCGTTCAAGAAGATCAAACGCTCGAAAGTGTCCGAAAAGAACCCCCTCGTCACGGATACGTACGGCGAAAAGGGCCCCATAGAGTGGGCTGCCATCACAGACAACTACTTCGCCGCCATATTCATGCCGGAAAAGCCCGTCTCATGGGTCCACATCCTGACCCGGGAACTGAACGCCGAAGAGAAGAAGATCCACCCGGCGGACACCGACATTTCGCTCGTGATGCCGATTCCCGGCAGCGCCAGGGTTTTCATCGGACCCAAGGAATGGAAACTGCTGTCCGGGATGGACCAGAAGATGAACAAGCTCACGGGTTGGGGAATCCTCAGCCCGCTCTGCGCCGTTCTCCTCTGGGGGTTGAAGAAGCTCTACGCCTTCTGTGGAAACTACGGCGTGGCCATCCTGTTGCTGACGCTGATCATAAAGCTCGCGTTTTACCCGCTCACCCAACGCTCCATGGTCAAGATGAAGGAGATGGGCGAGCAGATGAAGCGGGTCAAGCCGCAGGTGGACCGCATCAAGGCCAAATACAAGAAGATAGGCCGAGACATGGGCAGCAGGACGAAGATGAACGAAGAGATGATGGCTCTCTACCAGCGGGAGGGCATCAATCCGCTGGGGAGCATGGGTGGCTGCCTGCCCATGCTGATCCAGATGCCCATCTTCTTCGCCCTCTTTGAAATGCTCCCGAAGACCATAGAACTGCGGTCCGCGCCCTTCTTCGGCTGGATCCACGATCTGTCCGTCCCCGATCCGTACTACATCACGCCCGTACTCATGGGCGTTTCCATGGTGTTCTCCACGAAGATGGGCAGCGCGAACATGGAGGGCAGCTCGCAGGGCATGCAGAAGATGATGGTATGGTTCATGCCCATCATGTTCACCTGGTTCTGCCTCTGGGCGCCGGCCGGACTGACGCTCTACTGGCTCGCCAACAATTTGCTGACCATCGGCCAGCAGGCCATCATCAACAAGGAAGTCGCGAAACGCAAGGAAGCGGCGCAGAAGGCGCGGAAATCGACGCCCAAGGGGCCTTCGAAGCCGTCGCATGGTTGACCTGGACCGGACAATCGTGGCGGAAGCCACGGCCGGTGGTCGAGCGCCGCTGCGCGTCGTTCGGCTGAGCGGGGGCCGTGCCATCGACCTTCTCAAGAGGATATTTCGCCCTGAAGGGGCCGTCGTGCCCTGGAGCCGGCCGCGGTTGATGGCGCTCGGCGACGTCGTCGATCCGGAGGGGAGGCTTCTGGACAGGGCCCTAGCCGTATGCTTCCCGGCCCCGGCCTCGCTCACCGGCGAGGACGTGGTGGAAATCCACCTCCACGGTGCGCCGGGAGTCGTCAGAGCCGTTCTCGACATTCTGACGGAGGGCGGTGCGCGGCCGGCTTTGCCGGGGGAGTTCTCGTACCGGGCCGTACTGAACGGAAAAATGGACGTACTGCAGGCCGAGGCCGTTCAGGCCCTGATCGAGGCCGAGGCCGAAGGGCAGGTCAGGGAATTCGCCGGGGGGCTCGGCGGAGAATCTGCACGTTCGGGGGTCCTTGCCGGACTCCGCGACGCTCTTATGAGCCTCAGAGCGTCGTGGGAGGCGCGGGTTGACTTTCCGGAAGACGTGAGTGCAAGCCCGCGGGCCGCAGAGATGGCGGACCTGGATGCCGTCATCGACGGGTTCGTGGGCGCGGCGGAGAGTGGCAAGCGGCTCCGATATCTCAGGGAGGGCCTGCGCGTCGCCCTGGTCGGGCCGGTCAACTCGGGCAAATCCTCGCTCTTCAATGCGATCTTAAAAAGAGAGCGGGCGCTGGTGACGCCCCACCCCGGAACGACGAGGGATACGCTGGAAGAGTCGATACAGGTGGCCGGCTTTCCGCTGGTGCTGATCGATACGGCCGGCATCAGGGAAACCG
>CAZDOY010000005.1:50258-109091 GCA_964507185.1 uncultured Thermoanaerobaculia bacterium
TGGTCGAGGCGCTGGGAGTCTGGGTCGAAGAACGGGTTCCCAGGGGCTCCGCGGTGATGGCATCGGAGCGGCAGGCCGATTGCGTCCGGAGAGCCCTCGAAGGATGTCTGCGAGCCAGAGAGGCCCTCAAGGCAGGCTTCACGGAAGAGGTTGCGCTCCAGGGGATAGAGAACGCTCAGGACGCCATGGACGAGTTGTTCGGCGGTGGATCCCCGGAAGAACTCTACGACCGGATATTTGCCAGTTTCTGCATAGGGAAGTAGAAGACCGGGCCGGTCCATGTACTGCGAGGCGAACCGAGGATGAGCAGGACAGTCCTGTGCGAGGCGGTTGTAGTTGGAGGGGGGCACGCGGGTTGTGAGGCCGCGTCCGTACTCGCGCGCAAGGGAATCGAGACACTCCTGGTTACGGACAGCCTGGCGGCGATCGCGAGGATGTCGTGCAACCCGTCTATAGGCGGCGTAGGAAAAGGGCACCTCGTGCGCGAACTGGACGCCCTCGGCGGCATAATGCCCGTGGCGGCTGACATGAGCGGGATACACTTCCGGATGCTCAACATGAGCAAGGGACCCGCCGTCCAGGGTCTCAGGAGTCAAAACGACAGGACCCTCTATCATCGTGCCGTCCTGAACATTCTTGAACACACGCGTGGTTTGTCTCTCCTCGAAGGGCGGGCGGCGGGGATCCGCCTGGATTCGGGGCGCGCGGCGGGCATCACGCTGGAGGACGGGACGAGCGTCCTCTGCCGGGCGGTGGTGCTCACGACGGGGACGTTTCTGAACGGACTCATGCACGTCGGCCGGGACAGGACTCCGGGAGGGCGGCTGGGCGAACCCGCCGCGCGCTCCCTTTCAGAGAGTATCCGGGACCTCGGGCTTCCCCTCGGGCGGTTCAAGACGGGAACGCCGCCAAGGCTGGACCGGCAAACGATAGCGTGGGGCTCGCTTGCTGCGCAGCCTGGAGACGATACGCCAGAGCCCTTTTCGTTTTTCACCCGCCTGTTCCCCGTCCTGCCCCAGACGAACTGCCACCTTACCCGGACGACGCTTGCTACGAGAGAAGTCATCCGCCGGAACCTGGACCGGTCGCCTCTCTTTTCCGGTGCGATCCAGGGGCGCGGACCGCGCTATTGCCCATCCATCGAAGACAAGATCGCCCGCTTTCCACACCACGAGACGCATCAGATTTTTCTGGAACCGGACGGCCTCGATTCGGAGGAGATATATCCCAACGGCATTTCAACATCCCTCCCCAGGGACGTGCAGGAAGAGATCGTGCACAGTATTCCGGGGCTTGAAGAGGCGGGCATCCTCAAATACGGCTACGCCGTGGAATACGACTACGTCGATCCCCGGGCGCTTCGCCCCTCGCTCGAATGCAAGCGCGTGCCGGGACTCTACATGGCCGGCCAGATCAACGGCACCACCGGATATGAGGAGGCCGCCGCCCAGGGTTTCTGGGCAGGGCTGAGTGCCGGGCGTTCCCTCAGGCATGAAGAGCCGTTTACCGTGGGCCGGGACGAGGGCTACATCGGCATTCTCGTGGACGATCTCGTCACGAGGGGCGTGGCCGAGCCCTACAGGATGTTTACCTCCAGGGCGGAATGCCGGCTGCTTCTGGACAGGCACTCGGCCTACAGGCGGCTGGCCGCCAAGATCGAAGCCGATGCGTTACACCGGCGGGAAGACTCGGACCGCATCAAGGCGCGCGAAGCCGCCGCCGCCAGAGTCCTGAAAAAGCTGCGGGAAACGACCGTCGTCTTTGACGGCGAAAAGATTTCGCTCCACCGGCTCCTGGCGCGCCAGAACCGTCGTTATTCGGACATAGCCGGATTTCTGGGCTCCGACAGCCTTCTGGGCATCTGGCTGGGGCAGTACGTCGAGTCCGAAGTCAAAGCGGAGGGATACCGACGCCGTGAGATCGCGCAGGCCCAGAAGACGCGCAGGGCGAGGGGAGTCAGGATTCCCCGAGACGTCGACTACGGCCGGCTTGCAGGACTGAGCACGGAGATGGTGGAGCGGCTTTCCGTGGTCAGACCGGAGACCCTCGACCAGGCTTCACGCATTCCGGGCGTGACGGCCGCGGCGCTCATGATCCTCAGGCTTGCCGTCGAGAAGAGAGAAGGACGATAGCATGGATCCACGGATTCAGGACTACCTTGAAATGCTTTTCAAGTGGAACCGGGCCGTGAACCTCACTGCGTTCACCTCCATCGAAGACGCCTTAAGACATGGCGTGCAGCCATCGCTGGCGGCCTCCGGTTACCTGCCGCAGGGGGCGCGAGTCGTCGACATCGGAAGCGGGGGCGGATTCCCCGCCATCCCGCTCGCGTTGACGAGACCGGACCTGTCGTTCGTGCTGGCCGAACCGTCCCGGGCGAAGACCGTGTTTCTGAAGGAAATCGCCTGGAAGTACGGGCTCCCTGTCACCGTAGAAAACAAGACGGCCGACGAGCTTCTGGCCCGGGGCGAAGCCTGGGATGCCGCGACGGTCCGCGGGCTGCACCTCAAACGGGGTCTCATTAAGAGAATCCAGCGTGGACTCGTCCCGGACGGTGTTCTTCTCGTATGGACCGGGGGCGAACGGCGTTCGGACTATGAAAAATGGCTGGCGAGCGACGGGTGGGAGGTCACGAGCACCCCGCTCGAAGACGCCTCCAACGTTCTGATCAAAGCCGATGTTCCACGTGGAACATCCCGGTTCCGCCGCCCGTAGAAACCTGGCGGGGCGCCTCACATCTCCCCGCTCGGCAGACAAGACAGAATAAAACGGCCGTTCGGCCGATACCGCGCACTTTCCGCGATCCCTCTCGGTGTGGTACAAAGGACAGCTTGGAGGTAAAACGTGGGTCAAGTTATCGCCGTAGCGAACCAGAAGGGCGGGGTGGGCAAGACGACCACCGTCATCAACCTGGGGGCCTCCCTCGCGGCAGCGGAGAAGAACGTCCTGCTCGTGGACTTCGACCCCCAGGCCAACTGTACATCGGGACTTGCCATGTCCACAGGGGACGAAAGGGCGGACATATACGGAGTGCTTTCGGGTTCGGTCAGCGCCGCGGATGCCGTGATCACGTGCGGGTTGCCCCACCTCTACCTTTTGCCGGGGTCCATATCGCTCGCCGGCGCGGAGGTCGAGCTGGCGGGCTTCGAGAACAGGGAGTACGTTCTCAAGAAAATATTCGAACCGCTGAGGGCGGAATATGACTATATTTTGATTGACTGCCCACCGTCTCTGGGGCTGCTCACCCTGAACGCTCTTGTTGCGGCCGACAGGGTTCTGATTCCGATTCAGGCTGAGTTTTTCGCCATGCAGGGCGTGACGCTTTTGCTGAGAACGCTCGAGCGCGTGAGAGAGGCGCTGAATCCGGAGCTGGCCATCGGGGGCGTGTTGATCACAATGGTCGATGAACGTACAAACCTCGGAAAGCAGGTATCCACTGAAGTACAGCGCTTTTTCGGGCAAAAGGTATTTCACACCGCCATACCCAGGAACGTGCGGCTCGCCGAAGCCCCCTCCTTCGGAAAGCCCGCCATCCTGTACGATATTGCCTCCAGGGGCGCCCAGTCGTACCTGCAGATGGCGAGGGAGTTTTTGTGCAATGAGCCCTAAAAAGGCCTTGGGACGGGGATTGGATGCGCTCATGAACGCGCCGGGACCGGAGCCCCGAAGGGTCCTGGAGGTGGAAGTCCACAGGTTGCACCCCAATCCCAGGCAACCCCGGAACCAGTTCGACAACGACCATCTGGGCGAGCTTGCACAGTCCATCAAGGAAAACGGCGTGCTTCAGCCGATTCTCGTGCGGCCTCACGATGGCGGCTACGAGATCATAGCTGGAGAGAGACGGTGGCGGGCCGCGCAGAAGGCCGGGTTGCAGAGGGTTCCGGTATTGATCAAGGAAGTCGCCGACTCGCAGCTTCTCGAGCTGGCCCTCGTGGAGAACCTCCAGCGAGAAGACCTGAATCCGGTCGAAGAGGCACGCGCCTACCAGGTCCTGACGGGCGAAATAGGTATGACCCAGGAAGAGGTGGCCGCGAGGGTCGGCAAGGACAGGACGACGGTGGCCAACATGCTGCGGCTCCTCAGCCTGTCGGAGAAGGCCCTGGAAGCCCTTGAGGCGCAGATCATCAGCGTCGGGCACGCCAAGGCGATCCTCTCGCGGAGGCGCCGCGAAGAACAGGACAGGCTCCTGACGGCCATCGTCGGAAAGGGCCTCTCCGTCAGGGCTGCGGAAATCTACCAACCGGGGACAGCCGGCAAGCGAGCGGGCAGGCCCGAGCAGGACCCCGATACGAAAGAGGCTGCGCAGAGCATAGCCCGCCTCGTCGGGTTGCCCGTCGAAATCAGAAGGAAGAAGTCGGGCGGCGAAATGGCCATCAGGTTCAGCAACGAGCAGGAGCTGCAGCACCTTTTCGAATGGCTGCACGGGGATTCCAGGAGAAGTTGACGATGGGAAAGAAACCGGTTGAAATCGGACAGATCGGCGGCATGCTCGGAGACGGCGTAGTCATGGAAGGGACCCTCACCTTCAGCCAGACATTCCGGGTGGACGGGGAATTCAAGGGAAAGGTCCTGCGCTCGGACCGCCTCGTGGTGGGCGAAAAGGGCAAGGTGAACGGCGAGATCGAGGTGAACAGTCTGGTCGTTTACGGCCGTGTCGACGGCCAGGTAAAGGTCAAGGGTTCGGTCGAAGTCCACCCCAAGGGACGGATCGTGGGGGAACTCGAAATGTCTTCACCCAACCTGTCGGTCATGGAAGGCGGCTTCCTCGAAGGGACGCTCAAAATGAGTGGCGCGGCCCAGCCGGGAGACGGTAAGCAGTCCGTCAAGCCAGGCAATTCCGGGGGTCAGCCGGGGCAGAATGACAAGCAGGGCGGAAAGTCATGATCAGGGCCTCCGCACCGTCCCGCGCGAAGTCCGAGATCACTTACCGCAAGAGAAGAGACGCGGCCGCTCGCAGGCTCCTCAAGGATGCGTCAGGACGCAGGGGCATCGCCCTCTTTTTCTCGGGCAGCGAGACGGGTCTGGACAGGTTCGAGCCCGATCCCTCGTTCTACTACCTGACAGGCATCGACGGCCCAGACGCCGTGCTTCTCTTTCTCCTCACCGGCGACAAAGCGCAGGAGATGCTGCTCTTGAGGCCGTCGGATCCGGGCCAGGAAAGGTGGACCGGCAAGGTCCTGGCGGCGGGCGGCCAGACTCCATCGGCAGAGCCGGACGCCGCCAGGCGGAGGGCGATGCGTGAAACGGGCGCCCGGAACATCGCTACGTCGTACGAGCTCGACGCCGCGCTCGTTCGCCCGCTGCGGGACGCGGAGCTGGTCTATCTGGACTTTCCCGTCGAAGGCCTGGGCGCCCCCATCGGTACCGTGCACGGCTTCTACGAAAGACTGAAGAGCCGGTGTCCTCATCTGGAGGTGAGGCACGGCGGACGAATCGTCGCCGAGCTACGCCGGATAAAGGGGCCGGAAGAGCTTGCGCTCATGGATGCCGCCATGGCCATCACGGACGAGGCCCACGCCGCCATCCTCAGGCACCTCGCTCCGGGTATGTACGAATATGAGGTGCAAGCCATCCTGGAGTACGTATTCCGGGCTTCCGGCGCAGAATCGTGCGCGTTCCCTTCCATTATAGGATCGGGACCGAACAGCTGCGTCCTGCACTATTCAAAGAACGACAGGCGAATGGGTGAAGGCGACCTCGTGGTCTGCGACATAGGCTGCCGGAAGGACTACTACTGCGCGGACATTACGAGAACGCTGCCCGTATCGGGCCGGTTCACCCGACGCCAGGCCAAGGTTTACGAAACGGTACTGGCGGCGCACGACGCCGCAGTCGCCGCAGCGCGCCCCGGCGTGCAGGTCAAGGACGTCCACAAGGCCGCATACGATTATATAAAACAAGCCGGTTTTGAGAAGTACTTCTTCCATGGAACCAGCCATTATCTAGGTATCGAGGCGCACGACGTCGGCTCATACGACCCTCCCCTGGAACCCGGCGTGGTCATCACCGTGGAGCCGGGCATCTACATCGCCTCGGAGAACATCGGCGTGCGCATCGAGGACGATGTGGTCATTACGGAAGACGGGGCCCGGCTCATGACGCACGCTCCCAGAACCGTGGCCGATATCGAAAAGGCAATGTCTACAAAACGTAAACAGATAGTAATATAAAAGCTGTTTTGCGTGTTGACCGCCGGCCTGTACGAGCCTCCTCCGAGCCGCCCTACTCCACGGTGACGCTCTTGGCCAGATTGCGGGGCTGGTCCACGTCTGCGCCCCGCTTCACGGCGATGTGGTAGGCGAGCAACTGCAGCGGAACGACCGTCAGCACGGGCATGAGCATGGGGTCGCAGGCAGGAATGAGGAACACCTCATCCGCCACCTCTCGGATCTTCTCGTCCTCCGCGTTGCAAACCGCGAGAACCCTTCCGTCCCTCGCCTTGACCTCTTCCAGGTTGGAAACGAGCTTTTCGTAAACGGCGTCCTTCGGGGCAACGGCCACGACCGGCAGATTTTCGTCGATCAGGGCGATCGGACCGTGCTTCATTTCACCGGAGGGGTATCCCTCGGCGTGGATGTAGGAGATCTCCTTGAGCTTCAAGGCGCCTTCGAGCGCGATCGGGTACTGAATGCCCCGCCCGAGATACAGGAAGTCCCGGAAGCGGCTGTACCTCCTTGCCACGTCCTCGATCTGGTCCTCGATCTGCAGGACCTGTTCCACGAGGCCCGAAACGTTGGTCAGTGCCTGCAGGGCCGCTGCCATCGTCTCTGCGGGCAGGGAATTGCGCACCTGCCCCAGGTAAAGAGCGAGAATATTGAGCGCAACGAGCTGGGTCGTGAAGGCCTTGGTCGAAGCCACGCTTATTTCGGGGCCGGCGTGGGTATAAAGGGTCCCCTCCGCTTCCCGCGTGATCATGCTCCCTACCACGTTGCATATCGCCATGGTATGGGCGCCCCTGGCCTTTGCCTCCCGAAGTGCGGCGATCGTATCGGCGGTCTCTCCCGATTGGGTCACGAAGATGCACAGTGTGCTGTCGTCCACCATCGGGTCGCGATACCGGAATTCGGATCCGTAATCCACTTCGGCGTGTACCTTGGCGATGTTCTCGATCATGTAGCGACCGCACAGGGTGGCATGCCACGAGGTGCCGCAGGCCACCAGAACAACCCGCGAGATGTCCTGCAGGACGTCCGGCGACACCTCCAGTTCTTCGAGAAAGACCTGGTTCCGGTCCAGGGAAATCCGCCCCATGAGCGTATCCGCGATGGCCCTGGGCTGCTCGTATATCTCCTTCTGCATGAAATGTTTGAACCCGGCCTTCTCAGCTTGAATGGGATCCCACGTGATGCGGGTGGGGTTCTTGGTTCTCGAAACACCCTGAAAGTCCGTAAAGCGTATGTTTTCGCTGGTCACGACGGCGATTTCCCCGTCGTCCAGAAAAATCATGTCCCGCGTGTGGCTCAAGATGGCGGGAATGTCGCTGGCGACGAAGTTCTCGCCCCGCCCCAGGCCGACGACCAAGGGGGGGCCCATCCGTGCGACCACTATGCGATCGGGATCCCGGGTGCTCGCCGCCGCGAGGGCGAAAATGCCATGCAATCTGACGGCTACGGCCTGCATGGCAGATTCGAGGTCATCCCCTTGGTCCTCCAGGAGGTGGGCGACGATCTCCGTATCCGTCTCGGTGCGGAACGTGTGGCCCTTTGCCAGCAACTCTTCCTTGAGCGCGAGGTAGTTTTCTATGATGCCGTTGTGGACCACCACGACGCTGCCCGTGCAGTCGGTGTGCGGGTGGGCGTTCTCCTCGGTGGGCCGTCCGTGCGTCGCCCAGCGGGTGTGCCCCAAACCGTAGCTTCCCGACAGGGGATGAAGCCTCAGCTTCTCCTCGAGGTTCAGGATCTTGCCGGCCGCCCGCTCGCTCTCCATCCCGGCGTGATCGAAAACGGCTATCCCGGCGGAGTCATACCCGCGGTATTCGAGGCGTTTGAGGCCGTCCATGAGGATGGGAACGGGGTCCTTGGGACCGATGTAACCAACGATTCCACACATGTCAGCCTCCCACACCCATTTTAGGCGAGGACACAAGAGAATGCGAACGTGCCCGGCGGGGCGGGGCCGCCAACCGGTGGTTAGTCCTTTTTCGGCGGGGCTTTCTTGCGTGAGGCCCAACCCCGGATGTTCTTCTGGGGCGCTCGGGAAACGGCGAGGGATTCGGCCGGCACATCCTTCGTGATGGTCGTCCCAGCCCCGATGTAGGCCCCGTCTCCCACCGTGACCGGGGCGACCAGTTGCGTGTCGCTGCCCACGAAAACGCGCTCGCCCAGGACCGTCCTGTGCTTGTTGACCCCGTCGTAGTTGCAGGTAATGGTCCCTGCACCGATGTTGGAGCCGGGCCCAACGGCGGCGTCGCCCAGGTAGGAAAGGTGGTTCGCCTTCACGCCCCGGCCTAGGACCGCCTTCTTGGTCTCCACGAAATTGCCGAGGTGGACGGAAGGCCCAAGGTCGGTGCCCTCGCGGGTGCGCGAAAAGGGGCCGATGATGCAGCCCGGCCCCGTCACGGTCTTCTCGAGAACGCAGTTTTCCTTGATCAGGGTCTCGTCGCCGACGACGCAGTCCGTCAGGGAAGAAAAGCTGCGGACTTCTACGCCCCGGCCGAGCGCAGTGTTCCCGCACAGCTTGACGAAGGGGTGCAGCACGACACCCAGGCCGAGGCTGACGCCGCTTTCGATCCAGGCGGTGTCAGGATCCATGACCGTCGTGCCCAGGGCCATCCAGCTTTCGATAATGCGGTGACGAAGGGCGCGGGTCGCCCTGGCCAGCTCCGCCTGCGTATTGATTCCCAGCCACGGTTCGGGATCCGCCGCGTCGAAGGTGAGAAAGGCCAAGTTTTCTTTGTAAAGCAACGCCACCAGGTCCGTGAGGTAGTACTCGTTCTGCGCGTTGGCGCGCCCCAGGCCCTGCAGGTGGTCGAGGACGTCCGGAACCTTGAGAAAATACACCCCCGAATTGACCTCCCGCACGGAGCGTTCGGCCGGACCGGCGTCCTTCTCTTCCACGATCCTGCACAGGGTTCCCCCCTCGTCCCGGACGAGACGCCCGTACCCCGAAGGGTCGGGAAGGCGGACGCCGACCAGGGCGGCCGGGGCCCCGGACGTGCCGAATGCGTCCCAGAAACGCGCCAGATCGTCGACGGGCAGGAGCGGAACGTCACCCGCCACGAGCAGCACCTCGGCGGGTCCTTCGGCTTCGAGCACGTCGCGGCAGCACATCAACGCATGGCCCGTTCCGAGCTGGGGGCTCTGCACCACGGCCCGGGCCCCGAAGGGGACGAGCAGGGGCTCAACGGCTTCCCGCTGGTGGCCGACGACCACGAGGATGCGAGACGCCTCCAATCCCCGCAGGGATTCAAGGACGTGCGTAAGAACCGGCCTCCCGAGAAGGGGGTGAAGGACCTTGGCGAGGGGCGACTTCATGCGGGTGCCCTGGCCGGCGGCCAGGACGACTATCAGGCGTTTCATGCAACCTCCAAGGCTGATTGGAAAAGGCCGAACACGGCGCGCCTGAGCTTGGCCGGGTCGTGACGGGCATAGAGGTCTGTCTGCAGGAGATCCGTGTGGATGAGCCGGCATCCGGATGCGGCAAGGCGCTCGTCGTCCACGCGCACGGGTTCGGCGTTGAAGCGCTCGTAGCTTTTCAGCAGTGCGGCGGGAAAGGGTGCCGAATTGCAGAGAATGGCGTCCATCGACAGGCCGGGCACGTGACTCCGCAGTGCGTCGAGGTGCATCGAAGCGGTGAAGCCGTCCGTCTCCCCAGGCTGGGTGGTGAGATTGCAGACGTAAACCTTGAAGGCCCTGGATTCGGTCAAGGTCCGGGCCAGCTCGGGCACGAGAAGGTGCGGGAGAATGGACGTGAAAAGCGAACCCGGTCCCATAAGAACCAGATCGGCTTCTGCAAGCGCATCGCAGGCCTCCGGGAGGGCGCGGCACCCGTCGGGATCCAGGTGAAGTCGCTGGATGGGGTAGCCGGACCGGGTGATGGCGGCCTCGCCCCGGACCATGGATCCGTCGGTCAGCTCGGCGACGAGTTGCACATTGTCGGTCGTGGAAGGAAAGATCCGGCCCTTGATGGCCAGGATGTCGTGCATGTTCTTGACCGCCGAGGCGAAATCTCCCGTAATCTCGGCCAGGCCGGCAATGAGCAGGTTGCCCAGAGAGTGGCCCTTCAGTTCCCCCTGCCTGAAGCGGTACTGAAGGAGCGCCTTGAGCATCTCGGGGGCTTCCGAGAGTGCCGCCAGGCAGTTTCTTATGTCGCCCGGGGGCAGCGTTCCGAGATCCCGCCTGAGCCTCCCGGAGGAGCCGCCGTCATCCATTACGGTGACGATGGCGGTGAGGCCGAAAGAGTCCTTTCCATCGCCGGAGGGCTTTATCGCTTCGAGCAGGGCCGGCAGCCCCGTTCCTCCTCCTATGGCGACAACGTGTTTGAGCGGTGGCACCTTATTTCCTCTCTTCTTCACCTTGTTTCCGCCCCGCCGGGGGTTCTCCCGATCATGCCGGCCACGCAGGCTCTCCGCCACAGATCACCAGCTTCAGGGGGTCCTCGGCGAAGGGGTAGAAGAGGTGCAGGGGGCTGGGGACGTCCCAGATGCACATGTCCGCCCTCTTTCCCACCTCGATGGAACCGACCTCTTCGTGCAGGCGCAGTGCGTAGGCCGCGTTCAACGTCGAAGCCCAGAGTACTTCCTCCGGCATCATACCCATCCCGAACACCGCCAGCGTGGCGGTGTGAAGGATATTGGCCGTGAATGAGGAGCCGGGGTTGCAGTCCGTGCTCAGGGCAACGGGACAGCCCGCGTCGATGAATCGCCGAGCGGGCGCGTAAGTCTTCCGGAGGTAAAAGGAGGTCGAAGGCAGAAGCGTTGCGCACACGCCGCTTTCGGCCATGGCGGCGATGCCCTCGTCGGAGGCCGCCATCAGGTGGTCGGCGCTCACGGCCCCCACTTCGGCCGCAAGAGACGCCCCGCCCGTGTCGACGATCTCGTCGGCGTGGAGCCTCGGCTTGAGGCCGAGTTCGATGGCCCTCAGGAGGATCCGCCTCGACTGGTCGACGGTAAAGACGCCCTCCTCGCAGAATACGTCGCAGAACGCAGCGAGTCCCTCCCCGGCCACGGCGGGCAGCATGTCCTCGCAAACCCGGTCCACGTATCCGTCCGGGTCTTCCTTGAATTCCGGGGGGACGAAGTGGGCACCCAGAAAGGTGGGCACCACGGTCTGGGGCACGGCCTCGCCGATGGACCGGATGGCGCGGAGCTGTTTCAACTCGGCGTCGGTCTCCAGCCCGTACCCGCTCTTGGCCTCGAAGGTGGTCACGCCGTGCCGCAGGAAGCGCGATGCGAGTTCGAGGCCCGCCTCCACCAGCTGTCGTTCGGTGGCCTCCCGGACTGAGCGCATGGTAGAGAGAATGCCTCCGCCGGCCCGTCCGATGTCCATGTAGCTGCGCCCCTGAAGACGCATGACCAGTTCGCTGGAGCGATCCCCTAGAAAGGGCACGTGGGTATGGGGGTCCACAAACCCCGGCAGCACCGTCTTTTCGGACGCGTCCACGCGCCCGGCCGAGGGGGCGTCGCGCACCGCCTCGAAGGGGCCCGCGTAGGTGATCCGACCTCCGGAGACGCCCACGGCGCCGTTCACTATGGCCGGCAGGTCGCGCAGGGCGTCACCCAAGCGAGGCGCCGGCGCCGCGCACGGCACCAGGCAGCCGATGGGCCCTACCAAGAGGTCGAAACGATGCGTCATTACGAGTCCTTGCCGAAGGACTGGACGTTTTCCCGCTTCCTGCCTTCGTCGATGGCCTCCAGCAGTGTGCCTATCCGGCGCGTGAGTTCCTGGAGGGCCGCAAGCGCGTCGTTGCGCTCCATTTTCAAGTCGAGAATCGTGCGCTCCAGTCCGTGCGCCCTGAGTTGCGATTGCTGAATGAGCGATTCGGCCTTGAGTTCGGCCTCCTGAACGATGCTCTGGGCCTCCTTGAGGGCCTGCGCCTTAACGTCGTCGGAGACGCGCTGCGCCGTGTACAGGGCATCGCGCAGAACACCCTCGCGGCGCTCGAACTCGTCGAGGGAAGCCCGCATGCGTTCGATGTCGGTCCTGAGCTTCTGGTTCTCCAGCGTCAGGGCCTGGTAGGACTCGGCCACGGCCTGGAGGAAGAGCTGGACCTCCTCGCGGTCGAACCCGCGAAAAACGGTGCGGAAAGCGGCGGACTGGATCTCGATCGGCGAAAGGGACTTTCGGGTCGTCATGGCGACCTCCTGGCGCCAAAGAGGGCGGTACCGATCCGGATCATGGTGGCACCCTCCTCGATGGCGACCTTATAATCGTTGCTCATGCCCATGGAAAGAAACCGGAATGCCCGGTTGTCAGGAAACTCACGGCGAATATCCCGGAAAATCCCTGCCAGACGCCTGAAATAGGCGCGGCTGTCCTCTGGATCTTCCGAGTAGGGAGGGATGCCCATCAGTCCCGTCAACGTGAGGTTGGGCAGATCGGCGATGACTCGCGCCAGCGAAACGGTCTCGCCTGGCCGGACCCCCCCCTTCTGGGTTTCGAGCCCCAGGTTAACCTCGATCATCACATCCCTTTGCAGGCCTTCTTCGGCGGCGATGCGGGAGAGCCTGGAGGCGAGCGATTCGCTGTCCACGCTGTCTATGCTGTCGAAGGCCAGCATGGCTTTTCGGGCCTTGTTGGCCTGCAGGCGCCCGATGAAGTGGAGCCTTATGGCCCGCCTGACTTCGGGCGAAACGGACTTTATGTGGGCGAGGCCTTCCTGGACCCTGTTTTCACCCAGGGTCGACAGGCCCTCGCCCGCCGCCGCCGCGACCTCAGCGGGTGTCCGGGTCTTTACCACCGCCATGAGGGTGATCTCCGAGGGAGCCCTTCCGCAGGAGCGCGCGGACGCTTCCGCCTCCACGCGTAGGTTCATAACTCTTTGATGAACAGACAGAACCGCCTCCATCATAGATTTGAGGGTAGAAAGCGCGGGCGCGGATGTCAAGTGCCGGGGGTTGAGAAATCCCCGTTTTGGGCTATCCTGTAAGTTCTTGCCGAGAGGTGTACAGTGCCCGAAGCGATAAAAATCCTCGTCCTGTGCGGGAGTCTGAGGAAGGCGTCGGTGACACACCGCGCCCTAGAGGCGGCCGTCCGGGGCATCGATGGCGCGGGTGGTGAGGCCGTTTGGGCCGACGAGTGGATCAACCGTTTGCCTTACTGCTCGGAGGAGTCGGCGGGGGATCCGGTGGTCGGCGTCTTCAAGGCGAAAGCGGCGGAGGCGGACGGTTTTCTCATGGGATCGCCCGAGTATCACGGATCCCTGTCCGGCCTGATAAAAAATGCCCTGGACTTCCTGTATCTGGACCAAACGGAGGACAAGTGGGCGGCGCTCGTGGGCACCGCGGGCGGCCGGCAGGGCGCCTCGGCCACCCTGAACGCCATGCGGCTCATCGCCCGGGCTCTCCGGTTGTGGGTCATACACGACCAGGTCTCCATTGCTTCGGCTCACAAGATGTTGAATGGAGCCGGGGCCTTCACGGATGAGGAGATCGAAAAACGCCTGCAAGGCCTCGGTGCAAAGCTGGTAGAAGCCGTCCGAGCGACCCGGAGGAATTCCGGCGCCCCTTCCATTTGACACGCCCTCCAAAGGAAAAGCATATTTAGGACAACAGGAGGTGCCTTGTGCCCGTGGGAACCACCGTCCGCTACGACAGCGTCCCGCTCGAAGACTTTCTGGCCTGCCTGCGCCACTACGAGGATGATGTCCGGCAGGGTTACCTGCCCCGGCCGGAACACCTCAAGGAAGCCATGATCCAGGCCTCCTGGTCTCCCCGGACGAACGCGGCGGCGTGCCCGCTCACGCTCTACATCCTCCACGAGAAGGAGGCTCTGTCCGACAGGGTGGAGACATTCGTGGTGCTCAGCACCGTGAGCGCCGCCTCCTCCCAGCTCAGGGACGTGTGCCTGCGCCTCCGCGGCTATCTGGAAAGCAGGGGGACGGGCGGCTTCTTTCGGATAGATCCGCGTTATGGCCTGCTCTACGGGAGCGCGCTCGAACCCGTCGATCCGGCCGTCAAGTGGGACCGGCCCGGCGTGTACGCGGCTCTCTACCTCACCCGGGACGCCGGGTCGCCCTCCCTGGCCCTGTTGGACTACGTTCCCCTGGGCATGCAGGAGCGATACAAGGCCCTGTTCCTCAAGTACAACCGGCTCCAGCCGCCCAGGCCGGGTTTCTTCGCGAGCGCCCTGAAGAAGTTTCGGCAAGGTCCGGCCGGGAGCGACGGGGGGGCGCAGAAGCCCGGGTACACTCTCCTGAAGGTGCTCGCGACGTTTCTCAACCGGGAAAAGGTGACAGATGCCAGCCTTTCGCTTATCCTCAAAGATCTTGCCCCGGCCGATACGCAGGCCGCCCTGCTGGACGGAAGCTATGCGACCTTCTATCCGTCAGGCCACGACCGGTTCTTGAATTCCCTGGGAGACCTGGCATGAGAGCGCCCTTCCGCATCCTCGCCTTCTCCGCCCTGCTGTGCGTTCTGTCCGGGCTTTCGCCGCGGGCCATGGAACTGGTGGTGTTCCGTTCGGACCGGTCAATGGTGGTGGAAAAGTACGCCGAGCAGGGCGATCAAGTCCTGCTGACGCTCCCCGGAGGGGGGGTGATGGGCATCCCCAGGAACCTGATCGCGGATCACTTCCCTGGGTACGTGCCGCCGCCGGATCTTACCGACCCGGCCAAGCACCTTCCTGCTGATCTGCCTTACCGGGATCTCATCGCGCGGTATTGCCAGAAGTACAAGATGGACTGGAAACTCGTGGCCGCGCTGATCCGCGTGGAATCGGACTTCGACCCGAAGGCGGTGTCGCCCAAGGGAGCCGAGGGCCTCATGCAGCTCATGCCCAGCACCCAGAAGGAGCTGGGGGTCACGAACCCCTTTTCGCCGGACCAGAACATCCGCGCGGGCGTGCGCTACCTCAGGCGGCTGCTTGACAATTTTCAGGGCGACCTGGAGCTGACGCTGGCGGCCTATAACGCTGGAATCGGCCGAGTCCAGGCCCACAACGCGGTTCCACCCATCCCCGAGACGGAACGGTATGTAGCACGCATTCTGGCGCTGTATCCGACGCTCTGAGAGTAGCCGGCTCCCGGCGCTTTCAATCCCTTTCCCTGCCGAACTTGTTTTCCAGCAGATAGGCGACGGCCTGCGGGGCGCAGTGTGGACAGTAGCCGAAGCGGGTGATGAGCCTGTTCAAGGTCGCCCTGGCCGTTTCCTGACGGGCCGCTGGAAAGGTCTGGAAATCCGGCGTCCCTATGGCGAGCAGGGCCATTCCGATGGCCTCCTGCTGGCCGGAGGTCCTGTCGGAGAAGCCCTTCGCCAGGGCCGCAACGTGGTTCGCGAAAAGCTCCATCAGGTCGAGTGGCTCGTCGGGATTTTCGAGGGTCCACGCCGCCACCTGCCCCAGGAGATCTTCGCGGAACCTCTGGGCGTCCTCGGAGATCCCGAGGTATTCCTCCACCTGCTGCATGAGGGATTCGTTGGGCTCCTCCCACTGCCCGGATGCGGCTGCGAAGACCTTCTCACCCCTCAACGACGCTCTCACGTGCTTGAAATACCGCTCGAAGAGGTTCGCGTACTGGGTTTCAGGAACCAACTCCATGGCCGCCAGGATCTCTCTGTCGAGGATTCCAATGTACTCCTCCCTCACCCGTTCGAGCCCGGCGTCGGCGTCGTGGTAGCCCTCGTCGACCTTGAGCTGGAGAAACAGGTAGAGGCTTTTGTCCTTGAGGAAGCTCTTCATTTCTTCGAATACCGCCATGGGGGTCAGGCACCCGCCCGATCCCTGAAATGCGGCGTTGTAGAGTATCTCGCGAATCTCCCGGGGAGAGGCGCCGAACCTTCCTTCGTAAACCGGCGTGTCTCTGAATTCGTCTCTCAGTTGTGGCCGGAGCTCCTTCAACGCCCGGAGCTGCTTCGGCTTGTAGCGACCGTCGGCCGAAGGCAGGCATCCGTCGTAGAGGAGCGCTTTCTCGTACGGCGTGAGTCCTTCCACGAGGGACCTGAGTTCCTCGGGGTAATTCTGGACTTCGGGACGGTGGACTCTTGTAAGCACGGCCCACTGGGCCATGAGTGAGGCCACGTGGGGCGCGACGTGCTTGTTTCGGCCGATCCGCTGGAGGATGGGCTCGTAGATGGCGGCCTCCTTGCTGCGTTCTAGGAGGTAGGGGATCGTGACGAGGATCATTCGACCCTTGAAGGAGGCGAAATCGGGCGACTGCTTGAAGGCGTCCAGGTGCCTTTCGTTGGAGGTGGCGAAGAGCACCAGATTCAGGTAGACGTTCGCGGCCGCGAGCGCCAGCTCCCCCCGCTCGGTGGCGGCCAGGAGGTACTTGTTGAGTTCCGGCGCCCGGGTGAGAAAGTCGGCGAATTCGACCAGTCCGTTGTTGGCGTCCACGAGGTCCCCGTAAAGCTGGATCAGGTTCAGGTGCTGGAGGGTCCTGGGCAGGTAGGACAGGGACTGGTCCAGGGTTATCTGTCGGCTGCCGGCGTCCGGTGTGTCCTGAGGCGAAATGGTGAGGGCACCGTGACGGTAGCGCCTTGAAAGGTAAATACGGCGGACCTGCACGTGGCGCAGAACGGCCTCGACGTCTCCGCGGTAATCCTCGAGCAGGGTGTCGTAAATGAGTCGACACCTCGGGCAGAGGTCGCCTTCCTGGAGGTGGTAAGTGGCCACAAACCGCTTCTTCTCTTCATCAGGTGCCTTTTCCAGGAACGAGCGGAGCAGTTCCATCCGCCTCGAAGGCGGGATGAGCAACAGGGGGGAATCTCCCAGGTCGCACGGAATCCTGGCTTCAATCCGATCCGGAGGCAGGTGGGCGAACGAATCCGCATCGGCGCCCTCGCCGCCGCCTTGGTCGGCACTTCCCCCGAAGCCCATGGCCGCGGCCGTCTCGTCCTTCGGGAACAGCCAGGTGAAAGTGTAAAGCGCGCCCTCCCGCTTGTGGCTGTAGCTTTCGCATCCCCTCATGAGCAGTTCAAGGATGAGGGTTTTCGAGGAGCCGTTGGGGCCGTGGAGGTGGATTATCCTGTCCGAGCGGCCTTCCATGACCAGGTTTCGCAGAACCTCGTATATCTCGAGGACGGGTTCCTCCTGACCCATGAGCGGCTGGTCGGTACCCAGTCCGAAGGGAGCGTCGAAGAGCTTGAACCTCTTTATTTTTTCGCCGAAAAAAGGCACTTCTTCGGCACCGAAGTAGTCCATCATGTCAACGATGTACTGTGGCGCGTTGCGGCTCAGAGAGCAGGGAGAGGCCTCGAGGTCTTCCAGGTATGCCTGGAAGGCCTTTATCCGGTGGTTTGCCCGGAAGGCTTCGCTCGACTGGTGAGACCATGCGCCGATCCATTTTTTGGACGCAGTCATGTGAAACCTCCTGTGGTTCAACATAATCCCCCGACGCCCCCTTGGGTACAAAAGTCCGGCGGCTTAAGCCACCCTGCGGCTTATGGCGGAAATCCTCTCCCATCCGCCGTGTCGGAAAGGGGTGCGCGGATTCCCCTTAAGCGCAGCGGTTCAGGGCATGTGACTTTCTGGGTTAGAATGCCCTGGGGAGGGGCGAGCGCGATGAAATCCCGGAGGCCTGGTCTGGTCTCGATCCACCTGAATACGGAACGGGGGATGCGGGGCGGCGAGGTGCAGTGCCTGGGGCTGGTGCAGGGGCTGGCCGGCGCCGGTCACCGCTGTATCCTGGCGGCCCCGGAGGGAAGACCCCTTTTTGAAAGAGCCCGGCGCGAAGGCGTCGAGGCGCTGGCCTGGTCGCCCCGAGGCGAGTGGGACTTGGGGGCGGCCCTGAAGCTCAGGACCTGGATCAAGGCGTCCGGTGCGCGGATAGTCCACGCTCACACGGCCCACGCGCTGACGACGGCGCTGATTGCCGGCAGGGGGCTGAAAGACGTGAAAACAGTGGCCAGCCGTCGCGTGTCCTTCCCCCTGAAGTCATTCCTGTCCGTGGCCAAGTATAAGGCCGCGGATGCGGTCGTGGCCGTGAGTGCAGAGATCGCCGAGGGCCTGGCGCTGCGAGGTGTGGCACTGGAGAAAATGCACGTGATCCACAGCGGCGTCGATCTGTCGCGCTTCCAGTTAATGCCGGCGAAGGACGAAGCCCGGGCGGCGCTTTCGCTTGACGGGCCGGGGCCGGTGTTGGGCCTGGTCGGCGCCCTCGTCGAGCACAAGGGCCACCGGATGCTCTTCGACGTTTTGCCCGGGCTCATGGAGCAAGTGCCTGGCCTGCAGGTTCTCCTCGCGGGCGAGGGAAACCTGAGGGCCGAACTCGAGGAGCGCGCCCGCCTCGCCGGCTGGCCCGTGCGGTTCCTCGGCTACGTGGAGGACCTGCCGCCGGTCTACGCGGCCATGGACTGCCTCGTCCTGCCGTCGCTGTCGGGAGAGGGATCGCCGGGCGCCATCAAGGAGGCCGCCGCCGCGGGCGTGCCGGTCGTGGCGACGGACGTGGGAGGGGCCGGCGAGATCCTCCGCCAGGAGTGGGAGGCGCTGCTCGTGGCGCCCGGCGATGCCGTCGGACTGGAAACGGCTCTTTTCAGGGTTCTGTCGGACGGCGCCCTCGCAAAACGGCTCGCGGAGGAAGCGCGAGATCGCGTCCTGGCGTTCAGCATGGAACGGATGGCCCAGGCGCATGCGCAGCTTTACTTCGCCCTCACCGGTCGGGGCCCCGGGACGCCTTCCTGAGGTTCACCTTCCAGTCGCATGAGGGGAACATCTGCTTGACGAAACGGCACAGGTCCGCGCGGTCGACGGGTTTCGAGAAGCAGTGGAGGACGCCGGCGCGTTGGAGGGCCTCCATCCTTTCAACCGAAGAGTCCATGCCCATCGCCGCCATCTGGACGCGAGAGCCCCGGCCGTCCTCGTGGACGGCCCGGAATACGGCTATTCCGTCCCATCGCGGGTCATCCACGTCGACGATGAAGAGGTGGGGAGGGCGGGACGAGACCTCGAAACCGGCCTCGAAGCCTGACCGCGCCAGTGTGACGGTGAGGTCGTCCGCCCAGGTCCTCATGTCGCGCGCGAGGGCGTCGGCTTCCGGGCCCGCCGCGAGGATCAACACGCGTTTATTTCCTTCCTGGAAGGCCGTCGGGACGGGCATGTTGTGGCGGCGGAGGAAGTCGTCCAATGTCTTCCTGGGAATCCTCCGGTGTCCGCCCGGCGTCGTGTAAGCCTCGAGCTGCCCCGAGTTGATCCAGTGGCGTACGGTATACGGGCTGACGCCGCAGTAGCGTCCGGCCTCCCAGGTCGTGAGCACTTTCTTCTCGCCCATGGTCCTTCCGTCTCACTGCGGGGGCTCGGGTGTGGTGTTGACCTTCGTCAGCACCTTGCCCCGCATGATACCTCCGTCCTCCACGCGCATGTGGTGCGCCCTGACGTCGCCGGTAATCCTGCCGGTCTGGGCGAGAAGGAGATGCCCCCTGCTCGTTATGTCGCCCTCGACGGTGCCTATAACCTCCACCTCGGCGGCCGAAACGGGGCCTCGTACCCGGGCGCCGCCCGCGATGACGACCTTGCCGTCCGCCTGGATGCTCCCCTCCACAAGGCCCTCTATTCTGAGGTCGCCGTCCGTGACGATCTCGCCCTGCAGCCGTGAATCGGCGTCAAGAATAGTTTCCACATCGGCCTCCCGTTTCATCGCCCTACCGGCCCCAACGAACGTCCATGAAGATAATATACCGCGCCGTGCCGGCGGCGAAAGTCGAGACCGTTTTACGTCGGCGGGGGATTCGGTATACTGAAAAACATGAAGATGCGTTTTGCGGGTGCCCTGCTCCTGTGCGGCACCGTCGCCTGGAGCCTGGCGGCACGGGCGGACGAGCCTTCCAGGCAGTCCAGCGGGGATCAGAAGTCGGCCTCCGTCGGAGACATGGATCTAAAATGGAACAGGGATTTCGATCTCCTGCTCGATATGGGGGATGTCCCGACCGTCCAGCAGCGGGTGGATACAGCCAAGCGCGAAACCCTCCAAAAGGAACGCGCAGGCCTGGAGGCCAGACTGGCCGACCTGAAGAGCCGCCTTGCGTCGGTGGAAGGAAGCTATACATCGGAAGCGGTGCTCAAGGAGATGCTCCGGCAGAATGTAAATGACATGCAGACCGTGCAGTCGAACCTCAAGCGGGATGTCGAGCAGACCCAGCAGAAAATCGACGACGTGGACGAGGCCCTGAAGCACCTCGGGTCCGACAGGCCGGAGTAAGCACGTGCGAATCTTTCTCGCTGAAGACAGGGCCAGTCTAAGAAACGTCCTTGCGGAGACGCTCGAAAGGGCCGGGTACGAGGTGTTGCAGGCACCCGAGGGTCGAAGCGCCATGCAGACGATCGAAAAGGGCGGCTACGACTGTGGGCTGTTCGACCTGAAGATGCCCGTCCACAGCGGGATGGAACTCCTGTGCGCGAGCCGCGGGCACTGGCCCCTCGTGCCGGTCGTTCTGCTGACTGCTTACGGGTCGGTGGAGGCGGCCGTTGCGGCCATGAAATCGGGCGCCTTCGACTTTCTCACCAAGCCCGTCGATACGGACCACCTTCTCCTGGTCGTGGAAAAGGCCCTCGATTCCTGCCGCCTGGAGCGTTTGAGCGGGACAATGGCGGCGGACCTGGCCCGCTTTCCCGCCTTTCAGGGCATATTGGGAAAAAGCGACGCGATCATCAAGGCGCAGGAGCAGGCCGCCCGCATCGCGCCCACCGGAACGACGTGTCTCATCCTGGGGGAGACCGGCGTAGGCAAGGAGCTTTTCGCCCGGGGCATCCACGCTGCCAGCCCCCGGAAGGACCAGCCGTTTGTGGCCGTGAACTGCGCGGCCATTCCGGAGTCGCTCCTGGAAAACGAACTTTTCGGCCACGAAAAGGGCGCCTACACGGGTGCACACGAAATGTCGATAGGTAAGTTCGAGTACGCGAATCGCGGCACTGTCTTCCTCGATGAAATCGCTGAAATGGGACCGTCCCTGCAGGCCAAACTCCTGCGCGTTCTCGAGGACCGCACCTTCTTCAGGATAGGGGGCACGCGGCCCGTGTCCGTCGACGTGCGCGTCCTGTGCGCCACGAACAAGGACCTTGGGACCATGGTGGCCGGGGGGGGCTTCAGGCAGGACCTCTACTACCGCCTGAGCGCCTTCCCCATCCGTGTTCCCCCGCTCAGCGAGCGGCGGGATGACGTCCCTGAACTGGCCCGGCACTTTCTGCCCCACTACGGGCGGGAGCTCGGCCGGTCGGACCTCGCCTACGACGATGATGCGCTCGAGTGGCTGACCCGGCAGGATTGGCCTGGAAACGTGAGGGAGCTGATGAACCACATCGAGCGCGCGGCCATCCTCGCCGGACCCGACGGCACGATCACCACCGACCTTCTGATGTCAGGGGAAACAGGGGCCCGTGTGGGCTCATCCGCCGGCCTGCCCTTCGGCCTCATCGACGACCCCGAGGCGTGGCTTCATGCGGAAACGGCCTGGCGGGCCTCGGAAGTCCTCAGGCGTTGCGGGGGAGACAAGATGCGCGCCGCCCGTATACTCGGCGTGCCGAAGACTAAGCTGGAGGATCTCCTCAAGGCCAGGGATCCTGGCGCATGACCACGATTCAGTCGATCTGGAGTACAATGAAACGCTGTTCGCAAGGCACGGGCAAGGGGCGGACCCGAACGCCGTGAGGCATCGGTTGTCCGGCAGGCGGGGGGAGAGGCGACGTGCCTCGGTAGGCACGGACCTCACTGAAATAGGAGAAAGTCATGAGCAATCCTGAATTGGAAACCCAGAGACCCAGCAGGGTCCGGTGGGGACTCCTGATCGTCCTGGCTCTCATCGTTATCGTGATCCTGGGCGGGATTCTTCTCATTGCCGGGTTCGCTTCCCTGGTGAAGGGACAGGCCGTTGCGGTCAAGCCGGATGCCACCCTCGTGCTGGTGCTGGACCGTCCCATTCAGGAAACGCCGCCCAATCCCGTTATGACGGAGTTGTTCCACCAGAAGGTGTACTCCCTTTACAACCTGGAATCCGCCATCGACCGGGCGGCCAAAGACGATCGAATCAAGAGCCTCCTCATCGACGTCCACGCCTTCCCCGCCGGGCTGGGCAAGATCGAAGAGATCCGGGAGGCCCTGCAGCGCTTTAAAAAGAGCAAGAAACCGGTGTGGGCCTATTTCGAATCGGCTTCGACGGGCGGATACCTCGTTGCGGCAGAGGCGGACAAGATCTACGCCCCGCCCACAGCCAGCCTTCTCCTCATGGGTCCGGCCGCGTCCGTGCCCTTCCTCCGGGGCATCTTCGATAAGTTCGGGATCGAGCCCCAGCTCTACCACATCGGAAAGTACAAGTCCTACTCGGACACCTTCATGCTCAAGAACATGTCCGACGCCCAGAAAGAGGCCACCAACGCCCTTCTGGACAGCTTTTACGGCCAAATGGTCCAGGCCGTCGCTGAAGGCCGCCGGCTCTCCCCGGACCAGGTCAGGGACGACATGAACGTGGGCTTTCTGTGGGGCGACCAGATCCAGAAGATGAGGTTGGTGGACGGCCTGTGGTATCGCGACCAGGTCGAAGACGCCCTCAAGAAGATCAACGGCAATTCCGACCGCTGGAATTCGATCGACATCGCGGACTACGTCAAGGACCATCGCGTCAACCTCGCCGCCGGCGCCAAGAAGAGCCTGGCGCTTGTGATCGCGAGCGGCGACATCGTGTCCGGCGAAGGCGACGGGACGAAGGTGCAGACGGAAAGCAACCTCGGCTCGGACACCGTTATCCGCTGGTTGAGGAAAGTGGGCCGCCGAAGCGACATCTCGGGCGTCGTCCTCAGGGTCGACAGCCCCGGAGGATCGGGCCTGGCATCCGACATGATGTGGCGGCAGATCCAGGTGCTCAGGAAATCCAAGCCCGTGGTCGTCTCCATGTCCGATCTGGCCGCTTCGGGAGGCTACTACATCTCCATGGGCGCCGACGCCATCGTTGCCCAGCCGGGGACTATTACGGGCTCCATCGGCGTGGTGACGGGCAAGTTCGTCATCAAGGGGCTCCTGGACCACATCGACTACAACCAGGAGACGCTCAAGCGCGGCGCCAACTCGGACATGTTCAGCGGCTACACCCCCTTCGATAAGGAGCAGGAAGCCCTTATAAACCAGCAGATGCAGGCCTTCTACCACGATTTCGTGAGCAAGGCCGCCGAGGGCCGCAAGATGACCTATGACCAGGTCGACAGCATCGGTCGCGGACGCGTCTGGTCAGGTGAAGACGCCCTGAAACTCGGGCTCGTGGATAAGCTCGGCGGCCTTCACACGGCCATTCAAGTGGCCAAAGAGAAGGCGGGCATCCCGAAGAACGAGCCCGTGCAGATAGTGGTCTACCCGCAGCCGAAGACGTTCTTCGAGGCCTTCTTCCAGGACAAGATGGACGCCATGGTTCACGCCGATGCCGTCAGCAAGCTGCCCCCGGAACTTTACGAGGCCTATCAGAACTACGAGGCGCTGAGGCCGCTGGCTTCCGAGCCTTTCGTTCTCTACACGCCCGTAAAGGTTCATTTATAAGGCTTTTGCCCATCGAGGGTTGACGAATGCGGGGGAAGGTGCTATCTTCCCCCGCATGCAAACCCTAAACAAGTCGATTTTGAACAAAATGTATGGTGTGTCGGTCTGTGTGGCTTGTGTGCTGCTCGTAAACGTGTGGAGCAAGCCGCTTTCGTTTTCCAGTAACGTCGCCGTTCCATTGGACAAAGAGGCACACGCGGTTCCCGTGAAGGAGGAAGTACACGAGATGCTGGGGCAGGCCCTTGCGGCCAGCGGCCAGAAGTGGCCGAGCCTGGCTTTCGGGAACGCGGTCGGTGCCATCACCGACGTTGTTGAGACGTATCACTTTTCACCGGCGTTCGTCCTGGGCGTCATCCAGACGGAAAGCTCTTTTCAGCTGAACGCGGTGTCCGCGGTCGGCGCCGTCGGACTGACGCAGATCATGCCCAGCACCGCCGACGAGGTCGCAAAGCGCGCGGGCGATCCTCCTCCAGGGGGCTCCCAGCTCTTCGAGGCGGGGACGAACATCCGTCTCGGATTCGGGTACCTGGCGCACCTCCGGGACCGTTACGGCTCCATCGAGGCGGCCCTTGCGGCCTACAACGCCGGTCCGGCCCTCCTGAGACACAACAAAGGTCCCTCGCTGCCCATGGATTCGTACCGGCGCGACGTGTGGAACAGCGAACGCATGTTCGCACGGTGGATGAAATCCCCCTAAGCCACCGTTTCCGTTAGGGCTCCGTCTCGCATTCCAGGCCGATCGAGCTTATGCTAGGAGTGTATTTTGAGGAGGCGCCCGCATGCCGGAAAATTTTGAAGTCCAGGTTCGAGAAGTCATCGAGAGAATCCGCCCCGCCCTTCAGATGGACGGAGGGGATATCGAGATCGTCGAGATCACGAAGCCCGATATGAAGGTCCGCCTCGTGGGAGCCTGCCACTCCTGTCCGAGCGCCGTCTATACCCTTTACCAGGGGGTCTACGGGGAACTCAAGCGGTCCATACCCGAATTCGGGGAGCTGATTGCCGTCTGATCCCGTATTCGTGCCGGTGCCGGACAGCGTTCGTTCGCAGCTTCTGCATCTGGCGAGGCGCGCAATCTCCGTCGCACTGGAGGAAGGCCGGAGGCTCGAGCCTGGCGTCGATTACGAGTCCGTCGCCCCGGAGCCGAGGGGCGCCTTCGTCACGCTCACGACGCGAAAGGGCGACCTCCGGGGTTGCATCGGCACCATTCTTCCCGTCGGGCCACTCGACGAGACCGTCGCCGGCATGGCCGTGAGTGCCGCCCTTGAAGATCCCCGCTTTCCACCCGTGACCCTCCCCGAACTGCCCGGCCTTCACGTCGAAATCTCGGCCCTCACCGTACCCAGGCCCCTGGAAAACGTCGAGGATATAGAGATCGGACGCCACGGCCTCATCGTGACGAGAGGCGGCAGGAAGGGGCTTCTTTTGCCGCAGGTGGCGCCGGAGTGGGGCTGGGACCGCCTGCAGTTCCTCGCGCACACGTGTCACAAGGCCGGCCTGCCGGCCGATTCATGGAAGGCCCCCGGCACCTTGGTCGAGTGGTTTGAAGCCGAGATATGGGGCGAAGCATCTCCGGAAGCCTGATCTTGTTCTAAATTTGAAAAGAATCGATTCCGGTCACCTTCAGAGAGCATTCTAGAGGGTCTACGATCAGGTTCGCGGCCCGTGCGGGATCCAAGTCGTAGGTGCGGTCGTCGGACGTGCGCAGGGGTTCGCCGTGGGGGTCGAAAACGTAGTTTCCGGCACCGGCAAAGCGCTCGCCCGGATATACCGACGCAGCCACGCAGCAACCCGCGACCCACACGCCGTTTTCTATCGCTCGTGCGCGCAGGAGGGTCCGCCAGACGTGATCCCGCCGCCAGGGCCACCATGCCGCCACGAGAAAAGCGTCGCACCGTGCGTCCATGCGCAGGGCCCGCGCCTGTTCCGGAAAGCGCAGGTCGTTGCAGTTCAGGAGTCCGAACCGCATCCCATCGAAATCGATCGAAACGTAGCGGTCGCCGGGCCGCCAGATGTCCATTTCTCCATTCGGTGCGAAGAGATGCACCTTGTCGTACCGGGCGCCCTCCTCTCCGTTGCGCCAGACCGTCATGCGGTTGAATCGGTCCTCGGAAAAGGAACCGAAAACGAAGGCCGCACCGGGGAACCGGCCGGAGATATCCCGCATGACGGCGCGCGCGGCGGCCGGTTCCACTGTCCGCCTGTATCCGTGCAGGAAGCTCTCCGGGAAGACCACGAGCCGGGCGCCCGCTTCCACGGCGGAGGCGCATTCGGCTTCGAGCCGTTCCAGGTTCGAGGCCGGGTCCAGACAGACCCAGCGTGACAGGAAAATCCTCATGCCTTAACGATAGCACAGCTCGGCAAAGCCTTGCGCGCCCGGCGGCGCAACTTTTTCGCCCGGCATCCGTAACACTTTGGGAGTGGAGAGGGAGATGACCTTATGAAATCGAAATTCTTCTTTCTTTTGATAGTGTTAGCCCTGTCGAGCGTGATCGCGTGCGGCAATAACAACCAGGCCCAGGATAGGAAAAAAGGCGACAAGGACAAGCAGGCCGAGGCAGTCCCGGTCGAGGTGACGTCGCCGGCCAGAGCCACCATGGAAGCGACGCTCAACCTGACGGCAACCGCCTATTCCGAGGAGCGTGTTCCCATCTATTCGGAGGCGACCGGCATCGTCGAAGGTCCTCCGCTCGAAGAGGGGACGCCTGTCCGGAAGGGGCAGGTCCTGGCCCGCCTGAAGAGGCAGGAACTCGACCTCGCCCTTCAACTTGCGGAGAGCACCTTCAGCAAGGCTCAGGCCGATTTCACGAGGTCCCAGGCGCTCTACAGGGATCACCTCGTCAGCCAGGATACCTACGATCAGGTCCAGTACGCGCTGGACCAGGCCCGAATCGCCCGCAACCAGGCCAGGGTCGAACTGGCCAAGGCCACCATCACCGCACCCATCGACGGCGTGGTGGCGGAACGCCTCATCCGGCGCGGCGATCTCGTCAAACCACAGCAGCAGATTTTCACGCTGGTCAACCTAGATACCATCAAGGCGAACCTCTTCGTTCCCGAGAAGAACCTCCGGGAGGTCAAGGTGGGCTCCGTGGTCCGGGTGCGCTCGGACGTCTTCCCCGGGGAACTCTTCGAGGGCGGCGTTGAGAGGATAGCCCCCGTGGCCGATCCCAGCACCGGTACATTCAAAGTGACGGTGACACTCCCCAATCCCGGCACCCGCCTGCGGCCGGGCATGTTTCTCTCCACGAGCGTCGTAGTGGAAACGCGCCCGGACGCGATGGTGATCCCGAAAAAGAGCATCGTTTACGACAGCGAGGCCACCATGGTCTTCGTGGTGAAGGGGGATAAAGCGAAGAAGGTGCCCGTGAAGACGGGACTCACCGATCTCATGAACGTGGAGGTGGTCAACGGCATTGCGCCCGACGACCAGGTCGTCACCGTGGGACAGAGCGGATTGAAGGACGGGGCGCTCGTCAGGATCCTCCCCGGCACGGGCGGGGGATCGGACATGGCTCTGGGCCTGTAGGGACTCCCTGGGGACGCCGGCCTCCCGGCCTGCGTGGGAAAACCCTGAACGGGTAGCAACATCAATAGGATATAAGGGGTCAGGCATATGGGGAGGAACAGGTATTCAGCCTCTGGCGGCGGACTCTACCGGCTGGCCGTCGACCGTCCGGTTACGGTACTCATGATCATTATGGGCGTCGTGGTTTTCGGGCTCGTATCGCTGACCCGAATTCCTCTTTCCCTGATGCCCGAGCTCAACTATCCCACCATCACCGTCCGAACCACCTACGAGGGCGCGGCGCCGGAAGAGGTCGAGAATAACATTTCGGTCCCGCTGGAGGAGGCCCTCGGCGTGGTGAGTCACCTCAAGCGGATCCAGTCCGTATCCAAGACCGACGAGTCCGACGTTCTCATGGAATTCGACTGGGACACGGACATGAACCTGGCCACCCAGGAAGTCTCCGAGAAGCTCGAACGCGTCTTCCTCCCGCCCGAGGCCAAGAAGCCCCTGATCCTGCGCTACGACCCCACGCAGGATCCGGTCATGAGGCTCAGCCTCTACGGAAAAATGAACCTGATCGACCTGCGGAACTACGCCGATCAGGACCTCAAACGCGAGCTGGAAAAGGTGCCCGGCGTGGCCGCCGTCAAGGTCAAGGGCGGCCTGGAAGAGGAGGTCCGCGTATTCCTGGACGAGAACAAGATCAGCCTGGCCCACTTGAACATCGAGACCCTCAACCGGTCGCTTGCCGCTCAAAACCTCAACCTCGCGGGCGGAAAGCTCAAGGAGGGATCCACCGAATACATCGTCCGCACGGTCAACGAGTTCAGCAACCTGGGCGAAATCTCCGATGCGGTGGTGGGCAACAAGGACGGCGTGCCCATCCGGATTCGCGACATCGGCCGCGTGGAGCGTTCCTACAAGGACCGGGACATGGTTACCCGGGTCAACGACCAGGAAAGCGTGGAACTGGAGGTTTTCAAGGAGGCGGACGCCAACATCGTCACCCTGAGCAAGGCGCTGCACGCCAGGATCTTCGGGCGGACGGGCCGGCCCGCCGCGGCGAAGGACACCGGCCACGGATTCGGCCGGGGGGGGCGCATCGTGCCCCTCGTCCAGACGCTTCCGAAGGGCATAAAACTCAAGATGGTGGCCGACCAGGCGCAGTTTATCTCACTCGCCATTTCCAATCTCAAGAACGCGGCGATCGGCGGCGGCCTGCTGGCGATCCTCGTCCTGTTCTTCTTCTTGAAGCGGTTCCGGCCGACCCTGCTCGTGGGCCTGGCCATTCCCCTCTCGGTCATCGCAACCTTCGCGGCCATGTATCTCAGCGGCGTCACCCTCAACATCATGAGTCTTGGAGGCCTGGCCCTCGGCGTGGGCATGCTGGTGGACAACGCCATCGTCGTTCTCGAGTCCATAGCCAGGTGCCGGGAGGAGGGCGACGCACCCCGGGACGCGGCCCTCCGCGGCGTCAAGGAAGTGGGCATGGCCGTGACGGCGTCGACGCTGACGACCGTCGCCGTGTTCTTTCCCATCGTCTTCGTTGAAGGCATCGCGGGCCAGGTGTTCAAGGATCTTTCGCTCACCGTCGTCTATGCGCTCATGGCCTCGCTCGTCATGTCGCTCTTCTTCATACCGATGCTCTCCGCGCGGGAATGGTCCTTTGGGGGGGCGAGCACGGACGGAAAGCCGCTCGGCAGGGACGTCTTTCTTCCGCATCAGTGGGGGCTTGCGAGAAGCAAGGTGTCGCAGGCGGCCGGGTGGGCTGCGAAAATCGTCCACGTACTGGACGTTCCTTTCGTACTGGCTCTCGGCGAGCCTTTGTGGCCCCTGGACAGGGTGCCCGGGCGCAGACGCCGCGAGGGCGGTGGGGGGCTCCGGCCAACCGTATGGCGCGCCGCCCGGATGATCTTCGCCCCGCTCTGGTTCCCTTTCCGCATCTTCATGGCACTCGTCACCATGGCGGCAGCGGTTCTCGGCTATGCGCTGAGAATCGTCGTCGCGGTGGGCGAGGTCGTAGTTCTGTGGGTCGGGGGCGTTGGGGGCTGGCTCCTGGGCAAAGCTCTTGCGGGGCCGTTGCGATGGTTCGAAGGAACCTTCAACCGCCTGGTGACCGTCTACAGGTCCGCCGTTCGCCTGGCGATGCACCGCCCCTCGCGGGTGCTGGTCTTTACGGGGCTCGCCTTCGTCTTCCTGGTGGTCGGGTACGGGATGCTGGACACGGAGCTCATCCCGCAGCTCCACAACCGGACGCTGGAAGTGGAAGCCACCATGCCCGTAGGGACCCCCCTGGAAACGACGGACAAGACCATCCGCAAGGCTGTGGAAAAGATTCTGAAGATGCCCGAGGTGAGCGAGGTGGCCGTCCAGACAGGGGTGGCCAAGGACGACCTGACCACGACGGAGGGCGGAGAGTACTCGGCGCGCATGACCGTTCAGCTCTCGGCGAAGGGCAGTCTGAGGCGCGTTGAGGACAAGGCCGTGAAACGGATCCGGGACATACTCGAAGCTGTCCCGGACCTCAGGAGCAAGGTCAGGTTTCCCTCTCTTTTCTCCACCCGGACTCCGGTTGAGGTGGAAATCTACGCCAATGACCTGGACAGGTTAAAAGCGTTGAGCCGCGAGGCCTTTTCAAGGATGGAGACGGTCCGCGGCATCACGGATATCCAGTCGTCTCTTTCCCAGGGCAATCCGGAAATCCAGATCGTCTACGACCGCCAGCGTCTCGCCCACTTCGGCCTTGACATCAGCTCGGTGGCATCCCTCGTGAGGACGAAGGTCCTGGGCCAGGTACAGTCCAAGTTCGACAAGGGGCGGGAGAAGGTGGACATCCGGGTGCAGGTCCGGCCCGAGGACAGGCAAACCCTGGCGAGCCTTGGCGACCTCATCGTAAACCCAGGCTCCCAGCTCACGGTTCCGCTCTCCGCCGTCGCCGACCTGCGGACCGGCGTCGGTCCCTCGGAAATCAGGCGCATCAACCAGCAGCGGGTGGCCGTCCTCTCGGCCAACCTCGTCGGCATCGGCCTGAACCGGGTATCGAATGACGTGGAAGCGAGCCTATCGGGCATGCCCTGGCGCGGGGACGAGGGGTTCCGCATCGCCGGGCAAAAGGACGAGATGGACCAGTCGAGCCGGTCTCTGCTGCTCGCGCTGATGCTGTCCATTTTTCTTGTCTACCTGGTAATGGCGAGCCAGTTCGAGTCGCTGCTCCACCCCTTTCTGATCATGTTCACCATCCCGCTCGCCTTCGTCGGCGTCTTTATGGCCCTGCTCCTCTTCGGGATGCCCATGTCCATTCTCGTCTTCATCGGCATGATCATGCTCGCCGGCATCGTCGTGAACAACGCCATCGTTCTCGTGGACTACGTGAACCAGCTCAGGCGCCGCGGGCTCAGCCTCGAGGACAGCATCGAACAGGCGGGCACCGTGCGTATGCGGCCCATCCTCATGACCACGCTCACAACGCTCTTCGGGCTCATGCCCCTGGCCTTCGGGCTCGGCGCCGGATCCGAACTGCAGAGCCCCATGGCGATAACGGTCATGTCCGGACTCCTGGTATCGACGCTACTGACGCTGCTGGTCATCCCCACCCTGTACTACCTCGTGGAGCATAAGCGGGGGTCCCGGACATGAGGGACTCCTGGCTGCCCCACTTTTCCATCCGGCGACCGGTCACCACGCTGATGATCTTCTTCTCGTTCATCGTGCTGGGGGCCATGGCGATACACCGCGTACCGCTTCAGCTTCTGCCCGACGGCTTCAACCCGCCCTTCATGTGGATCTGGATTCCGTACACCAACTCCTCGCCCTCCGAGGTGGAGGACAAGATCACGAAGCCGCTGGAGGAATCCCTCAGGACCCTCAAAAACCTGGACGGCATCTGGAGCACCAGCCGGAACAACGCCTCCGTCGTGAGGATGCGCTTCGATTCGAATACCGACATGGGGCTGGCCTACGGAGAAGCGAGGGACAGGGTGGAACGCACCAAGCCGACGCTCCCCGAGGATGTGGAAGAGGTCTACCTCCAGCGTGCAAATCCCAACGACGACCCGGTCTACGTACTCGGCGTCCAGTTCGACGGTTACGTCGACGATCCCTACTACCTGCTGAAAGACGCGCTGGGCCAGAAGATCCTGCGCCTGCCGGGCGTGGCCAAAGTGGACGTGGGCGGCGCGGACGAGAAGATCATCCAGGTTGAGCTGGACATGGCCCGGGTGAAGGCCCATCGCGTGAACCTCTACGAACTGACCCAACGGCTCAGACAGGATAACTTCACCCTCGCCTCGGGCCGGGTGGACGAAGGCGACCGGCGCTACCTCGTACGGTCCATGGCGCGCTACCCGTCCCTCGAGGCCATCGGCGAACTCCCCATCCGGGGGGATGGCCTCAAGCTCTCGGACATCGCCGCGGTGACCTACAGCATCCCCGAGGTGACGCGGTACTTCCGCATCAACGGGGTCCCGTCGTACGCCCTTGAGATTTTCAAGGAGTCGGCCTCCAACACGGTCGAGGTGTGCCGGCGGATCGACCGGGAAGTGGACCGCCTCTCCAGGCAGTACCCGGGGGTCAAGCTCATCAAGTTCGACGACGACGCGAAGTACATCGTGGAATCGCTCACCCTGCTCCTTCAAAACGGTGCGATCGGGGGATTCTTCGCGGCCCTCCTGCTTTTCTTCTTCCTGCGGCGCGTCCGCCTGACCCTGATGATCACACTGGCCATTCCCCTGGCGCTGCTCATCACCGTGGTCGTGATGTACTTTGCGGGCGAGTCCCTGAACATCATCTCAATGATGGGACTCATGTTGTCCGTCGGCATGCTGGTGGACAACTCCGTCGTGGTGGTGGAGAACATCACGCGCCTCAAGGTGGAGGAGCGGATCGATCCCGTGCGATCCTCGATCCGCGGCGCGGGCGAGGTAAGCCTGGCCATCGTCATGTCCACGCTGACGACCATGGTTGTTTTCCTGCCCTCGGTCCTGATGACCCAGAACGGCATGATGCGCTTCTTCATGGCCCAGCTTGCCATCCCCCTGTGCATCTCACTGGCGGCCTCTCTCCTGGTGTCCCTGCTGTTCATTCCGCTCTGGTCCTCCATCGTGCTGAAGGACATGCGCGAGCCTGGCCGGTTCCTCAAGTGGATGGACCGGGTCTACGAAAAGTCGCTCGGATGGGCCAACAGGTGGTATTACGGGTTCCTCAAGGCCACCCTGCACCGCCGCGCCCTCGCCATGGCGGTGCTGGTCCTCATCCTCGCCGTGACGGTGGCCGTCCCCTTCCAGCAGGTTCACATGACGGAGGAAGATCACGGAAACGGCCGCAACATCTGGGTGGGCTTCAACTTTCCGGGCTCATTCACGCTGGAGGATTCGGACGGCTTCATGCGCAAGGTCGAAGCGAAGCTCGAAACCCTTAGGGACAAGTACGACATCAAACTGTATAGGATCTGGGTGAGCAAGACCCGTGGAAACGTCCGGGTGCTCCTCAAAGACATGAACGAGAGCGACCTGGAAGTGCCCTGGGTGGCCGAACACCTCGTCAAAGAACTGCCGAGTTCGCCTGGGGTGACCCAGTACACCCGGTGGTCCCAGAGCATGAGCACGGGCGAGGCGGACATGAAGATCTACCTGCTGGGGGACGACACGGCCCAGCTCCTGGACGCCTCCAAAGAGGTGGTGCGCCGGCTGAAGCTGGTAAAGGACGTGGTGGCGGTGGATACGGACCTCGAAGAGGGCAACGACGAAGTGCGGCTGCAACTGCACCGCGCGGCCCTCCAGCAGTACAACGTGGCGCCGGACGTCCTGACCAGCATGGTGGCCTACGCCGTCAGGGGGTACCCGCTCCCCAAATATCGGTACGAGGGCAAGGAGGTGGAGGTGCGCATCCAGGTGCGCAAGTCGGACCGGGAGAACGTCGATCAACTCAAGGACCTTGCCATCCCGACGCGCGAAGGGGGCACCATCCCCCTGGCCTCGGTCGCGTCCTTCCGGGTCCACCGCGCGCTGCAGGAGATCTCCCGGTTCAACGGGCGGACCGCCCTTGGCGTCAAGATAAGCTCGACGCTCAAGGACAAGAAGGAACTCCAGGGTCGCATCACGGGCGTCGTCGACAACCTCAATCTCCCCGCCGGGGTCACCATTCAGACCACCGGTCTCTTCGGCCGGGAGGAGAACAGCGGCAGAGACTTCGCCGCCGGCCTGGCGCTCTCCATCTGCTTCGTCTTCCTTCTGATGGGCGTGCTGTTCGAGTCCTTCATGCTGCCCTTCGTGGTCATCACTTCCATTCCGCTGGCCTTCATGGGTTCCTGGTGGCTGCTCTACGCGATGGGATCGGAACTCAATATCATGGCCATCATCGGGACCATCCTTCTCGCCGGCGTGGTTGTCAACAACGCCATCGTTCTGGTGGACAGGATCAACCAACTGCGAAAGGAGGGGATGCCCAGGGAGGAGGCCATATGCGAGGCCAGCCGCCAGAGGTTCCGCCCGATCCTCATGACGGCCCTGACCACGATTCTCGGCCTTCTTCCCATGGCCTTCGGCAAGGCCGCCTTCGTGGGCATTCCCTATTCGCCCATGGGCCTTACTTTCGTCGGCGGCCTGTCGGCCGGAACGTTTCTGACCCTGATCATCGTCCCCCTCTTCTACGCCTATTTCGACGAGTGGCGCACGACGCTCCAGGCGCGGTTCGGGCGCATCGCCGTGGAGTGGGGGCCGGCGCGGCTCATGAAGGGAAAGGGCCGGAAAACCTGACCACGTGCAGGTAAGGCAGGCCGCTCCAGTTCTCGATGCCCTTGAAGGTCGCGGTGCCGGTGACCTTCGATGGATCGACCCCGCCCTCGCCCTTGCCCCGGAAAGTCTTGGCGACCGCCTCGCTCCTTATCGGCCAGGAGTCGCCGGGCTTGACAGGATGTCCCGGCCCTTCGTAGGTGTCGGGGCTGATGCCCTTGGGCATGGGGAACATTTGGGCGAGCAGCATCTCCGCCTCCCGCGCCGAAAGGCGCCCTCGCGCACGCGGGCCCATTCAGTGTATTCTGCGCGATGCGGAGGGAGGTTCAGCCCCGGCCCATGACGAAACGAACGAAACTGCCCCTGTACGTGCTGCTCTTCCCCCTTTTATGGGCCGGGTCCTTCATTGCGGGGAAGTGGGCTCTCGCCGACTTCAGCCCCGAAATCACTTCCCTCCTGCGTTTCGTCATTGCGGCGGCTGTCCTGTTTCCATTCGCCTTCAGGAAGAAGCCACGGGATGGGGCCTGGACCCCCAGGAACCTCTGGTTGATCGGTCTGCTGGGCCTTACGGGCATGTTCGCCTACCACGTGCTCTTCTACTACAGCCTCGAGTATACGACCGCCGTGAACTCCGCCCTGATCATCTCCACGGACAGCCTGTTCACCGTCCTGTTCGCCGTGCTCTTCCTCAGGGAGAAGATGACCTTCAAGAAGGCCGCGGGCATCCTGCTCGGCTTCGCAGGGGTCCTGTGGGTGGTCTCGGGTGGCGCCCTCGGACAGCTGCTGACGCACGGGCCCAACCGCGGCGATCTGATGGCCCTGGGTGCCGCCGTCGCCTGGGGCGTCTACAGCGTGCTCTCCAAACCCGTCGCCCACACCTTCCCGTCTTTTGACCTCTCCTGGATGACCTACGTCGTCGGAGCGGTGCTGCTCGTCCCCTGGCTTTTCACCCGCGGGGCCGCGCACAGCCTGGTCACCGCCACCCCCGCCGGATGGGCCAGCGTCGCCTACATGGCGCTGTTCGCAACGGGCATCGGGTATTTCCTCTACCTCAAGGGGATTCACGAAATAGGCGCCGTGGCCACGGCCAAATTCACCTTTCTCGTGCCCGTCTACGTGCTGGTTCTGGCCCGGGTTCTTCTCGGCGAACCCATTACGCTCGACAAGGTCCTGGCCGCGGGCGTCATCATCGCCGGCCTGTGGATCGCCGAGGAGGGCTGACGGACAGACGCACTCCCCGGGCACGGTAACGGGTCGCAGGTTTCGGGTCCCGCCCCTCGGGCAACGGGTTGGGGGCGTTTGCCGCGAGCGGCCCGTGGCACTATGATGGATGCGTCCCGCGACTGAAGAAATTCAACGCTTTGGTCTGCGATCCCCCGGTCGGATTCTACTGCAGCAGGTACTCACAAGAGGAGGAATCCCATGTCCCGATCCCATCGAATCGCCGGCCCTCTCATTCTGCTCGCGGCCCTGTTCTGCGCCGTCGCTCTCGCCGCCCGTCCGGTCTCGCCGCAGGGCCAGGCCGCCGGAACGCACGTGGATATCCGGGGTCTAATCGCCCGGGGCAAGTACGAGGAAGCCCTGTCCCGGATCAAGGCCCTGGAGAGCAAGGCACCCGGGGACGCCGTCCTGGCCTATCTGCACGTAAGGAGCCTGATGGGTCTTGGCCGATACCTGCCGGCAGCCCGTCTCGCGCTGCGGGAGGCGCAGGCCTTTCCGAAGCACTCGGAATTCCGACTGGAGGGAGGCGTATGTGCCTTCAGGATGGGCTATCTTCCTCAGGCCCTCGCGCAGTGGCGGGCGCTCTATCAGCGTCCCGGGTCGCAGGCGGAGGCCTACCATTTGTCCATCCGGGCGCTCATGGCGAGGGGGCAAGCAGCGCGTGCCAGGAAACTGCTGGAGCAGGCCCTGTCCGACGTGTCTCCACCCTCGGAGGACCTCGCCCTGGACGCGCTTTCGTTGGAGCACTCGCCGAAGGTCTGCATCCCCGTTCTGGACAAACTGCTCGAAACAAACCCTCAAGACGGCGCCTACTTCAAGGCCCGGCTGTCCCTGTTGAAGGCGGCCGGGAACGGAACGATCCTGGATACGACTGCGGCCTCGAAAGGCGTCATCAAGATCCCGTTGAAAGAGAAGAGCTCGCAGATGGACCTGCCCTCGGTGGGCGGCGGCGACCTCCAGATCTCCGGCACAGAGAGACTGAGCACCTCGACCAGTGTCGTCGTGCCGGTGACCATCGGCGGCTCCGACAAGCGCTGGATGCTCCTGGATTCCGGCAGCACCGTGCCCATGATCAACGAGACCACCGTCGAGAATCTTAATCTGAAGCCGGTGGCCGCCGGTCGGTACCAGGGGGTGGGGAGCCAACGCCAGCAGCGGACCGAGTGGGTGCTCATCCCCGAGATCCAGGTGGGGAGCGTTACTATCCGCAACGTCCCTGCCCTGGTCATCCCCGAAAGGACGGACTTCTGGAACAAGCGCGGCATCATCCCCCTCGCCCTATTCAACCATTGGGCGGTCCACTACGATCGGCGGCACGGACACCTGGAGCTCTACCCATCGGGAACGGATCCCGCAAAGGTCATGGGTCCGGGAACGTTTGCGCCGCCAGCCGTCTGGTCGTGGGACAGGCCCTGTCTCCAGGCTTCCATCCAGGGCCGTCCGGGACTGTTCTGCCAGGTGGACACCGGCTCTGCCTCGACCTTCGTTTCCGAAACCTGCGCCCACAAGCTGGGCATCAAGGCCAACACGGCCAAGTACGGCTCCTACACGGGTCTGAGCGTCACGGGATACGTCGTATCGGGTATCGCTCAGAACGTGGACATCAAGGTGGCGGGCGCCAACTTTCACATGCCTACCGTACCGATACTGAAAATGGGATTGAGCACGAGGCTGATTCCCATGTCCGGCAACGTTGGGCGGGACATTCTGGACCTCTTCGACATCTTCGTGGACTACCGCCGGGGCGTCGTGGCGTTCAAGCCCTACGACAAGCGCTGAGGGCGCGGGACAGGGAGGACCCGCCCTGAGAGTGGACCGCCAGCGGCGTCGAAGATCTCCCTTCCGCCCTTCGGGCACGGGGTCCGGAGGGTCCTCCCGGCTCTTCGCTCCGGGCCTTCGCCTGGTCCTCTGCCGGGTTTGCGGTCTTGGGCCCTCGAGAAATAGCCGTGCACGGCCACGCGTTGTTAAGCGTGTGATAGTCCGTCGAGTTTCTCGAAGATAAGGCGGCGAAGGGTGTGCCATCAGTTAGCGGTACGCACCCACAATCAATCACGCGACCACGACGGCGACCGGGCCGATTGCGTCCGGCGGCCTCCGTAAGGAACGCGACTTGCAGCGGGAGGCGAATATGCAGGACAAGGCCAAGAGCAGCGGACTGGGTATCATCGGATGGGACCTCTTCGAATACGTCGTTGAGGACCTGGACAAGGCCCGGCGCTTCTACGAAGAAAAGATGGACGTTCACGGTCGGGCGCGCCTGGACGAAAAACGCGCCGACCGATTCGGCGAGGATGCCCTCCTCCTGAGCGCCGGTTCCACAGACTTCGTGTGCGTGTCGCCCAAGATGGCCGGGTGCCGTGCCGACCGCTGGCTCAAGCGCCACCCCGAGGGCGTGGCCGTTCTGGCCCTCAGGGTGCGCGACCTGGACGCGGCCCGCCGCACGCTCGAAGAGCGCGCCGCCACCTTCACGACACCAGTTATAAACGATGTGGACGCGGACGGCGGGCCCTACCGTCATTTCGAAATCGCCTCGCCGCTCGGCGACGTCCGGTTTCGCTTCACCGAGCACGCGACTGCCTCGAGGCCGCCCGGTTTCGCGCCGATCGAGCCGCCCGTCCAGGGCAACCGCTACCATCTGCAGGTGATCGATCATGTCACCTCCAACCTTCTTACTTTGAAGCCTTACGTGGACTGGCTCAGAGACGTGATGGGCTTCGAGGAGTACTGGCGCATCAAGTTCCACACGTCGGACGTGAAGGGCCGTGACGACGGCTCGGGGCTCTTCTCGGCGGTCATGTGGGACCCGGAGTCCAAGGTGAAACTGGCGAACAACGAGCCCCTGAGTCCCAACTACGAGGCCAGCCAGATCTACACATTCGTGGAGGACAACCGGGGCCCCGGTGTGCAGCACATCGCCTTCCATCTGCCCGACATAGTCGGCGCCGTAGATGGTATGCGCAGAACGGGCATCCGGTTTCTCGACACGCCGGGGGCCTACTACGACATGCTGCCGGGCAGGCTTAAAGAGAACAAGGTGACCAACTTCGACGAGGACATGGACGTTTTGAGGAAGCTCGGCATACTCGTGGACGGGGCGGACGACCGGTACCTTCTGCAGATTTTTTCCGTGGAAGGCCGCCTGCTCCAGGATTCGGAACAGGGCGGACCCTTCTTCTACGAATTGATCCAGCGGAAGGGCGCCCGCGGGTTCGGGGGCGGAAATTTCCGCGCCCTCTTCGAGGCCATCGAGCGAGACCAGGAAACGCGCGGCGTCGCGGCAGCGAAGCCGAATCCCTGGTCGGGGAACTGAGGCCATGAGGCTGGCAACGGTGCGCACGCCGTCCGGCGGCCGGGCGGCCGTCCGGTTCGAGGACCCCCGCGGTCCCTTGTGGGTGGACGTGGCCCGGGCGGCGGAGATCCTGCTGAAAGACGAGGCCTGTCCAGCCACCCTGAAGGGACTTCTGGTTCGAGACGGCGCGGCACTCGAGACGCCGAGGGCGGTCATGAAAGCCCTGAACGGCGCCAGGGTGCCGGACGGTGTGCGGTTCTGGTTCGAGTCCGACGCGGACCTCGATGCCCCCGTGCCCGATCCGGGCGCCTTCCTGGATTTTTACGCCTTCGAGGGCCACGTCCGGACGGCGCGGTCCCGCAGGAACCTCGACGTGCCTCCCGAATGGTACCGCTATCCCGTCTACTATCGCTCTAACCAGCGCGCCTTTCAGGGGCACGGCGAAACGATCTGGTTCCCGGCCGGCGAAAGCATGATGGACTACGAACTGGAACTGGCGGCCGTGCTGGGCGACCGGCTCGAGTCTCCCGACGAGGACGCCGCGCAGGCGGCCGTGGCGGGGTACACGCTCCTGAACGACTGGAGCGCAAGGGCCGTCCAGCGGGAGGTGATGAAAGTGGGCCTCGGCCCCAACAAGGGCAAGGACTTCGCCACATCCCTCGGTCCGTGGCTGGTCACGCCCGACGAACTGGGCGACCTGTCGGCCCTGCGCCTTGCCGCCCGCGTTAACGGAGAAACCTGGTCCGATGGGCTCTTCGGCGACATTCGCTGGAGCTGGGGAGAGATGCTGGCCTTCGCCGGGGAAGGCGTCCGCTTCGAACCGGGCGACGTGTTCGGATCCGGCACCGCATCCGGCGGATGCGGCCTGGAACTCGGCCGGTTCCTCGAACCCGGCGACCGGGTCGAACTCGACGGCGGGCCGGTCCTGGGCGTGCTGGCGGGCACCGTCCGCCGAAGGGAGAAAAGGAAATGATCCACAGGCTGCAGCGCGGCCAGGTTCCGCCCAAGCCCCACACGGCCTTCCGGCCCGAGGGTGGCGACCTCGCCTACGAACACTGTTTCACCCGCGAGGGGTTCAACGGCGCCTACACCATTTTCTATCACCGCAAACCGCCCCACTGGATCGCCTCCGAAGAGGACCTCGGCCCCCATCCTGGTGCCGGAGAAGCCTTCTGGGACGGTGCCTTGAGGCGGAGGCACTTTCTGACAGGAAAGGTCCCGAGCGGAGGGCAGGTCTTTCTCTCGAGGAGGCTTCTGCTGTCCAACGCCGATGTGGGCGTCTGGGTGGCCCACGCCGACGCGGATGACGAAACGCTCGTTTCCAACGCGGACGCGGATGAACTGGTCTTCGTCCAGTCAGGGTCGGGCCGCCTCGAATCACCGCTGGGCATACTCCCGTTTTCGGCCCAGGATTATGTCTACGTCCCCAGGAGCCTGGTCCACCGGTGGCGCGTGGACGGCGCGGTGTCCCTGCTCGTTCTGGAGGGTCGCTCGTGGATAGACGTGCCACGCCAGTTCCGCAACGCCTCGGGCCAGATCCGGATGGACGCGCCCTATTCGCACAGGGATTTCCGCGCCCCGGACTGGCCGGACGGCGGCCCCGAATCCCTTGACGCGCCCCGCAGGCTGGTCACCCTCCGCGGAGGGCGCCTCACGGCCTTCGAACTGTTCCACGACCCGTTCGACGTGGTCGGGTGGGACGGGCAGGTCTGGCCCTTCGCCTTTCCCATCCGGGCGTTCCAGCCTAAGACCGGCCTCGTCCACCTGCCGCCCACGATCCACACGACCTTCGCGGGCGGAGGCTTCATCGTCTGCTCCTTCGTGCCCCGTCTCGTGGACTACCACGAAAACGCGGTCCCGTGCCCGTATCCCCATTCCTCCGTGGACTGCGACGAGATCATCTTCTACGTGGAAGGCAACTTCACGAGCCGGAAGGGTGTCGGTCCCGGCAGCGTCAGCCTGCATCCCACCGGCCTGCCCCACGGGCCGCACCCCGGGACCTACGAAGCGTCCATCGGGACGTCGCGGACCGAGGAACTGGCCGTCATGGTCGACACCCTCAAGCCCCTCGCGCCCACCGACCAGGCCCGCGTGGTGGAGGACGAAGGGTACAACCGGAGCTGGGTCAGGGACTGAAAGAGCACGATCAAGGAGTTTTCATGCCGAACCGAACGCTCAGGACCCTGTCGGCGGAAGACACGCCGTGGGTCGATTTCTACAAACGTCTGGTGGAGATCGTGGTGCCCAGGCCCATCGCCCTGGTGTCCACGGTGGACGCCGAGGGGCGGCCCAACCTGGCGCCCTTTTCCTTCTTCACCGTGGTCTCCAGCAATCCCGCGTACCTGGCCTTCTGTCCGACCCGCGCCGGGAAGACCGGTGAACTGAAGGACACGCTGAGAAATATCCTCGCCACGGGGCAGTTCGTGGTGGCGACCGTGACCGAGGCCATCGCGGACAAGGTCAACCAGGCTTCCGCACCCCTGCCTTACGGTGAAAGCGAGTTCGAGCACGCCGGGCTCACCGCGGTCCCGGCCGGACGCGTTCGACCGGGCCTCGTGGCCGAGTCCCCCGTGAACATGGAGTGCGAGCTGGTCGAGGTCCACACCTACGGCCGAGAGGGCGGCGCGGGCAACCTGGTGGTGGGCCGGATCCTCTGCCTGCACCTGGACGAGGCCCTCCTGGACGGGGAGGGGCGCGTTCTCCCGGACAGGCTTCGCGCGGTCGGCCGCATGGGCGGCCAGGACTGGGTGCGGACCCGCGAGACATTCCCCATGCCCCGGCCCCTCAAGTAGCGATGCGGTGCGCCCGCGAGACCGGGCGACCCTCCGTGCGGGAGGCACGCGAATCATGAAAGACGGCGACTTCATCTGGCGGCCCCGCCCCGACGACCTCGAGGCGTCCCACGTGGCGCGCTTCATGTTGCGAAACGGCCTCAAGGACGCGGCAGAGCTGCGGGCCCGGGCGGCTGCAGAGCCCGAGTGGTTCTACCCCGCCATGCTGAACGACCTGGGCGTGGAGTGGTTCCGCCCCTTCGACAAGGTCATGGACGACTCGCGCGGCCTGCCGTGGACCGACTGGTTTCTCGGCGGGCGGATCAACCTCGTGCACAACGCCCTGGACCGCCACCTGCGCGCTGGGATCGGCGACAGGACCGCCGTCATCGCAGAGGACGACGCCGGCGGTACCGAGAGTCTGACCTACGCCGCCCTGAACGAGCGCGTGTGTCGCCTGGCGGGCGGGCTCGCCAGGCTGGGCGTCGGCGTGAACGACGCGGTGGGCTTCTACCTGCCCATGAGCGCGGATGTGGTCGTCGCCCTGCTGGCCTGCCTGAAGATCGGCGCCGTGCCCGTGCCCGTCTTCGCCGGCTTCGGTCCCGAGGCGCTGGCCACCCGTCTTACCGGCGCCCGCGCGCGGGTGCTCCTGACGGCCGACGGCACGACGCGAAGGGGCAAGGTCATCGACCTCAAGGCCCTCGCGGACAAGGCGTGCGAGTTGGCACCTTCGGTGAAAAAGGTCGTGGTCCTCGAGCGGACCGGCCGGACCGTGGGGTGGGTCGAAGGCCGGGACCTCTGGTGGCGCGGGCTGGAATCGGAAGGCCCGGACGCCTTTCCCACGGCCGAACTGCCCTCGGGCGCCCGGTCGATGATCCTCTTCACATCGGGCACAACGGGGCGTCCGAAAGGCGCGGTGCACACGCACGCCGGCGTTCAGGCGGTCACCGCAAAGGAGGTGGGCTATCACCTGGACGTGCGGCCCGGCGATGTCATGTTCTGGCTCACGGACATCGGCTGGATGATGGGGCCGTGGGAGATCCTGGGCGTGCTCTTCCATGGCGGGACGGTGGTTCTGCTCGACGGTGCGCCCGACTACCCGGACCCCGGGCGGCTCTGGGCCATGGTCGAACGCCACCGCGTGACCCACCTCGGCGTCGCGCCCACCGCCGTGCGCGTCATGGCCGCCCACGGTGATGCCCACGCCCGGAAGCGCGACCTGTCGAGCCTGAGGATTCTCGGCTCCACGGGAGAGCCGTGGGACGAGACCGCTTACCGGTGGTTCTTCGACGTGGTGGGCGGTTCGCGGTGTCCGGTCATCAACATATCCGGGGGGACGGAGCTCATGGGCTGTCTGCTGGCGCCCCTGCCCGTCGCCCCGCTGAAGCCCTGCTCGCTGCAGGGGAGTTCCCTCGGCATGGCCGTGGACGTCTTCGACGAGGCGGGAAACGGCGTTCGCGGAGACGTGGGCTACCTCGTGTGCACGGCGCCCGCACCCAACATGACCCGGGCGTTTTTGAACGACCGGGCGCGCTATCTGACGACCTACTTTGCGAAATTCGGCGAGTCGGTCTGGTGCCACGGCGACTGGGCCGTGGTGGACGGCGACGGGCAGTGGTTTCTCACGGGGCGGTCGGACGACACGCTGAAGATCGCCGGCAAGCGCGTCGGCCCGGGCGAAGTGGAAGGCGCGTCCACGACCCACCCGGCCGTCCGCGAGGCCGCCGCCGTGGGATTGCCCGACCCGGTCAAGGGCACGAGGCTCGTGCTCGTGGCGACGCCCCGGCCGGGCTTCACGCCTTCCGAAAAGCTGGGCCGCGAGGTCGCATCCCACGTGGCGGATCGCCTGGGCGGCACCATGCGCCCCTCAGAAGTAGTCTGGGTCTCGACCCTGCCCGTGACCCGCTCCGGCAAAATCCTCCGGGGCGTCATCCGCAAGGTCCTTGCGGGCGAAGACCCCGGAAGCCTCGCCTCCGCCGCCAACCCCGAGGCCGTGGAGGCGGTCAGAAAGGCGGGACGGGAGATGAACAGTGAGACGGTGGGGCGGTGAGGGGAATTTGGGATTTTGGAGTTGGGATTTCGGATTTGAACGACGGCGGAGGACGGGCCTTCGAAGTAACAATAAACAGGGAGGACGGGAGGAGAAGAGGAATGCGATTTGCGATTCCCGGTCCCGTAAGCGGCCAGCCCGCGAAGGGCGTCATGCTTCCTACTCGCCTACTCCCCTAATCACGGACTCACGGCGCCGGCAGGCGCAATCACTCGATCACTCCCTCACCCGCCCGTCCCCCGAAGGTCCACGCCGTAGGCCTTGAGCATGCTGCGCGCGACCACGCGTTTGTGCACCTCGTCCGGCCCGTCGTAGATGCGGGCCGCCCGTTCGTGCCTGTACCAGAACGCCAGCGGCGTATCGTCCGTCATGCCCAGGGCGCCGTGGACCTGTACGGCGCGGTCGAGAACACGCTGGAGCACACCCGCCACGTGGAATTTGATGAGCGACACGTCCTCCCGGGACTCGCCCTGCCGGTCGATGGTCCACGCGGCCTGAAGGACCATCAGCCTCGCGGCTTCGATCTCGGCGCGGGACTCGGCGATCCAGGCCTGCACGGTCTGCTGGGCGGCCAGCGGCCGTCCGGGGGCCAGCTCCCGCTCGGCGGCGTGGCGGCACATGAGGTCGAGCGCACGGCGGCACACGCCGATCCACCGGCTCACGTGGTGGATGCGTCCCGGACCGAGCCTCGACTGGGCCAGCTTGAAGCCTCCGCCCACCGGTCCGAGCACGGCGTCGGCGGGCACGCGGACGCCGTGCAGCATGAGTTCGCCGTGGCTCAACCAGCCGCCCCCGGCGTGTCCCATGACCGAGACGTTGCGTATCAGCTCGAAACCCTCGGTGTCCGTGGGGACCAGGAACATACTGGCCCGGGCGTAGTGGTTGGAGGCGGACGGGTCGGTCACGGCCATCACCACCGCCACCGAAGCGCCGTCGGCCGCCGTGGCGAACCACTTGTGGCCGCGCAGCACCCACCCGTCGCCGCGGCGCTCGGCCGTCGTGCTCATCCAGACCGGGTTGGAGCCGGCGTGCTCGGGCTCGGTCATGAGGAAGGTGCTGCGGATCTCGCCGCGCACGAGCGGGCCGAGCCAACGGGCCTTCTGTTCGTCCGTCCCGTGGGCGTGGAGCAGTTCCATGTTACCCACGTCGGGGGCGGCGAAGTTGAAGGCGTAGTGGCCCAGGGGGTGCATGCCGAGCACCTCGGAGAGCTGGGCCTGCTCGAGCAGGGTCAGCCCCGCGCCACCTTCTGCCGCCTGCACGTGGGGCGCGAAGAGCCCCGTGCCCTTGGCCCGCTCCCGGACGGGGGCCATGCGCGCCTCCAGGTCCTTCCAGCCCTGCGCCATGAGCGTCCGCTCGACGGGTTCCACCTCGCGGGCGCAGAAATCGCGCGCCAGTTCGCGCATGGCAACGACACGGTCCGAAGGGGAGAAATCCATAGCTCATCTCCTCGCTGGTCAGGCCAGCAGGCCGCCGTCGACCGTCAGGCAGGCGCCCGTGACGTAGACGGCCGCCTCGCTCGCCAGGTAGAGAAAGGCCGGGGCGATCTCGGCGGGGTCCGCCACGCGGCCGAGCGGCACCATCGGCAGAATCGTCCTGAGAAGGGCCTCGTTCCCGGTGAGGGCCGAGGCGAATTTGGTATCGGTGATACCCGGGAGCACGGCGTTGACGCGGATGCCGAACGGGGCGCACTCCCTGGCGAAGGCGCGCGTCATGCTGATGATCGCCGCCTTGGTGACCGAGTAGATGCCCTGCAGCGGCGCCGGGTTTACGCCGTTCACCGACGAGGTGTTGAGGATCACGCCGCCGCCCTGCTCCCGCATGGCCCGCCCGGCCAGCTGGCAGAGGTGAAAATAGCCGGCCAGGTTCACGTCGACGGTCTTTGCGACCATCGAATCAGGCGTGTCGAGGATGTGGCCGAAGTACGGATTGGTCGCCGCGTTGTTCACGAGGATGTCCAGGCGCCCCAGCTCTTCAACGACGCCCTCGATGAGGGCCTGGCGTTGCCGCGCGTCCCCGACGTGGCAGGCTTTGGCCGTGGCCCGGCCCCCCGCTTCCCGGATGCTTGCGGCCACGGCTTCGCACGCCTCGAGCTTCCGCGAGGAGACCACGACGTGCGCACCCTGGTTGGCGAAGAGGCGGGCGACCGCCTCGCCGATGCCCCGGCTGGCCCCCGTGATCACGGCCACCTTCCCGTCCAGCCTGAAGGCCCGGTCCGTTTGCAGGGCGGCCATGCGCGAGGCCTTTGTCCGCCCGGCTTCCCATTCGCGGATGACCTTAAGGGCCTGGTCCGACAGGATCGTCACGGCCTGGCCGAAGGTCGCGAAGCGGCGGTCGTCGGTCTGGCCCAGCTTGAACCGGGCGTAGATCTGCTGGGCGATGGCGGCGAGGCGGAGAAGGCCGTAGACGTAATAGTAGGTGAAGTCCCCGATGGGCCTGCCGGTGCGCTCGGCGTAGCGGGCCACGACTTCGTGGCGGGTCATCATGCCCGGCAGGGTCGTCGGCTGCGTCCTCACGGCCTTGAGCGGTGCCGGGTCGTTCCGCTCCACCCAGTAGGCGAGGGATGCGCCCAGGTCCATCAGCGGATCGCCCACCGCGGCCATCTCCCAGTCCAGGACGCCGACGATGCGCGTGACGTCGCCGGGGGCGACCACCATGTTGTCCAGCTTGAAATCGTTGTGTATGAGGCAGGCGCCCGACTCGGCGGGCATGTGCTCCTGGAGCCAGGCGATGATCGCCTCGCATCGCGGTACGTCCTCGGTACGCGCCGCGCGGTACCGTGCGGCCCAGCCTTCGATCTGACGCTTGACGTATCCCTCCGCCTTGCCCAGGTCCGCGAGGCCGGTTTCCTCCAGGTTCAATCCGTGCAGGTCCGCGTGCAGGTCGACCAGGTTCTCGCACAGGGTTCGTGCCTGCTCCGCCGAGACTTCCTCGGGCAGGTCCCGCCCGATGGTCCTGCCCTCCAGAAACTCCATCACGAAGAACGGGGTTCCAAGAATTCCGGGGTCCTCGCCGACCGCGACCACGTTGGGCACCAGCGGGAAATGGGGCCGGACGGCGGTGAGTACGCGCGCCTCGCGAACCATGTCGTGGGCCGTGGCCGCCTTCTTTCCGGGCGGCGCGCGGCGCACGACCAGCTTCCGGTCGCCCGCCCGTATCAGCGCCGTCAGGTTCGACACGCCGCCGCGGAAGGGTGTCAGGGCGACTCCAGCAGGGTCTGCGAAGGCGGGGTCCACGTCGGCCAGGAACCGGCAGAGCGCGTTCAGGTCAAAGAGTTCGCTCATGGTCGTCTCCTACGGGCCGGGTCATCCCGGTCCAGCGGGGCGAAGACCGGGTCGTGGACACGCGTGTCCACGATCGCCCGCCGTGCTTCGGCCGGGCCCGCCCGCCTCGTGAGCCGTTTTCGTTCGCCGAGCGAGCGCGCTGCCAATCCGGGCCCCGGCTCCTCAATCATTCGACTGTAGTGAAGCGCTTTCGGAGTGTCAATGGATGAGATCGTCCGCAAGTTCCGGAGGCCGCTTTGGTATGATTGCTGCGGGAAGGGATCGAGGCATGACCGGGAAGAGCGCCGTCTTGGAGATAGTCGCTGACGACCGGGAGCCGGAGTCGGTGCTGAACGCCTTGAAGGCGCTGCCCGCCGTCGAGGTGTCCGTGGCCCGCCTGGAACTCGGTGATTATCGGGTCGGGGACGATCTGCTCGTGGAACGCAAGACCCTGGTCGACTTCGCCGTGTCCGTGGTGGACGGGCGCCTTTTCTCTCAGGCGTCGCGGCTCGCGCGCTCGGAGAAGAGAAGCCTGATGATTCTGGAAGGCCGCGGTTCGGACCTCGCCTCCACCGGCATTCGAAGGGAGGCGCTCCAGGGGGCGCTGATCTCTCTCTCCCTGATCTTCGGCATTCCTGTTCTGCGTTCGATGGACGAGCAGGAGACGGCCCGCCTGATCCTCTACGCGGAGAGCCAGTACCGCGCCTTTGCGGCCGTCGGGCGGCATCGGTGCGGCTACCGCCCGAAAGGCAAACGGAAGCGTCAGCTCTATATCCTCCAGGGACTGCCGGGCATCGGCCCCGAACGAGCCGCGAGACTGCTGGACGCCTTCGGCTCGGTGGAGGCCGTGTTGCGCGCCGACGTCGAGAACCTCGTCGAGGTGAAGGGTCTCGGAAGGAAAACGGCCGAAGCCATCCGTCGGTCCGTCAGCGAATCGGCCGCCGCTTACCGCTTGTGATCCAGACCGGACTCGACCTTGCGATCCGGCGAGACGGGGCCGAGGCGTGCGGACCGGCCATTTGGGCACAAGGACACATCGCGAGGAGATTGCGCAGAAAGGGCCCTGGGTTCTCCGTTTCGATTTCTCTCGAAAGTTACTGAACGATTCAAGATTGCTCACAAGCAAAATGAACTGGCATTTGCTGGAACAGGAACTTATGTTGAAATAAATGATAACGATAATCGTTATTGTTTTCTAACTGAGGCGAAGAGAGGGAAGCGCCATGCCCAAACCGTTCAAGTACAAGGACGCCATCGTCGCCCTTCTGGAAGAAAACCCCATTCACCCAACCGTGGACTGGATTCACGGCCAACTCAGAGAAGACCACCCACGGGTGAGCTTGGCCACCGTGTACAGGACGTTGAGGCTTCTGGTCGCGGACGGCACTTTGTGCGAGTTGCCCTTCGGGACGAGCGAGAGCCGTTTCGGACTGGCCATGGAGCAGAGACACTACCACTTCATCTGCGAAAGGTGCCACAAGATTCTCGACCTTGGGATCAGGCCGAGGATCCGGCTCGAGCGGTCCGTGGAGTCCGAGACGGGGCACCACGTAAGCCGTCACACCATGGAGTTCTACGGGGTGTGCCGGGACTGCCTCGAAGAACAAGCGTCGGAAAGAAAGTCGCGCTCCGCCGGCCGAATGCCGACCGGCAAAAGGAGGTGACCGCACGAATATCACACGGAAAGCGATTCTGGATGGGTTGAACAAAGACCTCGAATGGGAATACGGCCCCCGCCACGCCCTCAAGGACATTCTCATCATGGAAGAAGAACACAAGCGGGATCCTCTGACGGTCCTGAGAAAGTGATTTCAGCCCTGCCACCTCGAGAGCGAGCGGGCGGGGCTTTACCCGTGGATATGGAAAGGAGCCAAAGTCATGAGTGAAGAAAGCAAATGCCCGGTTACGGGCATGGGGCAAGGACGCGCCGGCGGCGGCACGTCCATCAAAGACTGGTGGCCGGATCGGCTCGAACTGAAGATCCTGCGCCAGAACTGTGCCAAGTCGAACCCGATGGGCAGGGACTTCAACTACGCAAAAGAGTTCGAAAACCTCGACCTGTCTGCCGTCAAGAAGGACCTGCGTGCCCTGATGACCGAATCGCAGGATTGGTGGCCGGCGGACTTCGGACACTACGGACCACTCTTTGTCCGCATGGCCTGGCACGCGGCCGGCACCTACCGCATCCACGACGGCCGAGGTGGTGCGGGAAGCGGCCAGCAGCGCTTCGCCCCGGTCAACAGCTGGCCCGATAACGTCAGCCTCGACAAGGCGCGCCGGCTTTTGTGGCCGGTCAAGCAGAAGTACGGCCGAAAGATCTCCTGGGCCGACCTGATGATCCTTGCAGGCAACGTGGCGCTGGAGTCCATGGGTTTCAAGACGTTCGGGTTCGGCGGGGGGCGGGAGGACGCCTGGGAGCCGGATGAATCCGTCTACTGGGGAACCGAAACCACATGGCTGGGGGACGAACGATACACAGGGGAACGCGACCTCGACAATCCCCTCGCAGCCGTGCAGATGGGCCTGATCTACGTGAACCCCGAAGGCCCCAACGGGAAGCCCGACCCGGTGGCCGCGGCCACGGACATTCGCGAGACCTTCGCCCGCATGGCCATGAACGACGAAGAAACCGTCGCGCTCATAGCAGGCGGCCACACTTTCGGCAAGACGCACGGCGCAGGCCCCGCGTCCCACGTAGGCCCAGAGCCGGAAGCGGCGCCCATCGAAGAGCAGGGTCTTGGCTGGAAGAGCAGCTTCGGATCGGGCAAGGCCGGCGACGCGATCACCAGCGGCATTGAGGTCACCTGGACCCAGACGCCGACGCATTGGAGCAACTATTTCTTTGAGAACCTGTTCGGGTACGAATGGGAGCTGACGAAGAGCCCGGCGGGCGCACACCAATGGGTGGCCAAGGGCGCCGGCGCGGCGGTCCCGGACGCCCACGATCCGTCGAAGAAGCACCCGCCCACCATGCTCACCACGGACCTGTCTCTTCGGATGGATCCGGCTTACGAAAAGATCTCGCGCCGCTTCTACGAGCATCCGGACGAGCTTGCAGACGCCTTCGCCCGCGCGTGGTTTAAGCTGACCCACCGCGACATGGGCCCTCGCGCGCGCTATCTGGGTCCTGAAGTCCCGGACGAAGAGCTGATCTGGCAGGACCCCATTCCCGCCGTCGACCACGAACTCATCGACGGGAATGATATCGCCGCCCTTAAGAAAACGGTTCTCACTTCGGGCCTTTCGGTTTCGGAATTGGTATCGACCGCCTGGGCGTCGGCGTCCACTTTCCGAGGCTCCGACAAGCGAGGCGGCGCCAACGGCGCGCGCATCCGTCTCGCCCCCCAGAAAGACTGGGCCGTCAACGAACCCGAGAAGCTGGCGAAGGCGCTGAAGACCCTCGAGGGCATCCGGCGCGAGTTCAACGGATTGCAATCGGGCGGCAAGAAGGTCTCGCTCGCCGACCTTATCGTTCTGGCCGGCTGCGCCGGTGTCGAAAAGGCCGCTAAGGACGCCGGTCAGGAGGTGACGGTCCCTTTCACGCCCGGAAGAATGGACGCCTCGCAGGAACAGACGGACGCGGAGGCCTTCGCCGTTCTCGAACCCGTCGCCGACGGATTCCGCAACTACCTCAAGGGCACATTCAGCGTGAAGGCCGAGACCCTGCTGGTCGACAAGGCGCAGCTGCTGACCCTGACCGTACCCGAGATGACGGTCTTGGTGGGCGGCATGCGGGTGCTGGGCACCAACGCCGGCAATACCGGACACGGTGTCTTCACCAAGCGCCCCGGGACCCTGACCAACGACTTCTTCGTGAACCTCCTCGACATGGGCACGGTGTGGAAGCCGGTCTCGGGCGACAAAGACCTCTTCGAGGGCCGCGACCGCACAACCGGCGAGTTGAAATGGACCGCCACCCGCGTCGATCTCATCTTCGGCTCGCATTCCGAATTGCGCGCCGTGGCCGAGGTCTACGGGTGCTCGGACGGCAAGGAGAAGTTCGTCCGAGATTTCGTGGCGGCCTGGAACAAGGTCATGAACCTCGACCGCTTCGACCTGGCTACCAGGTCCTGACAGGACGGGAAACGCGGGAGGCTACGGTGGCATCGGGCCGGAGCCTCCTGCCTGACCGCGGTCATCGGTACGCAAAGAACCAGCGGGCTGGAAACCACTGCTCGGGCTTCCATAAGCTTCATGAAGTTGACGCCATGAGCGCGCTAGTGGCTTTGGGAGAGATCTAAGGCAGATAGAACAGAGAAAGCCATGGGCCGGAAGCGGTTGTCCGGCACCCCTCGGCATAAAGCAGGAAAACCGGCGGGTCGGCAAAAATCACGCAATCACGCGGGATGTGCCCGGTCCGACCCAGATGAAGCCCTTGCGGTGGGACGGCGCTGGGGCGGACCTTCTTCGGACGGCTGCTGCCCCAGGCGGGCTGCTGAGGGACCCGCATGGGCCGCGCGCAAGCGGCTTGCGGGTCGCATGCGAGGCGCGGCGAGGAAGACAGGGTGAGCACCCTTTCAACGAGCCGGAACGAAGCAGGTGGCCCGCAACCCCTTGCGCCGGAAGGGTTTCCGCGGCACGGTCCCGCCTGCTGTGTTGTCGCTCCTCGACGATGCACACTGGCATCGACGTCGTAGCGACGCCTTGTATCCGGGACCGTGGCGCCGGCAACGCGACCTACGTGGGCCCCTCAGCCGCCCGCCTAACGCTCCATGTCTTCACCGCGACGATGTAAGCCCCGTCGCGGCCCTGGCGAACCACTTGTGGCCGCCCGGCACCCACCCGTCGCAGCGGGCGGCCGTCCGTCGCAAAAATGAGACACGATGAGAGACTCCCCCGTTGGAATGCGAAACCCTCGCGCCATGAAAATGCCCGTGCCACCCGGTTTCCAGGGGGGGGGAGGTTCCACGGCAGCCGAAGGCAGGACGTGGTACGCGTCTTGCTGCTCCAATGGTCGAGTTCAGGCTCGACCGCGGGGGATTGTCGCCCGGCGCTGAGCGAAGTTCTACATTGGGTTCAGGACATAGGAGTCGCAAGGGAGTTTGAAAGAAAAGACCCGGGTTTGGATGCACATTCTGATCGTCGTCGCGCTCACGGTCGTATCCGCTTGGGCGAGCGTCCACTTCAACCTCATGGAGAGGCTTCACGGCATGACGAAAGGCTCCCCGGGCCTGAACCTGGACGATCTCCTGCTCTCCCTCCCCGTCTTTGCGCTCTCCATCGCCTGGTTCGCCTGGCGGCGAAGAAGCTTGGCCATGCGTTACCTTGAGGCGGCCAGCCGCGCCGAAAGCGAGCGGCAGACCACCGAACGCCGCTTCCAAGCCATGGTAGAAGGCTCGGCGGACGCCGTCACGCTGATTGACGAGACGGGGACTATCCGGTACGTCAGCCCTTCCGCGCAGCGCGTGCTTGGCTTCGGGCCCGAGGAGGCGGAGGGCAGGCCAATCATCGAGTTCGTCCATCCCGAGGACACACAGGCCGCCCTGGAACTCCTTCAAGAAGTCGCTCGCCATCCCGGCGCCGCCAGGCATGCCCAATTCCGCGCGCGCCACAAGGATGGCACCTGGCGATGGATCGAAGCCGCGGGAAGAAATATGGTCCGCGATCCGGACGTCAAGGCCATCGTCATCAACTACCGCGACTTCACCGAAAGAAAGCGGTTGGAGGAAGAGCTGAGTTCCTCCCGCGAAGGCTTCGAAAACATCGTGGAGCGAAACGCTGAAGGCGTGATGGTGGTGGACTCCGAGGGCATAATCCGCTTCGCCAACCCGGCCGCCGGCACCTTCCTTTCCTCGAGTCGCGACGTGTTGGTGGGAAGCCCCATCGGTTTCCCCCTCACGACGGGCATGCTTCGCCAGGTCGACATCAGCCGGGGCTCCGAGGGCGTCGGCGTGGCCGAGATGCGGGCCATGGAGACCGAGTGGAACGGGAAATACGCCTTCCTTCTCACCCTGCGCGACATGACGGAGCACCTGCGTTCCGAAGAGGCCCTGCGACAGAGCGAACTAAGATATCGCGACATCCTGGAGAACATGGAGGAGGGCTACTACGAAGTTGACCTGGAGGGGAACCTCACCTACATGAATCGAGCCTTCTGCGAGACCTTAGGCAGAAGCGAGAAGGAACTCCTGGGAATGAACTACCGCCAACTCGTGAGGTCTGAGAAGGCGGAGGGGACCTACCGGGTCTTCAACGAGGTCTTCAAGAGCGGCAAGCCCACGAAGGCCATGGACTGGGAGATGATCCGAAAGGACGGGGCGCTTATAGACATCGAAGCTACCGTCTCGCCCGTCCGCGTCTCGGAGAAGCGCTATTCGGGATTCAGGGGCGTGGTCCGTGATGTGACGGCCCGGCGCGAGTGGGAGCGAATCCTCAGAGAAAGCGAGGAGCGCTACCGCGACCTCGTGGAGAACAGCGTGGACCTGATCCTCATCCACGATCTCTCGGGGCGGATCCTCTCGATCAACCCCGCCGCCGCCGCCTCCTTCGGGGTCGGGCACCCGGATGAGGCCATCGGACTCACGGTTCAGGAATTCCTCGCCCCCGAGGTGAGGGGGCTCTTCGGCGATTACCTGGAGGCCGTCGTGCGAGACGGCAGGGCGGCGGGTTTCTTTAGGTTGCGAACCCCTTCGGGGCAAGAGCGCATCCTCGCCTATGACAACACCTTAAGGACGGATTCAGCCCGGGACCCGCTGGTCCGAGGGCGGGCCTACGACGTGACCGAGAAGTTCGCCATGGAGAAGGCTCTCAAGGCCTCGGAGCGCCGCTACCGCTCCCTCTTCGAGCGCAACCTTGCGGGTGTTTACCGGACGAATGCCAAGGGCGTCATGCTGGAGTGCAACCGGGCCATGGCCAGCTTGCTCGGCTACGCGACCCCCGACGACCTGAAAGAGGTCAGCGCTCGAAACCTCTATGCCGACCCAGCCGAACGAGAACCCTATCTTGACGACCTCAGACTGGAGAAGAGCGTGAGCAACCTCGAGCGAACCCTCGTCAAGAAGGACGGAACGACCATCAAGGTGCTTCTCAGCTCTACGCTGATTCCCGGCAAGACGCCCGATGACGACCTGATCGAAGGGACGATTATCGACGTCACCGAGAGGGAACAGCTTGCCCGGGAGCAGATGCGGGCAAGGAGACTGGAAACCGTCGCCGCCCTCGCCGCGGGCGTGGCCCACGAGGTGCGCAACCCGCTCTTCGCCATCCAGCTCAACGTGAACGGCCTGGCCAGGCGCATATCCCGCGAGGGCGAGGCCCGGACCCACATGGACCACATCCTCGCCCACGTGGCGCGTCTGGACCAGCTCATCAGAAGCCTCATGGAACTGGGCCAGGCCGTGGACGAGGAGGAGTTCACCACCATGGACATTGCCGCCCCGTTGCGCGGCGCCTGCCTGATGGTGGAGGACGAGCGCCCCGATTTCAAAAACCGAATCTTCATGGAGGCGCCAGCGGAAGCTCCAACGATGCGCATCGTCCTCCGAAAGATCACGCAGGCCTTCATCCACCTGATCAGGAATGCGGCGGAGGCCTCGCCGGAGGGCGGCAAGGTCCGAATCGTGTGCGGCCGCGATGCCGACTCCTGCGTGATCCGCATCATCGACGAGGGACCGGGCATCCCCGACAAAGTGCGTAAAAACCTCTTCGAGCCCTTCGTCACCACCCGGACCGGGCAGCCCGGCCTGGGCCTTGCCCTCGCCCGCCACTACATCGAGGCCCATGGCGGGACCGTCGAGGCAGAGAACAACGACCCGCCGCCGGGCGCCACCTTCACGGTGAGATTGCCGGTGGCCGCTCCGCAGGAGGGCCGTTCCGGCCCGTAGACCTGGTCAGAAAGGTGCTACCCATTGGTCGTTCACGAATGGGCGAGGGGCGGCCCCGGGCATTGCGGAATCCTATGGTCCGACATACCCTGTGAACAAGGAAATATGGTATTGGGCCAGGAAGTCGCCACCATTGGATGTCCGACTCGTATTCGGGAGTATGTATGAAGGAGCAAAGAAAACCGGCTCCCGAGGGAAAGGCCCGCCCCGACCACCCCGTTGTCCTGGCCAGGGGGCTCTGGCTCTCCGCTCTATGCGTTCTGGTTTTCGTGGTGGTCCTTTGCGCGCTCTACATCCGTTCGGAACGGGCGCTGGCCATGCGCCAATGGGACAGCCGCCTCTCTGCCATGGCGGACGACCGGCAGGCCGCCATCGAAGCCTGGCTGGGGGAACGGTGGGGAGACGCCAGGGTGGTGGCTTCCTTTCCCACCGTCAGGGCCCTCGTGAAAGGCCAGACTGCCGACCCGACCTCATCGGAAGAACACCTCTCAGAGATTCTCGACACCATGAAGGAGAGCTACGGCTATCTTGGCGCCTACATCCTGAACGCGCGCGGTGAAGCGGTTGTCGCTGCGGCCGATTCGCCCCCCGTCTCCCCCGAATGCCTCGAGGCCGCGCGCCACGTGGCGCCAGGCCAGTTCCCGAAAACGGTCCTTTACCGGGGTGTTCGCACGGGCGATGCCCGCCTCGGCGTCATCACGCCCATTGAACCAGACGCCTCCTCCGGCTCGGGCTGGGTCCTGCTCGTCCAGGACCCAGCGAGGTGGCTTTTCCCCATGCTCCAGCGGGAGCCGACGCCCACCGCCTCAGCCGAGACCCTCCTCGTGCGCGAGGAAGCGGGGCGCTTCCTCTTCCTCTCGCCCCTGCGCCACGTCTCGGCGGCTCCCTTGACCTTCAGTGTGCCCGAAGACATTAAAAAGATCGCCGCGCGGGCCGCCGTGGAGGGCAAGGCGGGCTTCAAGTCCTACGTAGATTATAGAGAGGTGCCCATCTTCGCCGCCACCCGGCAGATTCCGGGAACGGATTGGGGACTGGTGGTAAAGGTGGATCAGATGGAGGCGCTGGCTGAGTTCCGCGAAAGACGCGACCTGGCGCTGACCACCGCGGCCGGGCTTCTCCTGGCTATCCTTGGCCTCGCCTACAGCCTCTGGCGCCGCCAGCGCACCCAGTACCTTCGCGAAATGCTTCGGCGGGACGAGCGCTATCGCCTCCTGAGCGAACAGGCCCGCGACATCGTCCTCTTTGTGCGACCAGACGGGGCAATCATCGAGGCCAATGCGGCCGCCGAGCGGGCCTATGGCCGCTCGCGTAAAGAGCTGGCGAGACTTACGGTGGAGGATCTTCGAGCGCCGGAATGCAAGGAGTCCATTCAGGCCGACATGAAGAGAGCCGCCGCCGGAAGCGGGGTCCTCTTCGAAACGGTTCACCGACGGAAGGATGGGACCGTCTTTCCCGTGGAGGTCAGCTCGATGGCGGCCGAAATCGGAGGCGAAGCCGTCCTCCTCTCCGTGATTCGTGACATCACCGAACGGACACGTACCGAGGCCCACATCCTCCAGCTAAACCGACTGCTGCACACCATCTCCGAAATCAACCAACTCGTGGTGCGGGAACCGGAGCGGGAGGGGCTCCTCTCCGACGCCTGCCGAATCCTCGTTGAGGAGGGCGAGTTCGTCATGGCCTGGGTGGGGCTCAAGCGGCCCGATGGGACGGTGAAGTGTGTCGCGAAGGCGGGAGACTCGACCGGCTACCTGGATGGGATCACCGTTCGTTGGGACGAAACGCCCGAAGGCAAGGGTCCCACAGGAAGTTCGATCCGGGAAGATCGCCACATTGTCAACGACGATGTGCTGGCCAACCCGGCCATGGTTCCCTGGCGCGAAGCCGCAATGAGGGCGGGCTACCTCTCGTCGGCCTCCTTCCCCATGCGGGTGAGGAGCGACGCCGTCGGCGCCCTGACGGTCTATTTGGCGGAGGCAATGGGCTTCGGCTCGGAAGAGGTGAATCTTCTCGATGAACTGGCGGGCGACCTGGGCTTCGCCCTCGAGGCGATGGAAGAGCGGGAGAATCGCGAAAGGGCCGAGGAAGCGCTGCGCGAGAGCGAGAGGCAGCTCGCCACCCTGATGGCGAACCTCCCCGGCATGGCCTACCGCTGTCGCAACGACGAGGACTGGACCATGGAGTTTGTGAGCGAGGGTTGCCAAGCGCTCACGGGCTACGCACCCGAGGATCTTCTGGACAACGGTCTCGTGAGCTACGGGAATCTGATCCATCCCGACGACCGCCAAGGCGTGTGGGACGAGGTCCAAGCGGCAGTCGGGGAGCGGTGCCCCTTCAGGCTCAACTATCGGATCCAGACCAAAGACGGCGTCATCAAGTGGGTTTGGGAACAAGGTCAGGAAATTAGCGACAGCAAAGGCGAAGGCCATCTGGAAGGCTTCATCGCCGATGTCACTGAGCGCAAGCAAGCCGAAGAGGCGCGGCGCGAGAGCGAGAGGCGCTTCGCCATCTTCATGCAAAACCTGCCCGGCGTCGCCGTCATCCGAGATTTCGAGGGACGATACGTCTACCTGAACGAAGCCTGGGAAGAGGCCATGGGGCTGCGCAGGGAAGACTACATCGGCAAGACCCCGTTTGAAACCTTTCCCAGGGAGGATGCGCTGCGGCTGCTGGAGGATGACCGCCGCGTAATCCGGGGCGGAGAGGCCATCGTCACGGAAGTCCGCCTTCACCACCCCTCCGGTCCGCGCTGGTGGCTGGTGAACCGCTTTCCCCTCGAAGGCGCGGAGGGACATCCCGCCCACGTGGCCGCCCTTTACGTGGACATCACCGAGCGCAAACGGGCCGAAGAGGCCCTGCGCGAAAGCGAAGCGCGCTATCGCGGCCTCTTCGAGCGCAACCTCGCAGGGGTCTACCGCTCCACCCCCGAGGGGCAGTTGCTGGACTGCAACGATGCCTTCGCGCGGATCTTCGGCTACGGTTCGGCGGCCGAAATTCTGGCCCTTCCCTCCGCCGAAGGTCTCTACCCCGAACCGGGTGCGCGCAGGGCTTTCATCGAGCGCCTTCGGGCCGCCGGATCCCTGAAAAACCTGAGCAGCGAAGGCCGGCGGAGAGACGCCTCCGCCGTCTGGATCCTGGAAAACGTAGCCCTCATTCGGGATGAGACCAGGGGAGATGAGGTGTTGGAGGGCACCTGCATCGACATCACGGATCAAAAGCAGGCGCAGGAGAAACAGCGCCTTCTCTCCACCGCCGTCGAGCAAAGCCACGAGACCATCATGGTCACGGACAGGGAAGGCCGCATCGTTTACGCCAACCCCGCCTTCGAGCGGATCACGGGATACGGGCGGGCGGAGGTGTTGGGCCGGACGCCCCGGGTGTTGAAGAGCGGGGTCCACGGGCCGGCGTTCTATGAGGAAATGTGGAGGACCATCCTCGCGGGACAGGTTTGGGCCGGGCGGATCACCAACCGGAGGAAGGATGGAAAGCTCTACGAGGAACACACGATCATTTCGCCCGTCCGGGATGGGGCGGGCGCCGTCACGGCCTTCGTCGCCGTAAAGCGGGACGTGACGCAGGAGGCCGAACTCGAGGAGCGGCTTCGGGAGGCCAAGAGGCTGGAGACCGTGGGCATGATCGCGGGCGGCGTGGCCCACGAGGTGCGCAACCCCCTCTTCGCCATCACCACCATCGTGACGGCGCTGGCGCGAAAGCTCGCGGACCAGCCCGAATTCCGCGAGTACGTCGTGCACATCAAGGACCAGAGCCGGCGCCTCAACCTGCTCATGGAAGACCTTCTGACACTCGGCCGGCCTATCGATCCCGCGCAGTTCGAACGCCTGGACCTTCGGGATGTGCTCGCCGAGACGAAGGCGGTCGTGGCGGCCGGAGGCGTGGATGCCGGCGACTTCGTCTTCGAGCGGGGCAAGGAGCCGCTGGAAGTGCTCGGCATCGCCACTAAACTCCAGCAGGTCTTCGCGAACCTGGGCCAGAACGCCCTCTCCTTCACACCGCCCGGCGGCAAGGTTCGGGTCCGCGCGCGTCGTGAGGAAGAGTGGGCCGTCGTCACCTTCGCCGATGACGGTCCGGGAATTTCGCCCGAATTCATACCCCGTCTTTTCGGCCCCTTTCAGACCCAACGACAGGGCGGCACGGGCCTGGGGCTGGCCATCGTCAAGCAGATCGTAAAGGCCCACGGCGGTACCGCCGACGCCAGGAACAACGATCCGCCGCCGGGAGCGACCTTTACCGTGAAGCTGCCGCTGGCAGAGGCTTCGAAGGAGCCCGACGAGGGATCGTGATTAGGTGATTAGGTGATGAGGTGATGAGGGCGCGGGAAGGCCTTCGAAGGACAGGCCGCTCAGCCTTCAACCTTCAACTTGCAACCTTCAACCAGCAACCCACATTAACCGCAGAGTTCGCAGATGGACGCAGAGGGGAAGAAATGAGTACCACCATTCCGCAATCCCAAATCCCCATTCCCCAATTCTTCATCAGTCCATTTCCCATTCGACATTTCTCCTGACCGCAGAGTTCGCGGATGACGCGGAGGCGTGGATGATCGCAGGAGGGTCGT
>CAZDOY010000005.1:109191-116253 GCA_964507185.1 uncultured Thermoanaerobaculia bacterium
CTGACCGCAGAGTTCGCGGATGACGCGGAGGCGTGGATGATCGCAGGAGGGTCGTTCCGGCCCGGAGACCGGCTGAGGGAAGAGCGACAGGCAGCGAGCGACAAGCTCCTCCGGGCAGGGCCGACAGGCCCTGCCTTTCGTCCCTCGAGAGGACGGGAAGGCCGTCGCCGATCCTCTTCTTCCTGGTGAAGCCCCGGGGTAGGACTCCTCCACTTTTTGCCACCGCCGGCGGTGAGGGGGCGGTGTCATGCCCTGCTCCAAAGTGGTCCTGAATGACATAGTGATGTATATTGGAGCACAGGTTGCCAAGTAAAGATCTCCTAAGAACGGGCGGAACGGGCAGGTGTTCCGTCAAGTGAGGTAGTGTGACACGGGCAGGAAATCGATCCGCCGCGAAGACGAGCCGTCCCGAACGCCTCGCCGCGTTGGTGTGGGGCTCGCCATCGTGAAGCGGATCGTGGTCCGGCACGGGGGGCGGGTCTGGGCCGAGAGCGGGCTCGGAGAGGGCGCCATTTTCCACTTCGCGCTCCCGGAGAAAGGAGCGAATTGTCATGACTGGGAATAAGATGGCGGAAATACTCCTCGTGGAGGATAACCCGACCGATGTGGAACTCACCCTGCGCGCCCTGAAGAAGTCCAAACTGGCGAACCCGGTTCGCGTGGTCGACGACGGCGCGGAGGCCCTGGACTTCCTCTTCGGAGAGGGGACCTTCGCCGGACGCGACACATCCCAGCACCCCCGGCTCATCCTGCTGGATCTGAAGCTTCCGAAGGTTAACGGGCGGGAGGTGCTGCAGCGGATCAAGGGCGACGAGAGGACGCGGATCATCCCCGTGGTTGTCCTCACCTCCTCCCGCGAGGAACAGGACGTGGTGGAGAGCTACCGCCTGGGCGTGAACAGCTACATCGTCAAGCCTATTGACTTCGACCAATTCGTGGAGGCCGTTTCCCAGGTGGGCCTCTACTGGATGATCATCAACCATCCGCCCATCTAGGGGGTGGCGCGAGCCATCTTCGCCCGAGGAGAGGCGATATGCCCGAGCCCATGCGGCTACTGATCGTCGAGGACGCCCCGACCGACGCCGAGATGGCGGAGCGGGTTATCCGCAAGGCGGGCATGGCGTTCGTCTCCCTCCGGGTCGAGACGCGCGACGACTTCATCCGGGCCATCGGCGGCTTCAAGCCCGATCTCATCCTCTCCGACTACAACCTGCCCCACTTCGACGGTATGTCGGCCCTGCGCCACGCCCGGGAGATGGCTCCCGATGTGCCCTTCATCATCATCACCGGTTCCATCAACGAGGAGACAGCGGTGGCGTGCATGAAGGCCGGCGCCGACGACTACATCCTCAAGGACCGCCTCGCCCGCCTCCCCTCCGCCATTGAATCGGCACTGGAGAATTGCCGGGTCCGGGCCGGGAAGCGCGAGGCCGAGAAGGCCCTGCGCGAGACTCTGCAGTGGCAGGAATACATCTTCGAGGGGTCGCGCGACGCCGTGTTCATCTCCGACGAGGCGTCGCGCTTCATCGCCGTAAATGCTGCCGGCGAGCGGCTGACGGGGTACACCCGCAAAGAGCTTCTCGGGATGAGCATCCCGGACCTTCACGAGGACGTGGACCTTGCCGCTTATCGGGCCTTTCACGACCGGATCATGGCGGGCGAGGAGATTCTGACCGAAGCCCGGATGCGAAAGAAGGACGGCACCAAGGTGGACACGGAATTCAGCAACTCGCGGCTGGTTGCAGACGGACGAGGCTACATGCACACAACAGCCCGCGACATCACCGAGCGGAAGATGGCGGAGAAGGCCCTGCGCGAGAGCGAAGAGCGCTTTCGAATGCTCTTCGAGCAGTCGCCCGACGGCGTCGTGATCCTCGACCCGGAGACGGCCCGGCCCCTCGAGTTCAATGAGGCGGCCCACCGACAGTTGGGCTATTCCCGTGAGGAGTTCGCCCGATTGAGCATTACCGACATCGACGTCGACGAGGCGCCTGACGAAACCAAGGCGCGCATCGCGGGGGTTTTTGAGAAGGGGCGCGAGGAGTTCGAGGCCAGGCACCGCACGCGGGAGGGCGAGATCAGAGACGTCCTGGTGACGGCGAAAACCATCCAGCTTCAGGAGCGCCCCCTCTATCTCTGCGTTTGGCGCGACATCACCGATCAAGAACAGGCAGAGGCGGCCCTGCGCAAGAGCCAGGCATCATACCGGACCCTTGCCGAGAATCTCCCGGGCATCGTGTACCACCTCACCCTTGGCGAGCCAGGAAAGATGATGTTTGTGAACGACATGGTTGTGCAACTGACGGGATTTTCACCGGCGGAGCTGACGAAGGGAGATGTGTGTTCCATCGAGCCTCTCATCGTCCCCGAAGACCGTGAGATCGTCATGCGGACCGTCGAGCGCGCCATCGAGCGCCATGAACCCTTCGAAGTCGAATACCGCGTGAAGCACAGGGATGGCGGGGTCCGGCATTTTCTGGAAAAAGGGCGGCCCGGGAGGGGCTCCCAAGGGGAAGGGGAATGTGGCTGGATCGACGGCATTATTCTCGACATCACCGAGCGAAAGCAGGCCCAAATCATGCTGCGCACCTCGGAGCTGAAATTCCGCACCATTTTTGAAGGCGCGCTCGACGGCATTGCGCTGACAGACCTGGAGACACAGCGGCTGTCTGCCGGCAATTCGGCGATCTGCAAGATGCTGGGGTACACCCCGGAGGAATTCGTCCAGCTCGGTGTCGCCGACCTTCACACGCAAGAGGATTGGCCGCAGGTCCTCGAGACGTTTCAAAAGCAGGCCCGCGGCGAGCTCGCGCTCGCCGAGAACACGCCGGTAAAGCGCAAAGACGGCTCGGTGTTTTACGCCGACATCCAAACTTCCGCCGTGACACTCGACGACAGGAATTTTATGTTGGGCATCTTTCGCGACGTCACCGAGCGCCAGAAGGCGGAGGCAAGTCGAGACCTTTTGACAAGGGCCATGGAGCAGAGCCACGACGCGATCATCATCACGGACCGCGAGGCCTCCATCGTCTACACCAACCCCTCCTTCGAAAAAGTCACCGGATACAGCTCGGAGGAAATTCGCGGCAAGAATCCGCGAATCTTGAAGAGCGGCCTTCACGACCGGGCCTTCTATGAGGAGATGTGGCAAACCCTCCTGGCCGGTCATTCCTGGAGAGGCCGGATGAAGAATCGGAGGAAGGACGGCTCCCTCTTCACCGAAGAGTCGATCATTTCGCCGGTTCGGGACCACAACGGCGACATCGCCGCCTTTGTGGCCGCTAAACGCGACCTCACCGAAGAAATGCACCTTCAGACTCGGCTTGCCCAAGCCAAGAACCTGGAGACCATCGGTCTCATTGCGGGCGGCGTGGCCCACGAGGTCAGAAACCCCCTCTTCGCCATCGCGACCATCGTTGCCGCGCTAGAAAGGAAACTGGCAGACCAGCCCGAGTTCGGCGAATACGTGGCACACATCAAGGAGCAGTCGTCGCAGTTGAACCAACTGATGAACGACCTGCTGATCTTGGGGCGGCCCGTGGAGGACGCGGCCTTCGTGCCCTGCGAATTGAAGGACATTCTGGGTGAGACGCACAGACAGCTTTTATCGGTAACTGCTTCGCCGCACCTGTGCGTGCTTGACGCGCCGAAGGAGCCGCTGGTCGTCAGGGGTATCGCGGATAAGCTGGCTCAAGTCTTCCTGAACGTGACCGGCAACGCGGCCGCCTTCTCCCCTGAGGGCCAACCGATTCGAATTCGCTTGTGGCGTGAGGGAGACAGCGCTTTCGTCGCGGTCAGCGATTCTGGGCCGGGCATCTCGGAAGACCTGCTGCCCAAGATCTATCAGCCCTTCGCGAGCAAGCGCAAAGGGGGGACCGGCCTGGGTCTCGCCATCGTCCACAAGATTCTGGAGGCCCACGGCGGCACCGTCGACGCCAGGAACAACGACCCGCCGCCGGGAGCGACCTTTACCGTAAGGCTCCCCTTGGCTTCGAAGGAGGCCCCCGAAGGGCCGTGAGCAGGTGAGTAGGTGAGTAGGTGAGCAGGGCGAGGAGCTTGCGTTCGGAGGAGACCGATGGCGGGCCGTGAGGCTAAGAAGACAGGATGGCAAAGAAAGGAATCGCCATGGCGATGAAGAAAGCAAAAGAGGGGGGCGCTCCAAAAGCCTCCGGCACCGGGAAGAGGGCGGCGCCCAGGAGGAAAGCGCCGCCCGTCGTGGTGGGGATCGGCGCCTCCGCCGGCGGGCTCGAAGCCCTGGAGGGGTTCCTCTCCAAGGTTCCTCCCGACAGCGGGGTGGCCTTCGTGATCATCCAGCACCTGGACCCGACGCGCAAGGGCCTCATGGTGGAGCTACTCCAGCGCTCCACCGGCATGAAGGTCGTCCAGGTAACAGATCGCATGAAGGTCGCGGCGGGGCGCGTCTATGTCATCCCTCCCAACAAGGACATGTCCATCCTCCATGGGGCGCTCCACCTGCTCGACCCCGTGATCCCCCGCGGCCTGCGTTTGCCCATCGACTTCTTCTTCCGCGCCCTGGCCGACGACCGGCAGGAGCAAAGCATCGGCGTCATCCTATCGGGGATGGGGTCGGACGGCACGCTTGGCCTGCGGGCCATCAAGGAGAAGGCGGGAGCCGCGTTCGTCCAGGCGCCCGAGTCGGCCAAGTATGACAGCATGCCACGCAGCGCCGTCGATGCGGGGGTGGCGGACGTGGTGGCGCCCGTGGAGGAACTGCCCGGCAGGATCATGGCCTACCTTCGGCATTTCCCCTTTCGCAAGCTCCCCAAAGCCCCCCTGGAGGGCAGGGCCCAGAGCGCCCTGGAGAAGGTTTTCATCTTGCTGAGGTCGCATACCGGTCACGACTTCTCCCTCTACAAGAGGAGCACCATCTACCGCAGGATTGAGCGGCGCATGGGCATCCACCAGATCGGAAGGATCGCCGACTACGTCCGGCTGCTGCAGGAGAACCCCCAGGAGGCCAACCTGCTCTTCAAGGAGCTTCTCATCGGGGTGACCAGCTTCTTCCGCGACCCCGAGGCGTGGGAGAGCCTCAAGGCTCAGGTGCTCCCCTCGCTGCTGGGGGGCCGTCCGGCCGGCGGAACGATCCGGGCCTGGGTGCCCGGATGCTCGACGGGGGAGGAGGCCTACTCGCTGGCCATGGTCTTCAGGGATGCGGTGGAGCAAGTCAAGCCGCCAGGTCCGATGTCCCTGCAAATATTCGCCACCGACCTCGACCGGGATGCCATCGAGAAGGCCCGCGCGGGCTTCTATCCGGACAACATCGCCGCGGACGTCCCGCCCGAATTCCTCCGCCGCTTCTTCGTCAAGGAGGAGAATGGGTACAGGGTGGGCAAGGCCATCCGCGAGATGGTGGTCTTCGCGCCTCAGAACCTGACCATGGACCCGCCCTTCACCAAGCTCGACCTGCTGACGTGCCGGAACCTGCTCATCTATCTTTCCCCGGAACTCCAGAACAAGCTTCTGCCGCTCTTTCACTACAGCCTGAATCCGGGCGGCGTTCTCTTCCTGGGGAGCGCGGAGGGCGTCGGGGCCTTCACCCACCTCTTCGCCCCGTTGGAAGCAAAGGCGCGCCTATTCAGGAGGCTCGAAACCGGTCTGCAGCCCGAACCGGTCGAGTTTCCCGCCTCCTTCGCTTCCACCGGCCGGGGTGCCGGGAAGACCGCGCCAAGGGCGCCGAAGCAGCGCCCCAACGTGGGGGCTCTCACGGAGCGGATTCTCCTCCAGCACCACACGCCCGCGGCGGTCCTCGTGAACCCGAAGGGCGACATCGTCTATATCAGTGGAAAGACCGGGGCCTTCCTGGAACCCGCCGCCGGCAAGGCCAACTGGAACGTCCTCGCCATGGCCCGCGAGGGTCTGCGCTACGAGCTGACGGGCGCCTTCTCGATGGCGGTCAAGGAGGGGAAGACGGTCAAGCTGCGGGGCGTCCAGTCTGGAACCGGCGGCTCGCCCCAGGCGGTGGACGTCACCGTACAGCCTCTGGACGAACCGGAGGCCCTGCGGGGGATGGTGCTGGTGGCTTTCGCCGACGCGCCCGCGGCTCCGGCGCCGAAAGCGCCCGGAAAGGGCGGGAGGGGCTCTGCCCGCGACGGCCGGTCCGCACGCTTTGAGCGGGAGCTCGAATCCGCCCGCGACGAGGTGAAAACCACCCGCGAGGCGATGCAGACCGCCCAGGAAGAGCTCCGCTCCGCCAACGAAGAACTCCAGAGCACCAACGAGGAACTGCAGTCCACCAACGAGGAACTGACCACCTCCAAGGAGGAACTGCAGTCCCTCAACGAGGAATTGCAGACCGTCAACCAGGAACTGCAAGCCAAGGTGGATGAGCTGTCCGGGGCCAACAACGACATGCGGAACCTGCTCAACAGCACGGATATCGCCACCCTCTTCCTGGACGGTTCGCTCCTCGTGCGGCGTTTCACCACGCAGGCCGCTCAGATCTTCAAGCTGATTCCGGGGGACGTGGGCCGCCCCATCACCGACGTGGCGTCCTCGCTGGTCTACCCCGACCTGGCATATGATTCGCAGGAGGTCCTGCGGACGCTCGTCCTGGTGGAGAAGCCGGTGGCCGCCCGGGGCGGGCGCTGGTTCAAGGTGCGGATCATGCCCTATCGCACGCTGGACAACCGCATTGACGGCGTGGTGATCACCTTCACGGACATCACCGAGTCCAAGAGGCTCGAGGTTGCGCTTCGAAAAAAACAGTCATCCATGGAAAAACGTCTCCTGGTTCAGGACGCGGAGCCGGCAGGCGCCGGAAAACAACCCCAAGAGGCCGCGCGCCGCCGAAAAGCGAGCAAGAGCACCGAGGCGTTTCGTAGGGACAGCAAGGCCGGGGAGAAAACGCCGTGAAAAAGAAGAAGCCATCGCCGGAAATCGCCGACCTGCGCCGGCTCGCCGAAGAGCGGCTGCGGGCCATCGAGGAGGGCAAGGCGCGTGCCGGGATGGAGAGGGATCTCTTGCCGCTGCTTCACGAGCTGGAGGTTCACCAGGTCGAGCTGGAGCTGCAGAATGAGGAACTCAGAAGGACGCGGGCGGAAG
>CAZDOY010000006.1:0-5289 GCA_964507185.1 uncultured Thermoanaerobaculia bacterium
TAACTAATGACTGAAATAGCAGGGCTACATCTTGTAATAACGCAAGCAATCGCTCGGTGCGCCTTCGAAGGCGTCATCTAAATCCCCAATCCCAAATCTCAGCCCCCACGGCGTCACTGTCCAATCCGGAGTCCTTTTCCGCGCCTCACTCTCATTTCCTATTCGCCCGATCACCAGTTACTATTCACTCATACCGCAGGGCATCGATGGGGCTGAGGTCGGCGCGGAGGCGGGGCCTCCACGGTCCGGGGGCGGCCGGTCATCCTGACAATGGAGGGAGGCTGTCAGCGGACCGTGACCCCGGTTCCCGTCAGGCCTCTCCGCCTTCGGTGTCCGCTGGCGCCATCCCGTTCAGCCCGCTGTTCCAGAAGCCGTACGTGAAGTAGATGACCAGGCCGATGGCGAGCCAGATGACGAACCTGGCCCAGGTTACCCAAGGCAGGCTGAACATGAGGAATCCGCAAAGGGCGATCCCGATGGCCGGGACCACCGGTGCAAAAGGCACCTTGAAGGGACGGTGCAGGTCGCGCCGCGTGTACCTGAGCACGATGACGCCCGCGCACACAATGATGAAGGCGAAAAGCGTTCCGATGGAGCAGAGTTCGGCCACGACCTTAATGGGCGTGAGGGCCGCGGCCGTGGCCACGATGCAGCCCGTCACCCACGTCGTGACGTAGGGCGTCTGGAATTTCGAATGGACTTTCGACAGAAGCCCGGGCAGCAGCCCGTCTCTCGACATGGCAAACAGGATCCGCGGCTGGCCCATGAGCAGGACCAGGAGCACGCTGGTGATCCCCGCCAGTGCGCCGACGCTGATCAATGCACTGGCCCAGCGCATATGCAGGATGTTGAGCACCAGGGCTATGGGGTCGGCCACACCGAGCTGCGCATAGGGGACCACGCCGGTCATGATGGCCGCCACGGCCATGTACAGGACGGTTGCGATCACCAGGGATGCCATGATGCCGATGGGCAAATCGCGCTGGGGATTACGGGCTTCTTCGGCGGTGGTCGAGACGGCGTCGAAGCCTATGTAGGCAAGGAATACGATTGCGGCGGCCGTCATGACGCCCTTCCAGCCGAAGGGCGCAAAGGGCACCCAGTTTTCGGGCTTGATGTACCAGGCGGTGAGGAAGATGAATATCAAGATCACCGAGACCTTGACTATCACGACAACCAGGTTGAATCGGCTGCTCTCCTTGATGCCCCGAACGAGAAGGAACGTTATGGCCAGCACGATGAAGGCGGCGGGCAGGTCGAGGTAGCCCGGGTCGGGGCCGAATGGCGCGGTGATGAACTCGTGAGGCAGATGCAGTCCCATGCCCTTCAGCAAGTTCACGAGGTAGGCGGACCAGCCTATGGCTACCAGAGAGGCCCCTACCATGTATTCGAGCACCAGGTCCCATCCGATGATCCAGGCGAGGATTTCGCCCAGCGTCGCGTACCCGTAGGTGTAGGCGCTCCCCGAAACGGGGATCATGGCCGCGAGTTCGGCGTAGCACAGCGCCGAGCAGGCGCAAGCCGCAGCCGCCACGGCGAAGGACAGGATGATGGCCGGGCCCGCATGCTCTGCAGCCTCTACGCCGGGTAGGACGAAGATGCCCACGCCGATTATGCACCCGATGCCGATGGCGGTCAGGTCCCACGCGGTCAGGACTTTCTTCAGGCGCCGCCCCTCCTGCTGTGTTTCGGCGATCAGGCGACCAAGGGACTTGGTTCTGAATACTCCGTGAGCCATAGCCTCCCCCGTTTCGATAAGCGATACCGTCTCCATTGGCCGTTCAGAAGATGACCATTATCCCTCAAATGGCCTTCAAAGCCAAGCTCCGCCTGAGGGGCAGAGCGACGCGCTTCCGCAGGCCCGGCGCACCTGCCTGTGCGCAGAGGAGCCCGGGACGAGCGGCGTTTCCATCCGTCGTTCCGGGTTCGGGCCTCAGACTATTCCGGTGGATCACCTCGGGCGGAGGATCCCGGCCTTCGGTCTTATTTGACGCCGTTCTGTGCCTGGAGGTAGTCGGCAAGGGCCTCGATCTGCTTGTTCGAGAGGCGTCCGTCGAAGCTGGGCATGGTCAAACCACGTCCCTGGTGGATGGTCGTGATGAGCAGGTCCCGATTGTTCTTATAGGGCCAGTTGGGTCTCTTGAGGGCCGGAACCGTGCCGCTGCCCTGCATGTTGTCGCCATGGCACTTGGCGCAGTTCTGGCGGTAGATAACCTCCGGATTCAGGGCGGCGGAACCGCTGACGGGCATGCGTCCGTTCTTCGCGTAGTCGGCGGGCGCGGCCTCTTTTGCCGGCGTGCCCAGGTTTGCCCAGCCGCCGACGGCGGGGGTCGTGCGCCAGAAGATGACGGCCAGAGTGCACGGAACCACGATGGCTATGATAACGGCGATGATTCGCCGGTTCTTCTTTGTCTCTTCGTTTTTCTCTTCAGGCATTCATTGCTCCTCGGTCAAATGAGTATAACCCCGATTCCGTAAAAGTATGCCCGATTGGTCGGATTAATGAAAGGGAAGGACAATTTGGAAGTCGGGATTGGGATTTCGGATTTGAAGGCACCGCCGCGACCGCTCACTCTCGAAGCCGCGCACTTCGAAGGCCTCTCCCGCACTCGATCACTGTCTAAATCAGATAGGCGATCGCCAGCCCCACCTGGGCGGCCATCATCATGGCGTACATGTGGGTCCAGGCGGGGTGGTTTCGGCTCGAGGCGAGGTCTTCGGGCCTCCTCAGCAGGAGAATCACGGTGTAGGCGCCCCACAGGACCAGGATCGCGCCGAGGGCGTCCAGGAGGAGGGGATTACCGGTGAGCAGGCGGCCGCCGGAGGGAAGCCGGACCAGCGTCCCCAGCGGCAGCATCAGCCAGGGCAGGACGAAAAAGGGCGCGATCATCCAGGCTGCGGTTCTTGGTCCGTAGACCACGGGCAGCGTTCGGCACCCGTCGAGCGCGTCGCCCCGGATGTCGGAAAAGTCCTTGGTGGACGTGGCGCCGAGCAGGAAGAGGAAGAAGACGGCGCCGAGATACCACGGCTCGAACATGGCGGTGGAGGCCACCATGGACCAGCCGGCGACCTTGAGCAGTTCGCCGCGGGCCGTAGCGACGGTCGCGTTGGCCCATATCCCGAAACGCTTGGTGCGCCCGAGGAAGGGGGCCGAGTAGATGAAGGTGCAGAGGAGCCCCGCCAGGAACACCCAGAAGCAGGCATGGGCGTACCAGGGCGCGAAGGTCCTCGACGCGAAGGCGTCGTCGTAGGGAGGCGGCACGATCCACCACGTCGGCACCAGGGAAACGGCGTACAGAACGAACGAGACGCGGACGGCGGACCGGACGGCGATCTGTCCCGTGCAGAGCGGGCGGCCCGGTTTATTGATGCGATCTATGGAGAGGTCGAATACCTGGTTGATCATGTTGGACGCCGCATTCATCAGCGACGCGCAGACGGAGCCCGCAAGGAGCGTCCAGAAGAGCCCGGGGGTCAGGCCGGGGTGAAGATTGTGCGCGGAACCGAAGGCGCAGGCGGAGCCGGCGAGAATCCCCAGCAATGGAGGCACGAGCGTAAAGGGGCGGGCAAGCGCGATCCAGGACCTCATGCTCATTTCATCAGCCACACGGGGGGCAGAAAATGAGGCGCACCGACAACCGCGGCGAGAAGGAAGGGGAGCCCACCCGCCAATGCGCCGATGAACAGGTGCACCACGATCTTGGGAAACCAGGCTTTCGCGACAACCGTTTCATTGAGGACGGATTCCAGGAAGAAGCACGCCAGCACCGAGAGGAACAGGCCGAGAACAACGAGCGGCATCCACCCTCCCAGAACGCCCGAGCCGGTGGGGACGCCGAGCCGCCCCAGATCGCTCCGGAGAAAAGCCACGTGAAAACGCGTGAGGGCCTTGCCGGCAAGATTTTCCTGAACCAGGAAGCTGAGGTAGAAGGCGCCGCAAAAAAGGAGAAGTGTAGCCCCTCCCGCCAGACAGCCCAGAAAGCTCACTCCGCCGGGCTCCCCGGCCCGCGCCTTCCTGCGGCCCCACAGCAGCCACGACCCGGCATCGGAGAGCTTGCCGATCTCGGAGGCGACCGTGTCGGCCGCGTAGGCCGCCAGAGCGGCCACGAAGGCAAGAGGAGAGACGAGGGCGAAAAGCGCGGGGAAGAGTCCCTTCGAGAAGACCGATGTCATGCCTCTTCGCCCCCCGTCCTCTTCGGCTATCTTGCGGGCCCGCTTTCGGTCGCGGCCCACGTAGGTGCTCCCGTTTGCAGCGAGGTAGAAGAGCAGGAGGAAGCCGTAACCCTCCCACCCGAGGCCCGCGGCCACGAGAGTGCCCCAGAGTATTCCCAGCAAGGCCGAAGGGCCCGTGACCCATCGAAAGCGCCACGCCGCCGCGCCGAGCGCGGCGTTCAGCACCAGCAGGACGATGAGCGAAGCGCCCAGGCTTCCGCCGAAAGTTCGCAGGGCGGATTCAAGGTCGTAATGAAGGAAGTCCATCCAGGGAAAGCCGCCGAAGAAAACCAGCACGAGACCGGAAGCCAGCGGTACGGTCAGGTTGTCGTCAATCTGGCCGGGGAGGCTTTCGACGACTGCACCGACCAGGGTGGCGAGAAGGCAGGTCAGCCCGAGGTGCCGGAAGCCCGGCGCCGAGAACCGCAGGTCGCCGAACGCGACGAAATGGGCGAACAGGGTCGAAAAAAGGGAGCCGAACACGATGAAACCCGCGAGGCCGGTCCATCTCTTTCCCCGGTTCCACGGGAGGCTGGGGCCTTTAAAGGCAAGTCCGCAGAGGGCGGCGAAAGCGTCGCCGAACGCGAGAATGGCCCAGGCTCCCGCCACCGCCCACAGGACGTGCGGCGTGGCGCCCCCGGCTGTCCGTCTCACGGGATCGAGGTCGGGCGTGACGGCGGGAAAAAGCAGGCAGAGCAGAAGGACGACGGCGGGGTATCCGATCATGCCCGAGTATCCACGGGCCTTCTCCTCCGGACGTTCGAGTTTCTTCATCCCGTAACGGGGAAACAGCCAGAGGTTGTGGGCGAGGGCGATAAAGGCGCACAGGGCGCCCTCGAGGGGCGTCAGCCAGTGCAGGACCAGTGCGAAGAGCCCCATGGCCATGTGAAGGAGTTTTCGAATGACCTCGCGCTTCGTGTCCGGCTTCATTCAGGCTCTGCGCCTGACGACGCGGTGAAGTCGGCGGGAGAAAGAGCTTCGAAGAAGCCCGCCTGGTGAAGGGTTAAGAGGTGAAGGCGCCGGCCGGCATCGGCCGGCCGCTGCAACGGCCCATCCCGAGCCGTTTCTAAATCCCAA
>CAZDOY010000006.1:5389-17549 GCA_964507185.1 uncultured Thermoanaerobaculia bacterium
GCCGGCATCGGCCGGCCGCTGCAACGGCCCATCCCGAGCCGTTTCTAAATCCCAATTCCAAAATCCCAATTCCAAAATCCCCCCGTCTGCCGCTTCTTAAATCCCAAATCCCAATTCCAAAATTCCCCTCGCCCTTAACCCTTCTTAGTAGTTCCCCGTCGCTCCGTAGAGGTCGACGACGGTTCCAGCGCCCTTGAGGCTCACGAGAAAGCGGTACTCCGAATCGCGAAATCCGCCGATCGTGCGCCGCCCGGCTTCGAACCCGACCGAGTAGCACGAGCCGCGGTACCAGAAAATGAGGCGCTGGTTCCGCCAGTCGCCCTTCAGGAGATCCCTTTCGAGGTAGGGGGTCACGGTGATGTGTCCGTCGGCGAGGGTAAGCGACGCTGCTAGACGCAATTCCCTGGCCGCCGGGTTGACGACCTGCGAGGCGTTCAGGCTCGTGCTGAGGTTCTGGGTCTTGAGATAGGAGAGCGTGATGAACTCGTCCCTCTTTGAGCTCTTCGGGCGGTAGGTCAGGGACAGAAACTGGGAGTCGACGGCGTGGTTCAAGACGTCGTAGCGAAGCCGGAAATCGGCGCTCCAATCCACGCTGGGCCATGCGCGGACGAGAAGGGAAACCGGGGAGAAGCGGCTCGAATTGTCGCCGGTGACGGAGAGGCCGCGGCCGAAACTGTGTTCCTGGTATAGTGAGCTGTCGAAAACGAGCCTGCCCTTCTGCCCGTAGATACGGTTACGGACGCCATAACGGACGAGGTTCTGGTCCAGGACGACCTGGTCCACCTCGTCGAAGACCGGCGCGTGCAATGCGTTTGCGTCGCGCGAGACGTACGTGTAGGTGAAGAACGGCTCGATGACGTGCTTTAGCCCGCCCGAGTATTTGCGAAAGAGGCGCGGACCGCTCACGTCCACGGAGGCGTGGGCGTAGTTCCTCCAGAGCGATCCCCCGTCGTATTCGCCCGTGTATGGATCCAGGCTGCTGGTGTACCCGGTGGTCCTCAGTTCCAGGCGCGGCGTCACGTCCATCCACAGGGTGGGGTGGAGAGGCCACTCGAAAAACGGGTGGAGATCGAGGCGCTGGTAGGTGAGGGAGTGCTTGACGGGTTGGGGCAGGTAGTCGGCATAATCCTTCTGAAACGCGTCCGCGGAGGTTTCGAATCCAAAGTACAATCCGTGGCCGATGGACTTGAGGCTCGATCGCAGCTCGATCCCCGGGAGCGTCTTCTGGGTGAGGTTCCTGTCCTCCGTGAAGTACTGGAGCCGCCTTTCGAGCTTGGCCGTGAAGGCGTAGGGCCCCCAGTTCCTGATCAGGAAGATGCGGGAATCGGTTCCCGACACCGTTCCCTTGTAATAATCGCGCTGGTAGTCGCGGGGAAAGTTGATGTCGGAGAGCAGGTTCACGTCCGCCACGAAATACCAGCCCTTCTTGAAATTCTGTATGTGCGTCCACGAGAAGTCCCATCGCTTCTTGTGATTGGTCTTCTGACGGATGTAGTAGCCGTGGAACCACCCGTAGGTGGCAGTGGAGGGAACGTAGCGAAACTCCTCGCCCACGCCCACGCCCATCGTGCTGAAGGTGTCCAGGTACACGGTGTCGTCCCACCAGTCCTGCGGGGCGATGAAAAGGGCGTTGTTCAGGGTGAAACCCTTGCTCGTGGAGCTGCCTATTTCCGGGATCAGCAGGCCGGTCGAGCGCTCGGGTTTAATGGGCCAGATGAGATAGGGAAGGTAGACGATCGGCGCCTGCCGGATGTGGAAGCGGGGATTCGTGAGGAAGGCGTAGTGGTCCACGTGGAACTTCGCCCTGCTCACCTTCATGCTCCATGGCGGCACGGCCGCGGCGCAGGAGGTAAACGTCCCGTCGATGACCTGGAACCACCCGTCGCCTATCTTCTTGATGGCTTTTCCGTAGACCGTGAAGTCGCCGTTCTTCTGCACCCCGTAAGCATCCATCAACGTGCCCGTGCCCTTCTCGAGGTCGTAATGGAATTCGGAGCCGGACGCCGTGAAGTCCTCGAAGTCGACGGCCACCTGCCCGGTCGCCCAGAGCGTTCCTTTGTTCGTATCGTAGGTGACGGAATCGCCAGTGAGGAACATGCCCTGGTACGAAAAGCGCACGTTGCCCTCGGCGACGTAGACGCCGGGTTTGATGGTCGTTATCTTGTCGAAGGTCATGTGGAATTTGGAGGATGCGGCCTTTTGGGCTCGTCCTCCGCCCTTCCAGCCCTTAGGTGCCTTTGGAGCCGGCGCAGGCATCTGGGGATGCCAGGGGATCGGCGTTATCTGGCCATGGACAGCAAGCGTCGCCATGAGAAGGCACAGGACGCCCAGGATGCGCCTCACACGGCCTCCTTGTAGATGCGTACGCCGGCGTAGGACACGACTTCCCTGTCGTCGCCCGTGACCATGCCCGAATGGGTGTAGTCCACGACCTCGGACCGGTCGGCGCCAAGTGCCTTCGCGGCAAAGAGGGCCGCGACGGCGGGCGCGACCCCGCACATGGTGATGCGGTTCTTCATGACGACGCGGTGGAGTTCTTCGGGTGCGAGGCGCTGCAGCGCGTCCAGTGCAAGATCGTCCTTCTTTCGGTTGGTTTGGGCGTCCTCATAGTGGTTCATGTCGCTCGAGACGACGATGCCCACCGGTTCCCCGGAAGCCGCTATGACGGCTGCCATGCCCATCCCGAGGGCTTCCATGAGTTTCATGTCCTGGGTTCCCACGCAGACGGGAACGATACTGAAGCTTTCGAGCATGACCTGCAGGAAGGGGAGTTGAACCTCGATGGCGTGCTCGCGCATGTGGGCGATCTCGTCGGCTTCGATAGCAGGCGTCGATGCCATCAGTGCGTCGCTCAATGCCTCGTTCACGGGAACCGTCCCCAGGGGGGTTTCCCAGGCGCCCTTCGCCCAGCAGGAGATTGGGGTGCCGAGACCCGTGTGATTGGGGCACAGGATGATGAGCTTCTCCGGCAGTGTCGCGGCGGTGAAGGTTTTTCCCGCCGTGGCGCCGCTGTAGATGTAACCCGCGTGAGGCACGAGGACGGCGATGGACGCGACGGGCTCCATCATGCGGACCAGGAGGCGTTCGACCGACGTCTTCAACTGGAGGGGGTGGTCCGGGTAGAACATCCCGGCGACGGCGGGTTTCCTTACCGGGTTTCGTCCGAAAACCATGGGACACCTCCTCGTCCGGATCGGGCGGCTGCGTGCCGGTGAGGCGCATCGTGCCGGGCATCCCGGCGCCCGTCCATAAGATAACACCGGACCGGTGACGCTTCAACGCCGACGGAAAAGGCGGATAGCCGCCCGGCGGTGTCAGATGAGGAAGAGAGGGAGAAGCCCCGCGGCCGTCAGGATGGCGAGCGAGGCAAGACTCATGACGCCGGTCTTCCTGTCGGCGAATGCGAAAGCGTAGAGACCTTTGACGAAATTGTTGCTGGCCGAGGCGATGACAATGCCTGCGGCGGCCGTGTGGAAGGCCGTGGCTGCACCGGCCGTCTGGGTCAGGCTGAGGATGAACGGGTCGACGTCGGTAACACCCATGAGTGCAGACAGCGCGTACAAGGCGCCGATGCCGAGGTGCTTGACGGTGAGGTCGGTCAGGATGAGGACGGCCACGAAGATGATTGCAAAGAGGAAGGCGGCGCTTAGTTCGAGAGGGTTCTTAGACTCGTACGGCTTGTCTACCCTGATGCCGCGTCTTTCCGCCTCGTGGGACCACAGCCAGCCCGCAAGAAGCGCCACCGCCGAAAGGAGAAGAAAGGGCAGGGTCAGGAGATGTCCGAGGCGCGGATTGAAAATGTCGACAAGGATCGTGAGCCTCAGGTACATGACGCCCGAGGCCATCAGGATCGCACCGGAGAACAGGTGCGAATGGTCAGCCTCGCGGGCTTTCTTGGCGAGAACGACCGTCGTGGCGGTCGATGAGTACGCGCCGCCCAGCATGGCGGACAGGATGACGCCGCCCCGCCCCCGGGTGACCTTCTGCAGGACGTAGCTGAGGTAAGAGATGCTGCTCACGGCGACAACGATTAGCCACGTCTGGAAGGGGTTGAGGTGGAACTCCGTGAAGGCTTCGTTGGGCACCACCGGCAGTATCACCGCCGTTATGAGCAGGAACTTCGTGAAGGTGGAGATGTCTTCTGCCGGAATCTTCTGGGCAAGGTTCTCGAGGCCCGTCTTCAACTCCAGGAGGAGCATGCTGAGGACGACGATGGTTGTGGCTATCCAGAACCGGTCGTGTTGGACCAGCACGCCCAGCACGAAAGTGCCCAGTCCAGAGATCTCCGTTGTGACGCCCGCGTCCTGGGTCGTGCGGAGCTTATGCAGGTATGAGACCAGGAGAAACGCCCCCACCACGGCGAACCCGACCGCCAGGGGAACGAGCTGGTTGCCCGAGATGAGGGCCATGGCGTACCCGAGCAGGCCTATGAGCGGGAAGGTCCTGACACCGCCGAAGTAGTAGTGGCCCGACCCCGCTTTCTTCTCTTCTCTCTCCAGGCCGATGAGAAAAGAGAGGAAGAGAACGAGCAGGATCTTGATGCCTTCGGGCGGAAAATGCGCGAGCACGTCCTTCAGCACGATTCACTCCGACGATATCAGAAGATTACCGCGCGGAAGGGATCCGGGGCAAGGAAAGGGTGGATTCCGGATTTGGGAATTGGGAATTGGGATTTGCAAGACGGCTGGGGACGGGACGTTGGGAACGCGGAAGGCGGAAGATGGAGATGACAACGGGGGGCCAATTCCCGAGGGCTAAGGCCGAAGGGCTAAAAGGAATACGGCGGGGGACGGGCCTTCGAAGGACTGCCCCCCGCCGTTATTGCTTCCTCACCTACTCACTTGCTCACTCCCGGCCAGTTCACGGCTTTTCGCGGTAGACCTGGGCGCCCGCCTGCACGAATTCGCGGGACTTTTCCTCCATGCCGGCGCGGACGGCTTCTTCCGTCGTCAGACCCTTCTTCTCGGCGTATTCGCGAACGTCCTGCGTGATCTTCATAGAGCAGAACCTGGGGCCGCACATGGAGCAGAAGTGAGCGGTTTTCGCCGGCTCGGCGGGGAGCGTCTCGTCGTGAAAAGCCCTCGCCATTTCCGGGTCCATGGAAAGGTTGAACTGGTCCTCCCACCGGAACTCGAAGCGCGCTTTCGAAAGCGCGTCGTCCCATGCCTGTGCGCCGGGGTGCCCCTTCGCGAGGTCCGCGGCGTGAGCGGCGATCCTATAGGCGATAACGCCCGCCCTGACATCGTCCTTGTCGGGCAGGCCCAAGTGTTCCTTGGGCGTGACGTAGCAGAGCATGGCCGTGCCCATCCAGCCGATCATCGCGGCGCCGATGGCCGACGTTATGTGGTCGTAGCCCGGCGCGACGTCCGTGGTCAACGGGCCCAGCGTGTAGAAGGGCGCCTCGTGGCAGACGGCCAGCTGGCGGTCCATGTTTTCCTTGATCCTGTGCATGGGCACGTGACCGGGGCCTTCGATCATGACCTGGACGTCGTGTTTCCACGCCACCTCGGTGAGTTCGCCCAGGGTGTCGAGCTCGGCGAACTGCGCCTCGTCGTTGGCGTCCGCAATGGAACCCGGGCGGAGCCCGTCGCCGAGCGAGAAGGCCACGTCGTACGCCTTCATGATCTCGCAGATTTCTTCAAAGTGGGTGTAGATGAAATTCTCCTGGTGGTGAGCCAGGCACCAGGCCGCCAGAATGGAGCCGCCCCGGCTGACGATACCGGTAACGCGCTTCGCGGTCAGCGGAATGAAACGGAGCAGAACGCCCGCGTGGATGGTGAAGTAATCGACTCCCTGCTCGGCCTGTTCCACGAGCGTATCCCTGAAAAGTTCCCAGGTCAGGGCCTCGGGCCGGCCCGCGACTTTTTCGAGGGCCTGGTATATGGGAACCGTACCGATGGGCACGGGCGCGTTCCTGAGGATCCACTCCCGGGTCGTGTGAATGTCGTCTCCCGTGGAGAGGTCCATGACCGTGTCGGCGCCCCACCGGATGGCCCAGACCATCTTCTCGACCTCTTCATCGATGGAGGATGCCACGGCGGAGTTCCCTATGTTGGCATTGATCTTCACGAGCCCGTTGCGGCCGATGATCATGGGCTCGCATTCGGGGTGATTCACGTTCGCCGGGAGGATCGCCCTGCCCTCCGCGATTTCCTTGCGCACGTATTCGGGATCGAGGCCCTCGCGGATCGCTGCAAATTCCATCTCCGCCGTGACGATACCTTTCCTGGCGTAGTGCATCTGGGTCACGTTGCGTCCGGCCCGTGCCCTGTAAGGCCGGGGGCGGGGGTGCGGAAAGACCTGCACGGGGGGCTTGTCGTCGGCGCGGCCGTCGTCGATCGGCCTGATCTCGCGACCATCGTAGGCCTCGACGTCGGCGCGTTCGGCGAGCCAGGGCGTTCGAAGGGGAGGGAGACCCTCGCGAATGTCGATGGTGATTTCCGGGTCCGTGTAGGGACCCGAAGTGTCGTAGAGCCTGACCGGTTGGTTAGGGGTGTTTCCGAAGCGGCCCGAGGTGGGCGTCAGTGCAATCTCGCGAAAAGGTACTCGAATGTCGGCGCGGGAACCGGTCGTGTATATCTTCATGCTGCCCGGAATAGCCCGGCCGGGGCGGCTTCCGGACGACAGTTCATTATCGGACATGGCGTCGTACCTCCAGAGCCGGACAGCGTTCTCTCCCGGCAGAGTCGAGAGGATCATCTGGTATGGGGGACAGGCGACGTTGCAATCCCTCCGCCAGCATGACCTGGATCAGGTTCTGAGGGACTGTGCGGATGCCTTCGAGAGAGCGGCACGCACATCTCAGCGGTTTGCTTGACCGCGCCCCTTGCAACACTCCGAAGGTATAATGCCGCATTCTCTGTGTCAAGGCGGCGGGGCGCGCGTTCACAAATAGTGCATCACCGACTTGAAACTCCCTTGCAAATCATGCTTTACCAGCAATCAGGAAAATTATGTGCTGTGCTTGTGTAATGCTTGTGTGTAAAAGGTTTGAGCGCAGTGCAATTTCCACGGAACCTGTGGAAAAGTCTCTGGAAAACCCTGTGCAATTTTCGTTAACCCCAAGAAATATGAGGAGATTGTGCAGGTTGCACAGTGATTGGGCAGCGGTCTTAAACAGCATTTAATAATAATGCTAAAAAGGCTATTGGTAGGCGCCTTATAGCTGGAACGGAGGGATCGAGAATGCCGTCACGCGATGCGGCGAAGGTGAAAGGACCACCAATCCCCGTTGGTGCGGCGTTCCACCATGGCGAAGCCGAGCGTGCGGGCGGCGGTGAGAACCCGATCGCCCTTCTCGCACAGGATCCCGCCGCAGATAAGACGCCCCCCCTTTTCGACGCGTTCGGCGAGATCGGGCATGATCTCGATCAGGATTTCGGCGAGGATGTTGGCGATGACCAGTTCGAAACGCCCGCGGACGGCCGAGGCGCTTCCCCTTACTATCCGATACGGTGCGCCGTTCATGGCGGCCGTCTCGGCAGAGACCCTGCATGCGTCGGCGTCGACGTCGCATGCGGCCACGCTCACGGCGCCCAGCATCGCGGCGGCGGCGGACAGGATTCCCGTGCCGCAGCCGACGTCCAGGACCTTTGCGGGGAAAGGATTCAAGGCCTCGAGCAGGCGGAGACAGGAGGCGGTCGTATAGTGCTCTCCCGTTCCGAACGCCATGCCGGGAAAGAGCTTGAGGGAAAGGCGGCCTGGCCATGGGTTGGTCTGGTCCGGCGAGGGGAGAACGGTAAAGCGCCTGCCGAGAGCAATGGGCCTCAGGGATTCCTGGTAACGTGCGGCCCAGTCGAATCCATCATCGGTCGCCCATGATATGTCCAGGGTGATCCCGCACAGCGTGAGGGCGTCTTCCAGTCCTGGAGGCCGTTCCGTGAAGTAGGCACGCCATTCGTGGGGGCTGATTTCCCAGATGCCGGTAGTGCCGAATTCCCGAAGGATACGGGCGAAGGATTCGGAGAGGGGACACACCGTCTTCAGCGTGAGAACGCTCCGGGCCACGTCAGTCCTCGAGGTACAGAATGGAAAGCCTGGGGAGGGCCCAGTGGGCAAGCGCCTTCTGGCGCGAGAGACGGTCGACGGTCTGGTCCAGCGTCTGTGCGTCCATGTTGGCGACCAGGGCGCCGAGGCGCTCGCGGGCCTCCAATTTCCAGGATTCCACGAGATCCGGGGCGCTTTCGAGCAGGGCGATGCGGGTGAGCTCCCCGTCCAGCGGCGCCAGGACGGTTTCGATCCGGGCCATGGATTCGCCGGCACGGGCGAGCAACCGTTCGAGTTCGACCGCCGCCTGGCCTGTAAAGCGGGCCAGGAGAGGCATGGCCAGTCTCTTCTCGCCGTCTTCGGAGAAGGCCCTGAGAGCGGATGCCCTGTCGCGCAGGTAGTCGGCGATTCTCTCGGAGGCCGGTCTCTGCTCATCGAGTCCGGCGCCCCGGCCGATGGCCGCCGTCCGCCTGGCCTCGCGGGCTTTGAGGATTTCATCTTCAGCGAATGAAAGACAGATGGCCCTGCGCATGGGGACCCGCCTTGCTGCGAGCCGCTGAAAATAGGCGACGATACCCTCTTCCACGACATCGACGGGGATGGAGGCGGCGTACCATTCAACGGCCTTCTCGAAGTCGAGCGGGGAAAGAAGAAGCGGAGCACCCCTCTGCGTGCAGAAGACCGCCTCGATACGTTCGAAGTAGGTGCGAAGCCCTGTGTCCATGATCTCGTCCCCGCATGCAGGCCCACGTCCGGGCAGCCGGAGAATCTCTCAGGCCTTGTTGCGTTCGTAGAGAATCCGAAGGCCGTTGAGGGTGAGATTCTCGTCCACGATGTCGATGGAGGGGCAATCCTTGACGAGTACCGCAGCCAGTCCTCCCGTGGCTATCACGGTCTTGACGGTGCCGAACTCGGCCTTCATCTTCTTAATGATCCCTTCGGTCAAAGAGGCGTAGCCCCAGTAGAGGCCGGATTGCATCGAACCAACGGTACTCTTGCCGATGACCTTGCGGGGACGGGCGATCTCTACCTTCGGGAGCTTGGCGGCCTTCTCGAAGAGCGCCTCCGCGGAGATGCCTATCCCAGGGGCTATCACGCCCCCCAGGTAGTCCCCGTTTTCTCCCAGCATGTCGAATGTCGTCGCGGTGCCGAAATCAACAACTATGGCCGGTGTCTCATGGACGCTGTAGACGGCCGCCGCGTTGACGATTCGGTCCGCCCCGACGTCGGAAGGCGTATCGTAGAGAACGTGGATGCCCGTTTTGGTTCCTGGGACGATGAAGAGCGGATCGTGTCCGAAATACGTTCTGCACATCAGGCGCAGCGGGGCATCCGCAGGCGGGACGACCGAGCATACGGAAATCCCTGAGACGTCCTGCATGTCGTAGCCATGCAGGCTGAACAGGCTCTGGAGCAAAGCGCCCCATTCATCTTGAGTCCTGTGGCGAGCCGTCGTAAGCCGCCACGACTGAACCATGTCTGCGCCCCTGAAAAGAGCCGAGGTCGTTTGCGTATTACCAACGTCCATGACGAAGATCATGAAATTCTCCGTAGTTTTCGAGCGTCGCCGTAGCGCACGGCGAGCCGCCCGGCTTCCGTGTCCAATAACAGAGCGCCGGTTCCCTCGACGCCGGCGAATCGCCCCCGCAGAGTGCGTTGCCCATCGAGGACCTCGAGTCCGTCGCCCAGCTCGTGTTCCCACAGCGCACTCACGAGAGGGACCACCGTGCGCGGCCGTGGAAGCGCATTCTCGAGAATCCCCTCCAGCGCTTCCAGCAGCGCGGCCCCCATAGCCTCGGTCTGGACCGGCCGCCCCGTCTCTTCGCGTACCGACGTGGCCGTAGAAGAGATGTCGCCGGGCCAGTCGTCGTGTGTCTGGTTCAGGTTGATGCCGATACCGAGGACCATACCCGCCGGGTTTTCGCCCTGCCATCGGGCCTCGGCCATGGTCCCTGAAATTTTTCTGCCCCTGCAGAGGACGTCATTGGGCCACTTCAGGCGGCACGTCAGCCCGGCGGAGCGTTCCAGCGCCTTGAGCACGGACAGCGCGCAGGCCAGGGGCAGGAGAGCGAGATCTTCAGATTTCGTGTCCACGGGCCACAGGGCGATGCTTGCGGCGAGGGCCATGCCGGCCGGCGCGTACCACGTGCGGCCGAATCGTCCCCTGCCCGCCGTCTGGCCGTCGGCAAATATGACCGCGCCGTGGGCCGATCGGCCGCGACGTGCCAGGAGGGCCATGGCGGCGTCGTTCGTGGAGGTGACTTCACCGCGGCATTCGAGATGAAGACCGAGCCAATGGGGCCGGTAGTAGGTAAGAAGCACTTCCCTGTCCATTCCCGCACTCCCAACGACGCCGGGATCAGTGGCTTTCTATTTTGAATGAGATGTCCACGGCACGCGCCGAGTGCGTCAGCGCACCGACGGAGATGAAGTCCACGCCCGTCTGTGCAACCGCGCGCAGGGTGCCGGGTTTCATGCCTCCGGACGCTTCGAGGAGAACGCCGGGGGGCCTCTCCAGGGATGCCCGGGCCATGTCTTCATTGGACATGTTGTCGAGGAGGATGAGGTCGGCGCCCGCCGCCAACGCCTCGCGGAATTCCTCCAGGCTCCCGACCTCCACTTCCACGCGCCATAGATGCCCGGCGTTGACCTTTGCGCGTGTGACGGCTTCGGTCAGCGAGCCAACCGCGGCGATGTGGTTGTCCTTGATGAGGATTCCGTCTGAAAGCCCCATTCGGTGGTTGAGTGCGCCCCCCGTTTTGACGGCGTATTTCTCCAGGAGGCGCAGGCCGGGCGTGGTCTTTCTCGTATCGAGGATCCTGGCGGTCGTCCCTTCTATCTCCTCGGCGGCCCGTCGGGCCGTCGTGGCGATCCCCGAGAGACGCTGGAGGAGATTCAATGCGGGGCGTTCAGCCTTGAGAATGGCGCCCAGGTCACCGGCCACCCGGCCTATGCGTTCGCCGGCCTTGAGCGTTCTTCCATCTTCGAAGAAGGGCACGAAGGCGCTGGAGGCGTCGATGAGTTCGAAGACCCTGAAGGCGGCCTGAAGTCCGCACAGGACGAATTCCTCTTTCGCAAGGAACACGCCCGAGACGGTTCCGCTGAGAGCGAGGGCCTCCACGGTTCTGTCTCCGTAGGGACTGTCTTCGGCGATGGCCTGCAGGAGGATCGAATCCAACGCCTGTTCGCTCATTCCGCAGACCATGCCACCCTCCTGATGTCCTCGTGCCCGTTGCGATGGAGCCAGCCGAGGATTTCGCCCTCCATCCCGGTCAGGGCAAAACGCACCGCACGATCTTCGGTCGAAAGAATCAGAACGTCGTTCTTCCGCCGCGTCTTGAGGGTGTCTTCCTCCAGGTGGAACGCCACGTGGATGCCGTCCACCGCCTCCCCGGCCGCGCAGTGCTTTCGGCACCGTTCTGCGACCTCGGCGAGCGGTTTCAATCCTTGTGTTCTACTCACCCTGGTTCCCCTGCATGCGGTCTATTATGCGGGTGGGAAGGACGGTTATCAAGTGATTCGCGCGCCTGGCGGCGCGGTGTTCAAGGGAGCCAGTGAAAAGTGATCCAGTCATCCGGTAGTCGCGTGATCGAACGTCCGAGGGTCTTCGAAGGCTCGTCCCACGCCGTCCTTTAAATCCGAAATCCGAAATCTCAATTCCCAAATCCGAAATGAATCACCCTTCCCCGTCCGAGAAGGAGTTCCATTCTTTGCAGTTGGGGCACCGGTAGAGAATCTCAAGCGTCTTGTAGCCGCAGAAGATGCACGTGAAGGGGTCCATCATCTGTTCGCTCTTGGCGAGCGTCTCAGCCAGTCCATTGACGAGATCCGAGCCTATGACCTGCTTGCGGTAGAGGTCCCACAGCGTTCGCTGAACGAGCCGGGATCGCCCATAGTGGCGGACGAGTTCCTGGACGATCGCCGGTATCTGATCGGTGCGTTTGAGGTCCGAGAACTCTCTGACTTCCTGCAAGAGCGCCCTCTTCTGGTGGTTCACGTGACCGAGGACCCGGAGGTTCTCGAGGTAGCCGGCCGGGTCCTGTTTCTGGACGTAAATGTCCTTGATCAGGTCCATGACCATGAAGGCTTTGTGCGGCATTTGCTTAAGGGCCCTTTCCACGGTCCTTCTGGCGCGGTCCGGCTTGTTCACGTCCAGGTAGAGGCGGGCAAGAAA
>CAZDOY010000006.1:17649-60684 GCA_964507185.1 uncultured Thermoanaerobaculia bacterium
GATTCCCTGAAGGTCTTCAACGCGCGGTCCATGAGACCGCCGGTCTTGAAGTCCATCCCCAGTGCATTGAGCGCCAGGACCCGTTCCTCCTCGGAGAGGTTCGAGCGCGTGAGCAGGGATTGGTGCACGCGAATGGCCCGGTCTATCTGTCCGCGCTGCCTGTAAAGGTTGCCGAGTGCCAGGTAGACCTCAATCGGCTCGGTCGAGAGTTCGACGACCTTGGACAGGTGGTCGATGGCGTTCTCCACGTCGCCGGTGAGCATCGCGTACATGCCGCGAATGTAGTGGGAGGATTGGCGGGGCTCTTTCCTCGCGGCGCTGCCGGTCCGCCCGAACGGCAGGCGGGCTCCCAGGAAGAGGCCGAAAAGAAAGACGAGGATCAGCGCAACCGTGATCCACTGACCGCCGAGGTTTTGGATCACGAGATGTTCTCCTCATCCACCGCTTGTTGTGAAATGGTGCCTTCCCTGATGGGCAGGTTCCTCAGCTGGTCGACTTCTTCTTCGAGTTCGCGGATGCGTTTCCGGAATTCCCTCGCCTGGAGGTAGTGGTCGACCTGGTCCAGGATGCCGACGATCCAGAATGTGACGAAGGCCATGACCAGGGGGAAGATGAGGATTACGGACATGGGGACGCTGTGAAACTCGACATAGCCCGGAAAGAGAATGAAGGGGCTCGTTATGTTGAGGTTCACGAGGCACAGAACCATCCAGGCGGCGATCACCAAGATGATGAGTAGCCATTTAACGGTACTGAAAAGGTTATGCATCTTGGGCGTCCTCCCAGTATTTTTTTTCGATGAGTTCCATGACGCCGCAGGCGTGGAAATAAAGGTCTATGAACTCGCGGACGGCGCCGGAACCGCCCTCCCGCGAGCACACGTAGTCGGCGCGGTGCCTGACCAGTTCGTGGGCGTCCGCGGGACAGGCCGTGAAGCCCACGCGTCGAAAGACCGGAAGATCGAGTACGTCGTCGCCCATGAAGGCGACCTGCTCGGCCCCGTATTTTCCGTCGGCCAGGATGTCCGACAGCGCCTCTCCCTTGTTCATGGCGCCCTGGAAGACCCTTCGAAGACCGAACTCTTCCGCTCTCCGCGAGACCATCTCCGAGGTCCTGGCTGTCAGGATGCCTACCTCGAGGCCGTTCTTCATGGCCAGATAGATGCCGGCTCCGTCCTTCACGTCAAACCGCTTGAACTCTCCGCCGGACTCGGCGTAATAGAGACCGCCATCGGTCATGACCCCGTCCACGTCCAGAAGCAGGAGCCGGACACGCCGAAGGCGCTCGCCGCGTTCCGAATCCAGGCTCCCTGCAACCCCTTCGTTCATGGGCTCTCGATCTCCGAAAACTAGTGCTTATCGTACCACGAAAGAGCCGGGAAATAAAGGGTTTTGGACAGTCGACGGCACGGGGGACGGCCTTTGTACGGAGAGCGGTTTCGGGGGGGGCGATCCGATTCGGTGAGGATGGGTGAGATTTTGATGCAATGGTCCGAGGGGTCAGATCATCTGGAGACCCCAGAGATCGTGCAGGTGGAGAACGCCTTCGACGCGCGATTCTTCGTCTACGACGACGAGCGAGGTTATCTTCCGGCTCTCCATGATGCCAAGGGCCTGCACGGCCATGGCCTCCGGCCTGATCGTGAGGGGCTTCCGGGAGGCGCAGTCGGTGGCAGGCCAATCCAGGACGTCGCCTCCGTGATCCTGGAAAAGGCGGCGCATGTCGCCGTCCGTGATGACGCCTTCGAGTCTGCCTTCTCCATCGGTGACGACGGTCATGCCGAGCTTCTTGGACGAGATCTCGTAGATGGCGTCCTTGAGGAGTGTCTCCGGCGCCACGCGCGGAATCTCACGGCCCTTGTGCATGAGTTCGTTCACGCGCATGAGGCGCTTGCCCAGCTTCCCTCCAGGGTGGAGACGGGCGAAGTCATCGGCTTTGAATCCCCTCCGCTCGATGAGGGCGGCGGCGAGGGCGTCGCCGAGGGCGAGCTGGGCCGTCGTGGACGCCATGGGTGCAAGCCCGAGCGGGCAGGCTTCCTGGTCGATGGTCACGGTAATGTGGAGGTCGGACACCCTTGCCAGCGTTGATTTAGGGGTTCCCGTGGCCGAGGCCAGAAAAGCGCCGAGGCGCTTTATGAAGGGAGCAAGGCGCACGAGTTCCTCCGTCTCTCCGCTGTTGCTCAGGGCGAAGACAACGTCGTCCGCCGTGACCATGCCGAGGTCGCCGTGAAGGGCCTCAGAGGGGTGGAGGAATAAGGCCGGTGTCCCCGTGCTGGCCAGCGTGGCGGCTATCTTGTGGGCGATGAGGCCGCTCTTGCCCATGCCCGAAACCACGACCCGGCCCTTGCAGACCAGGATCTTCTCCAGGAGATCCACGAAACCGTTGTCCAGGCTGTCCTTGAGTCTCAGAAGTGCCTCGGCTTCGATGGCCAGCACTTTCTTGGCGCCGTCGAGGGTCATGGCTTTTTCCTCGCCAGACGATAGAAGGCGTCCAGTTCCTCGGCCAGCCGGGGGAAGTCCTCCAGCGGCAGGGCGTTGGGACCGTCCGACAGGGCCTGCTCCGGCGCGTCGTGGACCTCGAAGAAGAAGCCGTCGGCGCCGGCCGCCGCGGCCGCACGCGCCAGCGTGGGAATGAACTCCCTCTGGCCCGAGGATTTGCCGTGTCCCCCGCCGGGCAACTGTACGGAGTGCGTTGCGTCGAAGACCACCGGGAAGCCGAAGGACCTCATGACGGGCAGGCCCCTCATATCCACGACGAGGTTGTTGTAACCGAAGCTGGCGCCTCTCTCCGTCAGGATGATCTTCTCCGTACCGCTCGCGACGAGTTTCTCCACGACGTGGGCCATGTCGTAGGGGGAGAGGAACTGCCCCTTCTTCACGTTGACCGCGCGACCGGTCGCCGCGGCGGCGAGCAGCAGATCCGTCTGTCGGCAGAGGAAGGCGGGAATCTGCAGAATATCGACGACCTCCGCGGCCTTCTCGGCCTGCTGCGGCTCGTGAATGTCGGTAAGGACCGGCAGTCCCGATGCCTTGCGCACCAAGCCGAGGATCCGCAGTCCCTCTTCGAGGCCCGGTCCGCGGTAGGAGGAGATGGAGGTGCGGTTGGCCTTGTCGAAGGATGCCTTGAACACGACCGGGAGTCGCCGTTTCTGGCTCCAGGCGGCGATGTTGAGGGCGAGATCCAGGGCGTGTTCCTCCGACTCGATCACGCACGGTCCCGCTATGAATAGAGGCGTGGCCCCTCCGATGGAAACTCCGTCTTGTATGAAAACCTCGCGGACAGAAACCTCTCTCATCGGGGACTAACGCTCCTTCTGCGGGGCGTCTGAGCCCTCGGATCTGACCTTGTTCTGGTAGCTGGCCTTGACGAATGCCCTGAAAAGGGGATGCGGGTTCAGCGGCCTTGATTTGAATTCCGGGTGGAACTGGCAGCCCAGGAACCAGGGGTGGTCCCGGAGTTCCACGACCTCCACGAATTTCCCATCGGGTGAAAGTCCGGTGAACAGAAGGCCTGCCGCCGCAAGGGGCTCGAGATACTTCTTGTTGAACTCATAGCGGTGCCTGTGGCGTTCTTCCACGTGCAGGTCGCCGTACGCCTTGTTCGCCAGGCTGTCGGGTTCGAAGTCGCAGGGGCATTTTCCGAGTCGCATGTTGCCCCCGTAGGTATCGTCGCCAAGCAGGTCTCTCAACTTGTAGAAGACGGGCGCCGGCGTATTCGGGTCGAATTCCGTCGAATTGGCCTTCTCCATCTTCGCCACGTTGCGGGCGAATTCGATGGTGGCCAGCTGCATGCCGAGGCAAATGCCGAAATAGGGGATCTTTTCGTTCCGGGCGAAGGTGGCCGCCTTGATCTTGCCCTCGACGCCCCTCTCGCCGAATCCGCCGGGAACCAGGATGCCGTGCACGCCGGACAGGGGGCCTGCCGGACCCTCGCGCTCTATGTCCTCGGCCTCGATCCACTTGATACGGATGCCCAGCCCGTTGGCCACGGCCCCGTGAACGAGCGCCTCCCCCAGGCTCTTGTAGGAGTCCTCGTATTGGGTGTACTTGCCCACGATTCCTATGGTCACGAGGTCGTCCGGGTGCTTGAGGGTGTCCAGGAACCCCTCCCATTTTTCCATGTGGCGTTCGTGGAGGGGGAGCCCCAGGTATTTAAGGAGGATGTAGTCCAAACCTTCCTGGGCCAGGAAGAGGGGCACCTCGTAGATGTGCTCCACGTCCTTTGCGGTGATGACGGCCTCTTCGGTGACGTTGCAGAAGAGGGCGATCTTGGCCTTCATGTCCCTGGGGATGGAATACTCCGTCCGGCACAGGAGGATATCGGGCTGAATACCGATGGAGCGCAGCTCCTTGACGCTGTGCTGCGTGGGCTTCGTCTTGAGCTCGTGGCTCGCCTTGATGAAGGGTATGAGCGTCAGATGGATGAAAACGGCGTTGGCCTTTCCCACCTCCAGCTGAAGCTGGCGGATGGCTTCCAGGAAGGGCAGAGACTCGATGTCGCCCACCGTTCCCCCGATCTCCACGATGCAGACGTCCACGCCCTTTCCCTGGTTCTTGACGGCTTCCTTGATCTGGTTCGTGATGTGGGGGACAACCTGGACCGTGCCGCCCAGATAATCGCCCTTGCGCTCCCTCTCGATGACCTCCATGTAGATGCGCCCGGCCGTGTAGTTGTTGCCCCGGCCCGAAACCTGCGACGTGAAGCGCTCGTAGTGGCCGAGGTCCAGGTCCGTCTCGGCGCCGTCGTCGGTTACGAAGACTTCGCCGTGTTGGAAGGGCGACATCGTGCCCGGGTCCACGTTGATATAGGGATCGAGTTTCTGAATGGTGACCTTGAATCCGCGGGATTCGAGCAGGCAGCCGATGGAAGCCGCCGCAATCCCCTTGCCGAGCGAGGATACAACCCCGCCCGTGATAAAGATGTATTTAGCCATAGACAGCTCCCCTAGTCCGTTCCATACGGGTCTTCAGTCTAGCATATTTCCCTGCCGTTGCCGACGCCGATCCGGTGCGCTGGGGAGCAGGGGGGAGGAGAGGCGGGCAGGCTCGGGCGCAAGGGAGATTCGGGAATTGGGACTGGGGCTTCGCAATTGAACCTCGGCAGACGGACGACCTTCAAAGCGAAAAGAAGCTGGCCGTATGGGTTCTGCGATGGCATCTCCGGGGATTTTGTCTTATCTTTGGGTGCAGCGGAGAGCGGGCGCCGGGTGTCCCTTCCCGGTAGAAATTTTTCGCATTGACCGATGTTCCTGAATGATAGCTGCCCCGCAGGGAAGGACCTGTGAGAGGGCTGGATCCGGTCGGTTCAAACCGGCCTACAGGAAGGCTGTTCAAGCATGTTTGATGATATCAGGGCCATATACAAGAACGATCCCGCCTGCAAGAACGTCGAGTTCCTGTTGTACCCCTGCCTGCACGCCATCGTCGTGCACCGCTACGTCACGCACCCGCTGTACAGGGCCGGTGTGCCCTTCGTGCCCCGCCTGATTTCACAGGTGATGCGATTCGCCACGGGCATGGAGATCCACCCAGGGGCGCACATCGGCAGGGCATTCTTCTGCGATCACGGCTCCGGCGTGGTTATCGGTGAAACGGTGGAGATAGGCGAGAACTGTGTCATGTTCCACGGCGTGACGCTGGGCGGAACGGGTAAACAACAGGGCAAGAGGCACCCCACCATCGGGGACAACGTCTTCCTGGGAACCCACGCGACCATACTCGGCCCCGTCACCGTCGGCGACAACGCCATGATCGGCGCCGAATCGGTCATTATCAACCGCGATGTCCCTCCTGAATGCACGGTGGTAGGCGCGCCGGCCGTTATCGTCAAGAGAAGCGGCCGCAGGGTCCACGAGCCCCTCCCCGTTCCCCGCTATCGCCAGGAAGCGTTGAAGCTGGAGAACGGCGCCTCGGGGGATGGGGGTAAAGACGCCGAGGCGGACGGCGACGCCAAACAGGGCGGCGCCGGATCGGCCAGAGAGGCCAGGGCCTGCTAGGGAACGGCCAACGGCCAAGCTTGGTTTGGGAATTAGGATTTCGGATTTAATAAACGGCAAAGAAGGGGCAGGGTTTTCTCTTCGGCCGAAGGGCCAGGACCTGAAGGCTCAAGCGAAAAACCTAAGTGGACGAGCCCTTGAAGGGCCTCCCATATCCCACTCCCTTACTCACCTACTCATCTGCACACGGACTCACGGCTTGTGGTTTGAATAAAGAAGCGGGAGGGCCGTGCCCTCCCGCTTCTTCTTGAATGCTAATAAACCTCGAAGTTCAGTCCTGCGGATACGCTTCCATTTCCTCTTCGGCAACGCGGCGCGTCAAGGCGTGGAAGGAATCTTTCACCGCGGCAAAGGTCTCCTTCGCCAGGGCGCGGGACGCGGGCGTCCGCCCGAGTGCCTTGTACAGCGGCCGGATGTACTTCATGCGGCCTACGCTGGAGAGGACTTCGCGGATCCTGCCGAAGGCCGGCTGATAGCCGGACGCCGCCGCTATGCAGAGCCACTCCACCAGGATCTCGTAATTGCCCTGCCCCATCAGGCCGAAGGTGTCGTCAAGCCATTTGCACTCGTCCAGTGTCATGTCCCGCGGCAGACCCTGGAGATAGATCAGCACTTCGTCCGGGCTCCATTTTTCGGCCTCGCCGCTCTCGGGGCGGCGGCCCTCGGACCAGCCTGAGGAGAGGAACTCAAGCCGTTTGAGGCTTTCAGACTCGAAGGTAGGCGCATTGGCCGGCAGACCGGTCCCGTAGATCCACGCCTCGGCGCCGACCTTGTCGGCCACGCCCGGGAGCTTTTCATGGAGGAACTCGAGGAATTCCTCGGTCGTGATGGACGTGAACTTGCATTCCTTGATATATGCGGCGATGAAGCGGTCGAACTGCTCCCTGCCGACGGTCTTTTCAAGGAGTGCCACAAAGCGGGCGCCCTTTTCGTAGGGAACCTCGGAGTACATGGAGTCCGGGTCTATGCCGGCCAGGTCGGTGCGCAGCTTGGTGTAGGGCGAATCCTCGCCGAAGCGCTCGAAGGCTTCGTCGAGGCCCCTACGGCCGATGGCCCAGGCCATCGCCGTGTACTCCCGACCCTTGATGGCCTCCAGGATGCGGCGCTCGGCCCAGACGGTAAAGCCCTCGTTCAACCAGAAATCGTTCATGGTGGCGTTGGTCACCAGATTTCCAGTCCAGGAGTGTGCCAACTCGTGGGCCACGACGGCCACCAGCGATCTGTCGCCCGCCAGAAGCGTGGGTGTGAGGAACGTGATCCTGGGATTCTCCATACCGCCGTACGGGAAGGAAGGCGGGAGAACCAGCACGTCGTACTGGTCCCACTCGTAGGGACCGAACAGGCCCTCCGCCTTCTGGATCATCTCCTCCATTCCCATGAACTCCCAGTGGGCCTTGTCCACGACTTCGGGCTCGGCCCATACGCCCGACCTGTCGCTCACGGCCTTGTAGGCCAGATTTCCTACGGCCAGGGCCAGCAGGTAGGTCGGGATCGGCTGGGGCATGTCGAACAGGAAGGTTCGGGTGCCGGGACGGGCCCCGTCCTTTTCTCCGGAGTTGCCGGCGGACATCACCGCCCGCAGGCTTTCTGGCACTGTCACCTCGGCGTGATAGGGGATTCGGACTCGCGGGCTGTCCTGCACGGGGATCATGGTGCGTGCGTGATGGGGCTGGCACTGGCTGAAGAGGTATGGATGTTTCTTGCCCGCCGTCTGTGCCGGGGACAGCCATTGGAGAGCCGTGGCCCCGGGCGATGTCTCATACTCGACAGCAACCTGCTTTGTGCCCTGGGGCAGCAGAAGTCGCAGCCTCGTTCCCAGCACCTCGTCCGGCTCTCCGAGTTCGTATTCGACGAGCCTGCCCTCGCCGGTCTTGACGGAGCGGATGCTCAGGCCGCGGGTATCCAGGTCCAGGGCGCCCTCTGCGGGCGCATCGAAGAACAGGTTGGCGACACCCGTAATCCGGCTGCCTTCGAAATCGACGGAAAACCGCCAATCGAGACGGCTGGTCAGGGGCTGATCGGAATTAAAATATGAGTGCGGGTCGACTCGGGACATTTCATCTCCTCAATTTGGTTGCGGCCTGGATCCCGCTGGAACCGGGATCGCCGATATGCGCTATGCCCTTCAGGTCGTTCAGGATACCTGACGCGGGGCGAACCGGCAAGCATCGGGGGAGGGATCGAGCCATCGCGTGGCCGGATAATCAAATCGTGGGAAGGCCTTCGAACAGATGTCGACGCCATGGCGCCGACAGGCGGCGGTGGAGCATCGGCCATCGACGTCATCTTGTTCCCAGGACATCCAATCTTCTGTTCTCCAAATCCGAAATCCCGATTCCCAAATCACAAATCCCGCATTCCCCCTAAGTACTTGTCAGCAGGGCTCATATTTGCTAAAGTACCTCGGTCGTCAAGGGGGTACTCCCCTCAGGTGCAATAGGAGCGTACGATGCCCGAACAGTTTATCGAAATCGAGGTGGAACCCCGTCCCACCACAGGAAAGAAGAGCCGCAGAGACGCTGCGGAGAAAGGCCTGATCCCCGGTGTGGTTTACGGCGGCGGCAAGGATCCCGTGCCCATCGCGGTGGATCCCAAGAAGATCATTCAGATCCTCAGGTCGGAGAGGGGGCAGAATTCCATCCTGCTGTTCTCTCTCAAGGGTACGAAGGCGCAGAGACACGTCATGGTCAAGGACTTCCAGGTCAATCCGGTGAGTAACGAGCTTATCCACGCGGATTTTACCCGGATCATGATGGACCAGAAGGTCCGGGTCGACGTGCCGCTTGTCTTCGAGGGCATGGCGCTGGGCGTGAAGACCCAGGGAGGGCTCATGGACGTGATCATGAGGGAAGTGGCGGTTGAGAGTCTTCCCGCCGACATTCCCGACAGGATCCACGTCGATCTGTCGCCTCTGAAGATCGGCGACAGCGTGAAGATCTCGGACCTCCAGGTGAGCGACAAGGTCAAGATCATGGAGGAAGATCTCAGTCAGCCGATCGTGATCATCGCGGCGCCGAGGATCGAAGCGGCGGCCGAAGGTGAAGAAGAAGAGACCGAGGAAGAGGGCCAGGAGCCCGAGCTTATCGCCAAGGGCAAGAAGGCCGAAGAAGAGGGCGAGACGGGCACGGAGGGCTGAGGCCCCGGCTGCACTTAAATGGCGCTGGAATTCATCATCGTCGGGTTGGGAAACCCGGGAAGCGAATACCACCGGAGCCCTCACAACGCGGGCTTCGAAATGGCGGAGAAAGCGCGGGCCCGTTGCAAAGGCCCGCGTTTTTCTCGAAAGGGGGATGCGGACGTGTCCCTCTGCCGTTGGCGTGGGCACTCGCTTCTTCTGCTGAAACCCCTCACATACATGAACAGAAGCGGGATAGAGGTTGCTCGCTGGTTGCGGAGAGAGGGACTGCCGCCGGACCGCATGATCGTCTGCTACGATGATCTGGATCTCCCCTTCGGACACATACGGCTTCGGCGTTCGGGAGGCGCCGGCGGGCATCACGGCATGGAGTCCATAATCTCGGACCTCGGGGTCAGGGAGTTCCCCAGGATTCGGCTGGGGATAAGCCCGGACGACGTGACACGGGACGAGCACGTTGACTATCTGTTGACCCCGCTTTCCGGGGAGAAACTGACTCTATTCGAGGAGGCCGCCGAGCTGGGAGGAGAGGCCGCATTGGACGCGGTGGCAATGGGCTTCGCACGCGCCATGAACAGCTACAACCGCCTTGCGCGAGAAAAAGCGAGGGGTGACAAGGACCGCGACTGAGGAGCCCGACTCCGGCCATATCTCCGCCGGGTGGGGCCTTGAAGGAAAAAGGGCTCGCTGGACATGAGCCCGCACCTATGGTAAGGTTTGCGTGCCTTCTTCCTCCTCCCATTCGGGGAGGGGGCTAGGCCGTGAGGAGGTAAGTGAATGAAACACTACGAGACTACCATTATCGCTCCACCCAATCTGTCGGAGGCTGATCTCGAATCGCTCGTGCTCGGTGTCGAGAAGGACCTCAACGAGCGTTTCGACGGCCGGGAAGTCGTCGTCAACCGCTGGGGAAAGCGTCCGCTCGCATACCCGATCCGAAGGTTCAATGAAGGGTACTACGTTCTCTACGAGTTCGACTCGGAAGCGGAAACCTGCATCTCGGGCCTCGAAGGCCGGCTCAGGCTGAACGAAAACGTCATGCGTTTTCTGACCGTCCGCCGCGACGAGGAGCTCAAGACGGAGGCCAAAATGAAGGCCCGCGCCGCCAAGAAGAAGAAACAGGCGGAAGAAGAGGACTCGGGACGGAGCAGTTCGTACTCCGACGATGATGATGAGTGAGGATTCAGATGGCTTACGGTAAATCCGGCGGCAAAGGCGGCAAAGGCAAGAAGAAGGGGTTCTATAAAAAGGACTACCTGTTCAAGCGCAAGAAATACTGCAAATTCTGCGATACGGGCGTGGCCTTTATCGACTACAAGGACGTCAAGCTTCTTTCCGGGTACCTGAGGGAGCGCGCCAAAATAGTTCCCCGGCGTATCTCCGGGACCTGTGCAATCCATCAGCGGCAACTTACCACCGCCATCAAGCGGGCACGGCACCTCGCTCTGTTGCCCTTCACTCAGGATTGACGAGGGAGGGCCGCATGAAGATCATACTGAAAGAGAACGTGGAAGGCCTCGGCGCCCGCGGAGCCATCGTAAACGTGAAGGACGGCTACGCGCGCAACTACCTGCTCCCCAAGGGCATCGCCATGCGGTATACGCCCGGCGCCCAGAAGGTTCTGCAGCAGGAGCGCAGGATGTACGAGACCAAACAGCTCCAGGCCAAAGAAGAGGCGCAGGAGCTGGCCGAGAAGATCTCCAGCCTCGACCTTTCCGTCGCAAAACGCGCCGGCGATCAGGATGTTCTTTACGGTTCGGTCACCGTGACCGACCTCGCTGAAATGATCAAGCAAAAAGGCATCATCGTCGACAAGCGCAAACTCATCCTGAACGAGCCGATCAAGAGGCTCGGCGACTACGAGATCGGCGTGAAGCTGCACCAGGAGGTGATACCCACGGTGCGCCTGCACGTCGTCAAAGAAGAGTAGGATGCCGGCCAGACCATCGAGCTGGAAAGCCGCTGCCTATTCGTTGCCCACCCTGCTGGTTCCGGGACTCTCGCACTGGGTCCTGGGCCGCAGGCGGCGGGCAGCGGCTTTTTTCTGCATCGTCGGTCTGACCTTTGCGTTCGGTCTCCTCCTGGACGGCGCGCTCTTTCCCTTCTCGGCTCCGAACTGGCTCTACAGACTGGCCGCCGTGGCGCAGGTGGGACTCGGCGCCCCATACTTCATAGGGCGCCTGGTGGGCTTGGGGAACCTCAACCCCACCGAGGTCGCGAACGTCATGTTCGGCTACGGCAACACCTTTCTCGTGACCGCGGGGCTCATGAATATGCTCCTGATAATGGATGCTTTCGACATAGTGGTGGGCAGGAAGGAATGATATTCCGGGATCACTTCCTCACGCTTGTGATTTTTTCGGTGCTCGTGGCCCTCTTCTTCGGGGTCCTCAACCACCGGGACAGGCACAGTTTCGTCATTTCGGTTTGCAAGACGCTGGCCTGGATGGTGCTGGGCTCGCTGGCGTTCGCCTACCTGATGTTCTGGACAGGGCATTGAAACCAAGCCCCGCCTTTCGTCTCTGGCTTCCCCCCGCTCTCTACTGTCTCCTCATCTTCTTTCTGTCGCACATGTCCCATCCCCCTATACCTCCCGGGCTGTCAGGCGATATACTACATTATCCGGAGTACGGCGTGCTGGCATGGCTGCTTGCGAGAGCTCTGCAGGGAGGCAGGGGCGGCCGTGCCTCGTTGTCCATCCTGCTGGGAGCTTGTGCACTGGCCGTCATCATTGGTGCTCTGGACGAGGTTCACCAGGCTTTCGTGCCGGAGCGCCTGCCGGACATCGTAGACTGGTACCATGATGCGGTGGGCGCCTCGGCGGGCGCCGCGGCATGGGGTGTATGGAGATGGTTTCGCCGCTGACTGTGGTATTGGTCGCCTTGCTGGCAATTGTCATCAGCGCCTGCGTTACCTTCGCTGTCGTGCGGCGCAGATCAGGTGCGGCCGAAGGTTCCCAGGCGGGAAGCGGATGGCAGCCCGGCCGCGAACTGGTTGACGGCCACAGGCCCCCCGACTGGGAAGCCCTCTCAAGTCAGTTGCTCGGATTCACACGTCAGGTGACGGCGGCGGAAGGAGCGGTCATGCTCATGCCGGAGGAGGCGGGCTGGCGCGTCTGTCTCGCCAGCCCTGGGCTCAAGGTCTCGCCGAGGGTGGGAAAGAGAGAAGGGCTCCTCGCCCTCGCCTTTGAAGGCGAGAAGGAAATTACGGCGGAGTCCGTGCACCCGGAAGCACTGGGCTACCTGTCGGGGCGCTCCGGAAACGTGAGCATCGCTCTCATGCCCGCGTTACACCGCGGGAGGATCCGGGGGATTCTGGCCTGCCACAAGGCGGCGGGCCGGCCCTTCGAGGACAGGGAGATGGGGGTGTTGCGACGCTGCTCAAAGATCCTCGACGGCTGGGAGACCTATGCGGCCCACGCCATCGCGGTCGAAAAGCAGAGGGACCAGGACGAACGGCTCGCCCGCGGCTTGGAACTCCTTGCGTCGGAAAGGCGGCCGGATGAAATCTGCGGCCTTGCGCTCGACGCCATCTTCGACATACTCCCGGCGCTGTACGGGTTCGCCGTCATCCAGGCTCCAAGGTTCGACTACGCGTATCTCGGCACCAAGCGGTTCAACAGCCCCGATAATCTGCGCTACCTCGACAAGCAGACGTGGGCCTACTGGGTGATGACAAAAGGGCGTGAACCACTGTACCTGGAGGGTGCGACGAGCCGCGAGACGGCCATGCCCATTCTCTTCAAGGGCGAACCCTTTGCGCCGGGCAACCTGGCCTACCTGCATCCCGTCTTTTCGGGCGACGATGTGCTGGGAGTTGTCGGCCTCATCGGTCGGGAGGATCTTCCCTTCACGCAGGAGAGCCGGAAAGCGGCGAGCCGGTTCGTGAGCCAGGTGTCCGCCCTCGTAACGCTTTCCCTTTTCGACAGGCAGACCCAGGAAAATGCCATCAAGGACGGGCTGACCGGACTATACAACCGCCGGTTTTTTGACGAACGCTTCGTAGAGGAACTCAGCCGGAGCCAGAGGGGCGGCATGCCCGTGGCGATCCTCCTCATGGACATCGATCATTTCAAACGCGTCAACGACACCTACGGCCATCCGGTGGGGGACCTCGTTCTCAAGGAGGTATCCCGCGGTATTCGCACCTCCCTCAGGGACATAGACGTGATCTGCCGGTACGGCGGAGAGGAATTTGTGGCCATTCTTCCGGGGTGTTCCATCAAGGAGGCCGCTGTGGCCGGCGAGCGGGTGCGGACGACCGTGGAAGCCATGCAGAGGAACGGCGTCACCCTGCCGGCACCGGTGACGATCAGTATCGGCGTGGCGTCCTTCCCGCATCCATTCTCGACTCCCTCCGGCCTCATCAAGGGCGCCGACGAGGCGCTGTACGGCGCCAAGCAGAAGGGCCGCAACCGGGTCGTGACGGCGCGTTGAGTCAATATCCCCTCATTGCCGCATTTCCCTCATAAGTTGTTGACCCAAAAGACCTCAGGCCATACAATACAGCTTCGAGTCTGCAGAGGAGGGACAATGCACGTTCTGCTCGTCGGCGGCGGAGGCCGCGAACACGCCATTGCCTGGAAACTCGCACAATCGACCATGGTGGACCGAATAAGCTGGGCCCCGGGCAATGGAGGCTGCGAGGGCGTGGCGGACCGCGTTCCCATCAAAGCGGAGGATGTGAACGAACTCGTCCGGTTTGCTTCCGAAGAGCGCGTGGATCTGGTGTTCGTGGGACCGGAGGTACCTCTGGCGGACGGTCTATCCGACGAACTCGCGAAGCGCGGTATGGCGTGCTTCGGTCCCTCCATGGCCGCTGCGAGGATCGAGTCGTCGAAGGTTTTTTCCAAGAAATTCTGCGTGAGACACGGCATTCCTACGGCCCCCTTCACCGTTTGGGACTCGGCGGAGGCCGCGATCGCCTATTTGAAAAAGTACGATGGACCCTTTCCTCTCGTCGTAAAGGCGGACGGACTGGCCGCCGGCAAGGGCGTTCTCATATGCGCCGACAGAGAGGAAGCGCTTGATGCCGCGGTCACCGTAATGGTCAAGAAGGCATTCGGCTGTGCGGGCGATCTCATGCTCGTCGAGAGTTTCCTTCACGGCGAAGAAGCGTCCCTCATGGTTTTCTGCGACGGAGAGACGATCGTGCCGATGCCGCCGGCACGCGACTTCAAGCGGGTCGGTGACGGAGACTCCGGCCCGAACACGGGCGGCATGGGCGCCTACTGTCCGTCGGCCCGCATGACGCAGGATCAGGTAGAGGAAGCGTTGGAGGTGATCGTTCGCCAGGCCGTTGCGGGAATGGCGGCCGACGGTCATCCCTACAAGGGCGTGCTTTACGCCGGACTCATGCTCACCGACCAGGGGCCTCAGGTCCTCGAGTTCAACTGCAGGTTCGGAGATCCGGAGACGCAGGTGGTTCTTCCGCTTCTCGACGGAGACCTGTGCGAGATCGCCATGGCGTGTGTTCGAGGCGATCTCGCGGGTTGCGCGGTAGGCTGGAAGAACGATGCCGCCGTAACGGTCGTTCTCTGTTCCGAGGGGTACCCCGGTGCCTACGACAAAGGAAAGGTCATTTCGGGATTGGAGCCGGCGTCAGGCACGGATGGAGTGGTCATTTTCCATGCGGGTACGACCATCCGGAAAGAGGGCACAGTCACGTCCGGCGGGCGGGTTCTGAACGTCACGGCACTCGGCAGGACCGTCGGTGAGGCACGCAATTCGGCTTATGCGGCGGCCGGACGCATCCATTTCGACGGGTGTTTCTCCAGAAAGGACATTGCCGGCGGCGTCTAGCCGCCTGCCGGGTACTATTGGGGGCGGCCGTTCCTTTCGGGAAAGGCCGCGAATAAAAGAAGAAAGTGAGGCATGCAGATGAGCGAATTTCCGCGGTTGCCGAAAATAGTGACCGAACTGCCTGGGCCGAAGGCCAAGGCCGTCATCCAGAAGGACGGCCAGTACGTATCCACTTCATACACGAGGGGTTATCCTCTCGTGGCGGACGAGGCCTCGGGTGCCGTGGTCAAGGATCCGGATGGCAACTTCTTTCTGGACTTTGCAGCGGGGATAGCCGTCGTATCAACGGGGCATTGCCATCCGAAGGTCGTAGAAGCCATCAGGCACCAGGCCGGAAAGCTGATACACATGAGCGGGACGGACTTCTATTATCAGGGGCAGGCAAACACCGCCGAACGCATCTCCAAACTCGTACCGGGCAGGGGCACCAAGCGCGTCTTTTTCGGCAACTCTGGAGCCGAGGCGATCGAATGCGCCATAAAGCTGGCCAAGTACCACACTAAGCGCAAGAGGTTCATCGCGTTCCACGGCGCTTTCCACGGCCGCACCACGGGGGCGTTGTCGCTGACCGCCAGCAAGGCGACACAGAAGAACGGCTTCTTTCCGCTCATGGACGGCGTCGCCCACGTGCCCTACGGGTACTGCTATCGATGCCCTTTCGGCCAGAGTTACGGCAAGTGCGGCATGGAGTGCCTGAGCTACATTGAGGATACGGTTTTCAAGACCATTGCGCCTCCGGACGAAGTGGCGGCGATCGTGGTGGAGGCCATACAGGGCGAGGGCGGATACGTCGTGCCCTCCGTCGACTTTATCCGCGGATTGCGGAAACTCTGCGACAAGTACGAGATTCTCCTCATCGACGACGAAGTACAAGCCGGTGTGGGCCGGACGGGCAAGTTCACCGCCCTGGAGCATTTCGGCGTGACGGCGGATATCACGACGCTGGCAAAGGGCATCGCTTCCGGCCTTCCGCTCTCCGCCTGCGTTGCGTCCGATCGAATTATGGATTGGCCGCCCGGAAGCCACGCGTCAACCTTCGGAGGCAATCCCGTCGCCTGCGCCGCCTCCCTCGCAACTCTCGACCTGCTCGAGGGGGGGTTGATGCAGAATGCCGCCGAACAGGGCGAGTACATCATGTCCGGGCTCAAGGAACTGATGCCCAAGTACGAGGTCATAGGCGATGTGCGCGGAAAGGGGTTGATGATCGGCATCGAGTTCGTCAGGGAGCGCGTAAAGAAGGAACGCTACCCCGAACTGAGGGACGCCGTGGTTGAGGGGTGCTTTAGCCAGGGCCTCCTGGTCCTCGGATGCGGTCCGAATACGCTGCGCCTCTGCCCCCCTCTCATCATCGATCGGGCACAGGCCGCCGCGTGCCTTCAGATTCTCGAAACGGCACTCAGGGACGCCCTAATAAAGGTCGATTACAAGGGCTTCCCATTCTGATAAGAGCGAACGCACCTGCGGCCCGTCCGTCGGGCGGGCCGCAGGCCCCACGTGTTGACCCGAATTCGACTTTTGTGTTACCCCTTTCCCATGGCTGAAACCGTGAAGGTCACCTTCTGGGGCACGAGGGGGAGCGTGCCATGCTCCTCCGGAGAGAAAATCCGGTTCGGCACGAATACATCGAGTCTCGAAATCTGCCTGCCTTCGCACAGGCGCATTCTCCTCGATGCGGGGACCGGTATCATAGGTCTCGGGAACCGTCTGTCGAAGGACGGACTCCTTTCGGCGGCGCCGCTGCACCTCTTCCTCTCGCACTTCCACTGGGACCATATCCACGGGCTTCCCTTCTTCAAGCCCGCCTATTACGATGAGACCAGGCTCCGCATCTACGGCCGGAAGGGCGTCGAATCGGTCTTCAGCGGCCAGCTACTGGATCCTTTCAGCCCCATACCTCACGATGCGCTCACCGCCCGGATAGACTATGTTCAGCTCGAAAGCGGAGTCGACATGGACGGTGCGCGCGTGGAGCCGTTCGAAGTCAACCACCCGCAGGGCTGCTTCGGTTACGTCGTGACGACCGGGCGCAGCAAGATCGTTTATGCCACCGATACGGAGCCGGACGGAGGTCCCCTGGATGACCTTCTGGTTGAGAAAGCCTCGGGAGCGGACTGCCTCATCATGGATTCGAACAATGCCGTCGACGAGGCTCCGAGCAGGAGGGGTTGGGGGCATTCAACCTGGCGGGACTGCACGAAGACCGCCAGACTGGCCTCTGTCGGGCGTTTGGTGCTCTTCCACAACGACCCCTTCCACTCCGATGAAGTCCTTGAACGGAAGGAAAGAGATGCAAAGGCCGAGTTCGGGGACTCGATCGTGGCCTACGACGGCCTCGTCCTCAATATCTGACGCTTCCCGTCGGGAGACGGAGAACAACATGAACGAGACGCGATCAACCCACCGAATACTCGCGGGGCTCCAGTTGGGGAGTAACCTCGGGGACAGGGCGAAAACGCTCGAAGCCGCCGCGGAGCACATCCAGGCCCAAGGTGCAGTGACCATACTCAGGCGCTCCGCGGTCTATGAAACGGAGCCCGTGGAATGCGGCCCCCAGCCGTGGTACCTCAACCAGGTCTGTCTTGTCACGACGCGGCTTCTTCCCGACGCCCTGCTCGCCCACTGTCAGCGGGTGGAGCGCGCTCTCGGCAGACTCCGCCGGGTGCCGCGAGGGCCGAGGACCCTCGATGTAGACCTCCTGTTCTATGGGGGCCTGCGCCTCCGGACCTCGCGCCTGACCCTGCCGCATCCGGGACTCGAGCGGCGCCGCAGCATGCTCGAGCCGCTTGCGGAGCTCGAAACGACCTGGGTCCACCCCTTCCTGCACAAGACGCCGACGGAACTGCTCTCCGAGTGCAGGGACGCCTCGAGCGTGAGACTATTCCCTTCTATATTTCAGAATTAGCGGCGATCCTTCCAGGTCATGGATTTCCCGCATCCTGTTTTTCAGGTACCGCGTGTAGGCGTCGGGAGGAGGGAACCGCGAGTTAGTGAACAGCGTCAGGATCGGGGGGGCCTTTCCGGTCTGCGTCGCATAGCGGATCTTGAACTCCTTGCCTTGGACACTCGGCGGCGAAACGCGGGCCACGAGATCACCGAGGGTTTTGTTCAGGGCCGCTGTCGGGAAGGTCTGGGCGTAGCGTTCGTAGACTCTCTGCACGTGGGGAAGAACGCGCTCGACGTGGCGTTTCGTCTTCGCGGAGGTCCTTACGATGGGGAGCCAGTCGATGAACGTGAGCTTGTCCCGAAATGCCTCGACGACCCGCTTGCCGTTTTCCTCTCCGCCGATGAGGTCCCACTTGTTCAGAACCAGGATGGCGCCCCGCCTAGCCCCTTCTATGAGGCCTGCGATGTGGGCGTCCTGGTGCGAGGGCGGCTGGGAAGCGTCGACGACGAGCAGGGCTACGTGGCATTGCTCCAGGCTCCGCCGGGCAAGTATGACGGAGAGTATCTCCGCGCCCCGGCCGGTCTTGCTTTTTCTTCGTATTCCCGCCGTGTCGACCAGGATGAAATCCCGACCGGGCGTTCTGATGAACGAGTCCACCGGGTCGCGCGTCGTCCCGGGAATGTCCGATACGAGGGACCTGTCCTCACCCAGGAGCCGGTTCATGATGGAGGACTTCCCCACGTTCGGCCGCCCCACTATGGCCACCTTGATCGGATCGGTGAGCGCTTCGGGGGCCGGCGAGGGAGGCTCAACTCCCAGGGCTCTGATTTCGCCGTCGATGAAATCCCAGAGCTCTTCCATCCCGGTACCGTGTTCGGCGGAAAGGGGGAATACGGGCTCGATGCCCAGGGCGTGAAATTCTGCGGACCGGGGAATGTGCGCTGGAACGTCGATCTTGTTCACTACGAGCGAACACTGCTTTCCGGACTGGATCAGACGGCGGGCCAGCTCGCGGTCGAGGGGCAGCATGCCGTCCTTGGCGTCAACCACATGCAGGATGAAATCCCCTCCGGCGATGGCTATGTTGACCTGCTCCTCGACGAGGCCCGAGAGCATGTCCTCGGTTTCGCCCAGGACGCCTCCCGTGTCCACGATCTGAACGACGGCGTCGCCCCGCTCGAGGACCGCCACGTTGCGGTCTCTTGTTACGCCCGGAAGATCGTGCACCAGGGCCTTCCGGCGGCCGAGCAGCCTGTTGAAGAGGGTCGATTTCCCGACGTTCGGACGGCCCACGATGACGATGGAGTAAGTTCTGGACAAAGTCACCTCCGGATGCCATGTTAGCAGAGGGCGAAGAACCCTCCAAGCGTGGAATGCAGGCCTCCTTCGCTTGTTTGCATATACTGGAAGAACCGGAGGTAACGATGAGCGATAACGGAAGCAAGGGCGCGGGCGACAAGGAACTGGAAGCCGCGTGCTATGAGGCGCTTGAACGGGTCGTAGACCCGGAACTCGGCATGGATGTGGTCAGCCTGGGGCTGATCTACCGCCTTGAAGTGAAGGAGGGGGTCGCCGAGGCGGACATGACGATGACCTCGGTCGGCTGTCCCGTGGCCGAACAACTGCTCATGGAGGCGAACAACCAGATCCTCAAGGTCCCGGGGGTCCAGAGCGGCCGAGTCAACCTCGTGTGGTCTCCGCCCTGGAGCCCGGAGATGATGAGCCTCGAAGCCAAAATGGCACTGGGGTTCGCCTGACGCCGAACGCTGGAAAAGCCTGTTTTGCTCCCGGGTTGGCCGCCCCTACGGGGCCGCCCTGAGGGGCACGGCCCTGTATTCCAGGGTCATGGCGGCCGCGATGCAGACACCGACGACGACGGCGACGGTTTTGAAACCGACGATGTCCATGATGAAACCTCCGGCCAGGGGAGCCAGCACGCCGGCGGGCGTCAGAAGGAAGCCCGTGAGCGCCAGAAAGGTCTGGCGCTTTCTCTTGTCCGAAAGGTCCATCAGCCAGTTGGTCTGGCTCGTGTATTCCGTGGACAGGAAAATCCCCGTGAGAGCCGCGATCACAAAATAGGCCCCGGTGGGAAGCGGAAGCAGGAGAAGGCAGGTCGCGGCAAGGAGGGCCCCCTGGCCGAGCAGAGTGGGCGCTCTGTGGCCCAGCCGGTCGCCGAGGAAGCCCGCGGCGAGGCCTCCCAGGGCCTGCCCGGTCAGTGCCGAGGCGCCGAAGAGCGCCGCAGTGGCCGCCGAGACGCCCCTTGAACTCACCGCGTAGACCGCGTAGAAATTCAAAATGAGCGGATAAGTCCCCCTGACCAGCCATCGTGCCGGCATGTAGGCCTTCATCCACGGCGTAGTCCTGTATGTCACGTAAGCCGAGGAGATGTGCCGGGGCAAAGTGGCGTGCCTTTCCGGCGACGGCTCCCCCTCCGGTTCGCGCGTTCCGAGAAAAAACAGTGCCCCGGCGGTAAGCGCCGCCCACGCGAGCGCGAAAAGGAGCGCATAGGTGGTCGTCCGGGCGTTTCTGCTCAACATCCACGAAGCTGCGGACACGCCGCCGACTCCGGCCAACGTCTGAATGAAGAAAATGGTCCCGAACGCGCGCCCCCTCCTGAAGGGGTCGAGGATAGCGGCCATGTAATCGAGCCAGAGGGGGAAAAGCAGTCCCAGGAGCGCATAGAACAACGCCCAGCCGACGAGCGTGAGCGTGAGGGGATCAAAGAGACCGAGAGCGAGGCACAAGGCTATGAGGGCGAGGGGCAGGGGGGCGATCAGGTGCAGAACGAGTACCCATCCTTTGCGCCGGGGGCTCTTGCGAGCGAGGAAACCGCTCAGGAGCTGGGGGGCTCCGATTCCCAGGGCGCTCAGGGCGGGGAGCAGGGCGATCACGCCGAAACTTGCGCCGAGCTTCTCCAGAAAAACCGGGAGAACCGTCCCCATGGAGACGAGATTCATGCCGGCGCCCCAGAATCCCTCAACGGAGCTCAGGAAGACCGTGTTTCTCAGGTGGTGGACCACAGGAGAGGATGCGCCCCCAGGGCGAAGGGCCCGCACGGAGGCCTTCTGCCGCTCCGGGCCGGATTCCCGGTGGGAAGAAGGCGGTTCACTCATCCGGGAAGGACGCTTCATAAACCATGGTGTTCAGGGCCTTGCGCCGGTTCGGCGCCTCCAATTTCTGCATCCTCTCCGGCAGGGCGCTCCTTTCGCCGCGGTGGCCCAGCGCCACGAAGCACATGACGTCATAGCCGTCCGGCACGTTCAGGATGTCTTTTGCGCGCTCCCCGTCGAATCCGGCCATGCCGTGAGCGGAAAGACCCCTGCGGGCGGCTTCGAGAGCGAGCAACGCCCAGGCCGCACCCGTGTCGAACGCGAAGTGCCTGTTGTCCTCGCCGCTTGCCGTGAATCGCCTGCTGGCGCAGACGGCGACCAGAACGGGCGCCCTGTCAGCCCAGAGTCTGTTGAATTCGACCAGGCATGACCTGAATCTGACGAGGTCAGCCTCCTTTCGGGCAAAGATGAACCGCCAGGGTTGTTCGTTGTAGGAGGATGGGGCCCACCTGGCGGCCTCGAAGCAGGCCATGAGATCTTCCTCCCGTACGGTTTCCGACGTGAAGGAGCGGGGAGACCAGCGGTTCAGAAACAGGGGCATGATGCCGTGGCTTGACCGCCGGTGCTCCGCCGCCTCAGGGGTCAGAGTCAGTTCATGCATGGTTCCCTCCCTTGCCGAATGGTGCTCTGATCGCATCTTATGAAAACCGGCGCGGCGTCGTCAACGCTTCTCCGGATCGACGCCGCATGGCTGGGCGGCCAAACTGGCGCACGCGATGAGAAAGAAGGCAGGCAGGCGCGTCATTCTGACAATTGAAGGGACGGCGCCGCGCGTGTTCCTGAGAGCGGGGACTGCAGGCGGCGAAGCTTTTTTGGCCCTTAAGTACTTCCTGATGCAATGAATAGGACAATCCCTCGTTCAATGCGACCGGCATTGGCATGAAGGTCGCATACCCGACCAGGCTGGTTGGTTCATTGACGAAACAAGCGACTTTGACCCGAATTGTGAGGAGGAACGAATGAAAAGAGCGATCCTGGTTCTGTGCATGATGATCTTCGGAGGCACGGCCCTGTTGGCGCAGACGCCTTCCAACCCCTGGACGTGGCAGATCCAGGCGGGCTACAACAACAACACGGGCTGGATGAAAAACGGCTGGAACGGAACGACGAGCCTGGGCTATCGGTTCACCGACAGTTTTAAGCTGAACCTGGACCTGGGTTACTTCGAGGGCAAGGTCAAGGACACCCATGTGAAGAGTCACATATGGACCCTCATGCTCGCCCCCACCTATGTCTACGACGTGTCGAACAGCGACCAGGTTTACGCCTTCGTCGGCGCGGGAGTGGCTGACCGAAGGTCCGGGGAATACGAGATCGCGGGACTCATGCCCGTTCGCTTTCCAAGCGCCACCAAGTGGGCGGCTGAAGCGGGCGTAGGCTACAACCACTTTTTCAACCAAAACGTGGGCTTGAACCTCCAGGCGAGCTACACGCACATGGCCTTCGCTCAGAGGCTCAACCCTGTCGACGCGCGTGTGGGCCTCGTCATCAAGTTCTGAGGACGGGTTCTCTCGGCACGGGTAAGGAAAGGGGGCGCAAGCCCCCTTTTCCTTCTGCTGCTCGTGGGAAAGCACTGCGAAGCGGGTGGACACGCAACGCGAGAGCGACGGAGTCGTGAAGGACAGGTGGCGAAGCGCGGCACAGGCTGGCGGCCGGGCGCCAGAAGCCGCGTGGGGCGGCGACATCCTCGATGCGGGCACGCTCCCGGGGCGTTGTTCTTTTCCCCGCCCGCGGCTTGAGCATTTCAACCAGTGCGTCCATTCGGGGGGGGTGAGGGTGGACTCCGCAGATTTCTTGATCTACTTTTTAACCTCAACTGCTTTGCCTCAGACCGGGCGCGGTTTTTCTGAACGGCCGCGATGCGCGGAGGCATCTTTGGAAAGGGGTGGATCATGAGATTCGGGGTCCCTAAGGAATGTTCGATCCAGACGAGCTGTGAAGAAAAGAGAATCGGCCTGTCGCCGGCCGGCGCGCGAGAGCTGATAGAGGCCGGCGCGGAAGTCATAATCGAGAGCGAGGCAGGGGCATCGTCGGGCTTCATGGATGACGTATACCGGAAGGTCGGCGCACAGATCGTGTACTCGCACGACGAAGTCTTCGGACGGTCGGATATGGTCGTGAAGATTTCGCGTCCGACGCCCGAGGACGTGAGCCTCATGCAGAAGTCCTCCGGTGTGCTGGCCTTCATGCATTTGGCCGTGGCCGGCGATGAGTACTGCGAACTGCTGGCCGGGAGAAGTATAACGGCGCTGGGTTACGAGGTGATCCAGGAAACGGACGGTACGCTCCCGCTGTTGAAAATATCATCAGAGATAGCGGGCAAGATGGCGCCGCAGATTGCGGGGCGACTGCTCGAAACCACCTCGGGCGGCATCGGAATCCTGCTCGGGGGTGCGCCCGGCATTCCGCCCGCGGATGTGGTTATCCTCGGAGGTGGAGTTCTCGGCTACCATGCGGCGAGGGCGTTCCTCGGGCTCGGCTGTAGCGTTTACGTTCTGGACATATCCCAGAACAAGCTCGAATCCATCGACCGCCACTTCAGCGGCAGGGTGGTCACGGCTCACGCGACCATGGAGAACCTGGAGAAATTTTCGGCGTTTGCCGAAGTTCTTGTGGGCGCCGTCCTCGTTCCCGGTGAGATCGCGCCCATAGTCGTGACCAAGGAAATGGTCCAGCGCATGCGTCCGGGCAGCGTCGTTCTCGATTTCTCATTCGACCAGGGCGGATGCGTGGAGACCACGCGGCTACAGGGGCCGGCGGGAGGCGTGTTCGTCCAGGAGGGTATCCTGCACTTCGCCGTGCCGAACTGTCCATCCTACGTGGCGCGCACGTCCTCCTACGCCCTGACCCATGCGCTGCTTCCCTATCTCTTGAGCATGCAGTCGCGGGGACTGAAGGAAACCATCGCGGACACCGTCGCCCTCCAGAGAGGCTGCTACATTTATGAGGGCGCGATGGTGAGCAGGCACATTTCGAAGCAGCCTGCGGATCTAAAGAAACTGCTGGTGGAGGGGTAAGCCATGTCATGGGTTGACGATTATAAATCCAAGCTGTGCACGGCCGCCGAAGCCGTCGCCTGCATCCAGTCCGGTGACTGGGTCATGCTGAGCGGCAACGCGGCGGCGCCGTATCCCCTTCTCGAGGCCCTGGCCGCCCGGGCGGGCGAGCTCTCCAACGTTACGCTTTCTCACGTCCTGCTCATGGGTGAAGATCCTCTGAGCAAACCGGGAATGGAAAAGTCCTTCCATCACAATTCACTCTTCGTAGGACCGGCCGACAGGGCCTCGGTGAACGACGGACGCTCGGCCTATGTCCCCATCCATCTTCACATGATCCCCAAAGCGATTCGCAGCGGAGCATCCAGAGTCGATGCATGCATGATCCAGTGCTCGCCTCCCGACGAGCACGGCTTCATGAGTATAGGCGTGGAAGTAATGTCCACGAAGGCCGCGGTGGAAGTTGCGAAGAAAGTCATCGTTCAGGTCAACCACGCCATGCCCAGGGTCCTGGGGGACTCCTTTCTGCACGTGTCCCGGGCCACGCATATCGTTGAGGCCGACCAGCCCCTGCTCGAGTTGACGGGCAGACCCGCGACCGATGTCGAAAAGAAGATCGGTGCGTTCGTTGCGGACATGATCCCGGACGGGGCCACACTCCAACTTGGGATCGGAGGCATCCCGGATGCGGTTCTATCGTTGCTGAAGGGCAAGAGGGACCTGGGCATCCATACGGAGATGATTTCCGACGGGCTTGTCAGGGCCATGGAAGAGGGGATAATTACGGGGAACAGAAAGACGCTTCACCCGGGAAAGGTCGTTGCGACGTTCATTCTGGGTACGCGCGACCTGTACGATTTCGTGCACGATAACCCGCTCTTCGAAGTACACCCGGTCGATCACACGAACAATCCCTTTATCATCGCCCAGAACGATAACATGATCGCCATCAACTCCGCCCTGGAGGTGGACCTCACCGGGCAGGTCTGTTCGGACTCCATCGGAACCTACATCTACAGCGGTTTCGGCGGCCAGCTCGACTTTATCCGGGGGTCCGCCGCCAGCAAGGGGGGAAAACCCATCATAGCGCTGCCCGCGACCTGCAAGGGCGGGTCCCTGTCTCGGATAGTCCCCAAGCTCAAGGAGGGGTCCGGGGTCGTGACGACCCGGGCTGACGTCCAGTACGTGGTGACGGAGTACGGCGTGGCGAACCTGTGGGGGAAGAACCTCCAGGAAAGGGCCAAGTCACTGATAAATATCGCGCATCCTGATTTCAAGGAAATGCTGGAGAAGGAGGCGAAAGAGCGCCACCTTATCAATTGAGAGGTGTTCATCACCCCAACCCAGGAGACCTCATGCACGTTACGATCGAATACTGCGGCGTTTGAAACTACGAACCGAAGGCCGCCAGTTTGGCGGCACGGCTAAGGTCGGAACTTGACGCGAGAGTGGAGATGATACGCTCGTCGGGCGGGGTTTTCGAGGTGGTCGCCGACGGAGAACTGGTCTATTCCAAGAGAACGACGGGGACGTTTCCCGACGAAGCCAGGCTGGTGGCCGAATTGGCCTCCAGGGACCGGAAATAGCCCTTTCCCTGTCGGAGGGCCTTCCCATGGACCTGAAAAGCGTTATCCGAATCGTGGAGAGCCACGCGGACAAGATCTCGGAGAGGTGGATCGAACGGCTTCACAGGGAGGGCGATATGGAGGAGTATCTCCGACTCCCCGTATCTGAGCTCCTGGACCATGTCGGCAAGGCTTACGAGGAGATCGGGATCTACCTCGACCAACCCGCGCACGAAGTTATTGCCGGGCACTTCACGGATACCGGACGGCGGCGTTGCCGGGAAGGCGTTCCCCTCCGCCAGGTCATCAGGGCGATACAGCTGGCTCGTTCGGTCCTGTGGCAGTACGTGGTGGAACAGGGGATCTTCGACTCGACGGCCAATCTCTACCAGGCGCTCAACCTGCACCGGCAGATCGTCAATTTCTTCGACGCCGCCGTACTCCTGGCCGCCGAGGGATATGGCGAGGAAAAACCTAAAATTGAAGGCTGAGTCAATCGTGAGCCCTGCTGCCTCCGCCGGCTGTCGACGGCCGTCCATCGACGGTGGAGGGAAACCGGGAGGCGATGCCTTTCTCCCGCCTTGATCGCCGCCCGCCATCCGGCCCGGGCTTCGGTGCCCCTACTTCACCGTTTCCATCGCTTCGCCGGGATTGCGCACCCTCTTGATGAATGTACGCAGGGCTTCAAAGGCCAGGACAAGCGCGAGAATCAGCAGGAAGGCCGCGACCCATCTCACGATCCCTGAAGTTGTCGGCTGAGTCACGAGTATGAGCAGGGACCAGGCCGTCATCACGAGCATGAAAATCATGGGGATAACGACGAACCAGACCCGCTTGCCCAGCGCCTGCAGCCATACGGTGACGACCATGAGAGCGAGAGCGGCCAGAAGCTGGTTCGTCGCTCCGAAAACGGGCCATACGGCCTTCCAGGCGGGGATGACCTGCCCGCTCACCGGGTCCTTGAACGTCATGAAGACCAGTGCGGCCGGGAAGAGCAGGCTGATGAAAGTCGCCCCGAACCGGCCAGCCTGGTTCTTCATGCTGAAGAACTCCTGGAAGACATACCGGCAAAGCCGGGTGCACGTATCCAGGGTTGTCAGCAGAAACGTGGAAATGGCGAGAAGCCCGAACTGAACACCGAGGGTCGCCGGCATGTGCAGGACCTCGAAGAAACGCCCGATGCCCTGGGCGAACACCTGGGTCGGGGCGCCCTTTGCCTGCCCGAAGGGAACGATCAGGACGGTAATGACGGCGATGACCGCCACGACACCCTCCAAAAGCATGCCGCCGTACCCTATGGTCAGCGCATCCTTTTCGCTATCGAGCTGCTTGGCTGTCGTGCCGGAGCCGACGATGCTGTGAAATCCGGAGACCGCACCGCAGGCCACGGTGATAAAGAGGATGGGAAACATGGGACCAAGGTGCGGGGCGTTCCACGCCACGAAGCCCGGGTACTGTCCAGGCAGTCCCCCGAAGAGAATGCCCAGAACACTTACGAGGACCGCCGCGTAGAGCAGGTAGGATGCGAGGTAGTCTCTGGGTTGAAGGAGTATCCATACGGGCGTGACGGCGGCAATAAAACAGTAGAGCAGCAGGACTATGTCCCAACCCCTGCCAGCCTCTCCGCCCATTAAGGTCAGCGTCAGGGGAATGTGCTGGCCGAGCCAGATACCGACAAAAACCAGGGGAACGAAGATCAGGCTGCCTGCCAGTATGGGGAGTTTCCACCTGTAAATCGCCAGCCCGAAGGCCAGGGCCAGAAAAATGTACAGCATGGACGATGAGGCGACTCCGCCGGAACTCGTGAACGTTACAGATGTCAGGTCCAGAAAGACGACGAGCACGTACGAGAGGGTGAGCCAGATGAAAACCAGGAAGAGGCGGTAACTCAGCGGACTCATGTAGAGCGAGGCTATTTCCGCTATGGACCGGGACCGGTGTCGAACCGAGGCCATTATCGACGTGAAATCGTGGACGCCGCCGATGAAGATGGAGCCCACGAGAATCCAGATGATCGCGGGAACCCAGCCGAAGGCAGCCGCCGCAATGATAGGGCCAACGATGGGTCCCGCGCCCGCGATGGAGCTGAAATGGTGTCCGAGGAGGATGGGGGGCTTCGTGGGGACGTAGTCGATCCCGTCATACTGTACGTGGCTCGGCGTGGCCCGGCCGGGATCCACGCCCAGGCTCTTCTGCAGAAACAACCGGCCATAGGTGAAGTAGGCCACTGCGAAAACCAAAACGGATGTGAAAAAGAGGACGGTTGTCACGGGTACCCCTCCATGGTCGGATCGGCGAGAGCGCCATCGTACGCTGGGCTTTCAGGGGCGGGTCCGTTTGGGCGGTACGGTTGCTGAAGGGCGTTTGCGACCGCCAGGCGAGGCCCCTTCCCCCATTGTCATCTGATTGTAACTCTTAACACTACCGGGCGGAACATTCAAGAGCCGTGGCATCGTGGATCGCCCGCCCCCCGGGACTCTTTCGCAGATTCGGTTATGCTGATACTCTGAACGTGACGATGGGAGTCAGCCGATGATACGTCTTGTCGATATCGTTCTGGCCTGTGCCGTTGTACTTACGTGCGCATTTGGCGCATGGGCCCAGAAGCCGGATGACAATTACACCGCCACTGTAGTTTCGGCCGCCCGTCCCCTCCGCGACGGACGCTATGCCCTGGCCCTTCAGCGGGCAGGGGAGGGATTGAAAGCGGATCCGGGTAATCCCATTCTCGCAGGCTTCAAGGTGAAAGCGCTCATGGGACTGGGCCGGTATGAAGAGGCCATTTCGCTGGCTGTTCGGGAGGCCGTCAAGCACCCGGAATGGCCCGTTCTCAGGCTCCTGGCGGGCGACTGTGCGTTCCAGCTCGGAAACCCCGCTCTCGCTCTGGGCCAGTGGTCCCTTCTCTACGGTAGGCCGGACATGGCATGGAAGTCCGACGCATACCAGAGGTCGGTCGAGGCGCTCCTGGCTTCAGGCAAGCGCGCCCAGGCCCGGGCCCTGTTGAGGGAGGCCGAGGCCATGCCGAACTGCGGTCCGGCGGGGCTGCTGGCGCTCGAGTTGGATCTTACGCGCTCGGGTCCGAAAGGCTCGAGACTGCTCGACCGGCTGGCCCGCCTGGACCCGCGCCACAGAGCCCGGTACGGCGCGCTGAAGAGGCTTTACGAAGCGGTTGGCCAGGCAAGCCTCTTCGAGGAGAAGGGCCCGCCTCAAAGCACCGCGGTGATCAGGCTGAAGCGTCGCAGAATGCAGTTGGCGGGCGGCGAGCTGGGTCATGCCCGCGGATTGGCCTTCGGCGGGAACGTCTACCAATACACCATGACAGCAGGTCCGTCACGGAGTGTATCCGATGTCTACAGCGCCCTGTCCGTACCCGCTGAGGTGGGGATCGCCGGGCGGCGCTGGTTTCTCGTCGACTCGGGGACGTCGGCCGTATTCATCACGCGCCGGCTGGCGGACAGGCTCGGGCTCCAACCCGTCGCTCCCGTCGTCTACGCCAATCCGGCCTTCGGATGGGCCCGGCACACGTGGTGGGTGCTCATCAGGAAGCTCCGGGTCGGGGACATCGAATTTGGCAACGTCCCGGCGGTGGTCATCGAGTCGGACTCTGGATTCCACAAGGAGGCCGATGGCATCCTGCCGATCTCGCTGTTCCGGAGGCACGGCGTGGTTCTGGATCAGGCCGCCCGGAAGCTCACCGTTGTTCCACCGCGCACGCCCTGCGAGCGCGCTCTTGGGTCCGGGGCGTTCCGTCTGCCCTCGCTCTGGTTCGGGGGTGAACCCTACGTCCGGATAGGCGTGCAGAACGGGGCGCCCCGCTTCTTTCTACTCGACACCGGGGCGAACGGGAGTCTCCTCGGCAAGAAGTTCCTGGGACTGCTGGGGCTGTCCGTTGACCGGACAAAGTCCGGTTCAGAAGTGGCCGGCGTGGTCGGCAGGACCTATCCCGATCTCGTCAAAAACGTCTCCCTCGCCGTCGGGGGGCGCCGCTGGCGGATTCCCGAGTGCTACGCGGTCGAACTGGAGCAGAACTGGCCGGTGCAGTATTGCGGGATCATCGGGCGGAATATCCTGAGGCACTACAGGATCTATTTCGACTACACCGGAGGGACAGTGGCTGTGCAGCCCGTTCCGAAAAGGAGATGAAGTTCCATACCGCGTGACGCCCGCCCCTGCGGGTGTCCCGGCGCCCACCCGCCCGGCTTGTCCCCCCGCACCGCATGGTGTATTTTTGAACCATGTCAGAATTACCTTCGAAGATCGGAAGATACGAAGTTTTGGCCATCGCTGGCCGCGGTGCGATGGGAGTGGTCTACAAGGCCAGGGACCCCCTCATCAACAGGATCGTGGCCATCAAGATAGTGTCGCTTTCCGCCCTCCTGGGTGAAGAGCAGAGGAAGGAGTATTCGCTTCGCTTCTCAAGGGAGGCGCAGGCCGCGGGCAACCTTCACCACCCTGGTATTGTGACTATCTTCGACGTGGGAGAGGAAGAGGGGCTTCCGTACATGGCCCAGGAGTACATAGAAGGCCGGAGTCTTTCACAGTGCATCAAGGAGAAGCAGGTCCTTCCCCTCGGACAGGCGATCGACATAGCTCGCCAGATTGCCGCCACCTTGGCTTACGCCCACCGCGAGGGGGTCGTTCACAGAGACATAAAACCGGACAACATCCTCATCGACAAAGACGGCCGCGCGGTCATCACCGATTTTGGGGTGGCGCGTCTTTCTTCCAGCGAGCTCACCCGCACTGGGGAAGTCCTGGGTACCCCCCATTTCATGAGTCCGGAACAGGTTCTTGGAAAAACGGTGGACGGCCGGAGCGACCTCTTTTCGCTGGGGGTCGTTCTGTACGTCATGCTGACGGGAAAGAGGCCCTTCTCCGGCGATACGATTTCCTCCATATGCTATCAGATCGTCCACGAGGAGGCGCAGCCCCTGCCGGCGGCCAAGGGGCTGCCACCTGAAATAACCGAGATACTGCGGAAACTGCTTGAAAAGAACCCGGAGGATCGGTTTGCCGACGGAAATGAACTTCTAGCGGCGCTCGATGTGGCCGTCGAACCGACACTTTCGGTCGAATCCGGGACCCTCGCCATGGAGGACCCTACGCGGCTGTCCACGCCCTCAGCGAAAGCTGCGGGGACCCCGGCGCCGGTTTTAGCGGCGCCGGAAAGGGGAGGCAGGTCGCCCATTCTTTCAAGGAAGCGCCTCACGTTGATTTTCGTCGCGGCGGTGGCCTTGATCGTCCTCGCCGCCGTAGCCGGCTTCCTCTCCGCCGGGCGCCTTCGAACCCTGTTTAAACCGGGGGCCGGGGTCGCGGATGTTCCCGGTGGAACAGCCCAGTCCGCATCCAATGAACCAGAGAGCCCCCCTGAACCAGGGAGCCCTCCGGTTCCGGCGACCGCGAAAGAGAGGAAGCCGAAGACTGCAGAAAAGGTCCCGCGCAAAAGCGGAAAATCGCCTGCAGGCAGCTCGACAATAAAGGGTCGGGCCTCTGCCGGAGCAACGGCCGGCTCTTCGCGCGGCGATGCCGGGCAGAGGACACGAACGGCGGGGCACGGTGTCGAGAAGGAGGCCGTCGCGCGCCCGGCGGAAGCCCACGTGGGACTTATCGTCGAGGGGACGATGCCCCAAGGGGTGTTCAGGGTTTACGTGAATGGCAAGCTGAGACTGGATGAACGCTTCGGTAAAATTGTGAACCCGGCCAGGCCGAGGCGCAGAGGTTTCCGGATCGTAAAACACATGAAGATTCCGCCCGGCGAGTACAAGCTGAGGTTCGAACTCGTGTCTCCTCGGCCGAGGCTCTTTTACGCAAACGGGGCCTACAACCTCAAGGCTGTCCCCGGCGGCGAAACGGTGCTCAAGATCGAACCCAGACGCTTCCCTGCGAGGCTCAAGGTCACGGAGATACCTGCCGGCGAGAGGAGACCCCCCGGATGAAGCCGGGCGGACAGACGCCGGGTTTGCCGAAGCGGGCGTTCCCCGCGCCGCGGCTGACGATTTCTCTGTCAGGGACGCGCGGGGCACGATGAGTGAGGTCTCTTCGACATGGGGGTGAGTGGCGATATTCCTCAACAATCAGGCACGGTCCGCCAGCGGTTCACCGGCCCGGAAGAGGCCGCCCTTTCCAGCCCATGTCGAGCTATGCCGATCAAGGCCCTGGGACCTGGCGGCGCGGCGGGGCCGGAAGCCGTCGCGCAGGGTCGGCCGTCCCGGCGCTCGGATCCGGATGAATGAATGGAAGACAGCAGCATGGAGGAGAGCATGACCGATCAACAGGCGGATTCCTGTGCGGGGGAGATAGAGACCATCGGCAGCGGATCTCTCGAAGCGGCGGCGGGTGAGGACGTCGTCCGTTTCGAATCGCTCACCCGTACTTTCGAAGACTTGACGGCCGTGAGCAACGTCGACCTGTCCGTGGGAGAAGGGGAATTTTTCGGCTTCCTGGGCCCCAACGGAGCCGGGAAGTCAACGACTATCAAGATGGCCATCGGCCTCTTGAGGCCGACGAAGGGGAGAATACGGATATTCGGAATGGATCCCTACGAGCGGCCGCTGGATGTGAAGGCACGGATAGGGGTGGTTCCGGAAGAAGTCCCCCTGTACGACAGACTGACGGGGCGGGAGGCGCTCGAATTCGCGGGCAGAATACACCTCCTGAACGCGGATACGTCCAGGGAACGGGCCGACGACCTGCTCGAATGGCTCGGACTGGAGGACGCCGCGTCCTCCCTTATCGTGGACTATTCTCAGGGCATGAAGAAAAAGCTCGCCCTGGGATGCGCGCTCATTCACAGGCCAAAACTCCTGTTCCTGGATGAGCCTTTTTCGGGCATTGATCCCATCGCCGTGAAGGGCATCAAGGATGTCCTGACCCGGATGGTCAGGGAAGGTGTGACGATCTTCTTTTCGTCCCACGTCATGGAACTCGTCGAGCGTCTTTGTACGCGGGTGGCCATTCTCCACAAGGGATCGGTCCGGGCCGTCGGATCGCTCGACGAACTGCGTGCCGCCTCCGGCCTCGGAGATGACGCGTCCCTCGAGGACGTCTTCGTGAAGGTGGTGGGGATGGATCCGGGAGACGGAGGCGCTCAATGGCTCGTCTCGTGACCGCGTCCGGGGGCGGAGTTCCATCGCGGCTGGGGATCCTGATCAGGCTGCAGCTTATCATCGCGTGGAGGCCCGCCAAGAGAGGCAAAATCCCGGAATATCTCGCCATCGGTTTCGTGGCCGTCCTTCTGGGTGCCCTGGCCTTGGGACTGGCGGCCATCTCTTTCTTTACGCTGCTCAACTTGTCGGACGCCGCGGCCGGCGGCCCCAGGATCATGCTGATCGGCGGGTGCGCGCTTTTCCTGGCCTACCTGTTCATCGGGCTCTTCCAGGAGGGCGTGGGCGGAGGCGTGGACCTGAGCCTTCTGTTTCACATGCCCGTATCTCCGGGCGAGATGACGCGCGCCGACCTGCTCTCGCGTCTCATTAGTCCCTGGGCGCTCCCACCTCTCGGCTTTTTTGCCGGGTGCATCGCCGGGGTCATGGCCAGGGGGCATTTCCTGTTCGGCTGTGCGATTTTTCCGGCGGCCATGCTGTGGTACCTCCAGACTTTTCTGACCCTGATGGTCGGCGACCTTCTTCTCTATCATCTCAGGCGGTCGAGACGGTTCGTGGAAATGATGGGATTTCTTGCAATGCTCGCCTTTATGAGCTGGGTCGTTCTGCAGAACACGGTGCTGGTGCGTTCCAGCGCAGACGGCGGCGGGCACAGACTGATCAAGATGCTGGCTGATTACTGGGACGGGGCGCGCTATCTCGTTTCACTTCTCCCGGGCGCCTCGGCCCTGTCCTGGACGGCCTGGGGGTGGTACGCCCCGGTGGTGCTCGCCACCGCCGTGGGCACCGTCGCAGGACTCTACGGCTTGTCGGGCCTTCTCCTGCGACGGCTTATGGAGGAAGGAACGGCCAAGACGGCCCGACGTCGCGGCGCACCGACCGTGAGAAGGGCGCTCAAGAGGCCGGGATTGATTGAGAGGCTTCCCATGTGGCCCTTCATTCTGAGAGACTTCCGCTACCTCTCAAGGGACCCCTACCTGAAGACCATGGTCCTCGGAATGGTGATGGGGCCCGTGATCATCCTGGCGGTTCTGGCAGGTCCGGGCGGCAGGCTGGGCATGCACTTTCTGCACTACGGGGCGCCTTTCCTCCTGCTCATGTACTGCTCCCAACTTTCCAACAACCACCTGGGCCTTGAGCGTGCCGGCCTGCTCAATACACTCGTCTCGCCGGTTCCAAGGTGGCGGCTGCTTCTCGGGAAGAACATGGTTCTCATGGCTTTCTATCTCCTGCTGATGTGCCTGCCCGTCGGTCTCCTCGTGTGGCGGAAGGCATCGGCTTTCGACATCGCGTCGGATGTGGTGCTCGCGGTCGCTCTCGCCCCCATCTACTTTGGCCTCGGCAATTTCTTATCGATCCTGATGCCGGTCCCCATGGCGCCCAAAGGGAAGAGGCTTCGCGCACAGGTCCCCATGGGACGGATGTTCATGCTGGCCATCGCACAGATCGTGCTGTTGGGATTGGCCGGACTGGCCGCGGCTCCCCTGTTCCTCGGGCGTTTCGCGCTTTCCTATCTGGGTGGTGGTGCCTGGCTGGCGGAGGTCGCCGGCGGTGCCATGATCCTGTACGGGTTATTGATCTATGCGCTGCTCCTCGGGGGTGCGACGAGGCTGATGCCCCGGAGGGAGCCGGACATCTACGAGGCGGTTCTCCGGTCGGAAAGTTGAATGGAATATAGCCCGGGCGGACCGGTTGTAACAACGATGTGCAAAAATCGGAGCATCGAATGAACGGGGCGCGGCGAGGGAAGTAGGCATATGTCGAAGAAAGAGCCCACCGACAAACATCTTTCTCTTTCTGAAGTACATGGGTCGGTGATCGTGCCGCGCAGGGGCCACATCCTGAGGCGGATATTCGCCGTCGCCGGCCCCGCCTATCTCGTGAGCGTCGGTTACATGGACCCCGGCAACTGGGCCACGGACCTGGCCGCCGGGGCTCAGTTCAACTACACCCTGATCTGGGTTCTCCTGATGTCCAACCTGATGGCCGTATTGCTCCAGAGCCTGGCGGTGCGGCTTGGCGTGGCGCGCGGGCTGGATTTGGCCCAGGCATGCCGGACGGAATACCCCAAGGTCGTCAACGCGGCACTTTATGTGCTCTGTGAGTTAGCAATTACGGCTACGGACCTGGCTGAGGTCATAGGTTCGGCCATCGCGTTGCAGCTTCTGTTCGGATTGCCCCTGGTATGGGGCGTGCTCGTCACGGGCGCCGACACCTTCGCACTGCTCTTCCTCAGCCAGTTCGGCATCCGTAAGATGGAGGCCCTGATTATAGGTCTGATCAGCGTGATAGGCCTTGGTTTCTTCGTGGAGATAGTGCTGGCCAAGCCTGACTGGTCAGGCGTCGCAAGGGGATTCGTTCCGGCCATTCCGAACTCCACGGCGCTTTTCATCGCGATCGGGATGCTCGGCGCCACCGTCATGCCGCACAACCTGTACCTCCATTCCTCTCTCGTTCAGACCAGGCGGATTGGCAAGGGCATGAAGGAGAAGATGCAGTCTCTTAAGCTGAACACCCTCGATTCGGCCATAGCGCTGAACATGGCCTTCTTCGTGAACGCGGCCATTCTCATCATGGCGGCGGCCGTCTTTTATCGGACCGGGCATAGGGAAGTCGGAGAAATCCAGGACGCCTACCGCCTCCTCGAACCCATCGTCGGCGCGGCCATCGCGCCGGTCGCTTTTGCAATAGCCCTGCTGGCTTCGGGCCAGAGTTCGACCATTACGGGAACGCTCGCCGGGCAGATCGTCATGGAAGGGTTCCTGAACATCCGTATTCCTCCGTGGGTCAGGCGCCTGATCACCCGCCTTCTTGCGATCGTCCCGGCGATCCTGACCATCATATATTTCGGCGAGAGGGGTACGGGAACGCTCCTCGTTCTCTCTCAGGTGATCCTGTCTCTGCAGTTGCCTTTCGCGATCATCCCGCTCATTCACTTCGTCTCGGACCGCGGAAAGATGGGCGGTTTCTCCATAGGGCCGGCACTCAAGATCCTTGCATGGGTCACGGCGCTGGTGGTTGTCGTGCTTAACGTCAAGCTGGTCATCGACTGGGTGGTTGGATGGGCGGGATCGGCAGGAGCCGCCAAGGGATGGATCTACGCCGGAGCTTTCCTGCTCAACCTGGTTATCGCGGGCCTTCTGTTTTATGTTACTTTCAAGCCTTGGCTGGGCACGCTCCTGAGGCTGGGGCGTCCCGACCGGAGAGTGGGGATTCACGCCCCCGAGGAGACCCTGTCGCTGGGAGACCTGTCCGTGCCGTACAAGAAGGTCGCGGTGGCCCTGGACTTTTCGGGGCGCGAGACCGAAATCCTGCGTGAGGCGCTGCGCTTTGTGGGCGACCAGCGCCCGCACATCGCGCTCATGCACGTCGTCGAAAGCGCAGGCGCGCGCTTTCTCGGGCGCGAATCGGCCGACGTGGAGAGTAAGAAAGACGAAGAACGCCTTGCGGATATCGCCGGGTCCCTCGAAGAGATGGGTTTTCAGGTCTCTACGCACCTCGGCGTGGGCAAACCGGTGCGCGCGCTGACCGGGATGATCGAGGCCGAGGGGGCGGATCTCGTCGTTCTGGGCGCGCACGGACACCGTTTCTTCCAGGATCTGCTCTTCGGATCGACCGCCGACGCCCTGCGCCACCGTGTCAAGGCCAGCGTCCTGGTGGTGGGGAAGAGGGCCTGAACGCACTACCCACGTACCGGGAGGGGATCACCCTCAATCCACGGGCGCCCTGGCAACCTGATAGCGGCGCGCCCGCAGGCCCCTATGGTCCGATCTCCTTGAAGGTACCTTCCTCTACAACGTACATGCTGTACGGCGCTTCGGTGGGATCGCCCTTTTCGTTGAAGCGCATAAGCCCGAAGAACGTTTTGAACGTCATGCGGTGGAGGGCCTCGGAAATGGTCCGGCCGTTGAGCGGCACCCCCGCCTGGGCTATGGCATTGAAGCCCACGTCGGCCGCCTTGTATCCGAAAATGCTGAAGGGGCCGGGCTCGTTGCTGTACTTCTTTCGGTATGCCGCCAGGAAGTCGCGGGTGTTGGTGCCGGGAAGCGTGCTCAGGTCCGGGTAGAAGGTCACGATGGCCCCGGTGGCGTATTCCTGTCCGGCTGAGTCGATGAACCGTTGGCCGTAACAGCCGTCGCCCGACATGAAAGCACAGGTCGAACCGTTTTCCCGCAAGACCTTGAGAAGAGAACCACCCTGGTTGGCCAGTCCCCCGAAGTAGATCATGTCCGGGTGCGTGGCCTTGCACTGTTCGACCACGGCACTCATCTGCATGTCGCCGCGCTGGACTTTTTCGTTGAAAAGCACCTTTCGATTGGTGAGGAACTCGTAGTTTCGAATGAATTCTTCCGCCAGACCCGTCCCGTAGTCGCTGTTGTCATGGACGACGCCCGCCGTCTCTCCGGGGCGGTGCTTTGCGAACCATACGGCTGCGTGCATGGCCTGGAGGTCATCCCGTCCGCAGACGCGGAAGATGTACTTGTATCCCATGTCCGTCAATTTGGGGGTGGTGGATGTGGGAGAGATCATGACCACTTTGTGGTCTTCGTAAATCTTCGCGGCCTGCAGCGAGCAGCCCGAATCGACGTGACCGATGACGATGAGCGGGTTCTTCTTACAGAGGAAATAGGCCATCTCCTTGGCCTTTGCGGGATCGTTCTCGTCGTCGACGGCTATGATGGATATTTTCTTGCCGTTGATGCCGCCATCGGCGTTCCACTTGTCCACGGCGAGCTGGACGCCGTTCAGCACTTCCTGTCCGTAGGCGGCCTGTTCTCCGCTCAAGGGGCCCGCGACGCCGACTTTTATGTCCTGGATGCCGGAGCATGCCAGCAGAAGGCCGAAACAGGCGGCTGCCGTGAAAAAAAGAAGAATTAACGTCGGTTTTCTCATGGCCCTCCTCCTCCCTTTTCATAAAATATAGTGCCCGCTCTATCTCGCGTCTAGAATTGGTGGGGGGTCCAGGCAGCGCGTAGAACGAAGGAGGCGAGGGCGGGGGATTCAGGATGAAGGACAAAACAGGATCTGATAAAGGGATGGCGGTCCATCGGAAACGGTCAGCAGAGAGTTCGTAGTGCGGCCCCCGGGGAGGCCCGGCCACGTCGGGAGCCCCCTGTTTCTCCGCCTTGGCTTTCAGGTGTGCTGGTTACATTCCCGCGGTTTCGGGCCAGACCAGGGACAGTTCGCCCCGGCATGAATCACAGAAAGAGGGTTCCTTCAGATCAACCTGCCCGACCGAATTGGAGAAGGCCATCGCGCATCTGTAATCCCTGCAATGAATCAGGCCCGCCGCGTGCCCGAGTTCGTGCAGTATTTCCTTCTCGAGACGCCGAAGCAGAAGGTCCGGATCGTGGGGCAGTCCGTAGAAGGGCTGTCGAAGTCTGTGGAGGGAAACGACCGCCGCCGCTCCCTGCAACAGGGCCTCGCCGAAGACGAAAGTGAGTATCGGAATGCAGAGATCCACCTCGGTCAATCCGAGCCTTATTTCGCCGGGCGGTCCTTCCTGCTTCAGGAGGACCTCGAGCAGGGAGGTGGAGTGGTACTGGTTTCTGCCCGGCAGGTACGCCTCTCCGGGATCGAGGCGCCGCTGGTCGATGCGGCATCGCAGCCCCAGGACCTCGGAGGCGGTGAGGGCCGCGTATTGGACGGCGGCGGGATCAACGTCGCCTATGGAGTACAGCCGAAGGGTGGTCATGCCTTTTTCTGTTTTAGACCGTACCGCTTTATCTTGTTGTAGAGGGTAGCTCGGTCGATGCCCAGAAGCCGCGCGCACTGGCTTATGTTCCAGCGGTGTTCGTGCAGCGCACTTTCGATATGGCGTTTCTCGACCTCGGAGAGCGGTATGGTGGAGCGATCGGCCTCTTTGTCGTCCTTGTTCTCGCGAACCTCCAGAGAAAAGTCCGACGCCTGGAGTTCTTCGCCCTTGGTGACGACGAGGGCGCGCTCTATGGCGTTCTGCAGTTCGCGAACGTTGCCCGGCCACGGGTGATTCTGGAGGAGTTCCAGCGCCGGCCGAGAGATCAGGCGGACGGACTTGCCGACCCTCTGTGCGGCCCTGCCGACGAAATGGTCCGCGAGCACGGGCAGGTCTTCCATGCGCTCCCGCAAAGGCGGCAGGGGGATCTGGAAGACGTTGACCCGGTAGTACAGATCCTCCCGGAAGGACTTGTCCGCTACCATTGCGGACAGGTCTTTGTTCGTGGCCGCGATCACGCGGAAATCAACGGGGATCATCCTGGAGCCGCCCACTCTGCAGATCTGTTTCTCCTCGAGTACTCGGAGCAGATCGGTCTGCGTTTTCAGGGAGATGTCGGCTATCTCGTCCAGGAACAGGCTCCCGCCGTCGGCCAACTCGAACTTGCCCTTCCGGCGGTATTGAGCCCCCGTGAAAGCCCCGCGTTCGTGGCCGAAGAGTTCGCTTTCGAGCAGGCCCTCCGGCAGCGCCCCGCAGTTTACCGTGACGAGGGGCATGAACCTCCGGAGGGACGCGGCATGGATGGCCTTGGCGACCAATTCCTTCCCCGTGCCGCTCTCGCCCAGGATGAGGACGGTCGCTTCCGTAGGCGCCACCGTCTCGATGAGCTCCTTGACACGGCGCATGGGCGTGCTGTCGCCCAGGATGTCCGGGAAGTGTGAGACTTCCTTGAGGCTCGTCCGGAGCGCCTCGTTCTCTCTCTGGAGGCGCTGCCTTTCCACCGCATTGCGCACGAGGTGCTCGAGATCGTCGGGATCGAAAGGCTTCGTGATGTAGTCGTAGGCACCCTGCTTGAGTGCCTGAACGGCCGTCTCGACGGACGCGTAGGCGGTCATGATGATGACCGTTGCATCGGGCTTGACGTGCCTGATTCGCTGCTGGAGTTCCAGGCCGTCCATGCCGGCCATTTTTATATCCACGAGAAATATGTCGAAATCCTGGCGGGCCATTCGTTCGAGGGCCTCCTTCGCGCTGGAGGCGACCTCCACGCCGTAGCCTTCGTCGCGGAACCAGGCCTTTAGCGAGTCCCGCACGATCAGCTCGTCATCGACTATGAGAATCCAGGGATTACCGGCCATGGCGGGTCCTTTCAGATCGGAGTTCCATTTACTCAAAGAGCGATTAGGCTTGTCAACGCAAATGCCCCTACGGCGGTCCTTCCGGCGGTCTTTCCGGATAGGGCACGGCGGGCTGCTCCTCGGGCGGGCTCACGATCGGTTTGAGAGGGAAGTACAGCGTGAAGATCGTACCCCGGCGCGGCTCGGAGTACACGTCGATTTCGCCTCCATGGCGCTTGACGATACCATAAACCACGGCCAGGCCCAGTCCGACGCCGTATGTCTCCTCTTTTGTGCTGAAGAAGGGTTCGAAAATGTGTTCGATTGTATCGGCATCCATGCCTGTGCCCGTATCTGTTATTTTGAAGAGAATGCCCGCCTTGCCGGGCGCGAGGCTCGTTGAAACCTCTAGCACGCCTTCCTGGGGCATGGCCTCGCACGCATTGATCATGATGGCGATGAGTGCCTGGACGATCTGCTGTCCGTTGCACGAAAGCTCGGGGAGGTCGGGATCGAGCTGCTTTCTGACGTCGATGTTCTGGAGATCCAGCCTGTGCTGCACGAGACGAAGCGACTCCTCCACGAGGTGGCTGGCGTCGTGACGTTCCAGGCGCAGAGGCTGTTTTCTGGAGAATTTGAGGAGGTCGTTCACGATATCCCCGCAGCGCGCCGCCTCGCTCTCCATCAAAGCGAGGTATCGGACGTCCTCCTCGCCGAGCGTGTTGTTCTGCTTGGCCAGGCGCTTTCTCAGCAGCTTGGCATAGGTCCTTATGCCCGCAAGCGGGTTGTTTATCTCGTGGGCGATGATAGCGGCCAGCCTGCCGAGCGTGGCCATTCGTTCCATGCGAAGGAGGTGGCTCTGTGCGCGCTGGAGTTCCTCCGTTTTGCTGGAGACCTTCTTTTGAAGGGTCTCGTTCCAGTGCTGAATGACCTGCATCGCCTCTTTGAGCCTCCGCGTCATGTCGTTGAAGGCGGCGGCTAGGATGCCCATTTCGTCGTGGGAGGATACGCGTATGACGTGGTCGAGGTCGCCCGCGGCGACCTTCTGGGTGCCTTCCAGCAGGAGGCGGAAGGGTTTGTGCACGAGAAGAAAGGTAAAGAGCACAGCGAGGACGGCCGCAAGTAGGACGGACAGCGCGACGCCCGTAAAAGTTTTGCTGACGAAGGTGGTCATGGCCCTGTCCACTTTCTCCAGGGACATGTTCACGTCGAGGACCCCGAGTATCTTGTCGCTGGCGCCGTGCGCGTGGCAGGGGGCGTTGTAACAGGCAGCCTCGTTTTCGATCGGCTGGATGATTCCGACCGTCCTCGCGCCGTCTTGCTCGCGGAATATTCGGATACGGTCGCTCTTTTCGGGCTTTACGAGCGGCTTGCCCTGAGCGTGGCAAGCCACGCAGGCCTCAGCCTGTTTGTTCACCATCGTTCCGCGTTCCGCCTTTTCGGTGGAGTAGATGATTCGGCCTTCCCTGTTGAAGATGCGCAACCGCACCATGCCGGGTTCGGTCGCGATGGTGTCCATGATCTCGTGGAGCTGCTGGGTATTGTTCTGGAGCATTGACGACCGCGCGGAACGGCGGACGAGGTCCGCGATCCGGTCGGCGGATTGGTAGACGGCCTCCTGCAGACCTGCCCTGTGCCTGTAGGTGGTGTAGAGGCCCAAGCCGCCCGTTGTGAGGACCATCGCGGCAACGAGGGTTGCCATGAGTTTGATCGTCAGGCCGTGGAACCACCAGGTCTTCTGCACAATCCCCCCCAGTCTTGACTTCAGGCGGGCGAGCGAGGAGTAACCGGTCCGGTGGTGGCGCCCCCGCATCTCAGCTCCCGCTCGCGACCGGCAACATCGTCGCCCTGACTCTAATATAGGACAAAGGAGGCAAGACGGCGACTATAATTGTAGGAAAGATCGGCACTGCGCAAACTGACCCGGCGTGAGGGGGTGTGGAAAAACGAGACGCTGTCATGAACCATCTCCATGGGGGCGTACCGCAGTCGGGTGGAAGCCGTAAGGGCCGAGCGCCGCGCGGCCCGATGAGGGGATCGTCCGAGCCCCGGGTAGAGGCGCCCGGACGCGCATTGCCGCAGGGCCGACGGCCGCCGGCAACCCGCTAGATGTCCTCTTTCATGAAGTCGCGTCGAAAACGGTCCCAGGCGTCGCTGCCGAGGCATGGAACGATGCCGCTAATGGGCGTCCCGCCGTCGGCGGCCGTCCTGTAGTCTTCCCGGTAGCCTTCGACGAAACCGCGGAATCTTCCCACCTCCTCGCTGAGGTAGTGCCTGGCCTGGCCGGCCACCCTCAGCTCCGGGAGATCATCCTCGAGCCGCGTGGGCTTGAGCAGGACGAACCATGCCGCACCGTAAGGATCGTGGGCGGCCTTGTCGGGATCAGGGGACAGCTCGACGTTGACGTCCTGCACGATGCCCCCGGTCGGTGCACACAGGTGGGCCAGGTTCTTTCCCTTATAGAATCTGACGAGCGGTTCACCCGCGCGGACGCGCGTTCCAACCTTCGGCAATTCCATCGTGTCCGGACTGCCGAGCATCTGCCACCCGAAAGTGTCCATGCCGACACGAACGTGCCCGGTCCTCTCCAGGGACGCCCATGCATGCCCGTCGGACAGGAAGAGGCCCTCGGGAATGGAAACCTTCCACTGCAGGGCTTCAAGGGGAACGAGTCGCGGTTTTTCCGGTGCCGAACTGGAAGTTTGATCCGGGCGCCTCTTCCTGATGACGAGAAGATCCAAGAGAAGAAAAGCGACGATTGCGACTGCGACGAGTACGGCGACCATTTGGGCCACCTCCTTTCCTCAGAGGGACGGTGCGGGATCATGGCCTCTTCTATGCCCCGGTCCCTTCGTTTCTATATAAGCAAGAGCGCTGCCAAAGAATGGCGAGTTGAATATCTGTGTAACTGGCTGAAAAGAAAGGAGATGCGGGTTTGTGCAAAACAGGGAATGTGCAGGGTTGTGGAAGAAAGCCACAGTCAGTCGGCGCCAGGGAGGCCTCGGTGGTCTGTAAGCGTGTGATAAATAAGGTTCATAGAGGTACCGGTGTGACGTTGTAGGACATAACAACAGGGTGACGAGAAACGCGACACACTTCCTGCCGGAGGTGACGCCCTTGACAGGCGGTGTAGAGGGTCATATATTAACCATCTAGTTGGTTTAACCAGCTGGTTCACTCGTTGGTACGGAGTTGCGATGCCCCCCAAGAAGAGACGTTCAAGCGATAAGCACGCGACGAAGGATCCGAGGAGACGCATCTTGAACGCGGCCTCCAAGGTTTTCTCCGAAGATGGTTTTGCGGGTGCCCGAGTCGACCGCATTGCGGAGAGGGCCGGTGTGAACAAGGCCATGCTCTACTACCACGTGGGCGATAAGGAGGCGCTGTACGAGGCCGTCCTCGTGCATAATTTC
>CAZDOY010000006.1:60784-93261 GCA_964507185.1 uncultured Thermoanaerobaculia bacterium
CGGCGGGAAGGCGTCTTTCGGGACGTCAATCCGCTCCTCACGCATCTCGCCATAGTCGGCAGCACCGTGTTCCTCATCGCGAGCGGGCCTATCAGGCAGAGGTTCAACGAAGTTCTGGGCGTCATCGATCAATCGGACCTCGAAGACGAAGCCCTGGGTGGCAGGATCGCGGATCTTATTCTCAACGGCATTCGAAAGACTGATGAATAGACGGCGCTGGGACCGGGGCGAAGCTTCGGTCTCAGAAGCCGCGTACGAGGAAGTACATATCGCCGGAGGCACGAGCATGAAAGCAAAACGGGCACTCATCATAATTCCTGTCGCAGTCGCGGTGGCGGCCCTGGTCTACTTCATCGGGTTCCATTCTTCCCGGGGCGGCGACCACCAGATACACGTCTCCGGGAACGTGGAGGCCACGGAGGTGGCCGTCAGCTTCCGAATACCGGGCAGGGTTATCGCCCGCCTCGTTGACGAGGGCCAGTCCGTGAAACGCGGGCAGGTCATCGCCCGCCTCGATGATTCGGATTTGAAGGAACAGCTCGCGGAGCGGGAGGCCGCCTTGGAGGCGGCCAGGGCGAACCTCTCCGAACTGGTCAGGGGCTACAGACCCGAGGAGGTGGCTCAAGGGCGGGCCAATCTCGCCGCCGCCGCCGCAGAACTGGCCAAAGAAAAAGCGGACATGGGACGGGCCCGCACGCTCTACGACAAGGAAGTGATCTCGGCCCGCGAGTTCGATGCGGCACGGGCCGCATACCAATCCGCGGTTTCCAAAGAGAAGGACGCAAAGGAAAAGTTGGCCGTGCTCGTAAAGGGCCCGCGGACAGAGCAGATCGAGGCTGCACGGGCCAGGGCGAAACAGGCCGAAAAGGTCGTGGGCCTGGCGAAACTTCAGCTGGACTACGCGACCCTGTACTCTCCGCTGTCGGGCATGGTGCTGTCGAAAAACGTGGAGGATGGCGAATACGTCCAACCGGGTACGCCCGTGATCACCGCGGCGGATCTCGCCACGGTCTATATCCGGGCCTACATCGAGGAATCCGACCTGGGACGCGTGAAGCTTGGAGAACCCGCAAAGGTCACGACGGACAGCTACCCGGGAAAGAGCTACAAGGGGCGCGTATCCTTCATCGCCTCGGAGGCCGAGTTCACGCCCCGCACCGTCCAGACCAGGGGCGAGCGGGTCAAGCTCGTGTACAGGATAAAGATCGACGTGAACAATCCGAAGCAGGAACTGAAGCCGGGCATGCCCGCGGACGCGGTTCTGCAAGAGAACGGGTAACATGGGAAGACCATGCTCACCATCGGATACCCGGCTCGATATCGCTCCTCCCGCCATGCGGAGGGGCTTGGAGATACCCCCACACGGAGCGGAATCGTGGTGACGATTGAACTCGAGCGCCTCACGCGCGTTTTTAAAGACCTGACGGCCGTCGATGCGCTCTCGATCGCCGTCGAGGAGGGCGAGATCTTCGGCCTGGTGGGGCCGGACGGAGCCGGAAAGACGACGACCATGCGCATGCTCACGGCTATCCTTCCGCCCTCCTCCGGCGAGGCCAGGGTGCTGGGGCGCGACGTCGTGACCCAGGCCGAGGCCGTCAAAGACGAGATCGGCTACATGAGCCAGCGCTTCGGCCTCTATCCCGACCTCACGGTCGAAGAGAACATACGGTTCTACGGCGACATATACGGTGTCACGGGGAGACTGTTCAGGACCAGGATGGACGAGTTGCTGGCATTTTCGAATCTCACGCCCTTCAGGAAGCGCTTTGCTGGAAACCTGTCGGGAGGTATGAAACAGAAGCTCGGCCTGGCCTGCGCTCTCATTCACACGCCGAAGGTTCTCTTCCTGGACGAGCCGACGAACGGCGTGGATCCGGTGTCGCGCAGGGACTTCTGGCGCATCCTCTACAAGTTGCTCCAGGAAGGCGTCACCATCTTCGTGTCCACCGCGTACCTGGACGAGGCTGAACGCTGCACCCGCGTGGGGCTCATGCACAAGGGACGCCTCATGGCCCTGGGTACGCCCGCGGAGGTGAAGTCGCTCATGCGGGGTTCTCTCCTGGAGGTGACGTGCGGGGAGGCACGGCGCGCGGCTGATGTGCTGAGGTCTTCGGGGTTCGGGTCGGTGACAGCGTTCGGGGATCGCCTTCATATCGTCGTCGGGGAAACCACCGAAGCGCGCGCGCGCGTTCGTTCGGCGCTGGAAGCCGCCGGCATCAGCTGCGGCGACGCGCGCGTGGTCGAACCGACTCTCGAGGACGTCTTCGTCTCATCCCTTTCGGGAGATGCGCCATGAGCACCAGGCCCGTCCCGAACGGTGACAATGCCGTGACAATCCGCGACCTCGAACGCCGTTTCGGGGACTTCGTCGCCGTCAACAAAATCAGCCTCAGCGTCGGACGGGGAGAGGTCTTCGGTTTCCTGGGTCCCAACGGCGCCGGAAAGTCGACGACCATCCGCATGCTGTGCGGTCTTCTCGCGCCGACATCGGGAAGCGGGACCGTGGCCGGGTTCGACATCAACAGGGAGCCCGAAGCGATCAAGCGCAACATCGGCTACATGAGCCAGAAGTTCTCGCTCTACGAGGACCTCACGGTGGAGCAGAACATCGATTTCTACAGCGGGATCTACCGCATACCCCGCGAGAAAAAGGCCGCGCGAAAGGCCTGGGTTCTCGAGATGGCAAACCTGAAAGACCATCGAAAAACGGCCACCAGCCTCCTGCCCGGGGGCTGGAAACAGCGGTTGTCGCTCGGGTGTGCGCTCCTCCACGAGCCGCCGATTCTCTTCCTCGACGAGCCGACATCGGGCGTCGATCCGATCAGCCGGCGCAGCTTCTGGGATCTCATCTACGAGATGGCCGGGCGGGGGGTCACGGTCTTCGTCACGACGCACTACATGGAAGAGGCCGAGTATTGTGACCGTCTGGGGCTCATTTACAGGGGCGAACTCATCGCGACGGGCACCCCCATGGAGCTCAAGACTCTCTACATGCGGGACGAGGTGCTGGAGGTGGCGTGCGACAGACCGTTCCAGGCCATGGCGGCCCTTGAGGCGATTCCCGGCGTCAAGGAGGCCGCGCTGTTCGGAAACAAGATCCACGCGGCCGCCGATAATGCGGAAGAACTGGCCGGGCGGCTGCGGGAGGATCTTCCCCGCGCCGGCTTCAATGTCGTTGAGCTGAGACGGATCACGCCTTCGCTGGAAGACGTGTTCGTGTCCCTCATCGAGGCCCGCGACCGCGCCGAAACGCCGCAGAAGGAGTTCGCACGATGAGACAAGCCACGGAGTCAACCGGGCGCCTGATGGAGGCGGCACCATGAAGGCGCGTCGCACGTGGGCCGTCGCCCGCAAGGAGTTTATCCACATCGTTCGCGATCCCAGGGCGCTCGGAATCGCCATCGTTCTGCCCATGGTCCTTCTGTTCCTGTTCGGATTTGCGCTCACGCTCGATGTGGACAACGTGCCCATAATGGTATGGGACCAGAACAATACGCCCGCCAGCCGGGATCTCGTGGACCGGTTCACGGGTTCACGGTATTTCACGCTCGCGGGTACGGCGGACAATTACCGGTCCATCGTCCGGGCCGTGGACCGCCGCGATGCCCTTATGGCACTCGTCATCCCGACTGATTTCGAACGCAAGCTGGAATCGGGCCGGGGAACGGACGTTCAGTTGCTCGTGGACGGCAGCGACGCCAACACGGCCTCCCTGGCCATCGGGTACGCGCGGGCAATAGTCCAGACGTATGCAGGCGGGGTGCAGATAAGACTCGCGCGGAGGATGCTCGGACGGCCCCTTTCCCTCCCCCTGGAGCTGTATCCGAGGGTCTGGTACAACACCGACATGGATTCGACTGACTTCATCGTGCCGGGGCTCATCGCGGTCATCATGATGATCATCGCGGCGCTGCTCACCTCCCTCACGGTGGCGCGCGAGTGGGAAACGGGGACGATGGAACAGCTCATATCCACGCCCCTCAAGGGAGCGGAACTCATCATCGGCAAGCTCATTCCCTATTTCGCCGTAGGCATGCTGGACATGCTCCTTTCGGTGCTGATGGGACGTTTCGTATTCGGCGTGCCGCTTCGAGGCAGCGTCCTGGCCCTCTTCGGCATGTCTTCCGTGTTCCTTGTGGGAGCGCTGGCGCTCGGGATATTCATCAGCATCGCCACGAAGAACCAGCTCATGGCCAGCCAGTTCGCATTCGTTCTGACCTTCCTTCCTGCGTTTCTTCTCTCGGGCTTCATGTTCGATATCGCCAACATGCCGAAGGCCCTCCAAATGGTGACGTATCTCGTTCCGGCCCGGTACTTCGTGACCATGCTCAGGGGGCTCTACCTGAAGGGCGTGGGACCGGCGGTCCTCTGGTCGGACGGCATTTTTCTGGTGATCTTCGCGGTGCTCATGCTGGCCCTGTCGCTCAAGAAGTTCAAGAAGCAACTGGCCTGAGGTCTGACATGTTCGAACGTCTAAAACACATGCTCATAAAAGAATTCATCCAGATGCTCAAGGACCCGCGCATGCGGGCCGTCATCGTTGTCATCCCCATCTTTCAGGTGATCATCTTCGGGTACGCGGTCACGACGGACGTTCGCAACATCGCAACGGCCGTTCTGGACCTGGACAACAGCGTGCAGAGCAGGCAGCTCCTCGCACGTTTCGAAGGCTCGCAGCATTTCGAATTCGTCGACTATCTCAACAGCGAGAGTGACGTCAGGCCGGTCCTCGATGGAGGGCACGCCAGGGCCGTTCTCCTGATCAACAGGGGATTCGGAGACGACGTGGCCGCGGGGCGAACGGGAAAACTGCAGATCCTTCTGGACGGCACCGACTCCAATACGGCAGGGATCGTTCTCAACTACGCGTCCCAGATCGGGGCTCGATACAACGCGGACGTTCTGGTACGTCGCGTCGAGGCCATGACGGGCCGCGTCATTCCCCCTTCGCCGGTGACCTTGCGTTGGCGCGCCTGGTTCAACCCGAACCTGGAGAGCCGAAACTTCTACGTGCCCGGTGTTATCGCGCTGCTGGTCATGGTCATCTCGGTCATTCTGTCGAGCATGGCCATCGTGCGGGAAAAGGAGATCGGCACCATCGAGCAGATCATGGTGACCCCCATCGGCCGGGTGGAGTTCATCCTCGGCAAGACCCTGCCGTTTGCGCTCATCGGCTTTCTGGATGTCGTGTTGATCAGCCTCATAGCGGTTTTCTGGTTCCGGATCCCCATCGAGGGCGACCCCCTCGTTCTCCTTTTCTCCACCGCGCTCTACCTTATGTGCACGCTGGGTGTGGGGCTCCTCATATCCACGATGAGCGAGACGCAGCAGCAGGCCATGATGACCGCCTTCTTCTTCATGCTTCCGGCCGTCCTGCTGTCGGGGTTCATCTATCCCATCGCCAACATGCCCGTGGCGATCCAGTGGCTGACGCTGGTGGATCCCCTCCGCTACTTCATCGTGATCATCCGCGGCGTCTTCCTGAAAGGGATCGGCGTCGCCGTGCTGTGGCCTCAGATGGCCGGCCTGCTGGTGCTGGGCACGATCCTGCTCGCCCTCGCCGCCGCCCGGTTCAAGAAAACCATGGCCTAAGGAGACCGAACCATGTCCGAACGATTGTCCCTTGGATTCGTCCCCGCCCTGATGTTGGTCGCCGCCGTGTTCTGCATTTCGGGCGGCTCTCCTCTCGCATCCGAGACGACTTCCGGTTCCCACACAGAGCGGAAAGTCACTTCAGGTCCGGTCATGACGCTGGAAGACTGCGTCCGCACGGCCCTTGTTTCCAATCCCGGCCTCGAAGCGTCCAGAAACGGGGCCCGGGCGGCTATGGAGACGGAGGGCGTCGCCCGTTCAGGCTACTTCCCGCGGCTGGATTTTCAAACCGGCTACAGGCGCTGGGAGAGCAGGGCCTTCCTGCCGAATTCGATCCAGGCTCTTCCTTTCGGTCCCATCGACAACGTCATAGGCCCGACAGACCAGTACAGCCTGAGCCTGCAAGGCAGCTACACGCTGTTCGACAGCGGATTGAGAAAGGCCTCGACGCACAGGGCGGAAGCCATGAGCGCCGAGGCTTCACAGTCCGCGTTGCAGAAGGGGCAGGACACGGTTTTGGGTGTGTACAAGTCTTTTTGCGGCCTTCTGGCAGCAGAGGCGGACCTCTCCGTGGCCCGGAAGAGCTTAAAAAGAAGCGAGGACCACCTGCGCCTGGCAGAGGCCAGGAAAGAGGTCGGAGCCGTGCCCCTCGCCGATGTTCTCCGGGCCAGGGTCAGTCTGGCGAATGCTCGCCTTGCCCTCGTCGGCGCCCGGAGCGCGGTGGACGTGGCGCGAGGCAACCTGAATACGACCATGGGCAGGCCGGCCGAGACTCCGCTCAGAATTCGGGAAGTCGGACCGGCCCTCGCGCCCCCCGGCAGTTTCTCCATGGACGACGCCATGAAAAAGGCCGTTGCCGGCCGTCCGGAGCTCCGGGCGGCCGCGAACAGGGAAGCGGCCGGAAGGGAAAGCGTCAGGGCCGCCAGGAGCGCCTACGGACCGACCGTAACGGCCGAGGCGGCTTACGGCAGGCTCGACAACGCCTTCTTTCCGATGGACAAGAACTGGGCCGTGGGCGTGTCCGTTCAAATTCCCGTTTTCACGGGATTTGAACGCAGGCACACCCTTGCCCGGGCCCGGGCAAAGCTGAGCCAGGCGGAAAATGAACGACTGCAGGCGGAGCTTGGCGTACGACAAGAGATTTGGACCGCGCACGCCGACGTGGTGAAGGCCTACGACTCGGCCGTCGCCGTCGAAGCGCTCAACGCCGACGCCCGGGAAAGCCTCCGGATGGCCGACGAGCGCTACAAAGTGGGCGCCGGAACCATCACGGATCTGTTGGACGCCGAGACGAACCTGGCGGAAGCCGAGGCGGCCAAGGTCCGCACGGAATACGGCTATCGGGTCGCGAAGGCGGAATTGAGGCGCGCGATGGGCGAATTGGGGAAAGGACGGCCGTGAGGAGGCGCGAGCGCTATGACGCCATAAGAGATATTCTGACCCGGCGGGACTGGGACGCCCTCGAGAAACTGCCGGCCACAGGGGGCCAGATATTAAGGGCTCTGATGCTCTTCGTTCAGGACAACGAGGCGCTGGTCCGGTGGCGGGCCGTCGAGGCCCTCGGCGTCAAGGCGAAGGCTCTTTTCCCGGAAGACCGGGCCGTGCGGGAAGTCATTCGATCATTCATCTGGACAATGTGCGACGAGTCGGGCAACCTCTGCAGAATGGCACCCGAAGCCATCGGCGAGATCCTCGCGATGCGGCCGGACCTGAGGCCGGAGTTCGCCCACCTCCTTCCCCAGTACATGGTGGAAGAGCCTTTCGAATCCGGCGCCATGTGGGCTTTGTGCAGGCTCGCCGAGGCCGGCCACGCAGCCGATCCCGATTCCCTGCGGGGGCTGGAGGCGTGTTTCGGCCACAAGGAGCCCCGCCGGGCCGGCTTATCTCGCCGCCTTGCGCGGCTTGCAGGCTTGAAACCATCTAGGGCGGGGTACCCGCCCGTGTCCTTTGAAGATTACGACCCGTCCACGGGAACCCTGAAGATGGCCACGGAGCCTCCGCCCCCCGGACAGTCGTGAGATCTGCCGGGGAGCGGAGGCCGCAGGCCGTGTTCAATGCGGCGCACCGGGCGAGAAGGGTTGGCCGGCGAGATTCCGCTGTTCGTCGGAAATACCCGTGTCACCCATTGTCAGGAAGGCCACGACGGATGCGATCATGGCAGGGATCAGCGCCCAGGGACTGCCCGTCGTCTCCGCCACGAAGGCTACCGAGGCGAGCGGCGTCCGGTATCCCGCCCCCACGAAAGCCGCCAATCCGATGATCGGATAGAGAGAGCCGTGGGCGGCCGGCACGAAATGGCTGAACCCGGCACCCATGGCGGTTCCCATGACGGCCATGGGAAAGAACAGCCCGCCAACGCCGCCCCCCGCGCAGGTGAAGGACGTAGCCGCCATCTTGCAGCCCAGGAGCAGCAGGATGAGAAGGAACGGATCGCGCTGGGCCAGAAGGTGTTTGATGAGCATGTACCCCGGGCCGTAAATGAAGGGCTCGCCGAAGATGGTGAAGATCAGGAGGCCGAGAGCCCCGACGATGAGCCCGGCGATCGCGGCTCGATTTATGGACGAGAACCTGTCCATGAATTTCGTCACGATCTTCGTGAGCCACACGAAAATGCGCGCACCGATCCCGCAGGCGATGCCGAGCAGCAGGGCCATGGCGAGATCCATTACCTTGAATCCGAACTGGGCCGACTGGGCGAAGATGGGCTCGCTGCCGGCGAGCAGGACGAAGGTGAGGTAACTGGCCGACGAGGCGACGAGCGCTGGAACCAGAGCCCTCGCCGCCAGGCTGTCCTTGTACGGCGCCTCCATGGCGAACACCACGCCCGTGAGCGGAGCCTTGAAGATGGCGGCCATGCCGGCCGCGCCGCCGGCCACGAGTAGCAGCTTGAGGTCCTCGCGCCGGAAGAGCTTCTTGAACCGCTGTTGAAACCAGTCGCCCAGCGATGCACCCGCATAGATCGACGGGCCTTCCAGCCCCATGCTTCCCCCGAAGGCCAGGGTCAGGAAAGAAGCCACCATCTTGCCGGGCAGATTGCCCAGGCGCATGTGGCGGCGGGGATCATGGTAGACGAGGATGTAGTCTTCCGTGAGCGAGCTCTCCTTGCTGGGCACGAAATACCTGACCACGAGGGCCGCCAGGATCAGGCCCGCCGCGGGAAGCAGGAGATAGAGGGTGGGGTTGCGAATGTTGTACAGGATAGGGACCACCTGGTCCCTGAGCAGAAAGTCGAAAACGGCGACGAAAGCACCCGTGGCCAAGCCGATCGTCAGAGACAGGACGATCCAGCGGAGAAACAGTTCCTCCCCGGCTCGAAAATCGTGACGGACTTTGATAGGCGAGCCCATGAGGCCGGTGGCCCTTATCAGCAGTCGTTTCGGACGCAGTTCGTTCGCAATGTGGCCCTTGTGTCCTCTAGGCAATCATTTCCTCCCGCAAGCGCGAAGCGCCGGATCGCATCCCGTGCGCACCGCTGATCATGTAATCGGTTTGACATCGAGGGTCCTCGGGAACCTCTTCATTTCGATCTTCCAGACCGTGTCGCCGCCCTTGACGACCATCACGGTCCATTCCTTGATTTCGTTCTTTCCGTCGGGCATGGCAACCTTGACCTTGACCCGGTGCTGTCCAGGTACCAGGCGCAGCCCCTTGGTAAGGCGGAACCTGTTTTCCGGGGACGCAGTGAAGGCCTTGGCGACGACGACCTTGCCGTCAACGTGGATGATAACCTCTCCTTGATCCAGTTTCGATTCGAAGATGAGGCCGAGCGTACCGCGCGGTTCTTTCTTTCTTCGTTCGGTCACGGCTGTCTGAGGAGCGGCCTCGGCGGGTGCCTGCGGGGCGGCCGCGGTCTCGTGCTGCGGCTGGCTGGCGGGCGCGGGTTCCGGTGAAGGCGCGGGAACCGGAGCCGCGGCGGGGGAAGGCCTGGCCGGTGCCCTTTTCCTTTGCGGTTCACGGGTGGGGACAGGCTCGGCTTCGGCCTCCTGGGTGGTTTCTTCGGACTCCGGGGAGGCCGCCTCATCCGGTGCCGTCGTTTGCGGGGTCATCCCGGAGTCGGACTGGGTCGGCTCGGCCGGAGCCTCCGCCTGCGGTGCTTCCTGTGGCTGCGCCTGCTCAGGCTGTCCTTGTTCGGACTGCACCTGCGGCTCGTTCTCTTCCTGGTTCGGAACGGTTTCGGAGAGTTGCTTTTCGACGGTGGTCTTGATCGAGGCCTGGGTCATCCTGTGCTTCTGATAGAAGCGCCAGCCGAAAAAACCCCCCACCGCGATGGAAATGAGGCAAAAGAGAACAAGGACCGCGAGGATTATTATGAGCACCGTCTTTTTCATGTCTCACCCTTTCCCTAAAGGTCAGCTTTCTCCATCTCTCTGGCCATCGTAACTGAAGGTCCTCTTTTTGCCTTCCTGCTGGGTTTCCAGGTTGACCGGACGGCGCCAGACGGCATATAGAGAATGGAGCGTCTGGCGGGCTTCATCGATCCTGAGGTCCACGCCGCCGTGAATGTGACGGAGGTACAACTCGGAGCGGTTCGCATAGTTGGCGTCGGTCAGCTCCAGGATGGGCTCTCCGCCGTTGGTGAGGTGGGTCAGGAGGGTCTGTTTGATCTTGTCGAACTCACGGCTCTCTATGACGTACGCGCCCTGTCTGGGATGGTGCCGATAGGTGAAATAGCCCGAAGCCTGGGCGAATTCAGGGGTCATGAATTCGTCGACGAATTGCGCGTCGTTATAGGCCGCGCGCACTTCGAGCAATTTCTCCATGCCCTTCATCTCCCTGGTATCCCAGCGCTCCCGTGTGAGGCGATCTTGGCAGATCTCCCAGTCCGGGCCGTGTCTTCCCTTGTCCCACCGGACCTTGATGTCTTCCAGAAGATAGTAACCGAGCCGGTAGGGATTAATTCGCCCCCTGAAAGCCGCGATGATCTTCGAATGTTCATCTGCGTATTCGACCATGTCCGAAGGGCGCAACCCACGGGCCACCATGATCCTCTTGTGCCAGAAAACCGCCCACCCTTCATTAAGGATCTTGGTGAGCCGCTGCGGGAGGAAGTAATACGCCTCATTGCGGATTATGTCAAGTGCGTCCCTCTCCCAGTCCGCGAGGGGGGCGTTATCCACGAGGAAGTCGAGGACCGCCCTGATGGGCTTTTCGGGGAAGGGGCGCATCTCCCCGTACTCGTCGTCTTCGTCCCTCGTTCTGACCGCCTGGGGAGTGCGCATTGTTCCCCTGTAATAAGAAGAGAGGTAGGGGCTGGTGAACCTCGGTTCGGCCCGGGACTCCTCCGCCTCCTCACGGCTTTCCCCTGCCTTTGCACGCGCATGTTTTGCTCGCCAGAAAAGGAGGTTCGGGTCTACGAGGTTCTCCAGCGACAGGCACGTGTCCAGAAAACGCTCCACCCTTTCGAACCCGTGGCGATCCGCGTAGCGCCTTATCCTGGCCGCGTGGTTGGCCATTTCGTTGAGCATGTTCCTGTTCGTGCCCTGGAACCAGGCGTTCCGCCTGAAGAAGTCGCAGTGCCCCAGCACGTGAGCGATGACCATTCGCTGTATGACGGGGGTCGATCCCTCCAGCAGGTAAGCGAAGGCTGGATTATTGTTGATCACCATTTCGTATATGGTCGCCAGGCCCCACTTCTGCTTCTTTTCCATCTGGTCGAAGACCATGCCGTAGTGCCAGTGTGGATACCGGGCTGGAAATCCGTCGTATGCAGCGGCCTCGCTCACCTGCGACGACGTCAGGAAGTCGAAGATGATCTCGCCCGGATCGAGCCCCTGTCCCCGGGCGTAGGCAAGGAATTCCCGCTTGACCTGCACGAGCTCTTCGGGGAAGGGGATGAAGTCCAGGCGCTTCAGCGCTCTCGGATCGGGATGCCTCATGACGCATCCTCCCTGACGGGCTTCGTGCCACGAAGGACCGCGGACCGGTGGCACGTCAGACCGACCGCGTACGGCATCCCCCAGACCGCAGCGGGTGAGGGGCAGTGACCGTCTTTCGCGGAGGCGCCCTCGTGATTGGCCGCGAACGGTGCGCTTTGCATGCCTACCGCCCCTTTCCCAGGAACGTCCGGATGGAGTCGAGGATCTGTTCCTTGTCGTCGATCTTGCTCAGCGCGATGTTCTCTTTGTCCTCGAAGGCCCCGTCCAGGACGCTGTAAAACGCGCCGGAGCCGTAGGCGCTCTTGACCTGCCCGTAGGCGAAGAGGTTCGCCTGTGGCAGGAGGCGCTCCGACAGGATATCCAGGCACTGGGCGTTGTCCTCGTCACTCCAGTTGTCGCCGTCCGAAAAATGGAAAAGGTAGAGGTTCCAGTCTTCGGAAGGATAGTCGGCTCTGACCATCTTGGCCGCCTCGGTGTAGGCGGAGGATATCAGCGTGCCGCCGGATTCCCGGCTCTTGAAGAAGGTGTCCCTGTCGACTTCCCGGGCCTCCGCATCGTGTGTGATGTAGCGGATCTTCAGGTTCTTGTAGTTCGCTCTTAGCCAGAGATCGATCCAGAAGGCCTCGATCCTGACCATCTCCTTCTGCTCGTCGCCCATGCTGCCCGATACGTCCATCATGTAGATAATGGCGGCCGCGGACTGGGGGAGAAGCACCTCCTTCCGGGCCCGGTACCGTTTGTCTTCGCGGGCGGGGATGACCATGGGATCGCCCGGGGAGTACTCGCCGCTCGCTATTGTCCTCTTGAGGGCGGTCCTGAAGGTCCGCTTGAAGTGGATCAGGGATTCCGGTCCGGACCGCCTGATGCCGGTGAAGCGTCCGGTTGCGCTCGTCAGAACCTTCTGGCCCCTGGGCTTGATGCGGGGCAGTTCGAGTTCCTCGCCGAGGATCTGCGCGAGTTCGTCGTAGGAGATATCGACCTCAAGAGGATGTTCGCCGGGCCGATCGCCCGCTTCTCCCGCGGAGCCTTCTCCTGCCTGATCGTCCTGCCCGAGAACGTCGCCTTCCTTACCCTTGCCCTGGCCGACCTGGGACTGCTCGTCCCATGCGTGCCGGATCCTGGGAAGCCGGATCTCGTTCAGGGGAATGCTGACCTTCCTGGTGCCCTTCTGGGCCACGATGTCGCCCTGCACGATAAATCGCCGGAGGTTGCGCCGTATCCGGCCTTTCACGATGGCTCGGAAACGCGCGTGATCGCTGTGTATGCGCAAGGTCATGGGATCGCCTCAAGAGGGCCGTCCCGGCCGGGACCACCTTTTCGCGCCGGCAGACAGCCGGTGGAGCAGTCACGACGGGAGGCCGGTGCTACTCCTGTTCCTCCTTTTCGTCACCTCGGGCGAAGACGGAGGAAATGTACTCGAGGATGTCCTTCGAACATATCTCGCAGTAGCCGTAGTTCTTGATCAAGCGTCCGCGGATCACCTCGATCTTCTCCTGGGTGTCCTTGTCGATGACGTTGGACACGAGCGCGGACAGCTTGATGGTGTCCTTCTGGTCTTCGAAAAGTTTCATCTCGAGGGCCCTTCTCAGGCGCTCGTCGGTTCGCCAGTCGAATTTCTTGCCTTCGATGGCGAGGGCGCCGATGTAGTTCATGATTTCACGGCGGAAATCGTCCTTCCGGGTCTCCGGGATGGCGATCTTTTCCTCGATCGAGCGCATGAGCCGTTCGTCCGGTTCTTCCATCTTGCTCGTGAACTTGTTCCGGATCTTCTCGCCCTGCGTGTAGGCCTTGATGTTGTCGATGTAATTGGAGCAGAGACTCGAGATGGCCGATTCGTCCGCGGAAATGGCTCGCCGGACCTCGTTCTTGATGATGTCTTCGTATTCCTCCTTCACGACGCTCAGGAGTTCCTTGAACTTGGCGCGTTGCTCCTCGCTGGATATCAAACTGTGGTGGGCGAGGCCCGATTCCAGTTCGTTCAGCACCATGAAGGGGTTGATGCACTGTTCGTTGATGTCGGTGACGAGGGCGTTGGACATCTTGTCCTGGATGTACCGGGGGGAGATGCCCGACATCCCTTCCCGGGAGGCCTCCTGCCGCAGTTCACGCACCGTGTCCTCGGTGTAACCGGGGAGCGTCCGCCCATCGTAGAGTTTCATCTTCTGGACGAGCGTGAGGTCCTGCTTCTTCGGCTCTTCGAGGCGGGTCATGACGGACCACATGGAGGCGATCTCCAGCGTGTGGGGGGCGATGTGCTTCCCGGTGATCTTCTTCTTGTTGAAGTCTCTTGTGTAGATTCGGATTTCGTCCGCCAGCCGGGTGATGTAGGGGACATCGATCTTGATGGTTCGGTCCCGCAGCGCCTCCATGTACTCGTTGTTCTGGAGTTTCACGTACTCCGGCTCGTTCGTGTGGCCAAGGATGACCTCGTCGATGTCGGTCTGCGGAAACTTCTTGGGCTTGATCTTGTGCTCCTGGGTTGCGCCCAGGAGATCGTAGAGGAACGCCACGTCGAGCTTGAGAATCTCTATGAACTCGATGATGCCACGGTTCGCGATGTTGAGCTCTCCGTCGAAGTTGAATGCCCGTGGGTCGCTGTCCGATCCGTAGATGGCTATCTTGCGGTAGTTGACGTCGCCGGTGAGTTCCGTGGAATCCTGGTTCTTCTCGTCCTTGGGCTGGAAGGTCCCGATACCGATCCTGTCCTTTTCCGAGAGGAGGAGCCGGTACACCTGGACGTGGCTCAGGACTTCTTCCAGGTCTCCCTCGTGTTTCTGCATGAGGTCCCAGAATATCTTGCGGCACGCGGGGCACAAGTCGCCTTCCACCTTGAGCCTGTAGGGCAGCGTGGACTTGGCGTTGATCTGCTCGACGATGTCCCCCCTGAACTCGGCGGGAATCAGTTTGAGCGGCTCCTCGTGCATGGGGCAGGCGAACTGGTCGGTCTCACGCACCCGAGCACGGCCGGACTCCTCCGGTTGAATGTTCCAGCGGAATGAGTACAGGGCGCCCTCGGGTTTTCTGCTGTAATCCTCCAGCCCTCGCTTCAAGTGCCGGACGATGGTGGACTTTGCCGATCCGACGGGCCCGTGCAGCAGTAGAATACGCCTCTCCGGTCCGTATCCGTACGCGGCGGACTTGAAAATGTTGACCAGCCGGGACAGGGTACTGTCGAGGCCGAAGATGGCGTCCTCCCCCTGTCCTATGGGGTCGGAAAAGAAGGTGTAGCGGTAGGTGGTGGAGCGCCCGTCGCTGATTTCCTCACGTCCGTAAGAAAGAATCATGTCGTAAAGGCGCTGATACGCGGTTCTGATTACGTGCGGCTGGTCGTGAGCCAGGCCCAGGTAATCTTTGAAGGAGCCTTCCCAGTGGAGGTTCTGGAAATCGATCTTCGTTCGTTCCTTGATCGATTCGATGAAGGAGATATTCCTTTCGGGCATGAACGCCTCCTAATGCAACTTTAAATCTAGTATAATGTTTTTGGGACTTTAGAGTCCACCGGCACTGTTATCAGCGCTGAGGCGGCGGGTTCAGCCGGAGCGCAGTCGGCACAATTGAGGATCAAAGAAGGAGGTTTACATGGCCGCTCCAAACGGTGGCCTTGACGCAACTCGCAAGGCCCTCGAACAGGATCTCAAAAAACTCGATCACGAACTGAGAGTGGAGCTGCCCAGGGAAATAGACAGGGCGCGACAGCTTGGTGATCTTTCGGAAAACGCCGAATATCAGATGGCGCTCGAGCGCCAGCAATACGTTAAGGCGCGCGTAAGGCAGCTCACGCAACGCATTGCGGCGCTCTCCGTCATCAATCTGTCCTCGATCCCCAGGGACAAGGCCGCCTACGGAAGCCACCTGAAGCTCTACGATGTGGATAAGGACTCGGAGTTGACCGTCAGGCTGGTCACACACGAAGAAGCCGATATACAGAGCGGTAAGTACTCGGTCCAGTCGCCCATCGGCAAGGCCCTGCTGGGCAGGCGCGAGGGCGACGAGGTGGAGGTCGAAACGCCTGGGGGCACGCGGACTTTCGAAGTGCTCGAACTCAAGACCATTCACGACCAATAAGAATCCGAAATCCCAGGCGCTTCTCCGCGGTGCTCCTTGCCAGGAGAATGCATCCCCTTCTATTCCCTGTTACCTCGTGAACATGTAGCACGGGGTGGTGCCCCCGTTCGGATTGACCACCGTCACGCACACCGGTGTTCCTCTCGGGATCATGGCCTTGAGGGCCCGTCCCTTCTTGGCCACGATGAGGTTTGGACCTTTGTACTTCACTTTGGGAACGGCCGCCCCGTCGATATACACCCAGGCGCCGGGCAGAAAGCCCGCGCCGTAGATCTTGAGCCTGAATGGGTTTCCGACTTTGAAGGCTCGATCGATGGCAATGGAAGTCGTGTAGAGCGAGATATTGTCGACCCTGGCCCCGAAGCCGGCGTTGTTAACGTCGTCCGACTGGAAGACGAAAGCCAGTGCAAAGTGCGGATAGGTGGTCAGGTCGCCCAGGCTCGTCCATCTGCTCAGGTCCTTGGAAAAGAGGTACCAGGTGTCCGAAAAGTCACCGGAAAGGCTGTACCCGTAGTAATTGATCCCGTCTACCGAGGCCAGATAGTAGAAGAAATCGTAATTGGCTTCGGATTGCACCCTGCCGTAGAAATCCAGTTCGGCGCCCGGGGCCTGGTAGGCGCAGGTGATCCACGGTGCGTACTCCATCCATGAATCGGTATTGTAGTCGTAGGTGGCCCCGCAGGGGAGGCTGATGCCCAGATCGCCCCCGAGCACGGCGTCGGCGCTCCAGGAGCCGTCGAAGGCGTCGCAGTCCGAGTCCAGCCAGAAGTAATCGCCCGCGTTGTTGTCGGGTTGTCCTCCCTGGTAGTGCCACCAGTCTCCCCCGTTCTCGTACCATATGGGCAGTGTTTCAAAGCCCTGGTAAAGGCAGGAGCCGTCCTCGGTCCGAACGGCGTTCCGCCGCTCGGGCCTTACTCTGTCCCGTACCTGAAGAGCGGGGGGTTTGACCATCTCAACCGGTTTCATGACGGCGTACCGGGCGGCTCCTTCACGGCCTTCGGCCCGGCCGTTCCCGTACCCGGGCAGGAATGTCCGCACCGTGCCTTCGAATCCAAGGGCCTTTTCGGTCCGGACCAGGTTCGACTTGACAACCCGCTCCAGGCGCGGAATAAGGGAAACTGGGACTTCGGCAACCGCAACGCCGGTCGTGCGGTCCCATACCATCTGGTCGGCAACCGAGAGAACCGCGGGGGCCTCCTCTGGTGTCAGGTCCTGGAACGTCAGTACCTGCGTGGGCGCAGCATTTCCGGCGGCCCACGTGGCTGCCGGCAAGGCCAGGGTCGCGACAATTACGACGACTGAGATCAAGCGCATTATATTCATCTTCTCCAACCTCCACCTGCTTCCAAGCAATAGGGGTGCCATGGGCGTGATTGGCCCCTATCGCCCGTAGAACATGGCATGTAGAGCCGGTCGCAGAGCGGAGGCACTTGTCGTCTCCTTCGGATGCTGTCCGGAATCCGGGACGGGAAAGGCGGGCCTGAAGCACCGAAAAGGGGGCGGGTTGCCCCGCCCCCTGTACACGGTCAGTCGGGGATGCTCTATTTCGCCGGTACCTCCAGGGGTTCGACGGACTTTACCTCTGCGCGTCGGTTCTTGGAGCGCCCCTCCTTGGTGCCATTGTCCGCGATCGGGTCGGCGGGGCCCCTGCCGCTGACGGATTCGATGCGGTCTTCAGAAATACCGTGGTTCACGAGGTATTTCTTGACCGATTCCGCCCGCCTCGTGGAGAGGATCGCATTCCACTTCGCCGGGCCGGTGCTGTCCGTGTAGCCCACGATGTTAACGCGAAGCCGGGGGTATTTTTCCAGCTTCGACACGGCCTCGTCGAGCAGCGCGACTCCGCTCGAAGGCAGCTTCCACTTGTTCAACACGAAGTGAGAGATGACCTCGTTTACGCTGATCGTCATCATCTGCGGTTTGGCCGGTTCCTTTTCTTCGGGGGCCGGCGGCGGCGGTGGCGGCGGTGGCGGCGGCGGTGGCGGCGGCGGGGGGACCGGTTGGGCCATCGGGGCCGGCGCCGGCGGATGTGCGCCCTTCCTGGGGAAGAACGAGAAGCCTACCATCACCTCGTACTTCATGTAAGTGTTCTTGACGGGATAAACCGTATCTACCCTATAGACGGGAGGTGGGAAGGGTGGAATCGGAAGGCCGGGCGAGACCATCGTCACCTTATAATCGTGCAGGTTGCCGTATTTGGCGTTGTAGGTGTAGGCCGCCAGGGCCTCCATCCTCACCGCGACCCGAGGCGACAGGAACCATCGCAGGCCGGCGCCCAGGTGCACCTGTTGGTCTCCCGAGAACACGTTTCCGAAATTGTCGGGGCTCATGGCGGTGGAACCCAGCCCGAATTTCAGATAGGGAACGGTCTTTTTCTGAGGCGTGAAATTGTACAGCCCGGAAAGCCTGAGGGTGTACATGTCACGGTTGAGATTCCAAACCTCCGAGTTGGTGTAGGCGAACTGCAGCTCAAGCCCCCACGCCCGAGTGAAGTTGTACCCGATGGACAAAGAACCCATGGCACCGTTTTGAAGTTCGGCGCCGTTGAAGCTGTACCCCACCATGGGGCTGATTTCCAAATCTCCCTTGTGGACCTGGGCGAAAGCCGGAACAGCCGCCAAGGCCAGTATAAGGGAAGCAACTACTATTCCTTTTCTCATGAACTGCCCTCCATACCTATTTGTCCTATTATAAGACGTCCTCTACCGAAATCAAATCCCGCACCCTTGGCAACAGAACCGCTCCGGGGATATTTCTTGCGGCGCCTACGGATCTACCACTATAGTATAGTATGGTCGTCACAGCTTGGGGAGGCAAGCCTCCAGAGACGTGGAAGCACGACCGCCTGGATGGCTATTCTCGGAAAGACATTCCCGCAGGAGGGCGCGCGCGTTTGGATATGAGGCGTAGAGACTATAGCGAGGTGATCAGGCACGTTTCGGAAACCGCTGCACGTCTCCCTTCGGTCGAGGAACGGATGCGGGCCGTGGTCGAGTGCCTGTGGCGGGAGATGGAGGTCAAGAGCGTCTCCTGGCTCGGCTTCTATCTGATCAACGATGCGCGGAACGCCATGACCCTGTTCTACTGCCTCCCCAGGCCCGCTTGTTCGCCCATAGGCCTGCACGGTGTGTGCGGTAAAGCTTGGCGGGAGAGGGAAGCACAGGTAGTGGAAGACGTCCACGCCCTCGGCGAAGGCCATATCGTATGCGATCCGGCCAACCTGTCCGAAGTCGTCGTTCCCTGCCTGTCGCAGGACGGTTCCTGCTGGGGCGTCCTGGATCTTGACAGCCGCGAAAATGCCGCCTTCTCCCGGGACGACGCATCAGGACTTGCACGTGTTCTGAGAGCCGCCGCCCTCACGGTCTGATCGCTCTCCTCCGGGAATCCACCCGAAATATGTCATTATGACGTAGTTGTACCGCACCGCGTCGCCATGATAATCTCCCAGATACAATCGGGAAGGGGGATTTATGAGACCAGCGCGATTTATTGCCCTCGGAGTCCTGCTCACTGCCACCGCACTGACCACCTGGGGCTCGAAGGAGAAGGCTTTTGCCTGGCCCGTGCTTCCGAGCGCCTCCACGCTCAAGAAAGACATGGGTTTGAAGTCAAAATCCGGTCTAGTGGCCCTGACAAAGCTGTGCAAAATTAATATCAAGAGTTATCCGACCTCTCCGCCGGGCGTTCGCAGGGATGAATTCGTCCGGATGCTTGTGGTGAACGAAGACGGGGTCCGCCAGGCGAGCATCGATCTCAACGACGATCCCGATGCCAAGATCGAGAGCATCCAGGCGAGAACGGTGGCGCCGGACGGCACCATCACGAAGGCCGACCCGGACACCGACATACACAAGACCCAGCTCAAGAAGGGACAGGATAAGGTATTTGGAGAATTGGCCTCCGTAAATTTTCCCCGGCCAGAGATTGGCGCCATACTCGATGTGCACTTCGTCACCATCAGGGAAGGACTGATCAGTGCTCTAATCGAACCCGTTGCCTACGCCAACACTACCATGCTGGATACGACTTTCCGCATAGACATCCACGGCGGGGTACTCGGCTACGGGTGGTCCGTTCTGATTCTCGGAGACGACGGGACGACCAGCGAGATAAAAAGGGAAAAGGGGGGTACGGTTACATTGCATATCCTTCCATTTTCCCCGAATCCTGATGAACCTATTTCTGTCCCATATTACAAAAACCATAGCGTTTTGTTATGTTACATCAACTTTGCCGATACCGTCGCGCGTGCTTCATGGAACTATGGCGTCGATCCAGAGGGAAGAATCTCGAACTTCCGCTGGCCCAAAGACGACACTTCAAAATTCTGGGACGACTTTTTCAAGAGATTCAAACTGAGAAATCATGATTTTCTCAAACACGCAGGTAGGGCAAAGAAAGTGGATGTCGAGAAGCTCGCGCCCCCCCAGCTTCCCGTCGAGGAACGCGTTCGTCGCCTTTATGATTACGTCCAATCTCAAGTTACGTACAATCCGAACGCAAGGCGTGACGACACGCTCTCGGCCCTCGTGAAGCGCGGATACTCGGCGCCGTGGAAAGCCACACTTTACCTCTCGTACCTTCTTGACCGCGCCCACATCACAAACAATCCCTGTCTCGTCGACGATCGCTATTCGTTGCGATTCTCGCCCATTATTCGGAATCCCTATGTGTACCATTTCGGTCAGGTCGTCATGGTGGAAATCCCTCAGAAGGGGAGGGTCCTTCTCATGCCTGGCGATTTTTCCATGCCTTACAGGTGTCTCCCGGCGGCGTATCAGGGTTCCCTCGCCTTCTGGGCTGATCAAAAGGGTGAACTTCATTCGGCGTACACTTCCATGAATCCACCGGGAAAGGACCGCATAGCGTACCATTACGATGTGCTTCTCTCCCCCGATGGAAGCCTGAAGGGAAAAATCGACCTGAACGAAGCGGGCGCTCCCGCGCGGTCCTTCCGCTGGTGGCAAAAGAAGAGGGATTATCGCAGGGACCATCCATCCAAGAAGGACAAGACCTCAGCGCTTGAGAAAAAGAAGAAAGTTCAGGAGAGGCTGAAATCGGAAATGTCCTTGCCCGGCACCAAGCTGGTCATGTCGGACTTTTCGGCCGGTAAAGTCCCCCAAAGCTCCTCGGCTTCCAGCGAGGTCTCCTGTAAGGTTCAGGGAGAGAGCTTCGCGAGTCCCATGCAGGACAAGTGGCTGGTCTACGTCGACCCATTGATGGTGGGTTTCACAAACCCCTTCACGGCCGTGGACAGACAGACACCCATCTGGTACAGAAGAGGCGGCCACGTGACCTTGGACGGGCTGGTCCGTCTCCCCAAGGGTTCGACCATAGTCGACGTGCCTAACCCCGTGAGCGTTCAGGGTCCGGACCATACCAGGATTACCTTTTCCGTAAGGGCCGTTGAGAAGGACGGGACTCCGGCCATTCAGACGCGCCTGGAATACGACCAGCCTTATATCATAGGGTCGAACCGGTATCAGGCCTGGAAAATCTATGAGGATGAACTGGCAAAGCTCGCCGGGAGCAGGTGCGTCGTGACCCTTCCCGCGCAGGGAGAGCTGGAATGACCCGGCAGTCGTTCTTCGAGTTGGGCCGCCGGATCGCCTTCTGCCTTGTGTTCGCAGCCGTCTCGCTGGCGGTTCCCGCGTTGGGCAAGCCCGAATGGGCGAGGCCCTACCTGGGTGCGCCGTCCCCGTCGGGGCCCTTTATAGCGAAGAGCGACAAGTGGGTCATCGTCCACCAGGAACTCGAGTTCAGTCTCAACGGCAGCGGGAAAATCGTGCGCCGCTGCAGGGCCATCCTCGAGAACATGTCGGACCGGCCGCAGGCCTTTTCGAAGATACTCACTTACGACGAAGGGCGTTACGTGCTCTCCAATCTGGCCCTGAACGTTCAGCGGAGGTTCATCTGGCACACCATCAACCTGAAGCGTGTCTCGGTGAGCGTGTCCTTCTCCGGGGAGATGGGGATGCTTTATACGGGGGCCGAAGATATCCCCTCGCACCACCGGGTCGTGTGGGAGTACACCCTCACTGATAAATGGGGGCTCCTGCCGTGGTCCGTATGCACCATCCCGGAGGATCAGCCGGTCGTTGAAGAGACTTTTGGAATCAGCCCCGACGCAGTCCGCCGGGGGCTCACGTTCAAGCTCATTCTCCCACAGGGCGAGAAAATGCCGGCCTGCATCAGTGAGGGAAGACAAGGTACCCTGGCGGTGAAGGATGTGCCGGCATGGGACAGGATGCCTCACGGGCTGGCCTTTCAGCCGGGTACCTACGCTCTCTATCCGTACGTTCTCGCATCGCTGTCAAGCGCCGAAGGGTGGCAGGGATTCGCGCGGAAGATCGCGAAGGCGTGGCATGAGAATGAAGGCAAGATGGATATGGCCGAGGTCAAGGCGGAAGCCGCGAAACTGTGCGCAGGTCTCGGACACCCATATGAGAAAGCTTGCAGGTTGGCGCGCTTCGTGCAGAAGCAGGTGCTCAACGACGACAGCAACGAGAAGGGGATCAACGCATGGATGCCCCTCTCGACGCAGGAAACCCTCCGCTCAAGACGGGGCGACTGCAAAGGGAAGGTCATGCTACTCGAGGCCCTCCTCGGGGCGGAGGGGATAGACAGCGCGCCGATTGTCCTTCGTTTTTCGGATCGTTATTTCCCCTGGCTCGACACGGTCGGGACGTGCGGCTTCAACCACGTCATCCTCGCCGTCCACCTGCCGTCCCAAGCGGTAAGGTACCCGTCCACGCTCCAAGAGGGGCCGGCGGCGGGCTGGGTTCTGGTCGACCCGACGGTTCAAACAGCGGATTTCGGCAGTCCGCTTCCCGGGCATGAAGGGCTTCCGGCGGTCGCGGTCGGCCAGAATGCCCAAGGGGCTTTCGTCATTCACACGCGCGTACCCTCCATGGAAGAAGCAGAGATTGCCATCGATGCACGCTTGGATGAGTCGGGTATGCTTGCCTGCAAGGCAAGAATCAGGAGCAACGGAGGGTCACCCTTGGTCGGAGCCGTGGCCGCAAAGTTCACCCACGATTCGATGCGGAAGGTGCTTCTGAATGAACTCGGTTCTCTAGGACAAGGGCTCGACCTGACCAATTTCGAACTCAAACGGCCCACACAGACAGCCGCCCGAGACACCGAGTTGGACGTCAGTTTCAAAATCCTCGACAGCTGTCAGGACCTGTCCGGTTCGCGTCTTCTGGCCAGCCCTTTGGCTCTGGCCGCAACGATCATGGGCTTGCCCAACGGTCTGCCGCGGCGGGCGCCGGTTCCTCCGGAAGAGAAGATTGTCCTTTCTCCGCCTTGGGGGGCTCGCGCCAACGCGAACGGCCTCGCGAAACGAATGAGCGTGACGCTGGATCTGAAACTCCCCGCCGGTTGGACCCTGAGCGTCCCTTCGGATCAATCGGTTCATCGGCCATGGCTGGTGTTCGACTCGTCGTGGCACAAAGCCGGTGATTCTACCTGGAAGGCGTCGGTGCAGATGGTCGAGCCGCGGGGCATGTGGGCGCCGGACGAGCGCCATGACCATATCGTCTCCGTGGACAAAGCCTACGCCGGTCTTTATGCGCCGCTGGTCATAAAGCAGGAAGGGTAAGGATCAGTACCGCACTCTCGACGGGCTTTCGAAAGGAAGCGGGGCCGGTTCGGAATCGGGCTTCGGTTTACAGTCGCGACGCGCGAGGATTCCGCCTGCCGGCCCGATATTGCGGCTCAGCGGGACAGGTGGCGTGACGGAGATGGGGCCCTCAGGCGGTAGTGTCGTTCATGTGCGGCAGGAAGGGAATCATGGCCATTCCGGGTACGGTGGCCAGGAAGGTGAACCCGAAAAAGAGGGGGAAGCCCAGCCAGGCCGCCAGGAAGCCCGAGAAGACGCCCACGAGGGTCGACGAGACGTTCATGATGCTCGTGGCGATGGACATGTGGGCGGCCTTGTAGGCCGACTTGCACGTGCGCATGATGAAGACCATGAAAAGCGCGGTACCCATGCCGGCTCCGAAAGCCTCCAGGACGACGAAGACGCCGACGACGGCGAGGTTGGCCCTTCCCAGATCGGGATGCCCCGAGATGGCCCTGTAAGAAAAGGCCAGGACCATGTAAAGGAGGTTCGGGATGTTCTGTGCCAGCACGAGAGGCCAGGCGGTTTTCCTTAGTCCGAAACGCCCGATGAGGTGGCCCCCGAAAATACCGCCGATTATGGAGGCGGCGATCCCGAACGTCCCGTAGAGGAGACCGTACTCCGCGCGGTCGACGCCGATGTCCTTGAGCATGGGATAGACCATGGCAAGCAGAAAGGACTCGCCCGTCCGGTAGAAGACGAGAAACGCGAGGATGACGCCGATCCTGGGTTGGTCCAGGTAGTCGACGAAGGCCTTGGCATAAAAGGAGTCTGAGGCGTAGAGCCTGCGCTTCAGGCGGGGCAGGTTGGCGAGAAAACCGAGCATTGCGATCAAAAGGGCGATGGTGATTACGCCCGGAAGACCTATTTTCTTGAGGTACGGCCTCGCCGGCGCGATGAAGGTCTGCACCGGCTGCGCAGCCCACAGGAGAGAGAGGCCGTAGACGGCCACCGCGCAGACAATCAGCGCGAAGAGATTCCGCGGCCGCGCCGCCAGCATGAACAGTCTTCTCACGGGGGCTTGCGGTTCCTCCACCCGGGGCAGAAAAAAGAAGTGGAAGAAGAAGAGTCCGGCAAGGAGAACGGTTGCTATCCCGAAGCCCGTGCTCCAGTTCGTCACGCCCGAAAGCCATACGATCCCGCCGCCGCCGGCGATGAGGGCCAGCCGGTAGGCCATGGCCTGGTAGCCGACGAATTTCGCCTGCTCTTTCCTGTCCAGGGCCTCGAGGTAATATCCGTCGATGGCGATGTCGTGCGAGGCAGAGAAGAAGGCCGTGACCAGGAACAGGATCGAGCCGACCGCGAGCGCGTGGGGTGTGGCGGATCCGAAGGTCAGGGACAGCGCAGCTCCAACCAGGGCGACCTCAGCGGCCAGAAGCCAGTGCCTCTTGGTGGCGAAAGCATCGGCGAGCGGCGCCCATAGGAACTTGAGGACCCACGGCAGACCGTAGAGTGACGTCAGGCCGATGGCCTGCAGGCTCGCTCCGAAGTCCTTGAAATAGACCGTCGAAATCTGACGCACCAGACTGTAGGGGAAGCCCTCGGCGAAATAGAGGCTGAACACCCAGAAAGGGGGTGCCTGCCTCTCGCTTTTCTTCGCCCTCTCGACGTGTTCGGCCATGGCCCATAGTGTGGCTTATTTTCTTGGGGGATGCCAGGAGGGAAGTCATCAAGCGGTCGAGTGGTCATCGGGCGGGGGGATCGCGTGGATCAGGATAGTGATCCTGCCCGGCCGGGGCGTGAAATAGTCCGGCCATGTCAGGTCCGGGGAATCCATCGGGACGGCCAAGCGCGTATGACGGTGTGGTCGGCACCAAGCCGGGAGCCGACGCGCATTATCAGTTCTCGGCGAAAAGCCCGGCCATTTCCCTTTCGAAAAGGAAGCGCGTCTTGCCGAAGGCCGGCTTGAGTTCGTCGAGCCAGATGGCTTCCTCGTCGTACTCGGCGAAGAAGGGCCGGTGGACCCAGTCGGGGTTGCGGCCCTGGATGAAACGGAGCGACATGACCCTCCGGTCGCCGACCTTGGTCACGCCCAGGACCTGGACCTTCCCGGGATCGGCCGACATGCTCGGCCCGCGGACCGTCCTGGCTACGCCGCTCACCCTGGAGTAGGCTTCCCGGAAGACCTCCCAGGCGCGCACCAGCGGCACGCCGAAGTAGTGTTGCGCGCCCGTGTCGCGAACCACGAACATGTAGTACGGGATGCAGCCCAGCTTGACCTGTTCCTTCCACATATCGATCCACAGGGCGGGATCGTCGTTGAGGTGGCTCAGGAGGGGGGACTGGGTGCGGATCTGCGCCCCGGTGGACCGGATTCTGGCGATTGCTTTCTTGACGGCCTTCGTTTTAAGCTCGGCAGGGTGGTTGAAATGGGCCATGAGCGCGAGGTGGCGCCCCGAATCGGCGACCTTCTCGAACAGCCTGAGCAAGTCGTCCGCGTCGTCGTCGCTCAGGAAGCGGTAGGGCCAGCAGGACAGGGCCTTGGACCCGATCCTGATGGTCTGGACATGGGGCAGGTCTGAGTGCAGGATGCCGTTGATGCAGGCCTCGAGGTGCTTGGTCTTCATGATCAGGGGATCGCCACCGGTGAAGAGCACGTCGGTGATCTCCGGATGCTCCCGGAGGTAGCCCACGAGCTGTTCCGTTTCTTTCATGGCGAATTTCCATTCCTGAACGCCCACGAACTGGGGCCATCGGAAGCAGAAGGAGCAGTAGGCGTGGCAGGTCTGACCCTGGCTTGGAAAAAAGAGCATCGTCTCCCGGTACTTGTGTTGGATGCCCCCGAGTCGGTCGCCGTGAAGGGTCGGCACGTTGTGGCCAATCTGGCCGGCGGGGTGGGGGTTGAGCTTGCGCCGGACGGCGTTTGCGGTTTCCCGGACCGTTCTCGAGTCCGCTCCGCTGAGGAGAATGGACTCCATGTCCGAGAAATCGTTCGGCTTGAGCATGTCCCTCTGGGGGAAATTCAGGATGAAGATGGGATCGTCGGGAACCCTGCTCCAGTCGATGAGTTCGTCCACGACGTAGTTGTTGGTCTTGAAGGGCAGGACGCTGCCGACCACCTCCACTTCTCGCCGGCGGCTCTCCGGGAGGTCCCTGACCTGTGGGATGTTCCTGAAGCTGTGAAGTGTGTACGCCTTATAAGCGGCCGCTCCGGCCGCAGGCCGTCGTGCGGCGACGGGGAGGGCAGAGTTGGACATGGCGGCCTCCTTTCGGAAATCGGGTGTTCCTGCCTTTTGGTCAGAAGCTCATAACGGCGCCAATCCCGAAACAGCGATCCGGCACAGGCGGATGTCTACGCCAGGCCATTTGGAACCGCGTGGTCCGGCACGTTATTCCGCAGATGGGTGAGGCGTGTCGGCAGCCGAAAGCGGCCCGATGCGCGGGACTATCCGGCCTGCTTGGATGCGTCAGTCCCGATTATGCCTTCCCGCAGGGCCATGAGGCTCGGCACGGGAACCGGCGTGAAGTAATCGCGCCACGGATTATACATGGCCCGGTAGGATACGCCGTAGTTGCCCTGACGTTCCATCGCGCGCCACCCTCGGACGAGATAGGGGCACGCATCGTTGAAACAGACGAACATGAAGGGAACATCCCACTCCGTGAAGGGCGACTGGGGCACGGCCCATTTCTTCATGCGCATCGCGCAATAGGGGCAGAGGAGCGTTTTGGCGGCCTGGTTCTTACGGGCGGAAATCACTTCGGGCGGAGGCATGGGAACGGGTTCGGAGGCGGGCTCGGGCCGCGGCGCTCTGGCCGGGTCCCCTCCGCTCCGCTCGGCGTAGACCGCATAGACCGGATCGCTGGGAATACCCAATGGGTAGTACTTGTCCCGTTCGGGCCGGGGGAGGCCCTTGGATACGAAGGTACGGCATGGACCGAACCCGCCTGCCATCTCGAAATACCTTTCGACCAGCGCAAGGCGTTCCCCGTCGTCCGACTCGCGCCATATTTTTACGGCCTTCTCTTGGAACATCCTGTTTGAGAACACGACGAGAAAAAGGCCGCCAGGCTTCATCACCCTGGCGGTGTCGCGGAAGACCTCTACAGGCTTTGTGAGGTAGTCCACCGAAACGGTGCAGAGGACCACGTCGAAGGAACCGTCCGCAAACGGCAGAGTCGGATTCCGGTTGAGATCGTGCAGGACTCTTCGGTCCAGAGCCGCGTTCCGTTCGAGTTCTCTGGGGTTCAGACCCAGGCCCACAGTCTCGGCGGGTCTCATCTGATCCGGAAGGTGGGATTTCCAGCCCGCCATGAGGTCGAGGACCGTTGGAGTCTCCTCCACCGTCAGCGTGCCTATGACGCGCTCCACGGTGCCGAGAGCCGTTGCGTCCAGGTGATCGACGAATCGGTCCTCGTCGTAGAAGAGCGAGTCGTCCGCTTCGTCCAGGCGTGAAAAAGCTTCGGGATCGAAAGGTCCATTCGCGGAAACGGGCATCCTGCCTCCTTCCGGCCTCAAACGGTGCATCTGATCCGGCCTGCTTAAGGAAACGCGCAGAAACGCGCCGTCTATTCCTTCGGGGGTGGAAGTCGATGCGGACCCGTCAGGTTCCCGGCCCGGGGCGGGGGCCGCCGAATACGCGGGGGATCTAGGGAACCTCGGGGCTCTTGCCGGTGGGTCGCGGTGACTGCCGGAGTCGGCCCTCGTCGGGACCGGGATGGATCAGGCCGGCTGTCGTCCGACCCTCTTCCAAATCCGAAACGAGAAGTCTGTGCACGAGGTGTTTCAGCTCGACGGCTGCCCTGGAACTCATTCGTGTGAATTCCACCGCGATGCCGGGCTCACCGGGCGTGGCGGCATACGATCTTGCCTGGCGCCGCACGACGACGCCTTCGTAAAGACGCTCCTCGCCGCCGCTGTCCATGAGCGCGACGACGAGCGGGGTTCCGACGGGGAGGGCGGCGCCCGCGCTGAGAAAGACGCCGCGCTCCGACAGGTTCAGAGCGTAGGCGTCCACAGATACGTCGTCCACGAGAAGCTTGACGGGTTGATTAAACGGCGCCCGAAGGTTCTTCCGCACCATGGATCTCTCCTTGAAACAGACCTGAAGAGCGTGGTGGAGCTCTGGCAGTCTGATTGGTTTCGAAAGAAACTCCGAGCAGCCGAGACGAAGGCAGTCGTAGCGGGCCTGGGCACCTGCTTCAACCGTCACCACGATTACAGGAACGTAAGACAGGCGTGGATCCTGCCGGATGTGCCGGAGTGCCGTTCGGCCGTCCATGACGGGCATGTTCAAGTCCAGCAGAACGGCGTCCGGAACGTTTTGATGCAGTACCTTGAGCACCTCCAGGCCATTTCGCGCGGGGAAGACCTTGAAGCCCATTCTTTCCACGAGAAGCGAGAAGAGCATGACGGTAGTGGCGCTATCGTCGGCGATCACGACTGTTTTCTTGTTGACAGTCACAAGGTACCCCCCGGATGTTCAAAGAAAATTCAGACCATTCCTTCCGGTTGCCCCATCCCTATTGTTCTAGACTACGCCGCAGGGAGGCAAAAGGCAACGCGGCCCGACTTGTCCCAGGAAACAAAATTTTCGAAATACGCCGGCAGACGAAAAGATACCTGCGATGACGATGACCTCCTTCCCCGAGTACCGCTGCTTTTCGTTCCGCTCGTTGCGGGCCGCCTACCGCGGGCCCTTCATAAACATAAGCGCCTGAAAGAGGATTGTCCTCCAACCAGAGTTGTAGATGTTGCATCAAACTAAAGTTGTAGAACGAAGAGGGGGCCTGCTTGTCGGGTGGTATGAAGAACGCGCTGCGCGCAGTGTGAAGTCAATACCTGAGCGCTTGTTTATCACCTGTTTAGGAGCCAGTTGATGACCTGTGGCTCAAGGCCTCTGGGCGCATTCTCTCCCAAGTCGAGTCCCGGGGGAAAGCCGACATGGCCTCCCCGGTTGCGCCATCTGACATCGAGGGCCCGGGATGCTTCTCTCAGCCAGGGGCGAACGCCGTCGGCCGAGACCATGGGGTCGTTCTCCGACGCCACGAGCAACGATGGTGTGCGAAGCCGGGCCAGGGTCGACCAGACGCTGGTCCGCTCGTAGTAATCCCGAGCCCCAGCGAAGTGGAACCTGCCGGCGACCGCTACCTCGTCGAAATCGCGTATCGTATTTACGGACAGTACATCCGCAACCGGCGCCGGCAGGCTGCGTCTCGCCGCCACTTGCTTGTAGAAGGCCTTCAGGCTCACCAGAAGATACTGACGGTAGAGCCAGTGCCGTGGCTCGTCGATTGTCCGCTGGCACAGCTCAAGGTTCAGCGGCGATGATACGGCTGCCGCGGCGCGGATACCATCTCCGGGATTCTCGGTGGCATAGCGCAGGGCTATGTGACCGCCGAGGGAATAGCCCAGAACGTATTTCCTGGGATACCTTGAAATCTGCGGGCTGGAGAGCGCGGCCCCGAGGTCCGCCGTGAGGCCTGCGTGATAGAAGTCTTGGCCGGACCTGTCGGCGCCTCGTAGATTCAGTCGAAGGCAGGAGATGCCCGCGGACCATGCCGCGGAAGCGGCGCGTATGCTGTAGTAGCTGTGGCACCAGCCTCCCAGGCCGTGGAGAACGATCAGGATCGAGTCCGTGCCCGGCCGCTCGCTCAAAAGGCCCGTCAGGTGGATCGCTCCCATGTCGGGATCTTCAACCGTCCCGCGCCACAATTCCGCTTCGGGCGCCCTGAAAGGCTTCAAGGAGTGGATGATTCGAGGGCCGATTGTCCAGTAGTGGGCAGAAACGGGCATCGCTCGACCTTTCCCATCCCGGAGACGGCTCGCCCCGGTGAGGAGCCGGTGGCGTGGACGGAAGAACCGCTACGCCGCCGGTCCTTATTCCCACCCAGCATAAAACAAAACGCAAGGTTTTATAAAGGGACAATCCACAGCCGACCGATCCGAAGGGGAGGAAGCCCGTAAAGTGTGCTATACGGTTATATCCTGCCGTAAAAGACTCCCTGGAAAATTGGAGCGTCTACAACCAGAGTTGTAGATGACATCTACAACTAAAGTTTGACGACAAACGCTTCCCGGCGCCTTAACTTTAGATGCGAGGCCGGAGGCTCGGCGGTGCAACCGCCCGACGTATCGTTTCCGCGGGTGACGGATGGCTGTTTGCGGGAGCGCCGCTGGCGGATGGAGAGCAAGAGTGCCCGGTGAAAGGAGTCATTGTGGACATTGACTCGGAGGGAATTTACCGAAAAGGCATGAGAGCACTTGCGCTTCTGAGGGAATGGCGAACGGTTTTGGACGCCAGGCTCCCTGGAGGGACCTTGGAGGGCCTCGAAAAAGACCTCCTTGTTCTGCAGGGGCGAAAGGACAGCGAGGTCGAAGATCGCGCGGCAAGTATGGCCACCTCGGTGAGGTGCGTAGAATCCGCGGTCAAGCGAATACAAGGTGCCGGGCTTCTCTATTTCAGAAACCAGCCCGGAGTGGCTAATCGCTTTGCGGCGCTGTCACTGGAAGAGGATTAGGGCCGCCGGAAGGCCCATGTGCGCGGGAGGTCCCATGTGGTTCGATCCGTACGACATCCGCGACAGTCGGGTTGAGGAGTGCTCCCTGACCGTTCCAGCGTATCCGCTGGATATCGAGACGGCGCCAGACAGTGAGGGCATCTACGTTCTCCTCGACCGCGACTATCACGTCCTCTACATAGGGTATGCGGAAGAGAGGGGGGTGAGGGCCGAGTTGGAGGCGAAAAGGGGTTCGCAGGTTGTCCGGAACGTCCGGTGGTATCTCTGGGTCAATGCGAGAAACAGGGAAGAGGCCAAGGCTCTCAGGTGGGATTGGGTCCGAAAGTACCACCCGCTCAATGGTTTCGGGATCCACCCCGCGCGCTACCACGAAGCGGACGGGCGCAGCAAGGTTCTGCCTTTTCCGGTTCGAAGCTGTAAATGGACCTTGTACTGAAATGGCCGTCTCGAATGGAAGGCGCGAGGATGAATTCAGAATGGAATTACGCGCGCTTTATGACGACTACCGCAAGGCACTTCTGAACATCCGGTGCTACGAGGTTTACGTAGGCAGGCTCAAGACGCTTCGGCGCTCGCTGGACGTGCTTCTCGTGGGCACGAGTTGCGGCGCACTGGCCTCATGGTGGGCGTGGCGGACGGCGGCAGGGCAGCGGCTTTGGATCGGATTGGCCATGGTGACGGCGGCCACCGCATTGCTCAGGGTGGCGCTCCCCGTCGGCCGAAGCGTGGACAGGTACCAGAGGCTCAAGGAGGGATACGAGACCCTTTTTGAAGACCTCAAAGGCATCGTCGAACGGGTGAGGGTCCGGCAGTCCCTCGACCTGGAATCCGTAAAGCTGTGGTCGGCCGCTTTCAAGCGAATGGAGAGGGGAGCCTCGAAAAGCGGCCGAGGCCCGCATTTCAGCCGGAGGCTGTTGCTGCGGTCCGAGGAAGAGGTCGACAGGCATATTTCGATGCGTGGCCTCTGGATGCCGCAGGACGCCGCCCGGCCTCACGGTTCGGCTCCTGCGGAGGACGAGGCAGTCTCTGAGTGCTCAAGGGAGGCGCACACCGGAAGAAAGTTCTCGTAAATCGTTCATGGCCGATAGCCGATGAACGGGTACCGGTTAGTGGGATACGCGTAGCAATAGTTCAAGGGCGCGGAACGGACGGACAATGGCAATAATCTGCACTACGACACTGATGGAACCGGTGGAGGGGTTCCGCACGGTGCGCCCGGACAAAATGGCCCTCCAATGTGCGGGGTGTATCATGAACCCTCGGAGGTCGGTAAGGATGAAACGGTTGGCGACTATCTTTCTGACATGTCTATTGGGACTGGGGGCTGTGGCCGTGATGGCCCAAACGCCGCCCGAACTGGGTCCAGGCGGTTTGTGGGTGCACGGATTCGTCAACGATTTCGGGCAGTTTCAGCTCGATATGAACATCGAACAGGGCACGCCCCTGCCGTACAAGATTCTGGCCGTGAAGGTCTACAGCATGCCGAGCAACACGCTGATGGCCGCGGTGGTGGATCTGGCAGCACCCGAGTCCGTCCTGAAATCCGTGCTCATGGAACAGCCGGAGGCCATGGCGTCCGGCCAGATCGGAAAGCTGGCCCCGAGGTTCGGCTTGAAGGGGCCGTCCGCCAAGGACAAGAGCATACGAGTCGACTACGTGGTGGCGCGGGGCAAAGCTGTCAGCTACATGCCCTTTGTCCGGGTCTACGCCAGCGACATGCAGAATTTCGAGTTCTCGGCGGTACCCCTGAGCGGCGGCGGCTTCAAGATGTGTGCGTTCTGCTACGGAGAACTGTGCGGTTGTGTGGCATGCAAGGGCGGGGCCTTGTACGTGTGCTGCGACCTCTGCACGGTGAGCTG
>CAZDOY010000006.1:93361-95966 GCA_964507185.1 uncultured Thermoanaerobaculia bacterium
TGGCATGCAAGGGCGGGGCCTTGTACGTGTGCTGCGACCTCTGCACGGTGAGCTGCTACCCGATCGTCTGCCAGGGGGGGTATTGACGCAAACGGGTGTTCCCCAATAACGGTAGCCTGAAGCACTGTCAAGGAAACTGGATGTGCCAGGCGAATCAAGGGATCTCAGGTCAGGACTCGGCGCTTCGACGGCTCTGGTCCGCAGAATTGTAGAGGCACGCGCTAGGAATCCAAAGCCCGGGGACCGTCTATTTGTTCGATGGATTTTCCCGCTTGGGCGTGAATCCGTGGCGGATGCCCCAAAGCGCGGCCTGCGTGCGGTCCGAGACGTTCATCTTCTTGAAGAGGTGGTTGGTGTGGCTTTTCACGGTAGCCACCTCTATGTCGAGTAGCTTTGCGATCTCCGCGTTGCGCAGGCCGTTTGCTATTGCTTGCAGGATATCTTTCTCGCGGTCCGTCAGTTCGAGGTCCGCGAGAATCCTCCTGGTGGGCGCGGGTGTTGGCTCCGGGGCATTCTCCTGCATCATGGACCTGATCTGTCCGGTGTCGAGCACGTTCTCCCCTTCGTGCACGCGGCGGATCAGGCCCACGAGTTCCTCGCCGGGGGCGTCCTTCAGGAGGTAGGCGGCCGCGCCGTTCAGGACCGCCGTCCACAGGTAATCGGCATTCTGATAGGTGGTAAGAATGACGACGGCGGTGCGGGGCCGCGCCGCCTTGATGGCCTTCAGGGCCTGCAGGCCGTCCATGTCCGGCATGCGGATGTCCAGGATGACGATGTCCGGTTCGAGAGACTTCGTCCTGGTGAGGGCCTCGTGCCCCGTCGACGCTTCGCCCACGACGGTGATGCCCGCGTGCTTGAGGACGGTTGCAAGGCCCTGGCGGAAGAGCGGGTGGTCATCCGCGATCAGGACTCTTACCGGAATCTCTTGCCCTTGCAGGGTTCCTGGTTTCCGAGGCGCCTCTTTCTTCATGGCCTTCTCCCCTATGGAGCTGTTCGTTATCCATCTTTAAGCCATCGTACCCGGCCGAAACGGCCGAGTCATCGGCTTGATCATGTCCCCCTTGCTCGACGAAGGGTATGCGGACCGAAATCCGCGTGCCTTCGCCGGGGGCGGAGGCAAGCTCGAAATCTCCGCTTACCAAGAGTGTGCGCTCCCGCATGCCGTCCAGGCCGAAGTGCAGGGCGTGCCTGGTGGAGGATGGCTCGAAGCCCCGGCCGTTGTCCGCGACGAGCAACGTGATGAAGGGTGCTTCGTAGCGCATGTCCACGGTTATCCGGGTGGCGCCGGCGTGCCTTTTCGCGTTGTCGAGTGCCTGCTGGGTGATCCTGTACAGGACCATGCCCACCTCTTCGGGCAGGGAACGGAAGCGGGGCGCGTTCTCGATGCGGAAGTCTATCTCAGGGGCCTTCGACGTTCCGGCGAGCGCCGTGATGGCGCCCACGAGGCCGAGCTCGTCCAGCTCCGGCGGCCGAAGACCCGCGATGATCTTGCGGCACTCGGTGCCGGCCCTGGCCACGCGGTCGCGGGCGAGCTTGAGTTCTTCCTCCGCTTCCGCGGGCTTTTCTTCGTCGAGCGTCTGTTCCAGGGCGTAGAGGTGCATCTGCGCGCTGCTCAGGAGCTGGGCCAGTTCGTCGTGGATCTCGTGGGAGAGGTGGCGTCGCTCCGCCTCTACGGCCGTGTAGAGCTTCCTGAGCGTCACCTCCAGGAGGTCCTTCTGGTCCCTGAGGTCCGACGCCATGCTCGCTGTAACCAACCTGTGCCGGCGGTTCCAGAGCGCGTAAAGGAGGAAGGAGGCCGAGAGAAAGACGAGGATGACCATCGCCGAAGTGAGCTGGGCGGTGAGCCTGATCGTCGAATAGGCCTCCCATTGTTTTATCGTCGCTACCAAGCCCCAGTGGACCCACGGTATGTAGTTTGTGGCGTAGAAGACCCTCGCTCCATCCGCATCCAGGGACTCACCGCTAGTAATGAAAGCACTCAGGGCTTGTGATTCAGGAGAAGCAGTCTCGACAAGCCGTTCTGCGACGACAGGTTTCACCGGGTGCTTGTGGTCTACTCGGACGCTTTCAACACCGACGGCTGTCTTTTGAAGAAGAACCGTCCCTGCATCGAGCTGGCTGGAAGAGGCGCGGAGACTTCGAAAAACGTTGTACCATGGGTTGACCACGAAAACGATAGCCTTCGTATCACCCTGCTCCTGCCGGCCGGCCGGCAGGGGGACGACGGCATTCAGGTAGGCAAGGCCCTTCTTGTTCATTTCAAAATTCGTGAGGAAGTAATGGGTATGGGGCTTGACGACGATGGCCGAGTCGCACAACAACCCGCGATTTCCGCCCGTGCTCCAAGGAATCCAACGCCCGTTCCCATCGACGAGTCCGCTGGCGGCGAACCCGTGCGCTTTCGCGTAGGCCGTCAAGTCCTTTTCGAAGCTCTCCCTGCCGGACGGATCCCTCGGCGGCCCGTGCTTGACAAGATCCTGGATGATCGGAAGAGTTTTGGCGCGGAGGGCATCGTCCCTTGAGCCTAGGTACCATCTCTTAATGAGCGCACCCTTGTAGTCGACCATCATCTCAAGATTGTCGATGATTCTCTTTCTCACGATAG
>CAZDOY010000006.1:96066-104788 GCA_964507185.1 uncultured Thermoanaerobaculia bacterium
CCCTTGTAGTCGACCATCATCTCAAGATTGTCGATGATTCTCTTTCTCACGATAGTCTTCTGCGTGGAATAGAAGTAGAGGAGCGCCGCCGTGATAAGGGCCGCCGCTGCGAAGACCAGCACGAAGAGCCAGGCCAGGGGCAGGCCTTGGTCGGAGGCGGCTTTCTTGTTTTCCATGGCAGGCCCTCCCGAGCGGCTCCTCACAAGATATCAGGCGCGGGGGGCCGGATTCAACAAAGACCGGGCGTCCGAAATCCCAATTCCCAGACCATTTGGTTTACAATAGGCCGGGAGGATAGTTATGGGTTTTTCTTGTGGAATCGTGGGCCTGCCGAGAGTTGGAAAGACGACGATCTTCAACGCGCTGACCGCGTCTGAAGCGCAGGTCGGAACGTTCACCAGCGCCTCGGCCGATCCCAATATTGCGCAGGTCAACGTCCCGGATCCCCGGCTCGATGACCTCGGACAGACCTTCAAGTCGAAGAAGATCACGCCCACGACGCTCCAGTTCGTCGACGTGGCGGGACTGGTTCGCGGCTCCTCGAGCGGCGGCGGGCTCGGCAACCAGTTCCTGGCGCACATCCGGGAGGTGGAGGCCATCGTCCACGTCGTCCGGTGTTTCGACGATGGCGCCGTCCAGCACGAAGAAGGAAGCGTGAATCCGGTCAGGGACGCGGAAACGATCCACCTGGAACTGGCCCTCGCCGATCTGGCGACGGTCGAACGGAGGCTGGACAGGGCTGCGAAAGTTGCGAGGTCGGGCGACGCCGAGGCCAGGCGGCTGACCGGCGCGCTCGATGCCGTCAAAGCGGTACTCGAAGAGGGCCGTCCCGCCCGGGAAGCCGAATTGTCCCCCGAGGACTGGCGCCTGCTCTACGATCTCCACCTCCTGACCGTCAAACCTCTCATGTACGTGGCCAACATCGACGAAAACGGCCTTGCGGAAGACCACCCCTACGCATCGGCGCTCGAGGCGCTTGCGGAGAAGGAGAACGTGCCGTGCGTCCGCATCTGCGGAAAGATCGAGGCCGAAATGGCGGCGCTCCCCGATGAGGAACGGCAGGAGTTCATGGAAGCCTACGGCCTCAAGAAATCTGGCCTGGCGAAGCTCATCCACGCCGGTTTCTCCCTCTTGAACCTCATGACCTACCTCACCGCGGGCGAAAAGGAAACCCGCGCGTGGACGATCACGAGGGGGACCAGGGCGCCCCAGGCCGCGGGAAAAATCCACAGCGACCTCGAGCGCGGTTTCATCAGGCTGGAGGTTTACAGTTACGACGACTGGGTGGCCTCGGGCCGGGACGAAAAGAAGGTCAAGGAAAAGGGCCTCTGGCGGTCCGAAGGCAAGGAGTACGTCATGCGGGAGGGGGACGTGTGCCTCTTCCGCTTCAACGTCTGAGAAGCAGGCCCGACCGTTCGGCCACGGGTTCAATCGGACGTCGGCGGTGCGGCGCATTGGGAGGGTCCATGAACATCGATTTCTCACGCGGCAAGGCCTCCGCCAGCCACCTGGTGCTCCCGACGGACACAAATCCGCTCGGGGCCCTGTTCGGCGGGCGCGCGGTGGAATGGATGGACATCGCCGCCGGATTGGCGGGCATCCGCCTGAGCAAAAAGACGGTCGTGACGGCCTCCATAGAGCGTCTGAGCTTCAAAGTCCCCATCCGCTGGGGGGAGATCGCCGTGGTGCAGGCTGAGGTCGTGTCGGTGGGGCGTACTTCGCTGCAGATCCAGGTGCAGATGTTCCGTGAGGATCCCGCGGCGGGTACGCGGCAGCTATGCACCTCGGGACTGTTCCACATGGTCGCGCTGGACAAGGACGGCAACCCGACCCCTGTTTTTCCAACGGAAGAGGCGTGACGGGAAGAGGGCGAACGCGCGGTGCGTCCGGATGCCGCGGCCGGTTTTTCGAAGCCGCCCTCGCGGCCGTTGTCGGCTTCTTGTTCACCTCGGCGTTTTTTGCCGCCCCTGGCCCCGCCCCGCTGCCCAAGGATCTCCAGGCGGTCTTTCGGTCTTCCATGCAGCGGTTGTGCGCGCTCTACGCTGTTCCGCAGCAGAGGTGCTCAGAGCCCATCCACATAAGAGTCCAGGCTCTTCCGGACCCGCTTCCCGCTGCCTGGCGGGGATTCCCCACCTATGCGGCGGGGGCGGCCCAGCCCCCGCGGTCGCGCATCCTGATCATCCTGTCCCGATGCGGTCCATACCCTTTCGGCGATCCGGAGCAGACGTTGAGGCACGAACTGTCGCACGTCATGCTCTACCGCTCGCTGGGCTACGAGCCGCCACGCTGGCTGGACGAAGGTCTGGCCATGCGCGCGGGCGATTCGTGGAGCTTCTCCGACGATCTCTACGCGACCTTGGCCATGCATTCGGTGGCCCGGGGAACGTGGCCGCTGTCCCGGGTGGAGCAGGATTTCGGAAAGGGGGAATCCTCGGTCAGGAGATCCTATGCGTTGGCCAAGGGTTTCGTGCGGAGCCTCTTTCCCAACGACCAGAGCGTCACGGCATTCGTGCTCGAGGCCCGGAGGGACGGATCGGTTCGGACAGCCTTCGTCAGGCGCTTCGGCGCGACCCCGGGGGAGGCCTTCAGGCGGTGGGCCGTCAAGAAGCCCTGGTGGGGAGACCTGCTGGTCTGGTTGAGTTCTCCGACGGTCCTGTGGATAGCCGTGACCGCTTTGTTTCTGCTGGCGGTTGCCGCAGGAATTCGCCGGAGGCGGATCAAATACGAGCAGTTGCCCGATTGACGGCGCTCGCAACCGCGCCGCGTGTGCGGGCGCGGACGGGCCGGCCGGTTTTCACGGCAGGTCGTTTGTGGTTAGATAGTCCCTCTTTCCCGCGGGCGGGGGGGCAGTTTGGAAGCCCGGCGTCCCAAAGACTATACTGTTAGACCGTGGAGGTTGCCGTGAATTTCGAGTTGACACCCGAGCAACAAGTCTTGAAAGAGACCATTCGTTCCTTCGCAGAAGACAAGATCGCGCCCCACGTGCGCGAGTGGGACGACGCCTGCCATTTTCCCCGGGATATTTTTGCCGAACTGGGCGAGATGGGCGTAATGGGGACCATTTTTCCGGAGGCCTACGGTGGTGCCGGCATGTCGTACGTGGACTACGTCATCATCGTCGAGGAACTCTCCCGGGTCGAACCGTCCGTGGGAATCGGCGTCGCGGCCCACAACTCACTCTGCAGCAACCACATCTTTATGATGGGGACGGAAGAGCAGAAGAAGAAGTACCTGACGCCCCTTGCCCGGGGCGAGAAGATCGGCGCCTGGGCGCTCACGGAACCGGGTTCGGGCTCGGACGCCGCCGGCCTGAGATCCTCCGCGGTCAGAAAGGACGGAGGCTGGCTCCTGAACGGGTCCAAGACCTTTTGCACGCATGCGACCGTCGGCGACACGGCGGTGGTCATGGTCCTGACCGACAAGAACGACCCGCACCACGGGGTCACTGCATTCATCCTCGAGAAGGGGATGGACGGATTCCGTCCGGGCAAGAAAGAGAAGAAGCTCGGCCTCTGCGCTTCGGACACGGGCGAACTCATCTTCGAGGACTGCTTCGTGCCCGACGAAAACCGCCTGGGCAACGTGAACGAGGGGTTCACCGACGCGCTCAAGATACTGGACGGCGGGCGCATATCCATAGCCGCCCTCTCCCTCGGCGGCGCCCAGGGCGCTTACGAGGCGGCCCTCGGGTACTCCAAGCAGCGGGAGGCCTTCGGGAAGAAAATCTGCGAATTCCAGGCCGTCCAGTGGGCCCTGGCCGACATGGCCACGCGCATCGAGGCGGCCCGTCTGTTGACCTTTAACGCGGCCCTGCGCAAGGACAAGGGTGTGCCCGTCAGCAAGCAGTCGGCCATGGCTAAGCTCTATGCCTCGGAAGTTTCCGTCTGGGCTGCCGAACGGGCCGTCCAGATCCACGGAGGGTACGGATTCACCAAGGATTTCCTGGCCGAGAAGTTCTATCGCGACGTGAAGTTGAACACCATCGGGGAGGGAACGAGCGAGATTCAGCGGCTCGTCATCGCCCGGAACATCCTCAAAGAATACAACTGAGCCGCCCTGCCACCCCCGGCGGGTCCGCGAAGACAGCGACTCCGAAAAGTCCTTCGGGACGGGCGGCGGTCCGGTGAGGCAAAGAGCCGGAAAGGACAAAGCGTGCATTCTCTAACTGAAAAGGTGCTATCGGGAGACAGGCGCGCGCTGGCCAGGGCGCTGAGCGTCGTGGAGGACCGCCGTCAGGGCTACACGGACATCCTGAAGGACCTCTACCGCGAAGGCGGGAAGGCCAGGATCATAGGCGTGACCGGTCCTCCGGGCGCCGGCAAGTCCACGCTCGTGAACAGGATGATAGGCGCCTACCGGGAGAAGGGGCTCACCGTGGCCGTCATTGCCGTGGACCCCTCGTCGGCGTTCTCCGGCGGCGCCATCCTCGGGGACCGCATCCGCATGCAGGAGCAGGCGCTCGACGAAGGGGTCTTCATTCGCTCCATGGCAACGCGCGGTCACATGGGCGGGCTTGCCCAGGCAACGGGCGACGCCCTGACGGTTTTCGACGCCGCGGGCTTCGACGTGGTGCTCGTCGAGACCGTCGGCGTGGGCCAGGACGAGGTTGACATCGTCAGGGAGGCGAACACCGTCCTCGTTCTGATGGTACCGGGCATGGGGGACGACATCCAGGCCATCAAGGCCGGCATCATGGAAATCGCCGACCTCTTCGTCATCAACAAGGCGGACAGGGAGGGCGTGGACAGGGTCGAACGCGAACTGCACGCGGCCCTGACTCTGGCAGAAGACGAACTGGATTGGGTCCCGCCGATCGTCAAGACGGTGGCGGCCAAGGGAGAGGGCGTCGACCGCCTCCTCGAGGCCGTGGAAGAACACTGGGCCCACATCTCCAACGGACAGGCACTCCAGGGCAAGTTGCGCCTCAAGTACAGCTACAAGTTCAAAGCGCTGCTGGCCGAGCAGTTTCTCCTGCAGGTCAGACGGAAGTGGCTCTCGGAGGAGGAGGAGCTTCGCCTTCTGGAAGCCTTTGTCCGGCGCGAATCGGATCCGTATTCGGCGGTGGAAGAGATTCTCCGCCGTGTGCAATGGGAGATAAAACCTTGAAAATAGAACACGTCGGCATAGCGGTTAAATCACTGGAGGAATCTGGCCGGTTCTACGAAGACCTCGGACTGCTCTGCAGCGGAGAAGAGGAAGTTTCGGAACAGAAGGTCAAGGCGGCCTTCTTCCCCATCGGCGAAACGCGGATCGAACTCCTCGAAAGCACCGATCCGAAGGGCCCCATCGCCAAGTTTCTGGACAAGAAAGGCCCCGGACTCCACCATATCTGCGTGGAAGTTGCGGACCTGGAAGCGACTCTGCGCACCCTTGAAGCGCAGGGGTACGAGTTGATCGACACGAAACCCAGGATGGGCGCGGGTGGACGCAAGGTCGCTTTCGTGCACCCGAAATCGAGTGGCGGCGTGCTCCTCGAGTTGACCGAGTAGATCAGAAGAACACCCGCCCGGAGGTGGATGGCCATGAGCGAAACGCCCGCATTCGGACAGGATACCGTGGTGGTCGTCTACCTCCGCGAACCAAAGGAAAGGAACTGGGGGCTGCTGCTGAAGATGGAGCCCTACGGTCTCTGGCTCAAGGGCATTGAGCTGGCCTCCGTCGACGACTGGGCGCGCGAGCTGGCGGCCGAAGGCCAGAACACCATGGGGCTGTCCACGTTCTTCGTGCCTTTTCTCCGCGTGGAAAAAATCGTGACCGACGAGCGCGCCGGAGCCGTGCCCTCGATCTCCGAACGTTTCGAGACCATCACGGGACGGACGGCCCTTTCGGTGCTGTCCCGATCGGAATGAACGCCCGCCCGTCTGCCGGTTCGACGGCGCGCGGGCTCATCCAGGACTCCCGCCTGACGAATTTATGGAGCGACCATGTACGATCCGACGGATGAGAAGGTCGACGCCCTCTTCGATGCCCTGCTCAAGGTCTTTCGAGGCGTGCCGGACAACCTGGGCAAGCAGACGCTGGCGAAGCTATTCGAGGACATGGCCCTGCTCGAAATCCTTGTGGGCAAGCACGATCCCGGTCTTCGCGATCCGGGAAGGGCGGAGGAGGTCCTCCAGGAGTGCTGGGAAGAGGTGGAAAGACTCAGAAACGAACGGGCGGCTTCCTTTCTGTATTCCATCCAGACCAACGAGTTCTGAAAAGTGCTGAGCCCTTGCCCGATCCGCCGTGTCCGGGATGGGTGGATTGTTTCACCCACCCGACCGGGCAGAAGGGGGCGAAAAAGTCCCTTCGGGTATCAGGGTGTATAATGGCGCCCGTCCTGAAAAAGGGCATGTGCCGGATAAACAAACAGGGGTACTTTTTCCCTCCCGGCGGCCGGAGCTTCGGCGACTCGCCGGGAGAACCTGATGGGAGGAACACGATGGCCATAAGAGATCAAGATGCACTCGATTACCATAGCGTAGGCCGTCCGGGCAAGACGGAGGTCGTACCGACCAAGCCGTGCCTGACGGCCAGGGATCTCTCCCTCGCTTACACCCCCGGAGTGGCGATCCCGTGCCTCGAAATCGAGAAGAACGCGGACGATGCCTACAAGTACACAAACAAGGGCAACCTGGTGGCCGTGGTCTCCAACGGAACCGCTGTTCTGGGACTGGGGGACATCGGCGCGCTCGGCGGGAAGCCCGTCATGGAAGGAAAGGGCGTCCTCTTCAAGCGGTTCGCCCACGTGGACGTCTTCGACATCGAGCTCAACACCCACGATCCCGACGAGATCATCAAGACCGTCCAATTGCTTGAACCGACCTTCGGCGGCATCAACCTCGAAGACATCAAGGCGCCGGAATGCTTCTACATCGAGGAAACGCTCAAGAAGACCATGAACATTCCTGTCTTCCACGACGACCAGCACGGAACCGCTATCATCTCGGGAGCGGCCCTCCTGAACGCTCTCGAACTCGCCGGAAAAGACATCAAGAAAATCCGCGTCGTGGTATCGGGGGCCGGCGCGGCCGCCATTGCGTGTGCAAAGTTCTACGAGACCCTGGGGGTGCCGCGGGCCAATTTCCTCCTCGTGGACTCGAAGGGCGTGGTCTACAAGGGACGCCAGGCGGGCATGAACCCCTACAAGGAATACTTCGCCCAGGAGACGGAGCTGAGGACGCTGGCGGATGCCATGAAGGGCGCCGACGTCTTTCTCGGCTGCTCCGTAAAGGGGCTCGTGACGCAGGACATGGTGCGCTCGATGGGCGATCACCCCATAGTCTTCGCCATGGCCAACCCGGATCCCGAAATCACCTTCGAAGATGCCAAGGCGGCCAGGCCCGACGTCATCATGGCCACCGGGAGGTCCGACTACCCGAACCAGGTCAACAACGTGCTGGGTTTCCCCTTCATCTTCCGCGGGGCGCTGGACGTCCGCGCGACGGCCATCAACGAGGAGATGAAGATGGCGGCCGCCCGGTCGCTCGCCGATCTGGCCAAGCAGCCTGTCCCTGAAAACGTCTGCGCGGCCTACGGCGGGCAGGCATTCGAGTTCGGCCCGGAGTACATCATTCCCAAGCCCTTCGACTCCCGCGTGCTCTACTGGGAGGCGCTGGCCGTGGCCAAGGCCGCGTGCGAGACGGGCGTCGCCGGCAAGCCGATCGCGGACTGGGACGCCTATCGCGCGCGCCTGGAAGCCATGGTGAACAAGAGCGAAGAGGTCATGCGGACGATCAGGACGACGGCGCGCCGCGAACAGAAGCGCGTGGTCTTCCCCGAAGGTGAAAACCCGAAAGTCATCGAAGCCTGCCGGATGTTCGTGGAAGAAAACCTCGGCCAGCCCATTCTTCTCGGAAATAGAGACGTCATCCAGTCCCGCGCGGAAAAGGCCGGCCTGGACCTGGCAAAGGTCGCCATCGTAGATCCGGAGACTTCGCCGGACAACCCGGACTTCGCGAAGAAGCTGTACGAACTCAGGGCGAGGAAGGGCTACACGCCGCAGAAGGCGGAGCACCTGGTCAGGAAGGCCCTCCACCACGCCATCATGATGCTCAGAACGGGCAAGGCCGACGGCATGGTGGCGGGCGTGGAACGCTCCTACGTGGACACGATCCGCGTCGTCCTGCCGCTGGCCGAGCCGAAGCCCGGCGTGAGCAGGGCCGTCGGCATGCACGTGGTCCTGGTCCGCGACCGTGTGTTCATCTTCGCGGATACGACCATCAACGTGGATCCCGATACCGACCAGCTCGTGGAGATCACGCTCCTTGCCACCGAGGTGGCCAGACACTTCAATCTCAATCCGCGCATCGCGATGCTCGCCTTCTCGAACTTCGGCGACAACGACCACCCCAAGACCCGAAAGGTTCGCGAGGCGGTCTCCATCCTCCACAGGGACTATCCCGACCTCATGGTCGACGGCGAGATGCACGGCGACGTGGCGGTCCTGCCGGACCTCGCGCGACGCAACTACCCCCATTGCAAGATTCAGGGCGACGCGAACGTGCTCATCTGCCCCGATCTTCAGAGCGGAAACATCGCCTACAAGCTCGTGGGCTACATCGATTCGAATGAGGTTATCGGACCTCTCCTCATCGGACTCAAGTACCCCATCAACGTGGTGTCTCTCAACTCGGACGTCCGCGATATCGTCAACATGGCGGCCCTCTCGTGCTATCAGGCAGGACACTGAGCAGGGCCGCGACGGGAAAAACCTGCAGGGGGCGGGCTTCGGCCCGCCCCT
>CAZDOY010000007.1:0-104058 GCA_964507185.1 uncultured Thermoanaerobaculia bacterium
TGAAACAGCCGCTGGACGTGACGGTTTTCCTCGCGCCGACGGACGAACTGTACGGACGGGTCAAAGACCTTCTATCCGCATACTCCGCAGCCAGTCCCAAGGTCAGCGTGGAGTACATCGACCCCGACCGGGACAGGGCCCGCATGCAGCTTCTCGCACAAAAATACAAGGTCAGCGTCGCGAACGTGGTGGTTTTCGACACGGATGGGCGGAGCAAGTACGTCGAGAAGGACCAGATGGTGGACTACGACTTTTCCGCCATGCAGCGCGGCGGACGCCCGAGGGTGAAAGATTTCAAGGCCGAGGAAGCCTTCACGAACGCCATACTCGACGTCCTCAATCCCAAGAAGCCGGTCATCTATTTCACGTCGGGACACGGAGAGCGCACCGCCGGCCAAAAGGCGGAGGGGATCGGCCTGTTCCGAGGCCGCCTCGCCAAAGAAGGCGACGTGCTCCGCGACTGGGAGAGCCTGGGTAAGCCGTCCGTTCCTGGCGACGCGGATCTACTCGTCGTGGCCGGCCCTACCAGGCCGTTCCTGGCTGAGGAATCGAAGGTGATCGCCGCCTGGCTGAAAAAAGGCGGACGGGCCCTGTTCCTCATGGATCCGGAACTGGTTCCGGGGCGCCCGCCGAAGATCGGGCCCTCGGGGCTCGAGGATGTTTTCGAACAATGGGGCATCACCCTCGGCAGTGACGTCGTCCTCGACCCGCGTGTCTCGGTGCCCAACCTGGGCGCGCAGACCTTCTTCGCCGCGAGCTACGGCCACGGTCCGATCGTCAGCGACCTGGCGCGCAACAAGTTCCCCATCCTCTTTTCCCTGGCCCAGTCCCTGACGCTGGGGCAGCCGGCCGACAAGAACTACACGGCCGATCCCCTCCTCCTGACCTCTCCGGAGAGCTGGGGCAAGAAGAACCTCGCCAACGTGGAGAAGAATGCGGAGTGGGCAGAGGGCGACCCGAAGGGGCCCTTGACCCTGGCCGCGTCCGTCTCCTCGGGCAAGGCCGCCGACAAGACGCGGATCGTGGTCATCGGGGACGCCGACGTGGCGAGCGATGCGCTCGTCCAGAGCGGCAGCGGAAACTTGCTCTTCTGCCTGAACAGCGTGCACTGGCTGCTCCAGGAGGAGAGCCGGCTGGCCATTCCCCCCAAGACGGAGGTGAAGACCCACCTGGCCCTTTCGGCCTCGCAGACGAACCTCATTTTCATACTCTTCGTCGTGCTTATGCCCTGCGTCGTCGCCGGCGCCGGCATCTATGTGTACCTGCAGAGACGGAGGTAGGCGCGATGCGCAAATCCACGTTGATTCTGCTGGTCGTCGTCGTGGCCCTGGGGGCCCTCATCTTCTTCTGGGAGCGGAAAGAACCGTCGACGGACGAGCGTGCCGAGAGCGAACGGCAGTTCGTCGACTTCAAGTCCGACGCGGTCTCGGAGATCACCCGGACGGGCTTTCAACCCGTTACGCTCAAGAAGGGAAAGGACTCCAGGTGGTCCATGGCCGGCCCCGTCGAGGACGTGGCCGACGGCTCCGCGGTGCAGGGCTTTCTCGACAGGATCAGGACAGCGAGAATCGAGAGGAAGGTCGACAGGGATGTGCCTGCCAAGACCCTGGGGCTCGCCTCCCCCAGGGCCGTGTGGACCTTCACCACCGCCTCGGGCCCCGTGAGGATCGAACTGGGTGGCAAGGCGGCCCTTGACGCGGGCGTCTATGCCAGAGCGGGGGGAACGGCCGTCCTTTTGCCCGCGAGCCTCCAGAGCCTCCTGCTCAAGCCCGCGTCCGAATTCAGGCTGCGCGAGCTGCTGCCCGTCGGCACGCAGCAGATCAAGGCCTTCTCGCTCGTCCGGAAGGACGGCCCCCCACTGGCCTTCGAGCGAACGGGCGACGGTATCTGGAACGTGTCAAGACCCTATTCGGACTGGGGATCGTCGGACAAGCTCCAGGACGCCCTGGACGACGTCAGCCTGTGCCCGGTCTTCGGATTTGTGGGCGAAGAGGTGAAGAACCTGTCGCAATACGGGCTTGATCCGGCCCGGACGGAGATGCATTTGACGCTCACGGACGGCGGCAAGGTGGAGGTACGTCTGGGGGCCCCCGTGCCGGACTCCAAGCCCGAAAACAAGCTCGTCTATGCGTGGGCCTCGGACAGGCCGTCTGTCATGAAGGTGTCCATGAACTCCTTAAAAAACATGGAGAAAGCCCCGGATTACTTCCGGTCCATGGCCTGCTTCCGCCACGATCTCTACGACGCCGGGGAGATCGATATCCAGGGGCTCTACCGGGTGAAGCTCGTGCGGGACCAGAAGAAGGGCTGGCGGTTCGTCGTGCCGGCGAGACCGGCCGCGGGAGCGGACGCCCCCACCCTGGCGGCGGGCATCTCCGGGCTGCGCGGCGGCTCCGCCGTGCCCATCCAGGGAAGCCCGCCACCTGGACTTGCCTCTCCCGTTCTTACCGTGACCCTCAAGGGCTCGGGTTTCAAGGAGATCTTGAAGGTGGGGTCGGAGGTGGACGGAACGCGCTACGCCCTGCCGGGTGGACGCAAGGCCGCCCTGGTCCTCGACAAGGATTCCTGGCAGCGGGTCCAGGCGGCGCTTCGGCTCGCGACCGGCGCCGGCAGGGGAAAGAAGCCTTGAAGTTCCGGTTCACACCGCGGGCCAGGTCCCAGAAACCCCCGGCCTGGATCTTCATAGGCCTCGGCCTGGGCACGGCCGGCTTCGTCTTCTGGTTCCTTTCATTCATTCCCGAGAAGTACTGGCCCCCGTGTGGATTTCACCTCGTAACGGGCCATCCGTGTCCGACGTGCGGTGCAACCCGCGCCGCGGTCGACATGATTCACGGCCGGTGGTTGGAGGCGTTGCAAACAAATCCCTTTTTCAGCATCGTGATCTGGACGCTTCTTGCCTGGGTCGCGGTGGGAGGGGTGACCTGGCTCGCGGGACGGAACTTCACCATCCAGGTATCCCCGCATGAGGAGAAATGGTGGTGGCTTCTCTTGCTCGCCGCCTTCCTGATCAACTGGGCATACATGTGGGTGGTCGGCATCTGAGCCGGCTTCGGAACGAAGGGCGCAACCGTTTCTCGGCGGGCGGCCGGAAAAAAGCCTCCGCCTGACGGGCATTCGGGCGGGCTCACCGGTGTTTCTGGCGCTGATCCGGAATGAGCGTGTACAATTAAGCGTCAACACCCGGGCGAAACCGGGGTTTTGCGGAGCCGGATAACGTGATGGAGAACAGTCCTGTCAGCATGGTCCGAATCCCAGACTGGCACGAAGCCCGCGTCATCGTGCTGGGCGACGTCATCCTGGACCGGTTCGTGTACGGCCAGGTGCACAGGATCTCTCCGGAGGCGCCCATACCGGTGGTGGAAGTCGTCGACGAGCGCGCCCTGCCCGGCGGCGCGGCCAACGTGGCCCGCAATATCTGCGCCCTCGGAGGACGGGCCGTTCTTCTCGGCGTCACCGGGGACGACCCGGACGGTGAAGCCCTCAAGCGCGTCGTGGAAGCCGAAGGCGTGGAAACATCGGGCATCCAGGCAGTGAGGGGGCGCGCGACCACCGTCAAGACGAGAATCGTTGCCCACCGCCAACAGGTCGTGCGCGTGGACAGAGAGGAAAAGCGCCGGATTTCCGAAGCCACGCGCAAGGCCCTTCTCGGCTCCGTCGAGAGTCTCGTGGAACACAGCGCCGCGTTGGTCGTTTCGGACTATGCCAAGGGCATTCTGAGTCCCGAACTGCTTGCGGATATCGGGCGGCTCGTGCGTAAGGCGGCCATTCCCTACGTGGTGGATCCCAAGCCGGTTCACTTCCCCTATCCCGGCGCGACCGTCGTGACGCCCAACAGGGACGAGGCGACCGGCTTCTTCGGACACCCCTTCGCCATAGGAGACCTCGGGCGCCTGGCCAACGACCTCATGGGCGGCACGGACTGGCGCGCCGTCCTTTTTACGCTCGGTCCGGACGGGATGGTCCTTGCGGAACGGGACAAAGAGGCCGAGAGAATTCCCGCCCGGGTTCGCGAAGTGTTCGACGTGACGGGTGCGGGAGATACGGTCGTCGCCGCCCTCAGCCTTGCCCTGGCGGCCGGGGCCCCTCTCGGTTCCGCGAGCGCGTTGGCCAACCTGGCGGCCGGAATCGTCGTCGGTAAGGTCGGGACGGCCGTTTGCAGTTCCGACGAACTGGCTGCGGTTCTTTCGGAAGGCGGCCATGGGGCCTAGAGAATCTGCCGACCTTCCCGACCCCGAGAGACGGGAAGGCGCGCTCGTGGCGCAGATGTTCAACGCCATCGCGCCGACATACGATTTTCTCAATCACCTGCTTTCCCTGAACGTAGACCGCTATTGGAGGCGGGTCGCCATCCGCACTCTCGAACCCGTTTCGGGCGGCGTTTACCTGGACCTTTGCACTGGGACAGGTGACTTGGCAGTGGCCCTGTTGAAGAGGGCCAGCGCACGGGTCGTGGGCCTGGATTTCAGCCGGGGCATGATGGCCCGGGCGATACGGAAAGCCGGTGCCGGCTCGGCCCTGGATCTGGTGCAGGGTGACGCGCTGGATCTGCCGCTGGCGGACCGGTGCGTGGATGGGGCCATGGTGGCCTTCGGCGTGCGCAACTTCGAGGACCTGGACAGGGGATTCCTGGAGATGGCAAGGGTCCTCAGACCGGGAGGCCGAGCCGTCATTCTCGAGTTCAGCGAACCGAGGGGGCGGCTGTTCGGCTCCCTTTTCCGGTTCTATTTCCGCAGGGTCCTTCCCGTTCTCGGGCGCCTCATCAGTCCCTCCAGCGGTGCCTATAACTACCTTCCGGCTTCGGTGAGCCGGTTTCCCGACTCGGAAGAACTCAAGGGCCGCTTCAAGAGAAGCGGCTTCCTGGTCCGCTCGCAGCGGCCGCTTACGGGCGGTATCGCCACGTTGCACTGCGTGGAGAAGCCGGCTGAAGCCGCAGACCACGGGCCTCCCTCCGCCCGATCGGCCACAACGGCGCCGCCACCCCAGAGGTTGGCATGAATCGGACGATGGCCGTAGATTGGGGCAAGCGACGCGTGGGCGTGGCCGTGTCGGACGAGACCCGCACCTTGGCGAGGTCCCTCGAGACGCTGGAGGTCATGTCCACCCTTGACGCGGTGGACCAGGTCGTGAGGCTTGCCGGGGAAAACGACATCGATACCCTGGTCGTCGGCGATCCGATCCACATGAGCGGAAGAAGGAGCGAGGGGGGCCGGGAGGTGAGGCGTTTCGTGGTCCTGCTCGAGAAGAGGCTTCCCGGCATGCGTTTCGTTCTGTGGGACGAAAGGCTGACCAGCCACGAAGCCGCCGCTATCTTGCGCGAACGGGGCGAGCGGCGCAAGGGTCGCCGCAAGGGGCGGCTCGACCAGGTGGCTGCGGCCGTCCTCCTTCAGAGTTTCCTCGATTCGGCGGAGTGATGATGAAGCTGAAGCGCGGCCTGCTCGTCCTTACGGTCCTCGGGGTGTTTGCGGCGGGTGCCTTCGCGACCTTCCTCGGATGGGATTGGAATACACCGTACAAGAAGACTCCGGGCCGAGTGACCGTAACCATCGTGAAGGGCATGAAGGCCGGTCAGGTCCTTGAAATGATGAGCAAAAAAGGGCTCGTCAGAAGCCGCCTGTCCTTCAAACTGGCCTTCGCCGTCTTCGGCCGGCCGAGAAAGATCATGACCGGCACGTACAGCTTCGACAAACCCGAGTCTCCGCTCGGGATCATCGACAAGCTGAACAAAGGGGAAGTCACCCTCACCAAGGTGACCATTCCGGAAGGTCTTCGGGACAGGGAGATCGCCAAAATCCTGGCCGACGCCGGCCTGGGGAGCCGGGAGGCTTTTCTCAAGGCCATGAACGATCCCTCCTTCATCCGGCCGTTGGATCCCAGGGCGCAGAAGCTGGAGGGTTACCTCTTTCCCGAAACGTACCTCGTGGATCCGGGGCTCGACGAAGAGTCGATCGTTCACGTCCTGGTGGACGGTTTTCGGGAATGGTGGACCCGCACGGGAGAGCCCTCCGGCACGACCCTGTCTCCGCGCGAAATCGTTACGCTCGCATCGCTTATCGAAAAGGAGACAGGCTCACCGAAGGAGCGCGGACTCATCGCAGGGGTCTTCATGAACCGCCTCCGATTGGGCATGCCGCTGCAGACGGATCCCACCATAATTTTCGCCCAGATAATGGACGGGGATTACAAGGGCTACCTCACGCGCAAGGACCTGGCGTATCCCAGTCCTTACAACACGTACCTTCACGGCGGATTGCCACCCGGGCCCATATGCAATCCCGGCCAGGCCTCGCTGGATGCCGTCATCCACCCGACGCGATCCTCCTACCTCTATTTCGTCAGCAGAAACGACGGCACCCACGCCTTCTCCAAGACCCTCGCGGAGCACAACCATTGGGTGTCCGTGTACCAGCACAGGGGGGGACACGGCCGAAACGGAAAAAAGGCGCAATGATGCCCGACCTGCGCTTCGTGCTTGTGAGATCCCGTTCCCCAGGCAATGTGGGGTCGGTGGCGCGGGCCATGAAAAATTTCGGGTTCGGCGATCTCTGCCTCGTGGACCCGCGGCTCAATCGGGATCACGACGTGCCCGGTTCGGAGCCGTACTTTGAGAGGGAGGCCCGGCGTCTGGCGTGGCACGCATCGGACGTGCTGGACAGTGCAAAGGTGGTGGACAAGCTGGAGGACGCGCTCGCTCCGTGCGGCCTGGTCCTGGCCACCGCCCCGAGAGCCTACCGGGGTGTTCTTTCCCTCTCCCCGGAGGAGGGCGCGGACCGGCTCGCCGCGGCGCTGCCGGACCGGCCCGCGCTGGTGTTTGGTTCGGAATCCTCCGGATTGACGCTCGAGGAGATGGCCCGATGCTCCGGAGTGGTCGTGATCCCAACGGACCCTGCCTACCGCGACCTCAATCTTGCGCAGAGCGCCGTTCTCATGGCCTATCTCACCTTCCGCCGATCCGTGGAAACGACGCCTCCGAGACGGGCTGAATCTCCGCGTCATGCGGATTTGGAGGGGCTGGCCGACATGCTGTGCGGTCTGGCGGATGAGGTGGAGTTCCTGCGGGGGGATAAGGATCCTATGACCAGGGAACTGCGGGCCATGCTTCACCGGTGGGACTTGAGCCGGCGCGATACGGAACTCATCAGGAGTTTCATTCGCCGAATTCGCCCCAGACTGTCACAGAAAGACTCCAGCCGGAGCTAGCCTCGGCCAAAACGACCAGGCACAAGAATGGGGATTCGCTCCATGAGTTTCAGGGGGCATCCGATCGCGCCGCGGCATATCGTTAAACGCGCGGCATGAGGGCCGATATTTCTTCTGGGTACGGCTTGCGAACGTGTCCCAGGTGAGCCGTCAGCAGACGGTGATCTTCTCCAGGAGGGTCGTGGAGCCCGCGGTGCCTCGAGGTCCCCAGGCGAGGTCCTTCCCGGCCATCCGCAACTTCAGGAGAAGCTTGGGGAGAGATTCCGATATGACAGCGCCCTCGATGGGGTCGGACAGTGCCCCCGAACGGATCGTGCGGCCGCGGACGTTGAAGGTGAAAAGTCCGTTCCGGAGGTCCGTTCCCGGCTGTGTCCACAGGTCTTCAACGTAGAGGCCTTCGCCGGCCTCGGCGATTACGTCCCCCGCCTCACGGTCGGAGCAGGCCAGGTGAAGATTGTGGAAGCCCACGCCGGGAGGAAACGCGTAGTCCATGCGGACCGCGTGCCCCGTGCTCCGCGATGCTTCCCGGGCGGCCGTCTCGCAGGAATGGGCAAAGCCCTTGAGGATGCCCTTATCGACGAGCGTGAGAAATTCTGTCGGGTTTCCCTCCGCGTCCCACCGAGCGAAGCCATAACTTCCCTGTAAGGACGGGTCGTCGATGAGGGTGGCTTCCGCCGTACCCACGGCGTCGCCGACGAGGTCTTTCCATGGGGAGAGACCGTCCGCCGCCTGGCTGCCGTTCAGGTAGGGGGCGAGCCGGCTCAGAACGTGCGCGGCACTTTCCGGCGACAGCACCACGTTGTACCGCCCCCCGACCAACCCCTTTGCCTTGAGCGCAGCCGCCGCGCGCCTGCCGGCCTCCGATCCCACGGCTCCGGGATCTAGCTTGGATGGGTTGGAGCCGAAGAGGCCGAAAGACGATGTCTTCAGGGCGCCCCTTTCTTCGGCCGTGCACTCCACGAGCAGGGAGGTTCTGGAGAAGTCAAAGGACACGTTGACGCCCTTGCTGTTGCGCACCGCCACGAGGCCCGTACTGACGCGCTGGTAGCAGTTGGACACGCTGCGAATCCGCGGGTCCGTACGGAGGGCCGCCGATTCCGCTTCCAGCACGCGGATTGCGGCGGCCGATTCGTCCCAGGCGGGACCGTCGCCCGCCTGTGCGGCGGCTGTTTGGTCCGGCCCGTCCGATCGTGGCGAGGGAAGGGCGAACCAGGGATCGGGAGAGCCCGCGAGGACGGACTCTGAAAGCCGGAATAGCATGGCGGACAATCCCTGCTCGGTCAGGTCCGTGGTCGAGGCCGAAGCCGACCGGCCGTGCTGGGAGGCCCTGGCGCCGATCCCCTTCTCGGACGCGGACAGGCGGGACGAGGTCTTTCCGTTTGCGGCCTTTACGAGTTGGATCCTCTTCTCGAGATAGAAGAGTTCCCAGGCGTTGAAGCCGTTCTTGCCGACGAGTTCCGTGGCCATGTCCAGGGGAATCATTACGCGCCCTGAATCAGTGGGGGGGCGTCCATTTCAGAGGGAATGGCGAGGTCCAGCCATCGAAGGAGGGTCGGTGCGATAGATGCGAGCCCCCGTTCCCCGCCGGTATCGAGGTCGACCTCCTCGCCGGAAATCCATATGAAGGGGACGGGATTGCAGGTGTGGGCCGTGTGAATATGCACGCCGTCCGGCTCCCTCATGCACTCCAGATTACCGTGGTCGGCAGTCAGGGCGACCGCGCCGCCCATGCTCATCACCTTCTCCACCACCTGTCCCATGCATCCATCCACGGTCCGCGCGGCTTCGCAGACGGCGTCGAAATCGCCCGTGTGGCCGACCATGTCCGGGTTCGCGAAGTTCAGCAGGACAAAATCGTACCGGCCGGTCTCCAGGCGTTCCAGCAACGCCTCGGTGATCTTCGGGGCGCTCATGGCCGGCTGAAGATCGTACGTGGCCACCTTGGGTGACGGAATGAGGACCCGGTCTTCACCGGAAAAGAGCTGCTCGCGGCCGCCGTTGAAGAAGAAGGTGACGTGCGCGTACTTCTCCGTTTCGGCGATTCTCAGCTGGTTCATGCCCGCGGTGGAGAGCACCTCACCGAAGGTGTTGGTGGGGATCTTCTGTTCGAAGGCTACCGGGAAAGAAAAGGACTTGCGGTAGCGGGTCATGGTGGCGTAAACGCTCAGCTTCGGTCTGACCTCGCGATCGAATCCCTCGAAAGAATCCTCGCCGAAGGCCATGCTGATCTGCCTGGCGCGGTCGGCGCGGAAGTTGTAGAAGACAATTCCGTCGCCGTCCCGTATGGTCCCGTACGGGCACGGAAGTATGATAGGCCGAATGAACTCGTCCGTTTCGTTCTTCTCGTAGCGGTCCCTCAGGGCCGCCACGGGATCGCCCTGGTGGTCGCCTTCGCCCAGGGTGTAGGCCCTGTAGGCCAGACGGATACGTTCCCACCTCTTGTCCCTGTCCATGGCGTAGTAACGGCCGACGAGCGTGGCGAGCGCTCCGGTGCCCAACTCGGAAACGAAGGCCAGAAAGTCTTCGACGTAACCGGCGCCGGCCGTCGGCGAGGTGTCCCGGCCGTCCATGATCGCGTGCACGGCCACCCGCTCCACGCCTTGTTGCTTCGCGATCTGCAACAGGGCCTTCAGGTGTTTGATGTGGCTGTGCACCCCCCCGTCGGAGAAGAGGCCCATGAAGTGCAGCGTCTTATTTCGTGACGCCTTGCAGGCGCCGATAAGTACCTCGTTCTCGAAAAACGAACCGTCTTCTATGGACCGGGAAATCCGGGGCAGGTCCTGGAGGATCACGCGTCCTGCGCCCAGAGTCAGGTGTCCTACCTCCGAATTGCCCATCTGGCCTTCGGGGAGGCCTACGGCATGGCCCGAAGCCTGGAGAGGCCTCCAGGGATAGGTGTCCATCCACCGCGGGATGTTCTTAAGGCCGGCCCGGGTGACGGCGTTGAACGGTCCGTCGGGGCCGAGCCCCCAGCCGTCCATGACCGCTAAAACGAGCGGTCGCCGTACGTCGGTCGCCATTGGATTTCCTGATAGAAGACCGGGTTGGGCTCCTGAATCTCCTGCATCAGCTCGTCCTTGAAGGTCGGGGAGAAGGTGTCCCAGCGCTGGCATTTGACGCAGTAGTCTTTCCAGTCGGGTGAGAAGTCGCCGCACGACGTGCAGCGGTAGTTCAACTCGAACGGATCGAGGACCCGGATCACTTCGCGGTAGTGGGCGCACGCCTCTCCCGTGGCGTCCCTGCGCTCCATGATGCGGCCCAGGTAATACTGGAGAAGTCCGGATTGTCTGATACTGCCCTCGATTTCACGGAACAGCTTTTCGGCCTTTTCCAGCACCTCCAGACGATAGTAGAACCGGCCCAGGAGGAACTTGGGGAGTACCTTGCGGTCCGTGGAGCGAATGAGGTTCTGGTACTGGCGGATGGCCCCTTCCGGGTCGCCTTTGTCCAGGTAGAGCTGCTCCATGGCGAACAGGCACATGGGAGAGGCGTTCTTCCTGTATCCGTCCAGGTAAGCTACCACCGCCTCCTCTTCGCGACCTTCCATGAGGTATGCCTCCGCGAGTTTTATATAGGTCGCCTGTACGGAAGGGTATTTTTTCCGGACCTTTTCCAGGTGCGAAATGGCGTCCCTGTATTTCTCCTGCGCCATGAGATCCACGCCGATCTGGTACAGGAGTCCGGGCGTGAAGGGGGCGTCGGCGGCCCGCTCCTCGTCGAGTACGCGGGCCTCGCCGATGAGTTCCTGTATCTCGAGCGCCTTGCGCCAGTTGGCTTCCTTGATGTAAATGTCGCGCAGGATGCGGAGTGCCTTGAGGGCCCGTTTCGGCTGGATGCGGAGAATCTTGTTGAGGTACTTCTTGGCCTCCTTGTGGTTCTCGAGAAGGAGGTTGTCCTCCGTGAGGGCGTAGAGCGTGGCGATGTCCTCGGGGTGTTCGCTGAGCGCCTTCCGGTGCTGGCCGAGGGCTTCCTCGGCCCGTCCGAGCGATCTCAGTGCATCGCCGAGCTTGAGGAGGGCCGGAAGATAGCCGGGCTGGGCCTCCAGAGCTCTCTGGAAATGGTTGACCGCCTCGAGTGGCCGGCTGCCCAGAACGGCATCCAGCCCCTTCAAATAGAAAGACTCGGCCAGCCTTTCGTTCTGGCGCCTCAAGTCGGCTATCCACCTTCGCGTTACCTGCGCGATCCCCGTCACCGCGATCCAGATGCCGAAACAGATGAAGCCGGCCATGAGCGAAAGCGCCAGGATCCATGCCAGGGGCAGTTGTACGCCGAAGAGGTTGAACGGCTCGCGCAGGAGGCCGGTGTTGAGGGACACGACTCCCACAATGAAAGCCATGGCTGCAATGAGAAGGGCGGTCAGCGTCGCAGTCTTTAGTCGCATTGGCAGACTTTACTCGATAATGCCCCGATCCTGGAGCTCCTGGCACTCGAGGCAGTGCCGCGCCCAGGGCACAGCTTCCAGCCTCTTTCGCCCTATGGGGTTGCCACAGTTCTTGCACAGGCCGTAGTCAGCGGTCGCCACTTCGCGGAGCGCCTCGTCGATGACTCGGAGGAGCTTTCTGTCGGAGTCCGACAAGGAGAACCAGAATTCCTTGTGGTAGTTGGCCGAGGCCTCGTCGACGGAATCCAGCGCGCCGTCCAACCCCGCATCGCCGCTTCTTGAGAGCTTGTCCCGATAGGCGGTCTCGAATTCGCTCCGCTTTTCGGTCAGCAACTTTTCGAACTTCTTCCGCGTCTTCTTATCCATGGCCCCTCCTTGATGTGCTACTTAGCGTATGCCTTACCCAAATAGGCGGCGTGGGCGCGATAAATCTGTTCCATTAGCATGAGCGCCGCCATCTCGTGGGGGTAGGTCATCCTCGAAAGGGAGACCCTGCAATCCACCCGCGAGAGAACTGTGTCGTCGAGGCCGAATGCACCGCCCACGAGAAAGGCCACGCGACGCCCTGAATCCTTGAGCGTGCCCAGCATGCGTGCAAAGGCCGGGCTGTCCATGGCCTCGCCCGACGCATCGAGAGCGATGAGCGTGCTGTTCCTGGGAGCACGGCGAAGGAGGTTGAGACCCTCCTCTTTTCTGACGGCCGATGGCTCTTTGCGACGGGAGGCGGATACCGCCGACAGGCTGACCTTCCAACCGCCGCCGATCATCGAAGCGTAGCGCTCGATCCCTGCCCGGAGACTCTTGTCTGAAATGCGCCCGACGTGAAGCACCGCTATCTCCCACATTCTCAATAACCCATGAATCATACCTTAAGTCGGCTCGCGCCTCAAATGAGCCCACAATGATTTCCGGCTTATGCCCAGCCATCGCGCCGCCTGCGTCCTGTTGCCCCCCACCCTCGCAAGGACGGACCGTATGTAGGCGTCCTTGAGCTCGTCCAGCGTCAATCGCTGCTTGAGGGCAGTATCCAGGGGTGTGTCGTCCACCCAGAAGTGGCCGGGGAGATCTTCGGCGGTGAGCGGATCTCCCCCTGCGAGCGCCAGGCCCTCCATGCGTTGCGCGAGTTCCCGTACGTTGCCCGGCCATCGGTGCGCACAGAGGGCGTCGAGCAGTCCGGCCGACATATTCGGGGTGGAGCGCTTCAATCTCCGGCACGCGAGCCTCAGAAAATGCCCGGCCATGACGGGGATGTCTTCGGACCGCTCACAGAGGTCCGGTATGTGGATACGCATTACGTCGAGACGATAAAGCAGGTCCGGACGCAGAAGGCCCTTGGCGGACAGGATCTCCGGCGGCTCCGAGAAGGACGCGATGATCAGGGCCTGGTTCTTCAAGGCCTTTGTTCCGCCGATCCTTTGCAGAATCCCGCCCTCCAGAACGCGCAGCAGGGCTGCCTGCTGGGACGGGTGAAGCATTTCTATGCCGGTCAGGCAAAGTGTTCCGTTTCCCACCGCTTCGAAAACCCCCCTGCGTCCTGAAACTCCCGTCGCCGTGCCTTTTTCCATGCCGAAGAGGTTGGCCTCCAGAAGTTCGGCGGGCACACCGCCGGCGTTCCATTCCAGGAAAGTCGATTGCGGATCGGGTCTTCGAGCGTGAAGATACCGGGCAAGGTGGCTCTTCCCGGACCCCGTTCGTCCTACGAGTACGACCGGGCTGCGGCCCTGGGCCGCTTTTTCGGCCAGGCGAAGAGCCGTCTTGAAAGCCGGATCCCTGCCCAGGGTGCGCGGAGTTGTCACATCTTCACCCGCGGGGCGTCCATCCAGATTCTCTCGAGACTGTAGTATTCCCTCTTTTCCTCAAGAAAAAGGTGAACAATGAAGAAACCGTAGTCCATGAGGACCCACACGCCGCCTGAGAGGCCCTCCATGTGGTGGCACTTGGTCCCGAAGCTCTCCTTGAGGGATTCGTCGATGGAACGTGCCAGGGCCTGCACCTGCCGAGTGTTGGTACCGTGGGCGACGAGGAAGTAGTCCGTCATGGTGGTCAGGGTGCGCAGGTCCAGCAGAACGGGATCGAGCGCCTTCCCGTCCTCGAGGACTTCCATGACCTTCAGGAGGATCTCTTTTTCGCTAGCGTCCAACTGGAACTCCTTCATGCCTTGGGGGCAGATAACCCCCTGTAAAGGTCTTGTTTGTATATATAGGCCGCGGCGGCGGGCGGGGTCAGGTCGTCGACGCGGCTTCCCTCGGCGATCCGCTCTCTTATTTTGGTGGAACTCGCGGCGATTGACGGGCACTGCAGAAACGCCACGCGGCCGCCGGATAGCGAGGGGGGTGGAGAACCGTGGGATGCACTTTCCCGTGGGACAACCACCAGCGTCGCCCTCTGGAGAATCGTTTCGTACCTGTACCACTGCCCGAGGGTGTCGAAAGAATCTTGGCCCATGATGAGAAAGAACTCGTCCCCGGGGAACCTCAGCGAAAAGGCTTCCATCGTTTCTGCCGTGTAGGACACGCCCGATCTTTCCAGCTCGATGGTCTCGAGTACCCAGTCGTGGTGTCCCTGTATGGCGAGGGCGACCATGGCGGCCCGGTGGAAGGGCGCAGCGGCCGGGGCTGTCGTCTTCAAGGGTTGCCGGTTGCAGGGAACGAAGAGAATGCGGTCGAGATCCAAGTGCTCCTGGGCCGTCTGGGCCATGTAAAGGTGACCGTTGTGCGGGGGGTCAAAGGTTCCCCCAAGCAGCCCTGTCTTCACCCGCTTTCCTCCTGGAGGTAGTCCCAGCACCCGCCGAGCAGGCCTTTGAGACCCTTGTTGGTCGCCGCCGAGATCCGGTGGTACGACAGGCCCTTGTCCCTCACGTACTCCTTGAGTTCCTGCTCTGCGGCGTCGTCGAAGGGCAGGTCGGTCTTCGTGCCCGCGACGATGACGGGCTTCTGGGCCAGGCCCGAACCGTACGCTTCGATCTCCCGCTCCACGGTCTTGTACCGCTGCAGGGGCGTCGAAGATGTATCGAAGAGGTCGACGAGGTGAACCAGGACGCTGGTCCGCTCCACGTGTTTGAGAAACTGGTCGCCAAGACCCTGTCCCATGTGGGCGCCCTCGATGAGGCCCGGGATGTCGGCCACCACGAAGGACTGGTGATGCGCCCACTCCACGACGCCGAGGTAGGGCCGCAACGTGGTGAAAGGATAGGCGGCCACTTTCGGTCTGGCGTTTGTCACCGTCGAAAGGAACGTCGATTTGCCTGCGTTGGGCAACCCCACGAGCCCCACGTCCGCGAGGAGCTTGAGCTCGAGACGGACCCACCGGGCTTCGCTGTCGCCGCCCGGCTCGAACTCCCGGGGTGCCTGGTGCGTGGAACTCTTGAACCGCGCGTTCCCACGGCCTCCGCGCCCGCCCCTGGCGACGATGAACTTTTCCTTGGTTTCGGTGAGGTCGGCGAGCTGCTCGCCGGTGTCCTCGAGATAAACGACCGTTCCCATGGGCACGTTCACCACGAGGTGCTTGCCGCTCTTGCCCGTCTTGAGGCTCCCCTGGCCGTGTTGGCCCTTGGGCGCCTTGAAAATCCTCTTGTAACGGAAAGCTAAGAGAGTGCGAACCTGCGGCTTGGCGACCAGGACGACGTTGCCGCCCCGTCCTCCGTCACCACCGTCCGGTCCGCCCCTGGGAACGTATTTCTCTCGCCGAAAGCTGACGCAACCAGACCCGCCCCGTCCCCCTTCTACGAAGATCCTGGCCGAGTCGATAAACATCCAGAATTCGCGTCAGGGAGCCACAACGTCGACGTACACTCCCAATCTGCCGCGATGTCGGAAGGAAACCACGCCGTCCGCAAGGGCAAACAGGGTATCGTCGCTGCCGCGACCTACCTTGATACCGGGCTTGAGCCGGGTGCCCCTTTGCCGGACCAGAATCGTCCCGGCCTTCACCTGCTGTCCGCCGAAACGCTTCATACCCAGGCGCTGGGAGTTGCTGTCTCTGCCGTTGCGTGAGCTACCCTGGCCTTTTTTGTGTGCCATGTGTCTCTCCGAATCAGCCTTGCGCTATGTTCAGGATTTCTACTTCGGTGTAGGGCTGCCGGTGGCCATACAGCTTCTTGTACTGCTTCCGGCGCTTCTTATGGAAAACGAGAATCTTCCTGCGCTTCCCCTCACCGAGGACCTTGGCCTGCACGGTGAAGTCCTTCACTTCGGACGCCGCCCAGACCTTGTCTCCATCTGCAACCAGGAGCGGCTTGAAGGACACTTCTTCGCCGTTCTCGACATTCAGGCGCTCCAGCTTGATCGTATCTCCGGCGGTTACCTTGTGCTGCTTGCCGCCGCTTTCAATTATCGCATACATAGACATACCTCCGCACCGAGCGAACTTAGAATATACGCGTAAATGCCTGTTCTGTCAACACCAATCGGGCAGGGCGGGCACCGCCGGATGGGGGGAGATCGTCGCCGGACCGGAGGAAGGGCGAACCAGAGGCCCCCGATGTCTGCGCGGCGGCACGATCGGCGCCGGTGTGACGCGCTTCTCGAGTGCGGTTCGCCCGGTGCCGCACCCTGTGCCGGGCCGCCGATGAGTACCCGGCTCGGAGTCCCTGCCGCGCTGACAGGCCCCTATCGACCGGACCATCATCGCGTTCGCGACTGGGATGGGCCCAATCCCGGAGTAATCGGAGCGAAGCCGAGCTTTCAGCACTCGGCGTTCCGCGCCCGTCTGTCGTCTGATAGAATCGCCTCGAAGGAGACTGGATGCTCAAGGACATCCGTATTCACGGCGCTGTTACCCAGGATATCGACTTCTACGCCACACTGGCCGGAGAAAAGCTGATTTCCGCGCCTTTCTACGAGATAAAGGAAGGTAAGAGCGGGAAGGTGGCGTCGTTCTTTCTGGCGGGCATGTACTTCCACCTGGACGGCAAGGGGCTCGCCTTCTCGGGAACGGGCGGTTCGGTCTCCGAATACATGTTCGGCTCGCCCATGCCCCTTCAGGACCTGAGCCACAAGGAGGTGAAGAACCGGCTTGTCTTCTTCGGGACGTTCCAGGGGGACAAAGGCCTGACCTTCTCTTCCCAGACCAGCGGATTCCAGAGCTACGACGACCTCTTTCTGAACGGCAACGCGCTCTCCAACTCCTTTTTTCTGGTGAAGGTGCCCTGGGCTTACTCGGTGCGGCGGACCCAGGAAATCCTCCTCAAGACCCTGGGGCGCGTGTTGAAGCGGAGCGAACAACCGGGGTCGGGGGACGATAGCGCCTTGGAGAGCGAGATCTTGCGGGAGCTGGCGGAGCCCGAAGCGACCCTTCTTCTGCTTAGACTGGTCCACAGGCCCCACCAGCGCTTCTTTCAGTTTCTGCGGTCCTACTACCGGAAGGTCAAGGAGTGGGGTGACGCGCAGGAACAATTCGTGGCGCCTCTCGCAGAGGAGCTGGGCGTGGCCCAGTACCAGCGTGAACGCATCGCCGTGGACATCCTTTACAAGGACGACAGGAACCGGCAGGTGGTGGACGAGTACAAGGACGTGCTGCTCCAGCTCACGGCGAACACGGACAGTCCTTCGGCCGTGGCCCGCCTGAACTCGCTCAGGAATCTCGCCATGCGCCACGGCCTCCCGCCGAGCCTGTTCGACACGCTCGACGGGCTCATCCCCACCACGCAGCCGAAGGCCGCCCGGGAACCCCAGTACCTGAGAAGGACGCGAGAGATCTTCGAGGGACTTTTCCTCTCCAGCAGGCCTCCCTCGGAAGTTATCGGTCCTGCGGAAATCGCCGAACTGCTCTCCTACAAGCAGAAGGCCCAGCAGCGCCGGGATAACGGCTTCGAGCAGGTTCTCCTGGAAACCGGTCGCATTTTGGACGAGAGGGCGGCCGAGGGGACGGGGCTCGACGCCTTCGAGGTCTTTTCGGAGGTCGTGACCTACTTCGACCGCCTGGACAACGCCGAGGCTCTGATCAACCAGCTTGCCTTCATGGAGGGAGCGACGGCGACTGAGGACAAGGTCCGGTCCGGGCTGGGCAACAAGCGGGCCCTGGACGGCATCGAAAAGAACCTCTTCTATCGCATGGTTCTCCGGCCGGTCCTGCAGAATCCCTACGCCCTGCACTTCGGCCGGCTCAAGGCGGTCGCCCTCTACGAGGGCCTGGAGCAGATCGAAAGGGGCGACAGGACGCTCTCGGAGATCGCCTCGGAACTCGAAGAGCTGGGGCTGCAGGAATCGGCCCAGCACCATCTTTACGAGGGCATCCGTGACCGGCTCAAGAAGTCCTATTTCGACTTGTCCAATTCTGCCCACGTTCGACTGCTGCAGCGCGAGGTGGAAGGGGAACTGGTCAAGCGGGGCGAATGGAAGGGCCCGATACCACAGGGTTCGTTCGCAGCGGCACTTGAGGAACTGAAGAGCGAGAGCGAGTTCCTCAACAACGTGTTGCCCAGGGCCATAGAGAACGGCGATTCGTCGTACATGGAAGCCTTCCGGTGCAGATCGGGCCTCGATCTTTTCCGCCTGGAGGAACTCGAACGCGAATACAAGGCCGGTCTGGATCCCGATGGCGCTACCGGCAACACCGGACCCGGCCCGGGGCCTTGATTTCGGGGAGAGGGGGGCGGCCCTGTCTCAGCGGTGGAAGGTGCCCATCAGGTGGCCCTGTGCCAGGACGTGGCCCTTCATCTGTGCCAACAGCTGGTCCCTGGTGGCGCCGGGCTTGAGGGGCAGCATCTCGTCCAGGGCGTAGACCTTGAAGAAATATCGGTGGGGTTTGCCGGGAGGCGGGCATGGACCGCCGTACCCGATCTTTCCCCAGCTGTTTGTCCCCTGTAGCGCGCCGCTGATCGTCGTGGGTGTCGCGGGTACGCTCTCGGGCAGGCCGTCCACGGATGCGGGAAGATTGTAGACCACCCAGTGCACCCATGTCCCCATGGGGGCATCGGGGTCGTCGCAGATGAGCGCGATGGATTTGGTGCCCCCGGGCAGGTTGCTCCAGCCGAGCGCCGGAGAAATGTCCTGCCCCTTGCATGTGAACCGGGCGGGGATCGCGGCGCCCTCCGAAAAGGTCCCGGACGAGACCTTCACGGTCGAGGGCGCGTTGATCGCCCCCGCGGTGCAGGCCGCCACCGCGCACAGGAAAGAACCGAAAATCAGCCACAAGGACATGTCTCGCATGGTATTCCCTCCCAATGCCATTCCTCCGCCTGGACGGAGGGCGTCACTTCGGCGATGCCCCGGCCCCGGATGTCGTTTCTTTGTACCAGGATATCACTTCCGCAGGAGTCTTAAAGGCCACGAACCGGCCCAGCTCCCTTCCGCCGGGGGAGAGCAGTATGACCGTGGGCAGGCCGACAACGCCGAACCGTTTCTGCAGAGCTCTGTTGTGGGGCGTGTTGTCGGTCATGTCCATGCGGACGGGGATCACGTCTCGGAGGATCTTCTGCACGTCAGGTTCCGGCCAAGTCTTCTTCTCCAGTTCCACACAGGCAACGCACCAGTTGGCGCGGAAATCGAGCAGGACGGGTTCATCCTTGGCCCTCGCCGTAGCGAATGCGCCGTCGAGGTCCGTGTGCCACGCGACCGTCCCGGTCGAAGACTGCGCAGCCATCTCGTTCACGGCAGGGGGCAACAGAGGCATGATGCCAACCAGGGCGGCGGCGCACAATGCGATTCCGGCGATCCTGAGAGGTATGGAGAAGAAGTGTTTCTGCGCTCCAAATAGAAGATACCCGGAGATAAAGCCCAGCGCCAGGCCGGCGGCCGTCCAGAAGAGGGGCCTCGGCATATAGAGGCCGCCGAAGTAGAAGGCCGCGGCCAGGATCAGCGCTCCAAAGAACACGCGAACGCCGTCCATCCAGCCGCCCGATTTGGGCAACGAGGCGAGGACGCCCGAAAACGTGCCGATGACCATGAACAGGACGCCCATGCCTAAAGCGAAGGCGAACAGGTAGAAGAACCCGAGAACGACCGAGCCCGTGGCCGCAACCACGACGAGGATGGCCAGAATGAGTGGTCCTATGCAGGGGCTGGCCACCAGCCCCGACAGGGCACCGATGAAAAAGGCCCCCACGAACCCTCCGCCGCCCGTGTTCTGCTTCGTCCGTTCGATGCGGTTGGTGATAAAGGCCGGTGTTTTGAACTCGAACAGGTTGAACATGGAGAGGGCAAGCACGAGAAACAGAAGCGCAATCGGAACGCCGACCCACGGCGTTTGCGTCAAAGAGCCGAAGGCGGCGCCCGCCTTGGCGGATACCGCTCCGAGCGTGGCGTAAACCGCGGCGAGACCGAGCACGAAAGCCAGTGAGAGAAGGAACCCGTGTCCCTTGCCCTTGCCCTCCGATCGCGAGCCGATGTAGGCCACGGTGATGGGAATGACGGGGTACACACAGGGCGTGAGGCTGGAGAGGATACCGAAGAGAAACGCCAGAGCCAGGGCGAGGGGAACGTTGTTCTTTGCAGCGTCGGAAAACCGCTGCTGGTAGCTGCCCGAGCCGGACGCCGATGCCTGGAGGGCGGCCGGTTTTTCCGGGGGCGAGGACGGGCCCTCCGTCTTTGCCGGGCCCGCCGGTTGGACCTGTCCGGCAGTCCGGGCAGGATGCTCGTCCTCTTTCGCCGGGACGACCTTCAAACTGAAAGGTACGCCGTCGGTGGTGGGCAGGAAGCACACCTTCTCGCCGAAATCCTGGCACCCCTGCCAGTTCAGCTTGAGAGCGCCTTTGATGGCCCCTTTTATGCCGGATTTCAGGTGGATGGGTATTTCGATGGAGACCTTGCCGCGAAGCACGGGCTGATCCCCTTCCCTGGTGCCCTTGGGATATGCCGGGGTTCCGAGGCTGGCGCCCGTGATCGGGCTCACATCGACGGACAGGCCGGAACCGGCGAATATGTGGTAGCCGGTGGGAACGGTGATGTCCAGGAACAGCGTGCCGTCGCCCGGCGAGGGAAGGGGCGCCGGCTTGCTGCGGACAGACGTCTGGAGATCGGGCGGCGTCGGCGTGTGGTCCATGAAACTGCCCGTCGCCCCTGCGGTGATCCCCCATGCGAGAGAGAGCGCCAGGGCAACTGGAATCCAGCAGAGAGAGAATCGCTTCATTCAACAACTCCTCATGATGCTTCGCTTGTATTCATCCGTAGGGGTCTCCGGCACGAATGGCGCCGACAGTCAGTGCCCGGCCGGATGCCATCCCGGTGCGGTGGCTGCCTGTCGAACCGCCGTCTTGTGCCCCCGGTCAAGATTCCGCAGCGATACAACTCGTCGGGCTCACCGGCCCGGAAAAACAGGCTACTGATTATACCTCAAAGCTTGGATCAGGCCTTCCTCAGACCAAGGCGCCTGACCTTCTGGAGAAGGTTCTGGCGGGAGATGGCGAGGCTGCGGGCGGCCTGGGAGAGATTGCCGCCCGACTCCTCAAGGGCCGCCTGGATGGCCGTTCGCTCGGCGTCCTTCAGGATCTCCGCGAGGGTGGAGCTTCCACAAGGCGCCGGGACTGGGGATAGATAGCGGTCGGGAAGATGGCGGTCCACGATGAGCCTGTCCCCGTTAGACGCCACGAGAAGCGCCTTGGCGAGGTTCTGCAGCTCGCGGACGTTGCCGGGCCAGGCGTAGCCGCCGAGGCGGCTGAGAACGGAAGGATCGATCGCGGGCGTAGGGAGATTCTCCTTCTCGGCGGCCTGGGCGAGAAAGCGGGTGAGCAGATCCGGCACGTCTTCAGCCCGCCGCCTGAGAGGAGGGATGTGGACTCGGATGACGTTAAGCCTGTGGAAGAGGTCTTCCCGGAATGAGCCCTCCCTGACGGCCGCTTCGAGGTCCTTGTTTGTGGCAGCCAGGATGCGCGCGTTGGAGGCGCGGGGTCTGACTTCCCCCAGCGGCAGAAAAGACCCGTCCTGGAGGAAGCGCAGAAGGCTGGCCTGTACTTCGGGTGGGAGTTCACCGACCTCGTCCAGGAATAGAGTACTGTCCCGGGCCGCTTCCACCAGGCCCTGCTGGTCCATTGCGGCTCCAGTAAAGGCGCCCTTCTTGTGGCCGAAAAGAAGGCTGGCGGCCAGCGTAGGCGTAAGATTCGCGCAGTTCGCGGCGACCCAGGCCCGGCCCGCCCTCGGGGAAGCCGCATGCAGGGCTTGCGCACACGCCTCCTTGCCGACGCCCGGTTCGCCGGTCAGTAGTACGGGGAAAGTGAAGCCGGCCGCCTGGCTCAGGGATTGAAGGACGGCCACCATGACGTCGGCCTTTGTTATGATCCGGGCACGGACGGCCGGATGAACGGCCGTGTCGTTCCTGGGCTCAACCTGCGGCGGAGGATCGCGAAGCATGCGGACCCAGATGCGTGCGAAGGCTTTCTGCTCTGCCAGAAAGGCCTCCCTCCCGGCCCTGAAGAACCCGCACCAGGTGCCGCCAACGCCCTTGACGCCGATGATGCCGCCCTCCGTGCTCGGCAGCTCTCCAACGTGGCCGGCCCCCGCCAGAAGCAATCTGCGCTGTACCGCCGTGCACGTGCCCCACCAGTGGGGAGGCCGGCCGACGCGCACGAGGCAGGCGGCGTCCGCGCCCACCCGCTTGAGCACGGATTCAAATGTTCCATCGGGCTCTTCCCCGGCGGCGAGGAGCAGGGCGATGTCGTCCGAAACAGGCGCCCGTTTTTCCCCCCGGAGATCCTCGTCGTTTCCAGCCAGGAGCGGGAGCAGTTGCCGTTCGGGGCCCTTGACCCTGTTTTTCGTCAGGTATGCCGCCAGGTCTTTGCGCTCATTTTCGGAGAGGGCCGGCAGCCCGCCCCTTTCGGCTAGGCTCCACAGCACCCGGCTCGACAGAAAGGGGCTGCGGGCCTCGCGGGCGGCGAGCCATGCCTGCTGCAGCTCCTCGGTGGAGTTCTTGGCGACGTACTCGCCGACGAGCAGGTGCCAGTACGCCCTGAAGTAGGGCGAGGCCTGCGGAAGCAGTTCTAGGGCGGCCTTCCGGTCACCGGGAGAGAATTCTCCGCTTCCCTTGGCCGAAGCGGCACACCGTACCGCTGATGCCGCGAGAAGGTCGTCAGGGTCGGTCTCCGGTTTCAGGGTGCTCTTGAGTTCGCGGCACAGGTAAGATAGTTTTCGTCGCTGACCGGTGAGCAACAGGAGCTCTCCCCTGAGCACCAGGAGCGGGATCCTGACTTCGGGATCGGCCACGCGGTTCATAAGCTTGAGGCCCTTTTCCGCCAGGTCCAGTGCTTTCGGGTAGTCCCCGAGGGCCTGATGCACCGTGGCCAGCCACAGCAATGAGATGGCGGTAAATAATGGGTTCTGGTCCGGACTCTCCGTATCGAGCGTCGATTCGAATACGTGGCGCGCGCGCTGCACGTCGCCGGCTTCGAACCGGCAGAGGGCGAGATTGAAGCGGGCATCCTCCACGAGGGCCTCCAGACCGAGGCCCGTGGCGCCCTCTTCGGCCCTTCGGTAACATCCGGACGCTTCCTTGAACCTGCACAGGAGTCGCAGCGCGTTTCCGCAGTCGCATTCACAGCCGACCTCAAGTCCCCTGAAGCCGTATGTCGAAACGACTTCGCGAGCCATTTCGAATCCTTTCAGCGCCGTTGCATAGTCGCCGATTTTCCGGTGAGCCATGGCCCTGCGGTGCGTCAGCAGGAACGCCGTGGCGGGGTGCGGCTGGAACGGGGCGGCTTCGTCGGCTTGCTGGAGCAGGCGCAACGCCCTTTCGATCCGGTTTGCGTGGAGGAGAGCCGTAGCGGCGTGGCAGAGGGCCTGGACGCGCACGTCTGGGTCGTCCGTATCCTCGGCCATCCGGACAAGGTTCTTCGCGGCCTCTTCAATGCCTCCCTCCAGCCATCGGATCTGGTTCTCAAGAAAGGCCGCCGTCTCTTGATCAGGTGGTTCGAGTGCTGACTTCGGGATGTCCTGCAGCACCTTCTTGGCTCGGCCGAGGTCGTGAAGGTCTTTGTAGCACGTGGCCCTCAGGACGCCCAAGCGCCCCTTGGTCTCCCTCGTGCCTCCGAGGCCGTCCCAGAGGTGCAAGGCCACGAGCGGCTGTCCCAGCAGCAGGAACACGACGCCCTCCCAGAGGGCGGCGCCCGCAGGGTCTTCTTCCATCTCGAGGCGCGCCCGGACTACCAGCTCAGCCAGATACCCCTCGCTTGCCAGATCCTGCGGCGTCCCGACCGGCTCGCCCCGTCGGGAGAGCGGCGCGTGGAACCGCTCCTCACCAGCACCGCCGAGGGTGGGGCGGAACGGGACGCGAAGCGACTCGGGCACGGGGGGCATGAGTGGCGATCCGCACACGGGTTGGTCGTTCGGAAGGTCCTCCAGCGCCTGCAGGATCGTCTCCCTGTCCTCACCCAGGAGGGCCTCGGCGTGTTCTCCATACCACCTTTCAGCCGTCGGAGTCAGCCACAGCATGCGGATGCGCCGCACGATCCCGGCGGCTTTGCCCTGTCCCTTGTCGAGAATGACTATGGGGCGTTTCAGGCTCGAAGCGGCTCGCCTGAGAAGGGCGAGACCTTTCGAGTCCAGGGCGGACGACGGCCACAGCAGCCAGCCGTCGGACGCCGACTTATCAAGCAGTTCAACCAGCGAGGCGAGCAGCGCCTCAGGCTCCTCCCCCAGATGGCCGCGCATCCAGTCCCGGGCCGTCTCCGGGGTGCCGAGGGCGCCGGCGAGGAGGGGTTCAAGGCTCGCGTAGGGGTAAGGTGGAGCGTCTCCGAGGTAGACGGGCGTCAGTTTCCGTCCTGCTTCGTCGGGCGAAGAGGCCAGCTCGAAAACCGCCTCCATGCTCGTCCGCGTCCGGCTGAAGATGGCCTCGAACCCTTCCGGCCAACTCTCGATCACCGGATCCCAGACGACGCCCACGCCCCAGGATGTCGGAAGGTTCGGCGTCATCCCACTCTGCGCGGCCAGGTTCCAGAGTTCCAGAAGCAGTTGCCTGCAGGATGGCCTGAAGGTATCGTCCGGCTTGAGCGCGGAAAACAACCAGGCGTTCCACTTTGCATAGTGCCTGTGCCGATGGGGCAGGCTCGGCAGGGCGGTCCCCGGGGGCGGGGTTTTCCCTCCCAACAGCCTGTAGAGAAGCGCTGCGTGTTGTCGCCCCGCTTCTTCGGGAGCCTGGTCCCCGGAGGCAGATGTCAGGGACGGAAGGCCATCCCGTCCGATCGCCCAGTCGTCGGCCGACGGAATCCGGGGCCAATCCTCTGCCTCCAGAAAGGCTAGAGCAGAAAAGAGCCCTATCGAGAAACGGAGGATGTCCCCTTCGTCTTTGAGATTGCGGACGGAACGGAGCGTTGCCCCAACGGCGTCGCCGCCCGGTTCAAAATGGACGGCCGGCGGGAAGGCAGGATGCCTGAGCATGAGGCGCGACGGATCGTGGTGGGAAGAATCGGCCTCCTTCGGCATCATCGTTCCCATACTGTGAAAGCCGAGCTGTTGCCCATAGGTACTATTTAGCATAGGAGCGGGTATCCCACAAGGGTTGCCCTTGTTGACTATGTAGGTACGGGCCTTCCGGACAGCCCTGCAATGACGCGCATGACAGCGCCGCGAACGCCAGCAGTAAGACGCCTATGGACAGGGGGTTAGAGTGGTCTGGGTATCTTGCGCCCGGTGTGCTCGTCGCGTATGATAGGGCAGAGTGAGGAGGCGCAGTGGAATATCCCAAGAAGGACCTCCAAACGGAATTGCTCTCTCTCAAGGCTTCCCTGTACGACTCCAATACACACCTTCCAGTGTATTCAGCCTGCTTCGACAGGCTTAAGCAGATGGCCGAGGACCGCTTCATGGGCCTGGTTCTCCTCCAGATTTCCGACCTGGAGAGGCTTGAGTCTGTTTTCGGGTTTGAGCGGTACGAGGAGGTCTTGAAACGGGCGGCTTTCCACCTGCAGGACGTGAACAACAGGGAATTCGACGGGGACCTCATGGTCAGCCAGCGGGGCGTATTCGACGACCAGTTCTGCCTCTTTGTCCCGTTCTCCATACTCTCCGCTCCAGCGCTTTTGTCCCTCGAGAGGATCGCGAAACGCCTTTTCAAGGTCTTGGAGTCGGACCTGTCGTCGAAAGAGATGCCGGGACTCGCCCTGCACATGGGATATTCCATCCTCCACTACAATCCCTTTCTGCGGTTCGAACGCCTCGTGCACAGGATAGTGGAGGAGACGGCCGGGCTGGCTCAGCACCAGCAGGAAACCGAGCTTGTCCTGCACGAACTGGAGCTTCGCCAACTCCTCGCCCGGCGAGCCATTACCGCCCTGTACCAGCCCATCGTGAATCTCGACGATTTTAGCGTCATCGGTTACGAAGCGCTGGCGAGGGGGCCCGCGGAGACGCCCTACGAATGGCCGGAGGCCCTCTTCACATTCGCAAGGCAGTCCAAGCTCAACCGGGAACTCGACCACCAGTGCAAGATCGCCGCGCTCGAAGGCGCCCGGGGGAGGCCTGCGGGAACGAAGCTCTTCATCAATACCCTGCCGACCACCCTGGACGATCCGGATTTCACCTCCTCGGAGGCCGGGGAGATGCTCGGTCGTTTCGGCCTGGCCCCCGGGGACATCGTCTGGGAATTGACCGAGCGTCACGCCATAGAAGACTACGGCGCCTTCCAATCCACCATGAAGCGATACGTGGACCTGGGATACAACGTGGCAATCGACGATCTCGGGACCGGTTATTCGTCCATTCAGACGATAACCCATGTCCGTCCCCTCTACCTCAAGATCGACATCTCGCTGGTCAGCGACATCGATACAAACCTCCTCAAGCAGGAGCTCGTCTCGTCGCTGCTCGTTCTTGCCGGCAATATAAACGCCCATCTGATCGCGGAGGGCATCGAGACGCAAGGCGAGCTGGATGCATTGAGAAGTCTTGGCATCCACATCGGGCAAGGCTACCTGCTAGGAAGGCCTTCCACCCTCTTCCCCGAGTCCGCGGCGCCGCCCGCCGCAAGGGAAGTGTCTAAGCGCGGCTGAAACAGCTCCCCCTCCCCACGACAGTCCACGCGCACCGCCCGACTGGCCCGGTTCGCCGAACAACAATGGGGCTTCCCAGCCCTAAAAACTCGGCAACAAAAAAAAGAGCGGGCCTTTCGGCCCGCCCTCTGCTCGGTTGCACTTAACGAAACAATGTCTTACCAGGAGAACGGAAACGCTCCGGACACGCCGCCGTCGTCCGTGTTCTCCACGGTGATCATGACCTGCGTGCCCTTGGGCACCATGGCCTTCAGGGCGGCGCCCTTTTTGGCGACGAGTTTTCCTTCGTTCTTGAATTTCACCTGGGGAACGGCATCGCCATTGATCTTGACGACACAGCCTTCGTGGAAGTTGGTGCCGTAGATCTTAAGGCGGAACGGTGCGCCGGCCTTATACACCGCCGAAATAACCGGCGGGTCCACGGTGCTCGCGGCGTTGACGGCCATGGTGTTGGATGCCGAGTGGCCGGCGCCGTCGGTCACGGTCAATCCAACTGTATAGGAGCCGCCCGTCGTGTAGGTATGGGTGACGGTTTCGCCCGACTGGGTCTGACCGTCGCCGAAAGCCCACGCGTAGGTGTAAGGGGGCGTTCCCTGGAGTGCGCTTCCCGTGAAGTGCACGGTCATGGGCGTCTGGCCTGATGTCTTGTCGGCCTCTGGGACGGCCCGGAGCGCGTCCGAACAGGGCACGTCCTCGGTGAGGGTAAGGGACCAGTTGAGCAGCGTACCGATGTCCCCCAGGCCGAGGTCGTGCACGTAGAGCCGCCACTCGCCCCCGGCGGGCTTGCCGGAAAAGGCCTCGAGAGGTGAAACCGGCTCAAACGTGCCGCTGAAGGGCGGCTGGCCGTCGCTGATGGGTGTGGAAGCGTCGTCGTCGAAGGTCGTGTTCTGGTAATCGTGGCCCGGTCCGCCCTCGGTCATGGCCAGGCGGACCCACGAACCGTCGGGATGCATGAGCGTGATGGCCAGGTCGCCGTCGTAAGGGTGCTTGATGTTGACGGTGACCGTGACGTGGGACACCGTGAAGACGGAGTCCACGTTCAGTGTAGAGTAAACGCCCTGACCGTTGTAATCGGGAATGGCCTTCGGCACGTCCGAGCTGGCCAGCCCCGTCTTCGCAAGATCGAGGGTGGTAAAGCCGTAGAAGTCGCCCCCGTTGGTGTCGAGAGTTTCATTGCCCGACGCATCCTTCGAATCCACGGCAAAGACGTATCCCGTGCAGGTGGCCAGGCCGGGGATCTTCACGCTGTGGCTGGTGCCGAGCTTGTCCTCAGCAGAGGGTGTTTCGGGCGAAGACGGGCCGTACGAGACGTGGCCGGTGGTGGGTTCGCTTGTGGTCCAGCTGATGACTGCGGTGCGTCCGAAGGGCACCACCTGCACGTTTGCAATGGTCGGTGCAACACAATCGGCGACAGCCGTGGCCTCCGCGCTCACGCCGGGCGTTCCGCACGCCGACGCGTCCACGTAGTGTGCGGTTATGACCGCGCCGTTGGCCACGCCTACGGCGCCGTCCCCGGACTCCGTGGATGTCGATGTGCGGATCGTGCCCGTGAACTTGCCAGAATTCGCAGGCGTTTCGGTCAGTGTCACGGTTTCGGGGGTGGTTTCCAGGTTGGACCAGATGGTCACGTCCTGGCTGCCCGCGCCCGTGAGGTCGCTGTCCATAACGAAGATCCTGATCGTGTCGTCGCAGTTGTAGGTGGGCCGGTCGAGGACCACCGAGCCGGCGCAGGACTGCGGGGTAGCCTCGAAGCAGTCGCTCATGGCGCTCCGGCATGCGCCGTCTCCCGTGGAGGCGATTGCCTGGACCCTGTAGTAGTAGGCCAGGCCGTCGATCACGGACGCGTCCGTGAAGCCGGTCATTGGAGAGTCGACCCGGCCGACCCTCGTGTAGCCCGCGTCGCATCCGGTCTCATTTCTGAATATTTCGTAGCTCTGCGCATCCTGAACAGCGCCCCAGGTCACCTGCGCGGTGTTGTTGCCCGGGACGACCGAAATGACGGGCTTCGCGAGTTCCGGGCAGTATCCCGCCTGGTCCTCGTTGTTCACGTCGTCGCACGCGATGCCGTGGCGGTTGAAGGCCGCGTAGATGGCCGCCGCGTGGGGCGTGCCGTTGTCGAGGTTCCCGTCCGCGTCGTCCACTACCCTGAACACGCTGAAGAGGCTGCCCGACCCGCATCCGCTGCTGACGTCCTGCCCCGTGCAGGTGTAGGCGGCGGTCGCCGCCGGCCGGCTGAGGTACCAGAGCCGGTCGACGAGCTGCCACGCGGTGGCCTGGTCCATGCCGGCGTCGGGAAGGTCCCTGTTGGCCAGGTCCCAGAGGGCCTGGGAGGAAACGGCCGATTCGCAGTGTCCCTCGTAACCGCACGGGCCAGGGTACGTGGGGTCAATGGGGCAGTGGAAGCCGCTGAAGCCGCTCATCATGGCGGTAGTCGCGGGCTGCTGGTCGTGGTGCTTGCCCCAGTCGATGTCCCGCACGCCGGAGCAGTCGTTGCAGGCGTCGCCGTACCCGCTGCAGTTGCTGGACTGGAAACCGTTTCCGACGCATGAGCTGTGCGTCTGAAGGACGGCCGTGAAGTCTCCGTAGGTCTCGCCCGTGCCGTTGTCGGGGCTGGAGCCGTCTCCGTCGTTGGAATCAAGGCCGTGTCCCCACTCGTGGAGCGACACGCCGGGGAGTTCCCCGGTGTTGGAGCACCCGCCGCCGGACTTGAAGAAATTCAAGGCGGAACCGTCCCAGTAAGCGTTGCACGTCTGGTCCATGTTGACGTTGTCCGTCAGCTGGCCCGCGAGCCACTTGTTGTCCGGGAGGTAGGTAAGGGCCTTCATCTTGATGAGGTTCACCTGGTAGTACTGGGTTCGAGCGGCGTGCGTGTTGCCCGGTCCGCCAATCCCCGGCGTGGCGCAATCCGTGCCTTCCCCGGAGCCGAAGTCGAGGTCTCCCGTGGCGGTCGTGTTGCTGACGTCACCGCACACATCGGAGATTTTAACGTACTTGCCCGAGAGGGCAGATGTGGCGCTCTGACCTTCGAAGAGACCACCACCGTCGGCGTACTGGCCGTTACCAAGGTCGACGAAGGGCAGGGGACGATCCACTTCGGCCGCCGGACGGTCGCCCGGGTAGACGCCGCCGTGGACGCTGCCGTACTTGTTGGCGTCGACGAATGCGACGATCTCCCCCGTGTGAGCATCCACGCGAGCTTCCCAGGTGCCCATGACGCCCCTGCGCCGGAACTCGAGCAGGTAGACGAGCCTGTAGTGAAGGCCCGTCCCAGGTTGTATGGATTCACCGGCCAGGGCCTCGGGCGTCGAGACGGGTATGACGATCAGCCGGCCGGGCTCGAGGATCTCGTCGCCGGGTCCGAACCGCCCGACATAGCCCCACAGAATCTGCCAGGCCGTTTCCCGGTCTATGGTAGGCCGGGGATCGAGAGCCCGGATGGAGTCGTCGATGTGTTCCTCCCCTACCTGCACGAGGTTGCCGTGGTTCAGCCTGAATACGACGTGGGCCTTCTCCACAGGAATCCCGTGGTAGGTCCACTGAAAGTCCACGAAATAGAGATAGCCGGCAAGCGGGCCCGACGCCGATGAAATGAGCCTCAGGTCACCGGGCTGCACACCCAGCATGTCCGGATTGTTCCGGATGAAGTCCAGGGCCTTGTCGGCGACCACGCTCACGGGGACGTTGTTCAAAGGGCCGCCGGGAGCAAGGCCCGGGCCCGTCCTCGTCAGCGAGTTGGCCGTTCCCGGGATCCATGGGATGCCTCGCCCTTCCAGCAGCGAAGGCCTGCCGGTGACCCGGTCGACCACGGCGTGCCATCCGGCGCCTTCTGCATCCAGAAATGCCGCCAGCGCGGACATCGCCCTCGAATCCGCGACGGAGGCCCGGAAACCGGCCCCCGGCAGAATTCTTTCGTTGATGGCCGTAAGCCTCGTCTCGGGCTTCGCGAAAGCCAGGTCGTCCAGCGTGTCCGCTCCCGTCTTGGCCCGCTGGGCCATGGACGGTATCACCACGCCCAGGGCGAACGCTGCCGCCAGGACGCACCTCACGAATACTCCTCGATGTCTAAGGAATTGCAATGCAAACCCCTCCTCTCTTTTCCCGACCCCCGGGGTTGTTTCGATGTAAGTGACGCATCTTATAATAATTGCAAGTGCAGTGGAACCCTGTTCGCGGTTCGAACGCGCCCTGAGGCCCAAATCCAGCGACAGGAAGGACAGGGCACGCTAAAACGCAGAGTTGGCATGGCTTCTCTGAAAGACGGTGTTCACCTGCAGGGGATTTAGGCTGCCTCCGAGCGGGGCACGAGCCGGGCGGGGAAGCCCCCAGGCCAGGGTGAGGGTTCCAGCGGGCTTTGCCCGTGGGGCGGGGAGGGAACGGTTTTCCCCGTTGCGGGCGACGCTTTTTCTATCTCCGGTTGAACCGCGGGCACGGCCGAAGCTGGGATGATTTGATCGCGGATCTTGAGTGAGGCAGAGGGGTTGGCAGCCCGGCGTCCTTCTGCTAAGATACATGCCGTGTTTTTCCGGTTGCCAAACCTGGAACTGGATCTTTTTAGGACGGGAACAGGACAGACGATGGAACCTCCCAGTTGGGTGAAACAAGTCGATAAAGGGGCATCGGACCTCGGAACGTGCGTTCCGGTCCGCAACCCGGAAAAGGCCGTCGGAAAACCGGCCTCCTGACCGTTCTTCGGCATGATTCCGGGTCCCGCCCCGCGCAGGGAAACGGAGTTGTGCCTTGATCATTCAGTGCTCTCACGCAACGCGTCAGCCTGCGACACGCTCTTGCCGGAACCGCCGACGTGCGTCGCGAGGCCTTGCCGGCCACGCTGCGGACAGGAGTGCGCCATGACCGATAACGGGGGCGCTCCATGTACTGGGTCAGCAAGGGCATCCACCTTCTAAACCGCCTTCGCCGGCAGATCTTCATCTTTCTGGCCGTGCTCGGTCCCGGCATCATCGTCATGGTGGCCGACAACGACGCGGGCGGGATTTCCACGTACGCCGTCACCGGTTCCAAGTACGGCTTCAACGTGCTGTGGCTTTTCTTCATTCTCATCCCCATGGCCTTCCTTGCCCAGGAGATGGCCGTCCGCCTCGGGGCGGTCACGAAGAGGGGGCACGCGGAGGTCATCTTCGAGGGCTTCGGGCCCTTCTGGGGCTGGTTCTCCATCATCGACCTGGCCATCATCAACTGGCTCACGCTGGTGACCGAATACATCGGTATGACGGCCGCCATGAGCCTGTTCGGGGTTCCGCCCATCGTCACGTTCCTGGGCGTCACGATGATCCTCATGGCCGTGGTGATGTCCGGAAAGTACTGGACATTCGAGAAGCTCACGCTGCTTTTCTGCGTCTTCAACCTCGTCTACATTCCCGCCGCCCTCTGGGCCATGAAGACGCCTGCCGCGCCTGCCTGGAGCAGCGTTTTCGAGGGCTTCTATGCACCCCGCTTCCCGGGCGGGATAACGACAGATCTCATCTTCGTGCTGCTGGCCAACATCGGGACCACGATCACGCCGTGGCAGATCTACTTCCAGCAGAGCGCGGTGGTGGACAAGGGCCTCGACATCCACGACATCAAGTTCGGAAAGTGGGACACGCTCGTGGGGTCGGCCCTGACCGGGCTGGTGGCCGTTTTCATCATTATCACCACGGGCGCCGCTTTCTACTACCACCACCCCCAGATCGTGATCGAGGACGCGCGGCAGACCGCCGAGGCTCTCGTTCCCCTGCTGCCCGCGGGGGAAGGCCACCTGGCGCGGACGCTCTTCGGCATCGGCCTCTTCGACGCGGGGTTCCTGGGCGCGCTGTGCATATCGCTGGCGACGTCCTGGGGGGTGGGCGAGGTCTTCGGATGGGCCCACTCGCTCAACAAGAGCGTCAGGGACGCCCCCTGGTTCTACGTCTTCTACCTCGGGATGCTTCTCACGTCGGGCGCCGTCGTCCTCATCCCCGGCGCCCCGCTCATTACGATCACCATGTACGTGCAGGTGGTGGCGGTGACCCTGCTGCCGGCGTCCCTCATATTCGCCTACATCCTCCTCAATGAACCGGCGTTTATGGGCAAACACGTCAACACGCGATGGCAGAACGTGGCCAACATGAGCATCATCATCCTGGTCATCCTCATGTCCACCATGCTGGCCGTGACGACCCTTTTCCCCGGACTGTTGGGCAACGGATAGCGGGAGGCTCAGATGGTCGTGGTTCCCAAGAAGACGCAGAAGGTGACCGACGTACCGCCGGCCCCCGGCAAGTTCCGTTTCCTCTATTTTTCCCGGCTCTACCGGCGGCCCGTCTGTGCCGGGACGATCAAGGACCGGATCGGCAAACTGGACGACCTCGTGTTCCGGCTCTCCGAGCCCTACCCGGAGGCCGTGGGTATCTTCATCGAGCACGGGTGGAACAAGCCGACGGAGTTCGTGCCCTGGGAAAGGGTGGTGAAAATCGAGGACGACGCCGTCTTCGTCAAGCCCCCGCCGGAAGGCGACCAGTACCCTCCCTTCGTGGACCAGCCCGGCTGGATCATGCTGGACAACCACCTCATGGGCCGGACCATCCTCGACATAGACGGCCGTCGGACCGAGGTGGTCAACGACGTCCACCTCCTCGAAGCGCGAGGGCGGCTCCTGATCGTCCACGTGGACATCTCGTTTAACGGGTTCCTGCGCAAGTGGGGCCTGGGGCGGTTCCGCTGGATCAAGGACCAGTTTATCTCGTGGAAGTTTGTCCAGCCGCTTTCCGTGGAGGACGCCGCGGCCACGGACAAGGTCTCTCTCTCGGTCACGCGCAAGCAGGTTCTGGACCTGCCCGGCGAGGACCTCGCGGACGCGCTGGAAGAACTCAAGGGCCGCGAACAGGAGGCCCTGTTCTCGGCGCTGGACTCCGAGAAAGCGGCGGAGGCCCTCGTGGAGGCCGAGCCCCGGGCCCAGCGCCAGCTCATGGGCAACCTGCGCAAGGAACGCGCCCGTACCATCCTCTCCGAGATGACCGTGCCCCAGCTCGCCAACCTCTTCTCGGTCCTGCCGCACGACGACATGACCGAACTGATGGAACTTCTGCCTTCGGACGAGGCCGTCCGCATCAAGGCCATCCTTTCCGAGCGCGAAGCCACGGCCAGGGCGCTCATGTCCTCCGACTACGTCACGGCCCGCCAGGAGGAGACCGTCGGCGAAGTACTCGACCGGATTCGCCGGTCGGCAAAGGAACCCGAGGTCGTGTCCTACGTCTACGTGGTGGACGGCGTCGGCGGCGTGCTCCAGGGCGTGGTGGACCTCAGGGACCTCGTGCTGGCGGCGGACCACGTGCCGCTGTCCGAACTCATGGCCTCCCCCGTGGTCTCGGCCGAGGAAGACGACCTCAGGGAGGACCTGGAGGAGGTCTTCGCCAAGTATCACTTCCGGATGGTCCCCGTGGTCGACCCGCGCGACCGCATCCTCGGCGTCATCTACTACAACGACATCATGAAGGGCCTGGTCACCCGGGCGAGGGTATGAAGATGATTTGGGATTTGGGATTTGGGATTTGGGATTTGAACGACGCCTCGGGACGAGCCGAAGAAAAGGCGGAAGGCGAAAGGCGAAAGGCGAAAGGTAAGAACGGCAGGCGGCCGGCCTTCGAAGCTTCCGCCGAACCATGCCGTCCTAATCACCTGATCACCTACTCACCTACTCACTGCGGCGGCGAGCAGCCGCCCGCCGCGATCACTCGATCACTCGATCACTTCCCCGAGGTCCCGCCATGCCGCGCGTGAAGATGACCCGCAAAACCCGGCTCGTCCTCTTTCTCCTCGAGTTCTACCTCGTGGCCCTCTTCGCCCTCATCATCGTCCGCTTCCTACTCGGCCACCACTGAGGCGTTCATTTCTCTGTCGAGCGCCGCCCATTACGGGCTCTCTCCTGATAGACGGGCGGGTTGTGACGAATTGCGGCAGGCTTGCTATGCTGATAGTGTTTGCATAACACGCCGGGGGAAGACTTCGAATGTCCGAGGAACACCGCGACAAGAAACCCAAGCCCAGAATCCTTGTGGTGGACGATCAAGCCGACGTCCGGACGGCGCTCAAGCTTCTGCTCAAGAGCGAAGGGTATGAAACCGAACTCGCAGACTCCCCGCGCGCGCTCCTTTCCGCCCTGGAGCAGGGCGATTTCGACGCCCTGATCATGGACCTCAACTATTCGCGCGACACGACGTCCGGTGCCGAAGGCCTGGAAGCGCTTTCCGCAGTCCGCGCCTTGGACTCTCTCCTCCCTGTCGTCGTCATGACCGCCTGGGGTTCGGTCGACGTGGCCGTCGAGGCCATGCGGCGCGGCGCGGGCGACTTCGTGCAAAAGCCGTGGGAAAACGCGCGGCTGCTGGCTACCCTGAGGACCCAGGTCCAACTCGGCAGGGCCCTTCACCAGGAGGCTCGCCTCAAAGAGGAAAACCGGAACCTCCTGTCCGGCGTCCCCTCCGACTTCGTTGCGCGCTCGGCCGATATGCAATCCGTCATGGACGTGTTGCGCAAGGTCGGGCCTTCCGACGCCTGCGTCCTGATCACCGGAGAAAACGGAACGGGGAAGAATCTGGCGGCGCGGCTTCTCCACGGATTCTCGTCGAGGTCTGAACGGTCGTTCGTCAGGCTGGACCTGGCCAGTCTGGCGGAAAGCGTTCTCCACAGCGAACTCTTCGGCCACGTGAAGGGAGCCTTTACCGACGCGGGCGAAGACCGGCCCGGACGCTTCGAACTGGCCGACGGCGGGACTCTCTTCCTGGACGAGATAGCCAACATACCGGTTCAGGTGCAGGCCAAGCTGCTTCGTTTTATAGAGAGCGGGGAGTTCGAGCGCGTGGGTTCGTCCCGAACGCGGCGGGTGGACGTAAGGCTCGTGTCGGCCACCAACGCGAACATGGCTGACCTCGTCGAATCGGGCGCCTTCAGGCGAGACCTCTATTACCGGTTGAACACGGTGGAAGTCCGCCTTCCACCTCTGAGGAGTCGCCGGGACGACATCGAAGCGCTGGCTCGCCACTTTCTTTCCGTGCACGCCAGCCGTTACAGGAAATCGGTGACCCGGTTGGCACCGGAAGCGCTCGACGCACTTCTCGACTACGGTTGGCCGGGTAATGTGCGCGAACTCGACCACGTGATCGAGCGGGCGGTCATTTTGGCCGACGGACCGAGGATCGGCCAGGCGGAGCTTGCACTGAGGCACGCCCCTGCTCAGACCGGCTTGGAGGACCTGAGCCTCGAAGACGTCGAACGTCTCCTGATCCGCAAGGCCCTCGACCGTTCAGGCGGGAACGTGAGCCGCGCGGCCGAGGCCCTCGACCTGAGCCGAAGCGCCTTGTACCGGCGCATGAAGAAACACGGCCTGCCATGACCGGAATCCGACGTATACGTTGGCTGGTTTTTCTCACAGGTCTCCCCGCAACCCTTTGCGCACTGTATCTGCTGTATCAAAGCCCCTGGTCGGCGCTTTCTAAAGTCACGCTGGCCATCTTCCTGGTGCTGTGGTGGCTGGGCCTTGCCGCCTCCATCCTGGGACGCCTGGCCTTCTCGTTGAGAACGCTCTTGAATCTCATTCTGGGACTCAATGAGGGGGACTTCTCGTTCAGGGGGCACACGACCCGTGAAACCGGCGCCTACGGACAAATCGTGACCGAAATCAACCGGCTGACAGAAAACCTGATGACCCAGCGTCTCGGGGCACTAGAGGCCACGACCCTCTTGAGGAAGGTCATGACCGAAATCGATGCGGCCGTCTTCACCTTCGACGAATCCGAGAGACTCTGCCTTGTCAACCGGGCGGGAGAACGCTTGCTGGACAAACCGGCCGAGCAGATCATCGGTCGCGCCGCCTCCGATCTGGGCCTGGGAGAGTGCCTCAAAGGTGAAGCTCACCGAACACTGGAATGGTCTTTTCCAGACACGTCCGGCAGGTGGGGCCTCAGCCGGAGCGTATTCCGCGAGGAGGGCCGGGGCCATCAGCTCCTGGTCCTGTCGAATCTCAGTGCGGCCTTAAGGGAAGAGGAACGCGCGGCCTGGCAGCGCCTGCTGCGCGTGCTCGGCCACGAACTCAACAACTCCCTGGCACCCATCCGGTCGATCGCCGACAACCTCCAGCGGCGGATGGTTGAGCCCGATCCAGGCAACGACTGGCGGGAGGACGCGACCGAAGGGATCCGCGTCATCGCCGCCCGCGCGGAGGCCCTCAGCCGGTTCATGGAGGCTTACTCGCGGCTTGCACGGCTGCCCAAACCCACCTTTTCGTCGGTGGAGGTCGAACCGCTCGTGGCCCGGGCGGCATCGCTCGAGCCGAGAATCCCCGTGGAGGTCGTTCCCGGCCCGCCTCTCAGAATACGGGCCGACGAGGGTCAGATCGAGCAGGTGCTCATCAACCTCTTGAAGAACGCGGCCGACGCCGTCAGCGAAACGGGGGGACCGGTTCGCATCGGCTGGCGAAATGGGCAGAAGAATATGGAGATAACGGTTGAAGACGGAGGCACGGGGCTTTCGGGTACGGACAATCTCTTCGTGCCATTCTTTACTACGAAGCCCGGCGGATCGGGCATAGGTCTCGCTCTCAGCAGACAGATTGCCGAAGCCCACAGCGGCGAACTGACTTTGGAGAACCGCACGGACGCCCGCGGTTGCATCGCCCGGCTGGTGCTGCCATTGGCGTGAGTCCGTAAGTAGGGGAGCAGGCGAGTCCGGCGCTTGCCGGCCTTCTCACCGCCTCAATACCTCACTGTAAATTGAACCGTCCCTCTGTGCGCTCTGTGGCCTCTGTGGTTAATCCTTTTCTTTCCCAAATCCCGATCACCAAATCGTATTCCCCCGTCCCAGAATCGAACACCCGCCGTGTCAATTTTGAACACTTGGAAGCGATACCTGTCAGCCTCTCCTGTCCAAAGCCATGCGGCGGCGGAATCCGACCGCCAAAGCCGTTTTGGCACAGCTCTTGCTGCCGCCAGGACAGCGGCCTTGAATACAGGCCTTGGAGTGGGGACGACTCGTGGACATTGCGCGTTCAGGACAGAAAGCCGCCCGATTGAAGCGCCGGGCAGGGATCGCAGCCGGGGCGGGTGCGGCCGTGGTCATCGTGACGATCGTCCTCATGAGCCTGAAGCCCGCCGTGCCCTCCGTGGACCGTCGCTCACTCTGGATCGGCACGGTCAAAAAGGGTTCTCTCGAGTGCAGCGTGAAAGGGCCGGGCACACTCGTGCCGGAAGACATCCGATGGATCCCTGCGGCCAGCAACGGGCGCGTGGATCGCATCCTGGTCCAAGCCGGTGCGGCGGTATCTGAGAACACGGTTCTACTGACGCTGATTAATTCAGATCTTGTCCAGGAGGCCCGCACGGCTGAGTGGCGCTATCGCGAAGAAGAGGCCCAGCTCGCAGATCTTCGGGCGCGCCTTCAGAGCGAGGAAATGAACGTCCGTGCGGCCTTTACGACGGCCGGCGCCGATTACGAGGAGGCCCATTTGACCGCCGAAGCTAACGAGGCGCTGTCCAAGGACGGGCTCGTGGCCGGCCTCACGCTCAAGATCTCAGAAGCGCGCAGGAAGGAAGCACAAGCCCGGAAGGCATTCGAGGAGAGGCGACTAGCACTGGCCAAAGAATCCGCGGAAGCGCAGTTGGCGGCCGAAAAAGCCAAGGTCGCCCAGGCCGGAGACCTCGCCGCGTTGAAGAAGAAGCAGGTCGAAGCCCTTAAGGTGCGGGCCGGCATCGACGGTGTCCTCCAAGAGCTTCCCGTGGAGATCGGTCAGCGCGTAGCAACCGGTGCGATTCTGGCCAAGGTCGCCCGGCCCGACAGGCTCAAAGCGGAGATCGAGATCGCGGAAACCCAGGCCAGCGACGTCAGGCCAGGGCAGCACGCGGTCGTCGATACGCATAATGCGCTCGTGCCGGGACACGTCGTGCGCGTCAGCCCGGCGGTCCATGACGGCACGGTATCCGTGGAGGTGGACCTGGATGGTCCGCCACCCAGGGGTGCCCGTCCGGACCAGAACGTGGAGGGAACGATCGAACTGGCCCATCTCGAGGACGTGTTGACGGTCGGCAGGCCGGCCGTCGGCGGAGAGGGCAGCACCGTCAGTCTCTTTAGACTCGTGGACGGCGGCAAGAACGCCATAAGGACCACGGTCAAAGTCGGGCGAACCTCCGTGGACGCCGTTCAAGTTCTCGGCGGACTCAAACCCGGCGACAAGGTGATTTTGTCGGACATGTCGCAGTACGACGCGGTGAATCGCGTAAAGATTGAATAGGCGTGACCGGACCGCGGAGCGGAGCCACACGCCCAGCAGGAGGGGAAAACATGACGGTCAGCGGCGAAACACTGATCCGGTTCGAAGGCGTGGACAAGGTCTTCGTAACCGACGAAGTCGAAACGCACGCGCTTTCGGGCGTGAGCCTTGAAGTGAAAGAGGGGGAGTTTCTGTCTGTGGCGGGGCCTTCCGGTTGCGGCAAGTCCACCCTGCTGTCCATCATGGGCCTTTTGGATTCCCCAACGAAGGGCAGTTATCACCTCAAGGGCCGGGACGTGTCCATGCTCACGCCTCGGGAGCGGGCGAGGGTCAGAAACAGGGAGATAGGTTTCATCTTCCAGGCCTTCAATCTTATCGGCGACCTGACGGTCTATGAAAACGTGGAACTTCCGCTGACCTACGGAAACGTTTCGGTTGCCGAACGCAAGCGCCGAGTGGCCGAATCGCTGGACAGGGTCGGCATGGGCCACCGGCGCGCTCACTACCCTGCCCAGCTCTCCGGCGGCCAGCAGCAGCGCGTGGCCGTGGCTCGCGCCCTCGTCGGCGAGCCCGCCATCCTCCTCGCCGACGAGCCAACGGGCAACCTGGATTCACAGAACGGCGAAAAGGCCATGGAACTCCTGCGGGACCTCCACCAGGGAGGCGCCACGCTGTGCCTGGTCACGCATGACCCACGCTACGCCCGGTACGCCGAACGGACAGTACACCTGTTCGACGGGGTGATCGTCGATGAAACCTGATGGAGGTACCGCGGGAAGCGGATGGGGGAATCTAATCCCTACTTTTGGGGCCGACGTACGGTTCGCGCTACGGACCTTTCGGAAGCATCCGGGCTTCACGGCCACCGCCGTCCTCTGCCTGGCCCTGGGCATCGGCGCCAACACCGCCGTCTTCAGCGTCGTCAACGGTGTTCTGCTCAAGCCGTTGCCCTACCATCAGCCCGGCCGGCTCGCCATGTGCTTCGTCCAAGACCCACAATATGGACGCCAGAATATCCCCCCGGCTTTTTATCTCGGGTGGAAGGATCATTGCGCCTCTTTCGAAGCTCTTTCTGCTTATAGCTTTGCGAGGTTCACTCTCACGGGGAATAGGGGCCCCCAGCTGGTTGATGGACTCGTGACGACACCGTCGCTCTTCTCGGTATTGGAGGTCCGGCCGGCACTCGGACGCCTCTTTCTTTCCGGCGAAGACAAGCCGGGGCACGCACCGGTGGCGCTGATAAGCTGGGGCCTGTTCCAGCGCCGGTACGGGGGCGACCCCCGTATCATCGGAGAAACCTTACATGTGAACGGCATCGCCACGACGCTCGTGGGTGTCATGCCGCGCGGTTTTGACTTTCCACGCGGAGCACAAATGTGGATGCCTCCAGGCGATCTCGTGCCGACATGGGTCTTTGCGCCCAGAAGGGTGGACCCCCGCACGAACTGGAATCCATACCTTTGGACCATCGGCCGCCTCAAGCCCGGCGTGTCCTTCCAGCACGCTCAGGCGGAGGCCGAAACCTTGGCCAAACACCTGGACTCCGACCCGTCGGATGCCGCCCAGCTCAGGATCTCCGTCGTACCAACGTCGGCAGTCATAGTCGAAAATGCGCGCACTACGCTCCTCGTCCTGTTCGCCGTGGCTTTCTTCGTGCTGATGATCGCGACCGTGAACGTCACCAACCTACTGCTGGCCTCGGCGGCTCGGCGGAGAGGTGAACTGGCCGTCCGTACCGCGCTGGGCGCCGGTCGCGGACGAATCGCGAGACAGGTTCTGACCGAGAGCGTGCTACTTGCAGTGCTCGGAGGCATTGCGGGGCTCGTCTTGGCAGCCTGGGGCGTCCGGTTATTGAAGGTCATCGGACCTGAGACCCTGCCCCGGCTCTCCGGCGTGAAGGTAGACTGGACAGTTATGGCTTACCTGACCGGACTCTCGCTCGTGGCCGGCGTCCTTTCAGGCCTTGTCCCGGCTTTTCAGGCCTCAAGAGCCGATGTGAACGAATTTCTCAAAGACGGTGCGCCGGCGTTGGGCAGAGCGAGCCACAGCCGGATTCGGGGCCTCCTCGTTGTCTTCGAAGTCGCCCTCGCCCTGATCGTAACCGTCGGGGCGGGACTCCTGGGCCGGAGCCTTGTCGGGCTCCAGACCGTCAAGCTGGGCTTCAATCCACGCCACGTGCTCATGGCACAGGCGGCGTTGTCCAAGCCGGAATACCCCACATCTCAACGGATAACGTCATTCTGCGAAAGAACTCTACGCGTGCTGCAGACAAGGCCGGGCATCGAAAGCTCGTGCATGACGAGTACCCTGCCCTTGATCAGCGGTCTGGGTGTGTCTGCTTTTCCCAAAAAGGGCGAAACGCCCGTGTCCGTCGAATCGTTTCCCACTCCGAGTCTCCGCCTCATCAGTCCCGACTACTTCCGTACGATGGGAATCCCGTTGGTCAGGGGACGGATTTTTACGGAGGCGGACGGGCAGGGTTCGCCCCCCGTGGCGATAGTCAGCGAAACCATGGCCCGAAAGGGATGGCCCGGGCAGGACCCGATCGGCAAGCACGTGGCCCAGGTTCTAGACACCCAAAACGGCAAGAAGCTGTACCGGGAAGTCGTCGGAGTGGCCGGCGACGCGAAGAACGGAGGGATAGGCCGAACCACATTGCCCGAAATGTACGTTCCCTACCCGCAGTGCACGACCAGCAGGATGGAGAAGGCTCTACGGAATCCCGTGTTCCTGGTGCGGACCAAAGGCGACCCGATGGCGCTGGCGGGCGCCGTGAAATCGGCGATCTGGAGCACGGATGCGGACGTTCCCGTCGTAAAAATCGGGCCCCTCAAGCAAGCGGTTGCAGGCACGCTGGACAAACAGCGGTTCACGGCCCTGCTCGTGGGGATTTTCGCCCTTCTCGCCGTGGTCCTCGCCGCCATCGGCCTGTACGGCGTCTTGTCGTACCTGACGGCGCAGCGCGCACACGAATTCGGAATCAGGATTGCGGTGGGCGCCGAGCCACGGGACATAATCCGGCTGACCCTTCTGCAGGCGTTGAAACCGGTGTTGATCGGTATCCTTCTGGGGCTCGTGGGCGTTTTCGCGTTGACCCGGTTGATTGCCGGACTCCTCTACGGCATAAAGCCCCTCGACCCCTTGACTCTCGCGGCCGCCAGCCTGTTCTTCCTGGGAGTTGCCCTGCTGGCCTGCCTCCTACCGGCCCTCCGGGCCGCTCGGGCGGACCCCATGGACGGCCTGAGGAGCTCGTGATGCAAATGCCTGCGCGGGCGCAGCCCTATTGCTCTCGCTAACTTCTCTCAAGGCGTGTCGGAAGCCGCCGCGTCGAAGCCACTTTCTAAGGGTTGGTTCCCTCTGGTATTGCAGTAGAGTTCGCTGACGAATCGACCGGGGCATACTGTTTCTCGGGCGGTGCCGGCTCGAGGTCGAGGACGGAGCCATGGGCGCGGGCAAGGTAACTACAATCGTTCAAAAGGAATCCGTCGAAAGGCGTGTCGAGGAGAGGCTTTACGCTGTAGGTGACTCGCCCTATGCGCAGTTGTCCGTCTCGCGTAAGTCCGCACTGTTCTCCCGAACCTGTTCGGCGAACGTCGTGCAACAGCCACCAGTCGATCCAGTCGTTGAGCGAGGATACGTACTGAAATTTAATGTCGGCGTACCCGTCAGCAGTCAGGACAAAGGCATTTTGTCCTAGAACCTTAAAGTGAAAAGGATATTTGGCAAGTTCACGAGTGTCGGTCTGGATGGCACCATCCGGCAGAACATAGAGCCACCCCAAAGAATAATCTGAATTCCCGATACTGAAGAAAACTTCGCAATCGGGACCCTTATGCAACCACGTGAGCCAGGGTACGGACATGGAGGAAGCGTCTACAGGAGAATGCGTCTTCAAGAAACGGTTGATAAACGCGGTGGAGATGTACTGCCCCGACCACAACTGTTGGACGGCCGCCGCGTCTACGTGTGCGTCCAAGGTCTGTCTTTCGGGAGCCGCTGAGGGCTGGACTCTTTGGACGGACCTAGCACAAGCGAAAAGGGACAATACAAGCACTAACGGAATGACGAACAATAAGCGCTGAGCATTTTGACCGTGCGTCGAAGAAGGGATGGGCGACAGAGACATCCTGGCTGAGCGCTCAGGCGCGTTTCCAGCGGACGCCCTGGGGGGTGTCTTCGAGGAGGATGCCGCGGGCCTTGAGTTCGTCCCGGATGCGGTCTGCCTCGGCGAAGTCGCGGGCCTTGCGGGCGTCCTTGCGCTTCTGGATGAGGGTCTCCACCTCGGCATCCAGCAAGACTTCGCTGGCGGTTGGAATGCCGAAGACGGCCTCAAAGTCTGCGAGAAATCCGGCCGTCTCGGCCCGGGCGTCTTCCGTCCACTCGCCCTTGTCCATAGACGTGTTGGCGGCGCGGATGGCGTCGAACAGCGCCGAGAGGGCCACGGACGAATTGAGGTCGTCCTCGAGGGCGGCCTTGAAGGCGACGCGGTGGGCGCGGATCTCTTCGGCCGTTCCGTCAGCGGCCTCGGAAGCAACCCTCTCTTCGTCCAGCCGGGTCCTGAAGTCGCGTATGCGGCCCAGTGCGGCCTTGGCGGCCTCCAGCCCGTCGAAGGTGAAATTGAGCTGCTTGCGGTAGGACACCGAGAGCAGCAGGTACCGGATGGCCATGGGGTCGACGCCACGGTCCAGAATGTCCCGGAGCGTGTAGAAGTTGCCCTTTGACTTGGACATCTTCTCCCCCTCCACCATGAGGTGTTCGGCGTGCAGCCAAAGGCGCACGGGCGCCTTGCCGGTTGCCCCGCGGCTCTGGGCGATCTCGTTTTCGTGGTGGGGGAAGACCAGGTCGATCCCTCCCGAGTGGATGTCGAAGACGTCGCCCAGGTACTTGCGGCTCATGGCGGAGCACTCCAGGTGCCAGCCGGGGCGCCCGGGCCCCCAGGGGCTTTCCCAGGAGGGCTCGCCGGGCTTTGCGGCCTTCCAGAGGACGAAATCCCGCGCCGCCTCCTTCTCGTACAGGTCGCTGTCTACGCGCGCCCCGTCCAGATTGCCCGAGAGGTCCACGTGGCAGAGCGATCCGTATTCGGGCAGGCTCGCGACGCGGTAGTAGACCGACCCCTGGCTCACGTAGGTGTGCCCGTTCTTCTCGAGGGCCCGGATCATGCCGATCATGTCCTCGATGTGCTCTGTGGCTCGGGGATAGACGTCGGCGGGGAGGCAGTTCAGCGTCTCCATGTCCTCGAAGAAGAGGGCCGCGTAGCGGTCCGTGAGCTCGCGAAGACCGACACCCTCGTCGTTGGCCCGCTTGATGGTCTTGTCGTCGATGTCCGTGAGGTTCTTGACGTGCAGGACCTCGTAGCCCTCCCACAGCAGGAAGCGCTTGAGGAGATCCTCGAAGAGGAAGGTCCGGAAGTTCCCGATGTGCGCCACGTCGTAGACCGTCGGGCCACACGTGTAGAGCCTCACTCGCCCCTGCTCCATGGGCTCGAACGGTTCCAAATCGTGTGTCAGTGAATTGGTGAAGCGGATCATGGGGTCGTTCCGAAGGTGCGCCCGACAAGGGGGGCTATGGCGGCGAGGTCCCTGGCGAGGACGGGCAGGTCTTCGATGCGAAGGGCCTGCGGGCCGTCGGAGAGCGCGTTTTCGGGCGCGGGATGGACCTCCACCATGATGCCGTCGGCACCGACCGCGGCCGCCGCCCGCGCCATGGGCAGGACGAGCGATCGTGTTCCCGTGGCGTGCGAAGGATCCACGACCACGGGCAGGTGGGTCATTTCCTTGAGGAGGCAGACCGAGGCCAGATCGAGGTTGTTTCTGAGGGAAGGATCGAAGGAGCGGATACCCCTCTCGCAGAGGATGACCCGGCCGTTGCCGCCCATGAGGATGTATTCGGCCGCCAGGAGAAACTCCTCCCGTGTGGAGGCGAGGCCGCGTTTGAGCATGACGGGCTTGGCCTGCCTGCCTAGGGCCTTGAGCAGGGGGAAGTTCTGCATGTTGCGGCTGCCCACCTGCAGGATGTCGGCGTAGCCGGCGACCAGATCCAGGTCCTCGCGGTCGAGGACCTCGCTCATCATCATCAGCCCGTGCCGGTTCGCCGCCTCCCTGTGCAGGCGAAGCCCCTCTTCGCCGAGCCCCTGGAAGGCGTAGGGACTCGTCCTGGGTTTGAAGGAGCCGCCGCGCAGGACGGCGCCCCCGGCGGCCTTCACGGCGGCGGCGCACGTTTCCATCTGGTCGGCATCCTCGACGGCACAGGGTCCGGAGAAGAGCACGACCGGGGTGTCCCCGACGCGGAAGCCGTCCTGCTCGATCACGGTATTCGCCGACCTGAAATCTCTGGATGCCAGAAGAAAACTCTCGGTCATGGGCACGATGCGCCGGACGCCGGGCAGTCCGGCAATTTCACGAGGGACCTGTGCGTGCTCGCTGTCGGCGGTCACGAGGACGTCGTAGTGTTCGCCCTTTTCCCTCCGGGCGCCTATGCGGCGCTCCAGCAGGTACTTTTTCAGGGTCTCTGCTTGATCCGGAGTGATGGACTGTTCCAGAACGATGACCACGGTTCCTCCGTCAAATTTTTGATTCTAATGGTTTCGTCCTGCATTTGGCAACAGGACGGCGGGAAGGATATTTCGCCTGCGGCGTGCTGAAGAGAGGGGCGGGCGGGTGGGTCAACACGTGATCCAGTGGCCAGGTGATTCAGCGATCGAGTGATCGGGGCGCGGGGTCGCATCCAGTTCATGCGAAAGGCCTCGGACCCCACGGGCCGCCGGTTGACAACCCCCCGCGCCCTGATTAGACTCCAAGTTGGAGGCCACCCGAGTGATAGTAAGTTGTCCATCGTGCCAGAAGAAATACAGGCTCGAAGCCAAACATTTTCAGGATTCGGACAGGTTCCGATTCGCCTGTTCCCAGTGCGGCACAAACATAGAGGCCATGAGGGACGGCACCCAGTCGGGCGACCAGGGCGGGCCCTCCACGCAAAGCATCAAGCGTATGGAGGGAACGTGGACGGAGAGCCAGGTCCCGGAATCGGAGCGGCTGGCCATGCCGCCGGACAAGCGGGTGTCCCTGGCCATCCTTCAGGGAAGCGACGCGGGGCGCATCTTCCCGATAGAGAAGCCCGTCTTCACCATCGGAAGGCTCGAGGCCGACGCCACCCTCAACGACAGCGAAGTATCGCGCCACCACGCCCAGGTCGAACTGAAAGGCGAAGTGATCTTATTGAGGGATCTTAAAAGCACCAACGGAACTTACGTTAACGAGCAGCGCATCACCGCGGTCCCCATCGAGCACCAGAGCGAGTTCAGGGTCGGGTCGACCACGCTCATGCTCATCGTGACGGACGCGCACCAATAACAAATGCCTGAATCAGTCCTGATAGCCATGTCGGGAGGGGTCGACTCTTCCGTTGCGGCACTTCTTCTTGTTGAGCGGGGGTATCGCGTCGTCGGCGTGACGCTCCGCCTGTACGATTCCTGCGGAAACCCCGCGGCCAGGAGCTGCTGTGGTATCGAAGACACTTACGATGCCCGTTCCGTGGCCGGAAGGCTCGGCATAGAGCACCGCGTCCTCGAGCACCAGGCTGCCTTCGAGCGCCTCGTCATCCAGCCGTTCGTGACTGACTACGCGGAGGGCCGTACGCCCAACCCCTGCATTCTCTGCAACGAGAAGGTCAAGTTCGGGACGCTCTGGGAATACGCGAGGGCTAACGGTTTCGACGCCATCGCCACGGGCCACCACGCCCGGCTGCTGCGGGATGGCGGAAGGGTCGACCTCGTTCGGGCCACGGATCGGGCCAAGGACCAGTCCTACGTCCTCTTTCCGCTGACGTTGGAGCAGCGCCGCATGACCCTTCTGCCGGTTGGCGAATGGACGAAGGAGGCCGTGCGGGGGAAGGCCCGCGAAATCGGCCTGCCCACGGCGGACAAAAAGGAAAGCCAGGACATATGCTTCGTCGCCGGCGGCGAGTACGCCGATTACGTGGATAGGCACCTGGAGGAGCGTAAGCCGGGATTTATCCGGGATCTCAAGGGGCGCGCGCTGGGGACCCACGACGGCATCCACCGCTACACCGTCGGCCAGCGTCACGGCCTGGGCGTCCCGGCGGCGCACCCGCTCTACGTACTTGCAATCGACGCAGAGTCGGGCGATATTACGGTCGGCCCGAAGGGCGCCCTCGGCGTCAGCCGTTTCCTGGTGAAGGACTGGCACTGGCACCTGGCCCCGGACGACGGGTCGATGGAGCTTTCCGTTCAGGTCCGCTACCACCAGTCCCCCCGACGCGCGCATCTGGAGCAACGGGACACCGGCGTAGTGGTAGAATGGTTGGACGGCCCGTCGGGGGTAACCCCCGGACAGGCCGCCGTCGCCTACCGGGGAGACACCGTCGTGGGCGGGGGCTGGATTGTCGGGAGAATGCCATGATATGGATGCACCTGAGTCTGCTGTTTTACGTCGCCGCCATGGCCTTCGCCCTCATGTACGGGGGCTTTCAGAAGAAGATACTCTTCAGCTGCACGCTGGCGTTCGCGTGGACCGGCTTTCTCGTGCAAACGGCGCAGGAGGCCTACGTCTGGGCCCATAGGGGCGTGCCTCCCGCCACCAACCTGCACGAACTCTTCCAGGTCACGGCCTGGGCCGTGCTCGCCATCTACCTCATCGGCCTCTACCCGATGACGCGCAGCAAAATTCTCACCTTCTTCCTCATGCCCCAGGTCACGCTGTGCTTCCTTCTCGGCTTCCTGGCCCCGGACAAGGCCGTGGAGGCCAAGGACTTCTTCTACACGGCCTGGTTCCCCGTGCACATTTTCCTCCTGGTGTTCGGGATCGCCTTCTTCTTCATATCTTTCCTGTACGCGTCCATCTTCATCATGCAGGACCACAGCCTGAGGCACCGGCACGCGCCGTCGTCCCTTCCGATCCCTTCTCTGGAAGAGGCCCAGCGCTGGTCCACGCGGCTCCTGCTGACGGGCTTTCCGCTGTTCACCCTGGGGATCCTGAGCTCCATCCTTTACGGCATTCTCTACGGCCACAAAACGGACTGGAAGCCGGGGCTCCTGGAGGCCGCAAGTCTCATTGCATGGCTTGTCCTAGGCCTGGCCATCTACGGATGGAAATCCGCTAAGGTGCATCCACGCAAGCGGTCGTGGCTGGTTGTGGCCGGAGCCGCCTTCTCGGCTCTGATATTATTGGGGATTATCTGGCATTGAGCGAACTGGTACTCGTCGGACTCAACCACAAGCGGGCGCCCGTCGAGGTGCGAGAGTGCATCGCCTTCTCGGACGAGGAGAAAGTGCCTTTCCTGGAGGGCCTCAGGCAGGCCGGCCTGGTCAAGGGCGCCGTTCTTCTCTCGACGTGTAACCGGGTCGAACTCTATGCGGACCTCAACGAATCGAACGACCCCGGCGATCTCGTTCAGGCGATCAGGGCGTCGCGCAAGGCCCCGCCGGACGTTCAGGACGACGTCTTCTACGTGGAGACGAACAAGGAGGCCGTGGCCCACCTTTTCCGGGTAGCGTCGGGGCTCGACTCCATGATTCTCGGCGAGCCGCAGATCCTGGGCCAGGTCAAGGACGCCTACTTCCTCGCCCGGGACGGCGGAACCGTGACCACGCCCCTCAACCTCCTGTTTCAGAAGTCCTTTCACGTGGCCAAGCAGGTGCGCACCCAGACGGGCATAGGCCAGCGTCCTGTGACCGTCTCGTACGCGGCCTTCAACCTGGCCAGGGGCATCTTCGCCGACCTGTCCACGAAGCGGATCCTCATCCTCGGCGCCGGCGAGATGAGCAGGATCCTGGCCACCCACTTCGTGGACCACGGCGTGAAGACCATCAAGGTGGCCAACCGCACCTACGAAAGGGGCGTCGAGTTCGCCCGCCAGTTCAATGCCGAGGTCGTGCCGTGGGAGGACTTCCCCAAGGTGCTCATCCAGAGCGACATCGTCATTTCGTCGACCGGTGCGCCGCGCCCCGTCATTCTGCGCCCCATGATGGAAACGGTCATGAAGATCCGCCGCTGGTCGAGCATCTTCCTTATCGACATAGCGGTGCCTAGAGATGTGGAGCCCGCCGCGGGAAAGCTGGACAGCGTCTATCTCTACAACATCGACGACCTCCAGGAGGTGGCCGACGAGGGACTGTCCGAACGGCAGACACGCGCCGCCGATGCCGAGAACATGATCACCTCCGAACTCGACCTCTATGCGCGCTTCCTGGAACACCAGCACCTGAGCGACGTCATCAGCGGCGTCATGGACTGGGTGGCCGAGATCCAGAAGGTGGAGGTCGAGGAAGCCCTGCGCAAGATGGGTGACCTCACGCCCAGACAGGAGGACATCCTGCGCAACTCGGTCAGGCGTGTCGTCCACAAGGTTCTGCACGCGCCCATCACACAGGTGAAGAAGCTGGTGGTGGAGCAGGACGCGGCCATGGCCCTGCAGGTCTTCAGGGAGCTCTTTCCATTGAACCAGGACAAGAAGAAGGACCGGGAGGCCCAATGACCCAGAAGAAGCTCCGCATCGGCAGCAGGGGAAGCACGCTCGCCCTATGGCAGGCCAACTACGTGAAGGGCCGGCTATCGGAGCTTGCGCCGGGTACGGACGTGGACGTGGTGGTCATCAAGACGAGCGGCGACAGGATTCAGGACCGCCCGCTCTACGAAATCGGGGGCAAGGGGCTCTTCATCAAGGAAATCCAGATGGCCCTTCTCGAGGACCGGGTGGACCTCGCCATTCACAGCCTCAAGGACTACCCCGTGGACAACCCGCCTGAGCTGACGCTCGCGTGCATCCCCCAGCGGCAGGACCGCCGTGACGTCCTCGTGATGAACCACGGACTCTCCACGGACGCCTTCCCCGAGAAGGCGCGGGTGGGCACGGGTAGCCTGCGGCGCCGCTATCAGGCCCAGCTCCTCCATCCGGAATGGGACCTCCACGGCTTGAGGGGCAACGTGGAAACGCGCCTGAAGAAAGCCGACTCGGAAGACCTGGACGCCGTCATACTCGCCTCGGCCGGCCTCAAACGCCTGGGCTACGACGGCAGGATCAGCCGCTGTTTCTCCATAGACGAGATGGTGCCGGCCGTCGGCCAGGGCGCCCTCGCCGTGGAATGCCGGCGGGCGGACACCGCACTGCTTTCTCTGCTCAAGGGGATGGAGGACGGGAAGGCCGCACGCGAAGTCCTTGCGGAGCGGCGCTTTCTAGAGGGGCTCGGCGGGGACTGCACGACACCCGTGGGCATCGACGCCGAGATTTCGGACGGCCGCGTAGTCCTGCGCGCCTTCCTGTCATCGAACGACGGGAGCCGCCACATCAAGGACCGTCTCGAAGGTCCCGCCGACCGGGCGGAGGCGCTGGCCGAAGACCTGCTGAAGGCCTTCGACGCGCGCGGCGCCCGGGCTCTCATGGGAACGAACTGACAGCTACTTCTTACCCGGGGAACGGATGGACCGGACGCTCGACGACCTGAAAGTGCTTGTCACGCGCGAGTCCCGGCGCAGGGATGCGCTCGTGGAGGGCCTGGAGGCGCGCGGCGCGCGGGTCATCTGGCTGCCGGCCATCGAAACCGTGCCCGTGGAGCCGTCGAACGCCCCGGATGTCCTGGCCGATCCCGCCCGGTATGCGTGGATCGTGTTCACAAGCCCGAACGGCGTGCGTTTCTTCGGAGAATGGGCCGAATCCACCGGATTTGTGCCCCACCCGGAGGTGCGTGTGGCCTGCGTCGGAAAGAGCACGGCGGCGGCCGCCCGGCACGCCGGCTGGCGCGTGGAAGTCACGCCGCCGCAGTTTACCGGCAAGGAGCTGGGCAGAACGATGGTTGAAAAGTTCCCGGCCGCCGGGGCGCTCCTGCCAAGGCCCGTCGTGGCCCGCGAGGAACTCTCGAGTACCCTTGCAGATGCCGGGTGGAGCGTGACGCCGATCGTCGTCTACGTAACCCGCCCGGTTGCGCTGGACCGTGCGGCCCTCGCGGCCTTGGAGCGCGGCGTGGACGCCGCGGTCTTCGCCTCGCCCTCGGCGTTGAACAGCCTGTGGGAGCGTGTATCGGAAACAGCCCGCGCGGCGCTCGTCGCGACCCGGTGCGTTCCTATCGGCCCGACGACGGCCGCGGCCCTCAGACGCGTTGGCCTGGAACCCGCCACAATCCCGGCGGAACACTCCCCCGGAGGCATCCTGGCCGCCCTCGAAGAGCTGTTCGCACAAAGGTCCGCCCGCTGACCCCGGCGGGCCTTCGCCCCGCCTCCCCCTATCCTGCTACAATGGAACACGACGCCTGAAAACGACGCGGCGCGCGGCCGTGCGGCGCACTCCCAGGGGACGGAAGCCATGCCAGACACCCTCTATCTCGTCGACGGGTCCTCGATCCTCTACCGGGCCTTCTTCGCCATCCGCCACCTGTCCACCCACGACGGGCGGCCGACGAACGCGATATTCGGGACGCTCAAGATGGCTCAGAAGCTCCTGAAGGACCACTCACCGAGCCATATCGCCTTCGTCTTCGACACGGCGGCGCCGACCTTCCGCCATGAGGCCTTCGAAGCCTACAAGGCCAACCGTCCCGACATGCCCGACGACATGGCCGTGCAAATCACACCGGCCAAGGACATCCTCCGGGCCATGGGCCTGCCCGTCCTCGAAAAGGACGGCTACGAGGCCGACGACCTCATCGGCACCCTGGCCCGCGAAGCATGGGAGGCGGGCATGGAAACGGTCATCGTCACGGCCGACAAGGACATGTTCCAGCTCGTCCGCGAGGGCGTCCGCATCCTCCACACCAAGAAGGAGGACGCCGTCCTGGACGAGAAGGGCGTGGAGGAAGTCTTCGGCGTGCCGCCCGAGCGGGTCGTGGACGTGCTGGCTCTCTGGGGGGATGCCACCGACAACATTCCCGGCGTGCCGGGCATCGGCGAGAAGGGCGCCAAGCAGCTCGTGCAGGAATTCGGCGGGCTGGAGGACGTGCTCGCCCACGCGGACGAGGTGAAGCGCAAGGCCTACCGCAAGGGTCTCATGGAGCACCCGGACCAGGCTCGCCAATCCCGCGAACTCGCCACCATAAAGACGGACGTGCCTCTGGAGTGGGCGCCCGGGGACCTCCACATAGGCGAACCGGACCACGGACGGCTCGTGGAATTGTGCCGGGAGCACGAATTCGAGTCCCTCCTCAAGGAGTTTCTTCAGCAGACGCCCTCCCTGGGCGTTCAGGTCGCGGAAAAGCCCTGGGAGGACGGACTGCTCGAAATACTCGCCGGTGAGGAGGCGGTCGGGCTCGCGTGGGACGGTGGGGACGCCTGGGTATCGGATGGCAAGACCGCGTGGAAAGGGCCCCTTCAGACCGCCGCCGGGAAGCGGACCCTCGCGTTACCGCTCTGCGTCCACGGGTACAAGGCCCTCCTGCACGCGACCCGCGCCTACGGCCGAGGCACGGGCGAGAGGGTGTTGGATGCCGCCGTGGTGGGGTACCTGCTCAATCCGTCCGGATCCGTCCCCTCCATCGCCAGGCTCTCCACGGAGATCCTTGGGGAAACGCCCGTGGAAGGAGACCACGCCGCGGAATCGCTCCTCCTCGCGAGACTGCGGGAGCCGCTCAGGGCCCACCTGGATGAGCTGGGCATGGCCGGGCTCTACGACAGCGTGGAACGGCCGCTCATCGAAGTCCTCGCCCGCATGGAGGCAGCGGGCGTGCTCGTCGACAGGGCCTACTTCGAAGACCTCTCCGCCGAGATGGCCGGGAGCCTTCAGGACATCGAAAGACAGATCTACGAGGCCGCGGGAACGGAGTTCAACGTGGCGAGCCCCAAGCAGGTGGGCGAGGTCCTCTTCGAAAAACTGGGCCTTCCGGTCCGGAAGAGGACGTCCAAGACCAAGTCCTACTCCACCGACAACGAGGTCCTCGAGTTTCTCAAGCCCGCCCATCCCGTCGTACCCCTGATTCTGGAGTACCGCCTCCTGTCCAAACTCAAGGGGACGTACGTGGACGCCCTGCCGGCCTGCATCGACCCCGATACCGGCCGTGTCCACGCGGCGTTCCATCAGACCGTCACCGCCACCGGACGCCTCTCCTCCTCCGACCCGAACCTGCAGAACATCCCCGTCAAAGGGGAATGGGGCGCCAGGATCCGCAAGGGGTTCACGGCGGCGCCCGGCTGTCTCCTCGTGGGGGCGGACTACTCCCAGATCGAATTGCGGATGCTTGCCCACCTTTCGCGGGACCCCGTTCTCACAAAGATCTTCGAGCGCGGCGAGGATATCCACACCACGACGGCCTCCGAGGTCTTCGACGTGGCGCCGGGTTTCGTCGACGCCGGCATGCGGCGCCAGGCGAAGGTCATCAACTTCGGCATTCTATACGGAATGGGTCCCTTCGGCCTTTCCAGGGAACTCGGCGTGCCCCAGAAGGAGGCCAAGGCCTTCATAAGCCGGTATTTCGACCGGTTCCCTTCGGTCAAGGCCTATCTGGACGGCGTTCAGGAGCAGGTCATGAAGGCGGAGGAGGTTACCACGGTCCTCGGTCGGCGGCGGCTCTTTCCCGGCATCTCACGGGCGCAGAAACCCGCCCAGCAGGCCCTTTTGCGCCAGGCCGTGAACACGACGGTCCAGGGCAGCGCGGCGGACCTCATCAAGAAGGCCATGATCACGGTGGACGGAAGCCTGCCGGAAGGGTGCCGCCTCATTCTCCAGGTCCACGACGAACTCATCGTGGAGGCTCCGGAAGGCGAGGCAGAAGGGGCGGCTGACATCCTGAAGAGGTCCATGGAGGGCGCCATGAAACTCCGGGTGCCCCTCATCGTCAGCCTGAGCACGGGGCGCCGCTGGAACGACCTGAAGTAGCGCCGCCCCTGATGACCGCGCCTTCGGGCGCAGTCATTTCAGCTTGAACTTTTCGCGAATCTCGCGGGGGACGTCGTCGTCCTTGGGCATGCGTTCTTTAAGCCATTCCACGGACTCGGTGGACAGGGAGACGGCGCTGAGGCGGTATTTCTCGAAGGCGGCATAGGCCAAAGGGGCAACGCGCCGCGTCAGGTCGGCCATGATGGCCGCGTATTGCCGGATTTCCCACTGGGCGTGCTCGTCGAGGCGCAGCCTCAGGAAGTGAAAGAGGTTGTTCAGGTCCATCTGCCAGTACCACTCGGTGTAGAGGCTCAGCGGAAGGCCGATGCGCGCCACTTCCCGGGCGAGATTCTTGTTCAGCATGGCCTCGTAGTGGGCGTAGGCGTCCTTCTGCCCCGCCTCGAGGGTCGCGATGACGGCCCCGGCGTCTTCGAGAGACAACGTCTCCTCGGAACGGCCCTGCTTGTTCACGGCGCTCTGGGTCCTGAGCGTCGATTCCGTGGGCGTGTAGAACTCGTCCTTCATCACGGAGTAGCGCCCGGACATTTCGTTGAGGCGCGCGGTACGGTGGCGCACCCACTGCCTGGCCACGAAGATGGGGAGCTTCACGTGGAACGTGAGGATCACCTGCTCGAAGGGCGAGGTGTGGCCGTTCCGCATGAGATAGTTGATGAGCCCCTGGTCCTCGCGGACGGTCTTGGTGCCTTTTCCGTAGGACACCCGCGCGGCGGCCACTATGCGCTCGTCTCCGCCGAGGTAATCCACCAGGCGGACGAAACCCTTGTCCAGAACGGAAAACTCCTTGTCGAGAACGGACTCGGCATCTGGGATGACGACGTGGGCCATGACATGTCCTCCGAAAGGCGGTGAGCGACCTGGGCCGGAAGTGCCGGCGGCGAACGCGCAGGCACAGGGTAACCGTCCGGTGCGGCCGCCGTCAACGGTGCCCGCGCTCAACCACCGCGGTGCTTCCTGGGTTCCTCCCGGGGCAGATCCTTCTCGCGCGCCATCCGTCTCGCAAGGCCGAAACCTCGAAGTAGAACGACGGCCAGGCAAAGCAGGATGACGAGCACGAGAGGAGGGGTTCCGAACCGCCATGCGTAAACCCGCCTCCACAGCAGGAGGGCATGAACCCCCAGCAACGAACCGAGCACGACGAAGTCCCGCCCGACGCGGGCGTTGGCTGCGAACCAGATTTCGTCGTCGGCCAGGGTCCACGTGGTTTTGAAACCAAAGACGGGATTCCTAGGTATGAGCTTGAAGGCGAAGGGTGCGCCGAGAAGGATCATGCACGCCGCGGCGATGGCCGGAATGAAGACGACGTTTGATGCGGTCATGGTTTCCTCCTTTTTTGTCACCCGCCCGGACCCACCGGATTGCACGGGGTGCTACGGACATCCGCGGGGCTGCGGGCGCCGAGCTGCATGTGGCCGCCGGTGGCATTTCAGGCCGGAAGCCAGTAATATTATAGGCTCAACTCGGCGGCGCTCTCTCTCGGATGGCGGATGGTCGTCCCAACCCTGGTGCCCGACGAGTCTTGTGCCGAGGAACCGGAGGTGTGGGTGACGAAGCGAATTCTCGTGGCTGACGATGACAAGCTGATCCGGCAGGTCATCGGAGAACTTCTCTCACACAGCGGTTATGTAGTTGCCGAGGCCGCCAACGGCAAGGAGGTCATGGCCCACGTCAACCTCGCTCCGCCGGACCTCATCATCCTTGACCTGAAGATGCCCTCGGTGGACGGGTTCCAGGTCCTTGCCTGGCTCAAGGCCGACGAGATCACGCGCTTCATTCCCATCATTGTGATCACGGGCCATGAGGGCCATAGCGAAAGGGTGCGGAGCCTGGAACTGGGCGCCGACGACTTCCTCATGAAACCCGTCGAGCATACCGAACTCCTGGCCAGGGTGCACTCTCTCTTGAGATTCAAAGGACTCAACGACCAGATGCTGCACAGCTACCGCCAGATAAGCGAACTTGGCCGAATCGCGGAGGATCTCCTCCAGGCCAGGGACCCCATGAGCCACCTGAGCGAGGCCGTGCTGGGCTCGCTCCTGCGAGAGGAAGTTTCTGAGTCGCTGAGGCCCTCGCGGCTGTGGACGGGCCGGCGTTCCGGCGAGCGATTGGGCGGCGTCACCTTTCGACTTGACGATGGGTCCGTGCACAAGGAATCCTCGCATATATCGCTGAAAACGGTGGAATCGTCGCTCGCCGGGGCGAGCAGGGAAGGCGACCTCTTCTGGGTCAACGGTCCGCTTCCCGGCCCGATCAGCCGTCTCTTCGGAACCGATGGAGCATTGACCTCCATAGTCGGCGTGACGCGGGAGGCAAACTGGTTCATGGCATCGGGTTACAACCACGCGGTCAATGCCTACGACGGGCAGGTACTGAGAACCATAGCCCTCCAGTGGCAGTTCTTCGATCGCATAACTGACGAGATGCGTGCCACAGAAGACGCCTTCTTCTACATGATGTCGGCCCTTGCCAGGGCTGCCGAGTTGAACGATCAGGAGACGGGGAACCACATCATGCGGGTGAACGCCCAGTCTGCTCTGCTTGCGGAGAAACTCGGCTGTTCGCACGAGTTCGTCAGGTGGATCGGACAGAGCGCCCAGATGCACGACGTGGGAAAGATGAGCATCCCGCGGTCTGTGCTTCGCAAGCCCGGCCCGCTGGACAGAGATGAGTGGGCCTGGATTTATCGGCATCCACTTTACGGGGCCCAGATTCTCGGGGAATCCCCGCGGTTGTCCATGGCCCGGGAAATCGCTCTGGCGCACCACGAAAACTGGGATGGATCGGGCTATCCCACCGGACTCGACAGCACGAAAATCCCCCTGTCAGCCCGCATCGTCAAGATCGTGGACGTCTACGACGCGCTACGGAGCGCCCGGCCTTACAAGCGGGCCCTGACGCACGAGGAGACTCTGGCGATCATCGGCCAGGGTGACAATCGGGTACTGCCGACCCACTTCGATCCCGAGATTCTGTCGTGCTTTATCCACAGCGAATCCAACGTGCACGATATCCACCGCGCCTACGCCGACACGGAAACCTCGCCGGGCGACGAGCATACGCCTCCGCCGCATCCCTTCGTAAGGCACTGAGATCGGTCCGACAACCCCTGCTTCCGACGTGGCGAAGGGGACGGCGTCAGACCCTGTGCAGTTTGATCACATTGGTGACTTCCGAGTCGCCCGAGAGCATGGAGAGCGTGACGATCACGTTCTGTCCTGGCACCACCAGGCCCGCCCGATGGACGGCTTCCAGTGCCGAAGAGACCGCTTTCTCGGCATCGTAGGACGGCTCCACCCGCAGCGGGACGACGCCCCACACGACGGCAAGCCGGTTCAGAACGGCTTCATCCGCGCTGCAGGCCACGATGGGGGCCTCCATGTGAAACTTGGAAAGCAGGCGGGGCATTCTACCCGTGGGCGTGATGGATATCACGGCGGCGACGCGGAGGTCCTCTGCCGCGCTGGCCGCCGCGTGGCTTGCCGCGTGGTGGAAGTCCGTTACGCCGGTGAACGGCTGCTGCTCGGGATGGTAGAAGCGGCTGCTTTCGGTTTCCCGCGCGATGCGGCTCAGGACGGAAACCGCCTGCACGGGATAGTTTCCTACGGCCGATTCGGCGGAAAGCATGACCGCGTCCGTCCCGTCGTAGATGGCGTTGGCGACGTCCGAAACCTCCGCCCGCGTGGGTGTCGGGTGGTCGATCATGGATTCGAGCATCTGGGTGGCCGTGATGACGAACTTGCCACGTCGGTTGGCTTCCGCGATGATCGTCTTCTGCGCCTGAGGCACGTGCTCCGGGCCTATCTCTACGCCCAGGTCGCCGCGGGCCACCATGACACCGTCGACCTCCTTCAGGATGGCTTCGAGGTTGTCCATGGCCTCGGGCTTCTCGATCTTTGCCACGATCCACGGCGGCTTTTCAGCCTTCGTGAGGGTCCTTTTCAGGCCCCGCACGTCGGAGGCCTTGCGCACGAAGGAGAGCGCCACGATATCAACGCCGAGTTTGAGGCCGAAGGCCAGGTCGTCCTTGTCCTTCTTCGTGAGGGACGGCGCGCTCAGCGCCACGCCCGGGAGGTTGACGCCCTGGTGCGACCGAACGACGCCGCCCCGGACCACCACCGTCCTTACGTCCGCGGCGACCACCTTCTCGACGCGGACTTCTATGGTCCCATCGGCGAGAAAAACCCTGTCGCCCTTCTTCACATCTTTCGGCAGGTGCCGATATGTGGTAAAGGCCTTCTGGGCAGTACCTTTGCACGGCTTGGTGACCAGCGTGAAGGCCTCGCCCTCCACGAGCGTGGCCGCGTCCTCGGAGAACTCGCCCAGCCTGATCTTGGGCCCCTGGAGATCCTGGAGGACGGCCAGCGGGCGCCCGATCCTGCGGCTCACGGAGCGCACTGCGTTGAATCGCCCCGCGTGATCCTCGTGGGTGCTGTGGGAGAAGTTGAGGCGGGCCACGTCCATCCGCGCTTCCGCCAGTTCAAGAATGCGCTCCTCCGAATGGCTGGCCGGTCCGAGCGTGCAGACTATCTTGGTGTGGGCCATATTCGTACCCCCTCCGCGGTTTCCCTGATACCACGATTCGGCGCCCTCTGGCAACGATCAGAGGTACTCAAGTGACCGAGTGGCCGGGTCGCGGCCATATCTTCGAAGAAAGAAAGCGGGAATAGGTGAGCAGGTAACCTAGTGAGCAGGTCGCGTGCTGACCTTCGAAGGTTCGTCCCCGGCCGCCCTTTCTTCTTCTTGACCCTCAGCCGTTCGGTCTGAGGCTTCGGAGAAGTGAAACTCCCTGCTTCCCTGCCGTCCTTCAATCCGCAATCCCAAATCCCAGTTCCCAAGTATCCATAGGGCCTTGGCCCTTAGCCCTTGGGAAAAAACCATCTTCTGCTGTCATTTCGCGATAATGCCCTTGATTCCCCCCGAAATCAGGGAGGCTAGATTGGTCAGGATACTGGGGAGCGCGATGCCCCCCGGAGAGGCGAGGTACCTGGGCTCCCACTGGGGATCGAACTTGTCCTTGTACTCCCTCAGGCCCTGGAAATTGTAGAAGTGTTCGCCGTGCAGGAAGATTATCGCACCCAGGCGGTTCCACAGGGGCGCGAGTGAGCGGTTGTCCAGGCCGGCCAGCGGAGCCATTCCCAGGTTGAACCATCCGTACCCCTCGGATTTGCCCCAAAGCATGAGGTTCGCAAAGAGGTAATCCATGATCGTGCCGGGCGCATCCGGAAGGTAACGCATCAGGTCTATGGAAAGTTCCTCCTTGCCGGAACTGCCGAAGATGTTGGCGAAGGCCAGGATCCGTCGGTCCTTCAGGACCACGGCGGCCGGGTAGCGCTTGATGTAGCCCTCGTCGAAGAAGCCCAGCGAGAAGCCCTTCTCCCGAGTATTTTTTTCATCGAGCCAACGGTCGGAAACCTCCCTGAGCGCATGGATGGAATCAGCGCACTCGTCCGGCGAGAGCACGGCGAACGTGTAGCCCTCGCCGTTCAATCTATTGTGGACGTACCTGAGGCGCCGGCGGGAGCCTCCTTCCAGGTTGAACCCCTCCAGGGGAACCCGGGCTTCTTCGCCCAGCTTCAACATCGTCAGGCCCATGTCGAGGTAGATGTGCAGGTTTTCCGGGCGGACTTGGTAAAAGACCGGCCAGCCGTCGTGCCGGTCGCACATCTCCCGGAACGTCCAGCACAGCTCCACCTTGTCCTCGTCCGCGCCCACCGGGTCGCCCATCACGGTCCAACTCCTGCCCTGGACGGCGTACATCAAAAAGGCCTTTCCCGTGTCGCTGAAAAGGAAGGACTTGTCGCCGAGCATCGCCAGGTGGGCGTAGGTCAGCGGCGAAGTGTCCACGACCGATGCGACCCTGTCCATCTCGACGGAGCCCGGCAGGACGGGCTCAGGCGCTATCGGTCTGAGAAGGCGCCACATTGTAAAAAACAGGAGGGCGCCGATGGTGCCCACCATGGTCCTCATGAACCTGGGCGCCCCCTGGGAGAGGCTGAAACGCCACCACAACTCGTTGGAATACTCTACGTGCTTGTAAGCGAAGAAGCCGAGCCACACCGAGCAAAGCAGGACGAGTACGATGGCCGTGATCCAACCCGGACTGAAGCGCTGGCTGAAGAGGGAGGCCCGCCTGTAGAAAAGCGGCCGGCACGGCAGCAAAACGATGAAGATCACGCCGAGCACCATGGCGGGTTTGTAGTCGAGTCCCTTCAGGATGGACAGGATCGCGCCGCCGCCCAGAAGCCCGAGAGTGAGGATGTAAGCCGCGTCGATGCGCCTCTGAATGCCACGCGCCAGCAAAAGGAGGCCCGCGCCCACCAGGCTCCCGAGGAAGTGGGACACCTCCAAGACGGGCAGCGGAAGGAGGTCCCCGATGAGCCTCAGGTCGGCCTTTTCCACCGGCATGGCGCCGGAAAACAGCAGGATCGCGCCGCCGATGAAGGTGATCAGGGCGAGAAAGTGCGGCGCCAGGGCTGAATACCACTCTCCGAGTGCGCTCGCGGCCTTCTTCACCAGGTGCCGGCTCTCGATCAGCTCGCTCGCGCCCATGGCGACGGCGGCCACCAGGAGGGGGCCGATGTAGTAGATGGCCCTGTAGGCGAGGAGGGAGCCCAGAACCGATGCTGTGGAGAAAGATCCGGGCAGGAGCAGAAGCACCGTGGACTCGAAGACCCCCAGGCCTCCGGGGATCTGGCTCACCAGTCCGCCGAGTTGCGCCAGGAGGAATATGCCCAGAAAACGGGGGTAGGAAAGACCGGTGCCGGACGGCAGCAGCACGTAGAGCACCCCGCCGGCAAGCGCCCAGTCGAGGGATGAGATGAGCATCTGCTGCAGGGCCATGCCCGGCGAAGGGAGGGGGAACTCCCATCCCCGCCACCGCAGCGGTTCCCTCTTGAGGAAGGTCAGGACGAAGTAGCCTGCGAGAACGGCCAGGAGGATGAAACCGAGCGGACGGGCCGAGGAGAACGGCAGGTGGTAACTGGCCGGCAGCCTCGGGGGTTCGATCACGAAGGACGCCCCGCCCACGGTCAGGACGCCGATCCAGAAGGTCGTCGTACAGAAGGCCACAACGTTGGTGATCTCCACCGCCGAGAGGCCCCAGGCGGAGTAGAGCCTGTACCGCACGGGCGCCGTCGTGAACAGGTTGAATCCCGCGTTGTTGCTGAAGGCGTATCCGATGAAGGACACCAGGGCGATCCGTCCGTAACCCAGAGAAAGCTTGAGGTAATGGAAGGCCAGCGTGTCGTACCCCGTCAGCACGAGGTATCCGAGGAGGGTCAGCAGGACCGCCGCCGCGATCCTGTCGGGCTGGATCTGCTGGAGCGCCCTGATGACGTCGTGGTAATGATACTTCTTCAGGGCGTCGTGAATGACCCAGAGCGCCAGGACGAAGATGGTGAGGCCGAAGATCGGCCCCAGGATCCGCAGCACTTTCCGCTTCATCCCGACATCCCCCTGAGTGATGCCCGCATCGTCCTGTCGAAGCATAAATAGTAACACGCCGGGGCGCGGATGCTTTCTCTGGAAGCGCGTTTTAAGATTGCGGGGCGCCGCCGGGCGGGATCAGGCGGTCTTCTTGGGCGGGATGCGCGAAGCCGCGTATTCGGCAATCGCCGTGATGGTCAGGCTGGGATTGACGCCCAGGTTGGCCCCGATCACGGAACCGTCCATGACGTACAGGCCCTCGTAGCCGAAAACCCTGCATCCTCCATCCACCACACCATCTTCGGACGTCTTGCCCATGGGGCATCCGCCGAGTATGTGGGCGGTCGTGGGCACGTTGAGGAGAACCTCGTTGAGGGCGCTCTGCGGGAAGGCGTTCAGCCGTTTCGAAACCCTTTTGGCCGTTTCGTTGGCGATGGGGATGTAGGGGGGCGCCGGCGGCTGGCCGGGCGGTTGGAAGGAGGACACGGTACGCCTGAAAGGCCATAACCACCGTCTCTTCATCACGAGCTGGAGGCGGTTGTCGATGGTCTGCATGACCAGGAGGATGAAGGTCTTGCGCGCCCGGCCGAAGGGCCACAGCGTCCGCAGGAAATCCAGCGGGCGCCGCAGGCAGTTTCCGATCCACTTGAAGGGGCGCGTCAGGGCCGTCCCGCCGTCCGTGAGCGGCGTGCCCAGGAGACACATGACGTCGGAGCCCCTGGAATAGCGGACGGGCTCTATCCGCGTGTTGCCGTCCGGGAAGTAGTGCGACGTGATGGCGATTCCCTCGCACATGTCCGGCCCCTTGCCCCGCACCGTCACGCCGAGCAGGGCCTCGCTGTTGGTGCGGGTATAGGAGCCCAGCGCATCCGAAAGCTGCGGAAGGGTCCCTCTCCGCTTGCAGTTCAAAAGGAGCGGCACCGAACCCAGCACGCCCGCGGAGAGCACGACGTTGTCGGCGAGGAGGGTGCCTCGGTTCTTGAAGAGCATCGAGGTGGCGCGCTCCGTGGCCAGCCTGTATCCGCCCTCCGCGAGCGGTTCGATCCCCGTCACGCGGGTTTCTGGCAGAATCTCGGCGCCCTTTTTCTCCGCGAAGTAGAGATAGTTTTTGTCCAGCGTGTTCTTTGCGCCGGGCCGGCAGCCCACCATGCAGCCGCCGCAGAACGTGCAGCCCGTGCGCGGCGGCCCCCCGCCGCCGAAGTACGGGTCCGGTACTTCCTTGTCCGGCTCGCCGAAGAAGACCGCCACGTCCGTCGGGTGGAAAGTCCCCTCGACGCCCATCTCTCGGGCCACTTCGAGAAGGGCGTCGTCGGCACGCGTCATGCGCGGATTGACCGCGACGCCCAGCATTCTCCGGGCCTCCTCAAAGTGGGGCTCCAGGACGGCCTTCCAGTCGTTGAGGTCCTTCCACCTGGGATCTCCGAAGGCTTCGTCCGCGGGCATCATGAGCGTGTTGGCGTAGACGAGGCTTCCACCGCCCACGCCGGCCCCGTGCAGAACGAGGACGTCTCTCAGCAGCGTCAGCTGCTGGATCCCGTGACAGAGAACCCTCGGCATCCAGAAGAACTTCCGAAGGTTCCAGTTGGTCCTGGGGAAATCCTCCGGCCGCCATCGCTTGCCCATCTCGACGACGAGAACGCGGTAGCCCTTCTCGGTGAGGCGGAGGGCGGCAACCGATCCGCCGAAACCCGACCCCACCACGACGAAATCGTATTTATCAGGCACGTCGCTCTCCCCATGAACATGGTCCTGATGCGAGGGCCTCGTTCACCGCAGACTCGCTGACTCGCTGAGACGCGTGGAAGACCTGTCCGCGCGCGTCAGGTTCTCTCTCAGGTTCTCTCGAAGATGCGCCTTGCCTCGCCGAGTTCCCGCGCGGAAGGCGTCAGGATGGTCCGGGCATGGATGCGTATCTTCCGGCCGTCGTGGGCGGCGGTCCGGACGTCGGCCTCGCAGACGAAATCCACCGGCCCTTCGGCCCGGCGCGCGGGAGTCGCCGTGGCGTTGGCACCGGCCCTGCCGGTGGCCGCCACGGCCGGCCGGCCCATCTTCTGTGCCACGAACCGCCTGGCCGCATTCTCCAGCCCGGTGCCGCTCTTCACGAGGGGCGGAAGCGGCACGGGCTTTTCGTCCGTTACCGGGCGGGTCTCGAAGGCCACGCGCTTGCGGTCGATGAGGTGGAGCGGCGTGATGTTGTCGCTCGTGATGTTGTTGCCGAGGACGCCGCATCCCAGGGTCATGGCGGGGGGCAGGTTGGTGGAGTATCCGATGGCCCCGTGCGTGCCGGGCGAGTTCACGATGATCCGGAACGCAGGCTTCTTCAGGGCGAACTGGCGGACGACGTTTAGGTCCTGGGTGTGGAGGGTGAGGGTATGGCCCAGTCCTCCGTACTTGAGAACCTCGATACAGCGCAGGCACCCGGCCTCCCAACCGTCCGCCTCATAGTAGGAAAGGATCGGGGAGAGCTTTTCCAGGGACAGGGGATAGTCCCTCCCCACGCCCCCTTCGGGCGCAATGAGTGCGCGCACGGAGTCGGGGACGGAAAAACCGGCCATGGTGGCTATGACCTGGGGCGACCGGCCCACCACCTTCGGGTTGAGGCGGCCGTCACTGTCCACCACCAGGGCTTCGAGAAGCGCCTTTTCTCTCGGGTTGACGAAATAGCCTCCCGCTTTCTCGAACTCCTCCCTGGCTTTTTCCGCGATCGGAAGATCGACGATCACCGACTGCTCGCTGGCACACACGGTGCCCCAGTCGAAGGACTTTCCGGCGATCACGTCCTTTGCGGCCTTCCGAACGACGGCCGTCCGCTCTATGAAGGACGGCACGTTGCCCGGACCGACGCCGTAGGCGGGCTTGCCCGAGGAATACGCCGCGTTGACGAGCCCCATCCCCCCGGTGGCCAGGATCACGTTGATGCCGGAATGGCGCATGAGGGCCTGCGTGTCCTCGATGGACGGGTTGGGGATGATACCGATGATGCCCCGGGGGGCCCCCGCGGCGACGGCCGCGTCGTGCATGGCGTCCGCCACGGTCTTGATGCAGTTCTTTGCGGCGGGGTGGGGGGAGATCACGATGCCGTCCAGGGCCTTGAGGGCGATCATGATCTTGTAGATGGCCGTCGACGTCGGGTTGGTGGACGGGATCACAGCCGCCACCACGCCCATGGGCGAGGCCACTTCGTAGATACCCTGGCCGGGGTCCGCACTGAGAAAACCGACCGTCTTCAGGGGGCGGATGTAGCGGTAGACGTCCTCCGCGCCCACGCGGTTCTTGATTGTCTTGTCGGCTGTGGTGCCGTAGCCCGTTTCCTCGTGGGCCATCCTCGCCCACTTTTCGAGATTCGGCATGCAGACCTGGTGGAGAGCGTCGATTATCTTATCCACCTGGTCCTGGGTAAAGGATGTGAAGGCTTGCTGGGCACGCCTGACGGATGCAACGACGCGATCCACCTCGGAACTGGCCATGGTCAACCTCTACGGAAGAAGACGGCGAAACGCATGCCATGCGCTCCGCGCTTCAGGGCTCCGCCGGCTTTAGGAGCCTCGGGGTCTGCGCGACTTGGGCTTTGCGGCGCGTTTGCCGGGCTCGTCCGCCTCGGGAGGTTGCGGGATGATGCCCTCCACCTGGTCGTAGGGCATCGGGATGACGTGGACCGAAACCAGGTCTCCCACGCGCCGTGCCGCGGCCGCCCCGGCGTCCGTGGCCGCCTTGACGGCGCCCACGTCCCCCCTGACCATCACCGTGACGTACGCGCTGCCGATGTATTCCTTGCCGACGAGGACCACCTTTGCGGCCTTCACCATGGCGTCGGCCGCCTCGATGGCCGCTACCAGCCCGCGCGTCTCGATCATGCCCAAGGCTTCCCGGTTAAGCATCCCCTGTCGTTCCTCCCTTCAAGAATCGAGCATAGAAGACCTCGGCAGCCCTGTCAATAATGGGAGGCGGTAGAGGTAAACCAACAATCCAGCGTCCAATTCCGAAATCAACCACCCTTGGCGTTACCGAATGTAACGCTTTGGGCGGGGGGCAAGGGGAGCTATAATTACAAAGCTAGGTATGTAGGGATCGAAGGCATGGCACGGAGATTGCCTAACCTTAATAGAGGAGGCATATATGCGCGAAGGGGGCCGGCAAGACCCGAACTCTAAAGCATTGGGTTTCACGCTGCTAGAAGTCCTTGTCGTGGTCGCGATCCTGGGGCTCATCGCAACCATTCTCACGGTGGCCGTCAGCAACGCGATCAAGAGGCAGCGGCTGGACACGGCCGCCCAGCAGTTGCGCAGCTTCATGGACAGAGCCTACGTGTCGACGACACAGACGGGAAACGGCATATTCGTTCAGATCGGCGCGGAGCGGACGGACGGGTCCAGGCTCGTGAGGCTCATAGAGGACAGCAATTCGAATAAGACGCTCGACAGTACGGACCAGGTCCTGGCGACGGAAACCATAACGAGTGATCTCGTCCTGTCCAATTCCTCCACCGCGGCAACCGCCTGGCCCGTTATCGGCGGCTCTCTGGTGATGCTCTGCGACTCAATGGGGCGGGCCATCAATCCGAACACGGGCCTCCAGATTTCCCAGGACCTTACGATTTCATTGACGCACACCGACATGACGGGATCCGGTACGTTAACCCCAAGGCTTCGGTACGACATCCGTCTGTACCCACTGTGGAGCCCGTCTTTGACCGAGGTGAGACTATGAGAGCCCAATTGAATCGGCGCGTGCCGGAAAAAGCGGAGGGAGAGAAGGGCAGCAGCCTCATAGAGGTGCTCGTGGCACTTCTGATCATGCTCTTCCTCATGATCGGCATCCTGCAGATGTTCGCCCTGTCCTACCTGGTAAATCTGGGCTCGGCGGCCCGCACCGAGCTAACCTACAAGTGCGAGCAGGTGATGGAGAACGTTCGCTACTTTTCCTATTTGTCCCATGAAGGGATAGCGCTCCCCGCTAATACCGGCATTACCTTCGCGGCAGGGACCTACGACCTTCCCTATTCGGGGAGCGCCGTGGCCAGTTCTTACTGGGGGCCGACCCAGGCCGACGTCGTGGAAGGCGAGGACATGCCCTACCGCCTGTCCGTCGAGGTCCAGGATGGCGATACTCATGGCGTGGCGGGCCAGTGGATCGTGACCGTTTCGGCCGTGCCGTCCGAGGTTCAGGGCGCCCGCAAGTACATTGGCGTGGGCATCGAACACAAGAGGGTTGATTATGTCGCTCAGTTACCGAAGTAGACGAAAAGATAAGGGCTTCACGCTCATCGAGGCCACCATCTCCCTCACCCTCCTGCTGGTGGTGTTGATCGTCTCCCTGACGTTTCTCTTCTCCATGCGGACCTTCTCCCAGCGACAGGAGATGTTCACGTCGCCGAGGCAGACGGCCCGGCGCGCGCTCGACTACCTGACCTACTACGTCCGTGGAGCCGGTGATCTGAACCAGGAGCAGGACAATCCGAACGCCATCGTGGTGTGGTACGCGAACGGTTCGGCGACCCCCGTCCAGGCCTCGTACGACAACGTGACCAATGCGAACTTTGCGGACAAGGGCACCGACCTGATCAACCTGGCCATACCGCCTCTGTCCCCCATCAGCGCGCAGTATATTCCTTCGAGTGGGAGCGCCTCGACGGGGATCGTCGCCTTTTCGGCGGGATGCGGCACCTCGGACGACGACACGGCGAACAAGGATCTGTTCAAGACGCTGACGGGGTGCTGCGACGCCAGCGGCAACAGCCCCATCATGACCCTCGTGGACCACAACGGGGACTGGGCCTACTTTCAGATCACCGGTTACCAAGACAGCGACTGTGCCGGCAAACCCACGACGAGCCCTCCGACCCCGCCGGGCGTCCACATCACCGCCAACTACGGGAATTCGTTGGGCATCAACCCGCCGGGGGGGCCTGTTCTCGATGAGCCCTATTACCTGAAAGTGGGCGTTTTTTACTACAGCTTCCGCGTCAAGAACGGCCAGCTCCAGCAGAAGAGCGGCGTTTTCAACCCAACCAAGCCCGATGACGGATTCGTCACCCTTCTGGATAACGTGGAGGATTTGCAAATCGCCTACATATACGACGATGGAACCATTTGGAACAGCGCCGCCCAGACGCTGGTCACAACGGGCGACGTTCCCACCCAGCCGGGCACGGGTACCGCGGCGCCCCCCGACATCCGGAGCGTGACGGGACTCAGGATCACCATCGTGGGACGGTCGGTCCAGCTCCCCGTCACGATGCTCAGCCACGACAAGTACTCGCGGCCGGCAGCCGAGAACCACGCGGGCGGCCTGGCGGATCGCTTCTACCACTACCGGCTCACGGATACGGTGATGCTCCGCAACCGGATGCTGGGGAGATGACCATGAAAGAGAGAGGTAGCGCACTCATTACGGTCGTACTGGTCGTCCTGGTCCTGACCATGGTTGGCATCGCCGGCGCCCTGTTCATGCAGGTCGAAGACAGGGTTTCCAAGAACGACGAACTCCAGCAGGCGGGGCTGTACGCAGCCGAAGCCGGCCTGCGGGTGGGCGAAAAGCTGGTCTACGACGCGGCGGTTTCCAATAGCGACTCGCTCAACACGATGCTCGCCCACATCTCAACCACCGTTCCCGACCTCCAGCCTCCGGGCGAGGGCTATACGGCGGTGGTGTTGGCTGATCCGACTTCGGGCGTCGAGTACGCGAACGTGGTCATTCCGGTTCCGTCGGGAATCGTGGCGCGGGCCACGTACACGCTGTACGTGCGCAACAACATGGACGACGTCACCCACAGCGCCACGGTCGACGGCGACAGCAAGGTGAATCTCATCGCTGTGGGCGAGGTCCAGGATTCGTCTGGAAGGCGTGTCGTGGAGAAGATCGTTGAAGAGCAGATGGACGCAGGCGGCGCCGGAGGGCAACATGGTCCAGAACTCGGGGGCAGCATGGCCGGAACAGGCGCCTCCGGTGTCAACTAGGCGTTGTGAAGGAGAACTGACATGTTTACGGTGGGAAGAGTAAAGAGAACGGCAGCGGGGATTATTGTGCTGCTGGGCGTTCTGTGGGCCTTGCCGTCCCCCGCGGCCGAAGGCTACGACCCCATGCTACAGATCACGCACCAGCTCGCGCGGCCGGACATCTACATGGTCCAGGACACCAGCGGGTCCATGGCGTGGGATATCAACGGACACAGCGTGGGCGTGGACAGCGTGGGAGAAACGCCTTCCGGCGAGTGGATAGTTTCAAAGTCGGGCTGCAGCGACAGCGATTGCAGGCACTGGTACTACAAGCTCAGGGTCTACCAGACTCTGCCCAGCCGCATGGCGAAGCTGAAGAACGCCCTCGGCAACAGCGTGACCATCATCACGGCCTGGGAGCCGCCCGGCGAGTGGACCACGGACACCTCCTACGGCTACATCACCAACACGAACTGGAAGCACGGTACGATCAGCGGCCCGTCGGTCTCGACCCATTCGACGTACCGGGATTACGAGTGGGAGATCGACTTTGGCCGGAGACATCACGAGCCGGATCCCGGTAGTCCCTTCACGGCTTACGATGGGTCCGACACCATGACCGTGGGGACGGGCGGTGTTTCTCTCCCGCCGGCCGACCTCGTCGGACAAACCTCCGGCGTGGTCAACTGGGGCCTCATCACCTTTGGCGGGTCCTGCAGCAGTTACAGCTACCATCTGCAGGTGCCCATAGATTCCAACGACACGGGCGACGTCTCGGCCATCGAAGCCAAGCTCCGCCTGCACAGAGACGGCGGCCTCAACGCCAACGGGAGTACCCCCACGCGGGGAGCCCTCCAATTCGCCGCGACCGAACTGACGCAGACGTTCAATGCCGATCCCAAGTACATGTGCAACAGGGCGTACGGCGCCATCCTCGTCACCGATGGCGAATCCAACGCCTGCAATCCGTACAGTTCGACCTGGTCGAACTGCTCCACAGAGGCTCAAACAAATTATACGCAGTACCCCGCCGGAAAATCCGAAGAGATCTGGAACCTGAATCTGACCCGCGGCGGCTCGGCACCGAGAAACGTTCGGACCTGGGTCATCGGCGTCAGCAACGAAGTCGGCCCGTGTGAGCTCAATTACACCGCCTACATGGGGCGGACCGATGCCTCCAGCCCGAATGGGGACGCTGGCTTCGATACCGTCAATGACCCCTACCTGCCGACCAGCACGGGCGATACGAGCCACTACACGATAAACAGCACCCACCCCGGCTACGCCTATTTTGCGACCGCGTCAGGCGCGCTCGAGGATGCCTTCGCGGCCATCGTAGCGGCCGTAGCGGTGGGCGACTACACGACCTCGGCCCCCGTGGCCACCTCCACCACCAACGTTGCCAATCTGGCGCTTCTGCCTTCGGCCCAATACCCCACCTGGAAGGGACACCTCTACGCGTTCGACCTCACCAAGCCGTCCACGGACCCCAATTACGAGCTTTGGGATGCCGGCGAAGTTCTCGCTTCCACGGCCGCTTCGAGCAGAAACATCTACACGTGGGACGCCAGTAACAAACTGGTCGCGGTAACGAGCAAGAATCTCTCGACGCTTCAGAGCATCGCCACGGCCTTCACGCCGTCGTTCAGCGGGAGCAGTCTCACGAGCAATGTCGTGGACTTCATCCGCGGCAACGACGGCAACGGTACGCCCAGGACCTGGAAACTGGGTGCCGTCATCAATTCGACACCAGCGGTCGTCGTCGCCCCGGAGAAGTACAAGCGTGGCAAGGCTCAGGATCACACGGGCTTCGAGAGCGAGTATGCGAACAGGACGCCGGTCGTATGGGTGGGCTCCGATGACGGCATGATGCACTGCTTCAAGCTTTCGGACGGTTCGGAAGTACTGGCGCTGCTGCCGCCGAATCTCCTGTCGCAGCAGGTCCAGCTCTACGACCACTACCTGGCCAAGCCGGTGGACAACCCCACGGGCGAGCCCAGAATAACCTCCCAACAAGTGTACGGAGTGGCCTCCTCCCCCAGGTACGGCGACGTCTATTTCGGCTCACCCACGAAGGACTACAAGACGGTTTTGCTTCTCACCGAAGGGCCGGGAGGCGACCTGGTGGCTGCCGTGGATGTGACCGACGTCGTGCCCACGGACACCACCTATGTCGCTCCGAGCATCCTGTGGACACGGACGGGGTCTTCACCGAGTTCGCTCCTGACTTCCGGGCTACACAAGACGTGGAGCGTGCCGGCCTTCGGTTACGACTCGCAGACTACCGCCAAGGGCGTCATGGGGGCGGGCTTCGATCCTTCGAGTACGGCCGCTTCCCAGGTCGCGCCCGACGTTTTCACCTTGAATCCCGGCACGGGTGTGTTCACGACATCGAGCCTGTCCAACGGGACTTCGCCGCTCGTAGGGAACCAGGCCTTTGCGGCCAGCGTCATCTTCAACAAGACGGACAACGCCTTTTACGCGGACAGCATCGTGGATCTCGGCTTGCAGGCGGACCTCAACGGGCGCATATGGTTCCTGCCGGCGAAGACGTGGGCCCCCACGATCGGGATCGATGCGACGGCCAAGGCCGGCCAGACCCAACCCATCTACTATTCACCGGCTGCGACCGGGTTCGTACAAGGCAGTCTGCACTACGACCTCTATGCCTTCGCCAGCGGGACTTTCTATGAACAATCTCCGACGGTTACCGGCCCCAATGTGGGAACATCGGGCTACTTCATCCCGTCGTTCTACATCGTGGCCAAGCCCATGGATGCCACGAAGGCCACCAACGACGAGATCCTTCAAATCCCCATCAAGAGCGTCAATGTGCCGGGCAGTACGGACACTTTCCTGGGACCGCGAAGCCAGGTGACGGCACCCCCCATGGTCTTCGTCCCCGTGTCGGGCACGGGTAACCCGGTCGCCCTGTTCCTGGTCTACGATCCAGATACCGCGGATTGCGGTGGGACATCCTACATCGTCAAGATAAGCTTCGACATAAAGGACGGAAAGCCTGCGACGGTCAGCCAGACGACCTACGAAGCGGGAGAGGGCGCCGGCAGCGGCTTCGCCCTCGCGGGCGGTAAAGTCATCGTTGCCAGGAGCGGGATCGGAGCGGGACAGAAGGCCAGTGTCAGCACTGTTCCCGATCTCAATCCCACGGAGGGACTCTCGAATCCCACCCCGACCTGGTGGCGCGAGCTTAAGTAGCCGATTGCTTCACTTCATCGGATCTTGCCGGGCGGGCCTTCGGGCCCGCCCTTTTCATTCCTGATACGGGTCTGGTTTCAAGGTGACGGAACCGTCAAGAATTGGTCTGTCGAAAGTTTTTGTTCTTTCGGACGGAGCCGGCAAACGGTCGCCCTACCTTCCCCAGATGCCGCCTACAAGGCCTTTTATCCCGCTCTTGCGCTTTCCGATGGTTCGAGTCTCACCGCCGCAGGATCGGCACAAATAGTGAGGGGCGCCGCCCTCGATCAGCGGCTCGTTCCTGACGCATTCCTGGCAGAGGTAGTTCTGGCACTTCTCGCATTCCCATCGAGGTCTGGTCTCCCGGTGGACCGCGCAGTGGCCTTCATCGCCGTGCTGCTGTCTGTGGAGCTGGAGGGCCTCAGAGAAATGGGCCCCCAGGGCGGGATAGGAACATACGGGCGCCCATTCGCCATCGTGGACCCTGGCCAGGTCGTTTTCCATGAGCTGGCCCTCGAGGATCTTCTCGCGAATCTGATCGATGGTGAAGGGACCCCGGTCGAAGTCCTGATTCGGGTCGGTTTTCTTGACTTCCCAGATGGGCTCGGCGGCGGGCTTTGCTTCGGCCCCCGACGCCTGGGTCGGCGGTGTCGACGGCTTCCGGCCGGAGCCCGAATCCTCTTGCGCCCTCGTCAGCTTGCCGTCCGGAAATACGACCAGCATCGCCCCGCATCGTTGGCAACGCCCCCTGGCACCCGAGTCCGGTATGCGTTCGGACGGCAGCGAAAAGGAGGTTTCACAAGAAGGGCAACGGAATGTAACGGTCGGCATGGAGTCATCTCTCTACAATTGTCAGCCGGTCGCCGCAAGTGTCTGAAGAACGCCGGAATCCAGTTGCTTATTTTAGCACGAACCAGCGCCGGTGGCACCTCCACGGGCAGGGAGATGCTTGAATGGCCGAAGGCCCCGGTCTCGACTTGGTATGGGAATGAAAAGAGAGATAGAGAATGGGGCGCCCGGCCGGGCGCCCCGAGTCGAGAGGATTGGCGTTCCGATTGCCTAGAAAGCAACCTGCATGGTGAGCTGGACGCGCTTTTCATCGGGGATCTGGGGATCGTTGTGCTGCTTCACCTGGTAGTCCAACAACAGCTTGTTGGACTTGAAGATGTTGTAATACACGCCGCCGATGAGGGTCTTCTGAACGTCGTCGGCCACGGCGTAGCCCGCTTCCGGATTCGGGTCGAACCGGTCGTAGCGGCCGATGAGCCCCCATTTGTCGCTGGGTGGAAAGCTCCCGCGGACGAAGAAGGAGTATCCTTTCTGCTTTCGGGCCGATCCGTCTGCGTTCAGCGCAGTTCCGCTCTGGTTGCCCTTGAAGTCGAGATACTGCGCCGTCGCGGTGAAGTAGTGGCTTTCGTAGGAGATCATTCCGTCCCAGCCCTTCCAGTCGGGCAGCTCTTTCCCGGGAACGGAAGCCACGTTGCCCTTGCCGTTCACGCCGAACGCCGTGAACTGCAGGCCGGGGATGGTGCCGGGGAAGGGGCGGACGGTCACACGGCCCTCGAAGACCTTGTTCTGGTTCTTATCGGCGGCGTGGTACCCGCCGCCCTGGTATATGCCCAGCTGAAAGGTACCGTAACGACCGGCGTAGTGGCCATCCACGTTCTTCTTGTAGTCGGAGGACATCTGGCCGCCGAAGTTGCCGCCGATCATCACGCCCATGTCCGCGCTGTTGAAGATGCCGTTGCGCTCGATGAACATGGGGTCCTGCATGCGGAAGCCGTTGATGGCCTCCTCGAAGTCGTGCCACGGCACGTGGGCCTGGCCGAACTCCACGTAGGGCTGGGACACGAAGCCCGTGCCCTTATCATCCCAGTGGAACTTCGCGTAGAGGTATTTGATCCTCGGCTTCCAGTCGCCGTAGGCGTCCCGAGTGATATCAGTGGTTATGCGGGCGTCCATGAATGGTGTGATGGTCTTCTGAACGTCCAGGTAGCCGCGCTTCAGGACGAAATCGTTGTAAGACGTGGTCTCGTTCGCGGTCCCGGCGTACTTGTTCCCGTTCTGGAAGGAGATGTAGCCCAGCCCCCCTATTTTGAGCCCCTCGAGGGCGCTCGGGAGCTTGGGTGCGACGGTGCTAGTCTTCAGGCTCTCGTCCACGGTCTGCTTGACTTCGGTCTTCTGCTGTTCCTTCTGTTGCTCTTTCTGGTGGTTGTACTGGGCCTGAACGGCCAGGGCCTGCTCCTCCGTGATGACGTGGTTTTCTACGAGGATCTTCAGAAGCGGGTCCATTTCCTGCGCCTGTACGGCGAGACCGGCCAGGAGCCCGAGGGCACACACGGCCGCGATGAAGGTTTTCCTCACCTTTTCCTCCTTTCCTTCACTTATAAAAGAAACCATTCAACCTCCGCGTTTCGGCCCTCCAGTCATCGAGGGCAGGGTCAGGCTATAGGACGGAGGTTGCCTGCGCATCACGGTTTTTTTTCGAGAACGAAACAAGGCATCGGGGAAGTTTGGGACTTGGGATTTGGTATTGCGGATTTGTAATGCGGCAGGGGAGATGCCTTCGCAAATTGCGACCTGAAGGCCGCTCCCGCAGCATGAGCGGTCGGCGGTCCCCTGTCTGCCGTCGTTCGCCGGACGCAGCCCGCAGAGGTCCTCACGCAACTCGATCACCGGATCACTTGATCACTCTAAGACTGTCGCAGGAGCCGCGGCCGGTGATAAACTGTTTCCAAAAGGGAGGTCCCTCATGAGGAAGATGGTGATCCTATGTGCGCTGGTTCTGCTGACCGGTTCCCTGTTCCCCGTCGGGCTGCGTGCCGCCGATGCGTCGCAGGTGCTCGCCCGGGCGAACGACGCCTACGCGAAACGGGGGGATCCTGTGCAGGCGCTCGACGCAGTGAAACTCTACAAAGAGGCCGCCAAGGCCGACCCCGGTTCCTACGAGGCGCTCTGGAAGGGCGCCAAGGCCTGCTATTTCTACGGGGAATACACGCGCGCCGATGCCTCGGACAAGGATAAAATGGCCATCTTCCAGGAAGGTATCGACCTGGCCAAGGCCGCCGTTGCGCTTAAAACGGACGGCGTCGAAGGCCATTTCTGGCTGGGCGTTCTCTACGGCGTATACGGGGAGGCCAAGGGCATCTTCAAGTCCCTGAGCCTGGTTCCCGACATCAAGCAGGAGATGAACACGTGCCTCAAGCTCGACAAGGCCGTGGAAGGCTACGGTCCGGACCGCGTTCTCGGACGGATGTACTACAAGCTGCCCTGGTTCAAGGGCGGCGACAACAAGAAGTCCATCCAATACCTGGAAGAATCGTTGAAGGGCGAACCGAATAATGACCTGACCCGGCTCTACCTGGCGCAGACCTGCAAATCGGAAGGCATGAAGAAGCGGGCGCTGGAGTTGGTGCACAAGATCCTGGACAACCCTCCCGATCCGCGCTGGGCTCCCGAGTACCCGTCCATCAAGGCCAGGGCCGAAAAACTTCTTCGCAAACTCACCTGAACGACGCCGTAAACGACATAAAAAAGGGAGGGCATCGCCCTCCCTTTTTTTGTCCTTGTCGGCCGGTCTACTTGAGCACCTGTCGCGTGGGCTTGGTGACGACGCGGTAGAGCCAGTAGACAACGCCCAGCATGACGATGAGCCCGGGCCATCCGCCGAAGGGCGGCGCGGGGAACACGGCCATGAAGTCGCCCTTGAAGAACGGCCAGACGCTTGCAAGGGTGATCGGAACGGCCAGGGCAATCCCCATGAGCGCCTCGCCCGTGATCAGGCCCGACGCGAAGAGGAGACCCTTCCTGTCACCCTGGCCTTCGGCTTCCTTGAGCCTCGACAGGATGTCCTTCGAGGCGTTCTTCGACGCCTTGTTCCGCATCTTTGCGGCGGCGAAGGCGACCAGGCCACCGGCGAGGATGGGCGTGGAGAGCGAGAAGGGGAGATAGATGCCCACGGCCACGGCCAGGACGGGGGTCCTGAACGAACTGCCCCTGGCCTTGAGGTACTGGTCCAGGCAGATGATGGCCACGGCGATGATTCCGCCGATGGTGACCATGGTCCACGGCAGTCCGCCGTGGAAGACGCCCTGCGCGACGGAAGCCATGAGGGTGGCCTGCGGGGCGGGCAGCGGCGTCGGGTGGGCGGCGAGCCAGCTCGGAGAGGCGTGGAAGGGGACGCCCACGCCGTACTTGATGTTCAGCAGGTGCAGGATGGGCGAGAGGACCAGGGACGAGGCCAGGACGCCGACGATGAGCATGAATTCCTGCTTCCAGGGCGTCGCGCCGAGTATGTACCCCGCCTTGAGGTCCTGAAGGTTGTCCCCGGAAATGGCCGCTGCCACGCAGACGACTGCGCCGATGAGGATGGCCGCGGCCGGCCCCGCCGCACTTCCGTGTCCGAGAAAGAGCAAAAGGACGAGCGCCGCGAAAAGAATGGTCGCTATGGTCACGCCCGAAATCGGGTTGTTGGACGACCCCACCAGTCCCGCCATGTAGCCGGCGACGGCGGAAAACAGGAAGCCGGCGATGAGCATGATGACGGCCATGATGATGCTGACGGTCACGCTCTTCACCACGAGGTGATAGACGAAAAAGAGCGGGATCACGGCCAGGATGGAAAAGACGATAACCCAGATCATGGGGATGTCCTTGTCCGTCCTTTCCGTGGCGACGCCGCTCTTTTCTTCCTTGAGAGCCTTGAGCCCGCTCACCACGCCCGTCAGCAGCTGATTTCTCAGCTGGACGAGTGCCCACAGCCCGCCGACGCACATGGCGCCTACGCCCAGGTAGCGGATCTGGGCGCTCCAGATGGCCGTCGCGCCCTCAACGGCGCCGTGAGCCCCCGCGGGGATGCCATGCATGGCGGCGTAGATGGGGATGGCGATCCACCAGGAGATCGCGCCGCCGACGAAAACCAGGACGGCGATGTTGAGCCCCACGATGTAGCCGACGCCCAGAAGTGCCGGAGAGAGGTCCGTGCCGAAATAGGCGATACTGTTGCCTACGCGGGTTCCAACCTCGAACACGCCCGCCCAGAGTTTGAGGCCGGCTTCCTGGCATATCTTCAGGAAACCGCCCGCCAGGGTGGCAATGATCATGGTTGCCAGCGAACCCTTTTCCTCGGTCGAGTGGCCGGCTTTGAGGACCTCGGCCGTCGCTATGCCCTCTGGGAATTTGATTTCCTCGCGCGCCTGCACAACCAGCGCCCGCCTCAGGGGGACGGAAAATAGGACGCCGATCGTACCGCCCAGGGCCGTGATCATGAGCGTCTGCAGGTAGTCGTAGTGCGACCAGTAGCCGAGAATCACGAGGGCGGGGATCGTGAAGACGACCCCCGCGGCGACGGCTTCCCCGGCGGATGCGGCCGTTTGCACGATGTTGTTTTCCAGGATGTTGTTCTTCTTGAAAAGGGAGAAGACGGCCATTGAAATGACGGCGGCGGGAATGGTCGCGGAAACGGTCATTCCGGCGAAGAGGCCGAGATAAGCGTTGGCGCCCGCCAGAACCACGGCGAGAAAGATGGCAAGGATGATGCCCTTGAAAGTAATTTCAGGGAGCCGTGTCTCCGACGAAATTAGAGGTTCGAACTTATCTTTTTTCTGGTCGCCGTTTTGCCCCATATGTCTCTCTCCTTTAAGTGCTTGAAGGCGCTCGCAGACGCGGTCGGTGGATGGCGCGAGCAACGGCCTCCGGGCCGGCATCGGAGGAGGCGGGGCTCCAGCGTGCCGTCCGAAAGGCGATCACCACTTCCAGAACTGCCACCAGTGCGTCTTTTTGCGTGTAGACTTGACGAGCGGCTCCTCGAAGATCTTCTTGTCCCTCTTGGAAGTCCGAGCTTCGTGCTTCTCGATCTTGCTCATGTACTTGTGGGAGTCCTTGGCTAGTACTGTGCCCGGCACTTCCTGCGTGATCCTCTTGAAATAGAGGACGGCCTCCTTGTCCTGCCCGTCCCTGTGAAGAGCCTCACCCAGACGGTAGTACACGAGCGGCATGTTCCAGTACGTCGGATAGTGCTCGATCGTGTAGCGGTACCGCCCGATGGCGCCCTTAGGGTGTCCGACTTTCAGGTACCAGTCCCCGATCTTGATTTCGTGGGCCGCCAACACGTTGTCGATGTCCTTGATCTTCTGCTTGGCCTCGGCGACGTAGGAGCAGTTGGGGTAATTCTCAATAAGAGATTTGAAGGCCTCCCGGGCATCCCTGGCGGGTGTCACGTCCCGGTCGGGCGTCTCGATTTCCTCGAAATAGCAGGAGCCTATCTTGTACTGGCAATAGGGCGCCTCCGGGTGCGTCGGATGGAAAGCCAGAAAAGACTGGTAACGGCTGATAGCCTCCGAATAGGCCTCGAGCGTATGTTCGGTGGTATAGCTGTCCGCTTCGGCGATCTGTGCCTTGTCCTTATACTCGCCGGCGTCCTCCCTCATGAGAACCTGATCAAAATAGCGCCTGGCCGTCGCCGGCCGCTTCTTCTTCAGATACTCCATGCCCTTGGCGTAGAGGGTGGATACGGGGACCACCTTGGTCTCGGCGGCGGCCCCTTTGGGGCGCCGGTGGTGGCAGGCGGTAGTCAGGGCAAGCAGAATGATCGCCGCGGCGACTACGGTCCTAGCGCTTTTCACAGCCGTCTCCTATCTTGCAAAGAAGGTTACTGGGCAGCCGGCAAGGCTTCCCGTTCAGATCCGTGGATGCGTGTTCCGTGCGCCCCGAGGCGAGGAGAACCTCGCCGGGCGCGCGGAGGATGTCGTACTCGAATGCGAAGCGCACCCCGTTAGCCTGGACAAGGCGGGCCTTGACCAGTACTTCGTCGTCGTACCGGGCCGGCTGTCGGTATCGCAGGCTGATGGCGAGGACCGGCATCCTGATGCCCCGATCCTCGAGCGAGCGGTAAGGAACGCCTCGAACGCGCAGGTATTCTGTTCGCGCCACCTCCATCCAGGCGAGATAGGCAGAGTGGTGCACGACGCCCATCTGGTCTGTTTCAACGTAACGTACGCGCAATGTAGTCGAAGTCTCAGGCATGAAGAAGGTCCCTCAGGGATTCGGCGGCGGCGGCGGGATCCGGCCGGCCGAAGATCGAGGAGCCGGAAACGAACCAGTCGGCGCCCGCTTCCAGGAGCGGGGGCAGCGTATCTTCGGCCACGCCCCCGTCCACCTCCACGGCCGTCTCGAGACCTCGTTCCCGGATCATCCGCTTCAGCGCGCGGATCTTGTCCAGCGCGAGAGGAAGGAATTTTTGACCGCCGAATCCGGGGTTGACGCTCATGACCAGAACATAATCGACGTCATTGAGGATCACGTCAAGGGTCTCGATGGGCGTGGCCGGATTGAGCGCCACACCCGCCTTCATGCCGTGCTCCTTGATGTTCTGAATGGTCCGGTGCAGGTGGGGGCACGCTTCCTGATGAACCGAGAGGAAGTCGGCCCCGGCCGAGGCGAAATTTTCGACGTAACGATCCGGCGCCTCGATCATGAGGTGACAGTCCACCGGGAGCTTCGTGTGGGGCTTCAGTGCCTTGACCACGATCGGTCCCATGGTGATGTTAGGAACGAAATGGCCGTCCATGACGTCCACGTGGATCAACCCGCTGAAGGGTTCGACCCGTGCCACCTGGTCCGCGAGGCGGGAGAAGTCGGCGGACAGGATGCTGGGTGCGAGCCATTTTTCTGGGTGTCCGGACATCAGCGGCTCACCATCAACTGCACGAGATCGTTCCTCCCGAGGGGCTTTCCCGCATCGGGTATCTGCCCCACGATGGTACCCGAGGGCACGCCGCCGCCGCCCACCGCGCGGGCCGGACCGACGGAGATGGCATAGAGTTTGAGATCGTTTCGAACGTTCTCGTAGCTTTGCCCGTAAAGATCGGGCATGACGAAAACGGGTGGAGGGGCCCCGAGATCGACCAGGAGGGAAACCTCAGAATCCCTGGGAACCACGGTCCCGGCCGGCGGGTTCTGGCTTGCAACGAGAGGGGCGGACGCGACCCCATGATAATAAGAGGTCGCGTTAAGCTGGAGTCCCGCCTGCTGGGCCTGCAGCTGGGCCTCTTCCATGCGCATCCCCACCAGGTTAGGCATGGTCACTGTCTCGATACCCTTGCTCACGACTGCGGAAAGGGTCATGCCCTTGCGCGCGGTCATCCCCGGTGCTGGACTCTGTTCGATGACGCAGTTCTTTTTCTGGCGGAGGTCGTACCGTTCGGACAGGACCTTGAACACGAGGTGGGCCCGTTGGGCCTGCCATTGCGCCTGCTCCTGCGACAGGCCCACGACGGGCGGAACGGTGGTTCCGCTGCTGAACAGCGATACGCGGATCAGCAGGTACGTTCCCGCTGCGACCCCCAGTCCGAAAACGAAAAGGTACAACATCCATCTCACGAAACGCATGGAGCCCTCCGACCCGCGCCAGTTTACCATAAAGTCCTGTTGCCGCCGGGGTCCTTCGCCTGTTGGACGGGACTCCGGGTGAGCGGCCGATCCAGCCGCCTGTATGCGCGTCGGTGCCATGTCCGGTGTCCGGTGATCGGTGCTCAGTTCGGGGGTGGACCTTCGAAGGTTCGCCCCTCTGTCGTTCTATGTAGCGTCCGATGGCAATCGGCTGCAGCGAAGGACGACCCTCTTCCGTCTTCAAATCCCAAATTCGAAATCTCCATCGGTCCTCTTCCGGAGGCCATTTGTCGCCGTCCAGCCTTTTCGTTATACTCCCCAGGGAGAATTTGAAGATGTGGTTCCGCCAGAAGAAAAAACCGGAGGTCCAGGACGGAGAGGAGCGCTCCGTAAGAGTACCCGAAGGGCTCTGGACCAAGTGCGATTCCTGCGGACAGATCATGTTTTCCCAGATCATTGAAGAGAACAACAGGGTCTGCCCCAAGTGTAACTACCACTTCAGGATTTCCGCCCCCCAGCGGCTCCAGTCCCTTTTCGACGAGGGAGCCTACGAGGAGTTCGACGAGGCCATCGAACCCGTGGATTCCCTGAAGTTCAAGGATATCAAGCGCTATTCGGACCGCATCTCGCAATACCAGAAAAGCGTTGGAACAAAAGACGCCGTTATCAATGCCTCCGGAACGGTGGGCGCCATGAAGGTCATCATATCCTGCATGGAGTACGCCTTTATGGGTGGGTCGATGGGAAGCGTGGTGGGGGAGAAGATCACGCGGGCCGCCGAGCGGGCGCTCTCGGACGGTGTGCCCCTCATCGTCATCTCCTGCTCCGGCGGGGCGAGGATGCAGGAATCGGTGCAGTCCCTCATGCAGATGGGAAAGGTATCCGCCGCGCTCGGTCGCCTCCACGAGGCCAGGATTCCCTTCATCTCCGTGATGACCGATCCGACAACGGGCGGCGTGACGGCGTCCTTTGCCATGTTGGGCGACGTGAACATCGCCGAACCGAAAGCGCTGATCGGGTTCGCGGGACCTCGCGTCATTGAGCAGACCATTCGCCAGAAGCTGCCCGAGGGCTTCCAGCGGTCCGAATTCCTCCTGGAAAAGGGCTTTCTCGACCTGGTGGTCCACAGGAGCCTGATGCGCGAAACCCTGAAGGGCCTCCTCGCGTTCTTTACGGGGCAGACTCCATCTGAATGAACTACGCACAGTCCCTGCGCTATCTCGATTCTCTCATCGAGTTCGGCGTCAAGACCGGCATTGAGCACACGGCCCGTCTCGCGGCGCAGATGGGAAACCCCCAAGACGAATTTCCGAGTCTTCTCCTCGCCGGAACGAACGGCAAGGGATCGACGTCGGCTTTCCTGGCAACCATACTGGCAAAGGCGGGCTACAGGACGGGGCTCTACACGTCGCCGCACCTTGTCAACGTGGAAGAACGCATAGCGGTGGGCGGCCGCCCCATCAGCAGGACGTGCTTTTCAGAGTCGATGACCCGCGTCAGGGAGGCGGCGGAGAATGCCATTTCGGCAGGCCTCGTGGAGGGACAGCCCACCTACTTCGAAAGCCTGACGCTCGCCTGCTTCGACCACTTCAACCGGTCCCGAATCGATATCGGCGTTCTTGAGGTCGGCCTGGGCGGCAGGCTGGACTGCACCAACATCGTCCATCCCATCCTCACGGGGGTGACCAATGTCGGACTGGACCACGAGCAGTATCTCGGGTACGGCCTGGCCACCATCGCGAAGGAAAAAGCGGGCATCTTCAAACCCAGGGTGCCCGCCCTGACGGCAGCCGATAGACCGGTTGTCCTGGACGTCCTGAGGCGCGAAGCCTTCAAGGCCGGCACGACCCTGAGCCCTCAGGACGGTTCGATTGAGACGGACGTGGGTGTGTGGCGGCTCATCGATGGTGAGGGCACCATGGAGCTGCCCTATCCATCGGTGCCCGGCCGGCATCAGCTGACAAACGCCACGCTGGCGGTCAGGTGCTGCCGGGTGCTGCGCTCCAAGGGATGGCGCATAGACGACGAGGCCATCCGATCCGGCATCGCGGAGACAAGATGGCCCGGCCGGCTGGAGCGCGTGGCCGACGCGCCCGATACTTATCTCGACGGTGCGCACAATCCCGACGGGTGCGAAATCCTGGCGGAATTTGTCCGGGGGCTCCCCCATCCGAGAAAGGCCCTCGTCTTCACCGCCATGAGGGACAAGCCGTTGAATGCCATGTCGTCCCGCTTGTTTCCGGAATTCGGGGCCGTCTGGGCGACGTCCCTCCCCATGGACAGGAGTTGCACTCCAGAGGAAATCCTGGCCGGCTCCGGGCGCCGGAATCTCATGCTTGACGGTGACCCTTTGTCCGCCATGGAAAAAGCCCGGACGTGGGCCGGAGAAGGCGGCCTCGTCATCGCGGCGGGGAGTCTCTATCTGGTCGGGTACCTTGAAGCGGTCCTCGGCGGGTTGTCTCGTGCGTCCTGGGGCAGCGGCCTGTGATACCCCATTCCTGGTGTATTGCCGACTTCGTCCCCCGGCAAAACACTGCAGGCGTGCCGTTCTTCAGGGGGCTGTCCCGTCTTGCCGGCGAGTTCTTAAACCAGGAAGACTCCGGCCATCGCGCAGGCGCTCGTTTCGTCCGGCCTCAACCGCCGGGGCTCCTCCACCATGACGCGGGTTCCCAGGAGACGAACGACCGTCCTGACCTCTTCCAGGTCGTCAGCCTTGAAATGGAAGACGAACCCGCGACCGGATCTCTCGACCTTCTGTTCCTCGCACATTTGTAGGTCCGCCACCCAATCCTCCGTCTTCTTGAACCGGATCGTCACGTGATGCCTTGTTCCGGATCGGATCCAGCCTCCGGAAGACCGGACTCTCTCGTCGCCGAATGGGGAGGGCTCCTGCATCTCGGGGCCCGGTTCCGCCCTCGAGATCGTCGAAACGGGGATATTCATGAGGGCGTCGGAGTCTGTGCGGGATGCGAACAGGTAGAGATCCCCGCGAAGCCGTGAGAAAAAATACGGGCGAATGTTGCGTGCGACCATCGTATCGCGAGGCCCCAGCAGCGATACGGTGAGGGTTCGACCTTCGTAGAGGGCGTGGTGCACGATTTCTAGGTTCCGCCGCACCGCCTCCATCGAGAAGGTCCTGGATGCCGGGCTGAGCGCATAAGGACGGCAGGTGACGTCCGCGGCGAAGTCGACCGGAGCCACCGGGAGAGCGTAATAATACCCCCGATCCTGATCGTGCGCGATGGGCAGCCCCATTCTCTGCTTCATGAAGGCCAGGTCCCTGCATACGGTCCTCACCGTGACGCCCAGCTTCTTGGAGATGGAATCGAGCGTGTGCCGTCCCTCGGCGCGCAGCAGCACATCTATGACGGCGACCCGCTTTCTGGTGGCTTTGAAACGAACCGGTGGCATGTGCACGACCTCCTTCCGAGAAAGCAGAATGGAGCATGATGCGTGCCACGTGGCCGAATCTCAGTATCTGTTGTTAATCAAAGAGTTAGAGGTGACCTGGCGCATCCCGTCGTTAACGCGTGAACGACGAAGTGTAAAGTTCCCTTAACATTTTGCATTACCGTGGGTGCAATTCGGGAGGTGGAGTCGGGCGGCGCGGTGTTGTCGCGCGTGTGCAGTCTTCGATCCGCCTGTCTGATTTGGCGCTCCACGGCCGGATCAGGTCCGCTTGAAGTCTCGTGCGCGGATGCCCAGAGTTCGAAGATATTTGGAAAGGGTCTGCCGCGTCACGCCCAGCAGGTCGGCCGCCCGGGTCACGTTGCCTCCGGTGCTGGCGAGCGCCTCTCTGATCGCCGTCGCCTCGGCCGCCCTGCGGCGAACTTCCATCCGCACGCCCGGGGCGTTTTTTGTTTCGGCAAGCCAGGCACGAACCTGGGGCGACAGGTGACGGGTCTGGATGATTCCGCCGGAATCCGCGAGGTGGTAGGCCCTCTTCAGCTCCATCTTCAACTCTCGCACGTTGCCCGGCCACCCGTATTCCGTGACCGCCCGGAAGGCCTCCAGAGAGAGGCCCTGGACGTCCCTGGCCGAGGAGGCTTCGTTCTCCTCCAGAAAGAGATCCACGAGCGGCGGGATCCAGCGCCTCCTCTCCCGCAGGGGGGGGATGCGGACCTCTGCTCCGCGCAGCCTGTAGTAGAGGTCCTCGCGAAACTCACCGCGCCGGATGGCCTTTTCGAGGTTCTGATTGGTGGCCGAAAGCCAGCGCACTTTGAGCGGCACTGCGGCCCGGCTGCCCAAGGGGTATATCTTCGAGTCCTCCAGAACCCTCAGCAGTTTCGCCTGTATGTGCAGTGGAATCTCTCCGACCTCATCAAGGAGAACGGTGCCTTCGTTCGCCGTTTCCAGTTTGCCTCGGCGACCCAGGACACCGGTGGCCGTGTTCGGCTGGATGCCGAACAGTTCGCTCTCGAAGAGCGCCTCCGGTATCGCTGCGCAGTGGATGACCTGGAAAGGGGCCTGTTGGCCCATGGAAAGCTGGTGGATCGCCCGGGCCAGGACTTCCTTCCCTACGCCCGTTTCGCCCGTGATCAGAATGGGCAGGTCGCTTGCAACGAGCCTCTCGACCTCTTCCCACGGGCCGTCCAGACCGACAAGCGAAGGCGGCTTCGGGTTCCGTCCGCCCTGCGGCTCGGCACCGATCTGCCTGGTGGCACCTACCCGGACCTGAACGGCCTCCAGGATGTTCAGGAGGGTCGGCAAAACCGATTCGGTTTCTTCCCCGCCGCCCGTCCAGCGACAGGTCCATGTCCCCCGGACGCCTTCCAGATCGATGGATTCCGCCTGTTCCGGCGCGGTGCGCCACAATCCGGGGAGAACGCACCGTTCTTTACCGTCGCCGCGCTGTATGATCTCGAGATCCGACAGTCCCAGGATCCTCCGCCACCGGTTTCCCCAATCGCGACTTTCCGTGTAGGCGCGGATGCACGCATTGAGAATGCCTGCGGAACCCGCTTTTGATGAGAATGATGCCGCATCCGGGCTCTCGCCGGTGTGCATCCTGGCCGGAAGGGACGGAGACAGGCCTCCGGGAGTCCGCCAGTCCAGGGTCGATTCCTTTTGGACGAAAATCCAGACGGAACCGAGGGTCAGTCGGTCGCCCTCTTCGAGCCGGTCGTGGTCGAGACGCTTGCCCTCCCGGCTCACGCCCAGGCGGGAATCGCAGTCCCGAACGTAAAGTTCACGGCCCTGTTCCCCGGCGAGCATGAACTCGCAATGTCTCCGGCTGATCCCCGGCACGGGCAGAATCACGTCGTTTGAAGGATCCCGGCCCACACTGAGAAAATTCTTGGTGACGGGGACGGACAAACCGTGCGCTTCACAATGAAAGCGAAGGACCCACATGTACTCCCCCGATTCTTGATGGCAAAGGGGACCCCGGCCGGCGGCCGCAGTTCCATACTCTTCAGTTTAGCACAGGGCCGCGCCGTGCCCGGGTCAATCCTCGCCCAGGGTCGGCGTTCTCCACGACGCTGAGACCGGACGGAGACTTCTCCCCGAGACGGTCAAGGCCGGTCGCCCTCCGGCCGGGCGAAGTTGTAGGCTCGCAGCATTCTCAGCAGATGGAACCGGAGCAGCGATCTCAGGATTGCCGGTTCTTCGACCGTTACGGTGTCTCCCAGGAAGAAGACCAGCCGCCTGACCGCCTCGAGATCGTCGGTGCGGAATCGGATCGTGATGTGAGAGGTGGTCGTTTCGACCACCTGTCCGTCGGCCATCTGTAGGTCCCGGGCCCATGCCGGGGAAGAGGGGAATCGGAGACTGACCTTATAGAGAGAACCGCTCTTGATCCAGCCCTCGCCATCCTTGACCTTGATCTCGCTCAGAGGCGGATCGAGGAATCTGTCGGCGAGGACCGCGACCTTGCTCAAATTCTGCACGGGTATGTTGACGAGTTCGCGGCGATCCGGGCGATAGGCGAAGAGGGTCAGGCGCGACGCGACGCGGGAAAGAAAGTGGGGGTGCAGGATCCACGAAACATCCTCGCCGCCTTCCCCTGCGATTGTTACGGTGATCTTCTTCTGCCCGTACAGGGCGGAGTGTATCTTCTCGAGAATTGCCACCGTGTCACGGGAACTCTGCCGCATGGGACGCTTCGGCGGCGCGCTTCTGAAGTCCCGGTTTTCCGTGTCCTCGAGGGGGGGCACGGGCAGGGCGTAGTGGTACCCCCTGCCGTAGCTGTGTTCGATGGGCAGGCCCATTTCCTCCTTCATGTAGGAGATGTCCCGGCAGACGGTCCGCTGGGTCACCATCAGGGCCTCGGCCAGGCTGGCCAGGGTATTGGACGTATTTGATCGAAGCAGCCGGTCGATCTTGCTGGCGCGCTTCTGGACGGATTTGTATTTTACGGGTGCCATGGTTACCTCCAGGTGCTTATCCAGCAAGGTTGTTGCCTGACGCGCCAAGGCTGATAAGACCTTTATCGTCATGTAGTTAAGCCCTGTGGCTGCGTCCGTGCGGCCTCTCTCCAAAGGCGCCCACATCCATATAGTAGAGATAAGCCTCTTAATTTCAAGAGATTGAACTGTCGTTCGTGGTTGACGTACGGAACCGCCGCCGAACGGCTCAGCGCTCGAAGCCGAGGACGCCGACGTAGTGCCGGATTTCCGGGTCCGCGTTCCCCCGGCGGAACATGACTGACACAACATCGCCCCGCAGTCGGGAGAGCGAATGGCCGTTTCTCCGGCAGTAAATCTGTCCGGCGAGCAGAACCCGCCTTCGCTTTCTGGCGGTTACGGCCTGGGCGGGTGTGCCGAACCTGACAGAGCGCCTGGCCTTGACCTCGATCACGACGATCAGCCCTTCGTGTGCGGCCAGTATGTCGGCCTCTCCGCCTTTCACGCTGTAGTTTCTCGCCAGGACTCGGTATCCTTTGTTCTCAAGGTGGCGTGCTGCGAGCCTTTCACCCAGGGCGCCGATCTTCCCGGGGGCCACCCTCACCTTCAGCTTTTCCAGAAGGCGTCCGAGCCACTCCGATTTGACGCCCGGGATGAACCGGGTGCCGGGGTGCCTTTGGAAAGAGCGCGCCCGCTTGCTCCCGGACTGCCTGAGAAGCGTCATGCGAATCAATGCCCCCGCTGGCCTGGTGGCCTTCTGCCCTGAAAGCGGCGTCGCGGCCCTTCCCCGCCCCTCATCTGTTGCATGAGGTCCCGGCGCATGATGAGGAACTCTGCCTGCTGTCGTGGCGTGAGTCCGGCGAGGAGTCGGGACTCCAGGTCCCTCAATCGTTTCTCGAAGCTGGCCTGTTGGGCTTGGAAGTCGGCTACGTCCCGAGCCAGGACCTTGTCGGATGTTCTTCCGTCTTCGATGTGCGCCTGGATCCTGGACATGATATCCATCATCGCCTGCCGGTGGCGGGCGCGTTCCCCGTCGATGGCCTTGAGGACCTCCATCGCCTTGAGCGTTTGCGCATCCGTGAGAGACAGTGTTTCACGCATCCGCTGAATGAGGTATAGCCTCGCGATTTCCCGTCTGTGATGACCGTGCCCCTGCATCCGTTCGACGGGCGGAGCGGGGCCATCCGGTGGGGGCGCCTGGGCGGGGACACTCAGGCAGAAGGCGCTGAGAAGAAGTGCGAACAAGCAAGCTCTAACCATTCCATCCTCCTGTGTCAACCGGACCGAGATAATCCTCGAGGTCTTCGGCCGACTGCTTTTCAACCTGGCCCCCCACGGATGATTCTGTAAGGTTTAGCAGCGCAACCGTCGAATCCTCGGTGGTCCCGTACGCCAGCGTGCCCAAACCTCGGCTCACGCTTTGCTGCTCCTTGATCGAGAGGTTCGCCTGGATCGACCGACCCGGGCTCTCGAGCCGGAGGACCGATAGCGAACCTGTCAGGCCGGCCGCCAGAATGAACACCGCCGCCGCCGCTCGCCAGGGAAGGGATCTCGAAGTCCGCGCCCCGGGCTTTGTGGCCGCAGCAACCGTCTTGGCGATCAGCTTCGTCTCCCATTCCGCGTCCCGGGAGAGGACCGGTGACGCACCCGCCATCTCTGCACCCAGCGCCCGCAAATCATCGATCTCCCGCCGGCACCGGCCGCAGTGCTCGATGTGTTGCTTGACCTCGGCCGGCATGAGGCCGGAGCCGGTCAAAGCCAGCCTTACAGCTTGATCATGCGTCACAAGACACCTCCAGCGTCTTTCGGAGGTTTCTCAGTCCGAAGAAATAGTGAGCCTTCACCGTTCCCTCGGCAAGCGACAGCACCTCCGCGATCTCCCTGAAAGATAGATCCAGCCACGTCCTGAGGATGACCACCGAACGCTGCTGGGTCGGCAGGGTCTTCAGTACCCGCCTCAACCGGATGTTCCGTTCTTCCTCCAATGTGTCCGAATCGGGGGAACGGCCCGGGTTCCGTCCTTCCGGCACCTCTCCCGTCAGGATCTCGCGCTGAACGGTGGCCGACGCCAGGTGATTCAACGCGAGATTGTGGCCGATGCGAAAGAGAAAGGACCTGGTCGAACAGTCCCCGCGAAAGGAATCCAGCGAAGTTGCGAACCGCAGGAATGTTTCCTGGGCCAGTTCTTCCGCATCCGCCCGGTTGCGGACCATGCCCGCCAGGTACCTCACCAGCGGCGCCGTATGCGCTCTTACAAACGCCTCCAGGGCATCCTGGCGCTTTGCTTTTATATCGTCCAGCCATGGGTCTTTTGCCTCGGCCATAAAGTCATCCACCCTAAGTGACCATGGTACGGCAGGAATGGTTTAATGATAACCGCCCCGTCCGGTCCCGTCCCGCTGTGAAACAAGACACAGCACATGTGACAGAAACGACACATTGCAGAAACAATTCTTTAGTATTATCAAGAGTTAGGTTCTGGCACGCCCCTTGCTAAAGGGGGCCAGGGAGGTGGTACTTGTACTACCAGAGGACACTGAAACACGCCATCGAATGCAGCGGGATAGGTCTTCACTCGGGACGCAAGGTCTCCATGCGCCTCCTCCCTGCTCCGCCCGACACGGGTATCGTTTTCCGGAGGGTGGACAAGGAAGGCTTTGAAATTCCGGCCAACTCGAACTACGTACAGAGAGTCGACTTCGCGACGACGCTTGGCTCCAGCGGGCTTCAGGTATCGACGGTCGAACACCTGCTCGGGGCTTTCTACGGTATGTGCGTGGACAACGTCGTCGTGGAGATAAATGCAGCCGAAGTCCCGATCATGGACGGTTCGGCGGCGCCCTTTGTCTACCTCATCAGGGAGGCTGGGGCCATCAATCAGAACAAAACCAGGCGCTATTTTCGGGTGACGCGCCCCCTGGAAGTCCAGGAGGCGGACCGCTGGATCAAGATACTGCCCTCGGAGGAACTCCGGGTCACCTACACCATCGCCTTTGCGCACCCGCTGATCTACGAGCAGACGCTGACTATCCCCATCAACGCCGGCACCTTCGTGGACCAGATCGCGCCGGCCCGGACCTTCGGTTTCATGAAGGACGTCGAAGCCCTCCGGGTCAGGGGGCTGGCGCTGGGCGGTTCCGTCGACAATGCCATCGTTCTGGGCGAGAGCCGCGCGCTCAACGCCGACCTCAGGTTCATCAACGAGTTCGTCCGGCACAAGATTCTCGACGTTCTGGGCGATCTCTCCCTGGCCGGGTATCCCCTCAAGGCGCATATCCTGGTCCACAAAGGCGGGCACCGCCTCCACACGGACATGGCCAAGCTCATCAACCGGTCCTCCGCCTTCAATGCAATAGAGTCTTCAGGGGAAGAGTCCACCGCTGCCCTGCGGTTGGCTCCCCCTATGGCGTAACCTCCTTACTCAACTTCCTTCCTCCAACCATCGAGGGCCTCAGGGCCCTCTCTTTTTTTATGACCAAGTGATCGAGTAAAGAGTGACCGAGGCGGGGGGACCGCCTTCGAAGGCTGTACGTCTGTGCGTGAGTAAGGGAGCAGGTAAGTGCGGCGGGGGAGGACCTTCGAAAGTTTGCCACCTGCCGCAGTTAAATCCCAAATCCCAATTCCGAAATCGCCTTCAGCCCTTCTCTTCGATCGGTTCGCTGTACTTGCAGGCCTTTTCGGGGCACGCCTTGACCGGCCCGCTCTTCGTCTGGCGTTCGATAAGATAGGGACTGCCGCAGGTGGGACAGGGCCCCGGCAGAGGTTTCGACCAGGAGATGAAGTCGCACTCAGGGTAGCCCGTACAGCCGTAGAAAAGCTTCCGCCTCTTGGTAAAGCGCTTGGCCAAGGGCTTTCCGCACTTGGGACACGGTGTTTCCACCGTCTCCTTCTGGATGTATTTGCAGGTAGGGTAGTTGGAACACGCGACAAATGGGCCATAGCGGCCGTGCTTCTTCACGAGGTTCGAGCCGCATTCCGGGCATTTCTCTTCCAGGGGCTCGTCTTTGGCCACGACCACGCTGCCCGATTTGTCCTTTCGGATCTTCAGCGTGTATTTGCATTCGGGGTAACGCTCGCAGGCCAGAAATGCGCCGTAACGCCCCTGGCGTACCGCCATGGGGCTCCCGCACTTTTCACACGTTTTGGCGTCCTCGGGCACCTCGGGAGGCTTCTCGTCGGGCAGGGGGCGGGTTCCCTTGCATTCCGGGTAACCGGAACAGGCGAGAAAGCGTCCGAATCGGCCCATCTTGAGGACCATCGGGCGTCCGCACTTGTCGCAGACTTCGTCGGTCGCCTGGCCCTCCTTGCGGAGGTCCACCATCTCACCCTTGGCCGCTTCGAGCTCCTTGTGGAAGTCCGTCCAGAACCGCTCCAGCAGTTTCTGCCGGTCCATGGCCCCGTTTTCGACTTTGTCGAGGTTCTCTTCCATGGCGGCCGTGTAACCGATGTCGAACAGCGCGGGGAAGTGCTTGATCAGGATCTGGCTGACCAGCATGCCCATGTCGGTGGGCACGAGGGCACCCTTTTCCTTCTCCACGTAGGTTCGTTCCTGGATCGTCGAGATGATGGTCGCGTAGGTGGAGGGCCGTCCGATGCCGTTCTCCTCCAGGGCCTTCACGAGGGTCGCCTCGGTGTAGCGGGGGGGCGGCTCGGTGAACTTCTGCTCCGACTTGAGATCGAGCAGCGTCAGACTCTCGCCCTGTGTGAGGGGAGGTAACACGCCCTTCTCGTCGTTTTCCTCGACCTCGTAGACCGCGAGGAACCCCTGGAAGCGGCAGACGGAGCCAGAGGCGCTGAACAGGGCGTCGCCGCACGCCGCCTGTACCTTCGTGGCGTCGAAAAGGGCGTCCGCCATCTGGCTCGCAACGAACCGTCGCCAGATCAATCGGTAAAGGGCGAACTCGTCGCGGCCCAGATAGGGTTTCACGCTTTCGGGCGTGCGTCCCGCATCGGTGGGGCGGATCGCCTCATGGGCGTCCTGAGCCGCCTTCTTCGGCGCGTACAAACGGGGCTTCGGAGGAAGGAAGTCTCCGCCGAAGGTTTCCTGCACGAACGCCCTGGCCGCATCCACCGCCTGGGGTGAGACGCGGGTCGAATCGGTCCTCATGTAGGTGATGAGTCCCACCGTCTCCCCTCCGGCCAGGTCGACGCCCTCATACAGGCGCTGGGCCACGGACATGGTCTTCTTCACCGGAAACTTCAGAAGCCTGGCCGCCTCCTGTTGCAGTTTGCTCGTGATGAAAGGCGGAGACGGGCTCTTCTTCTGCTTCTTCTTTTCCAGCTTCGCGACGGACCAGTCCCGGTCTTTCAGGTGCGCCAGCAACGCATCGTTTTCTTCCGCGTTGCGTATCTGCGACTTCTTGCCTTTCCACTGGGTGAGCCTGGCGTCGAAAGGCTTGGCCCGCCCACCTTCGCCGCACAGCGAGGCGGTTACGGCCCAGTATTCTTCGGGTTGAAAGGCCCGGATGGTGTCCTCCCGCTCGCAGATCATCCTGAGGGCCACGGTCTGTACGCGTCCGGCCGACAGGCCCTTGCGCACCTTGTCCCAGAGCAACGGCGAAATCTGGTATCCGACGAGGCGGTCGATGATGCGGCGGGCGATCTGAGCGTTGACCTTCTGGGGGTCCACCTCTATGGGGTGGGCGACGGCGGCCTTGACCGCGGAAGAAGTAATCTCGTGAAAGAGGACGCGCTCGATGGGTTTGCCCATCTCTTTCAAGAGCTCTGAAAGGTGGTAGCAGATGGCCTCTCCTTCCCGGTCGGGGTCTGCCGCAAGGAGGATGGTGCCGGCTCTGGAGGCGGCCGTATGGATCTTGCTCACGACGCTCTTCTTCGCGGGGAGAACGACGAAGGTGGGACGGAAATTCTTGTCCACGTCCACGGCCAGTTTATTGCCGGGAAGGTCTCGCACGTGCCCCATGGAGGCCATGACGGAAAAGCCCTTGCCCAGGTATTTCTGTATGGCCCTTGCTTTGGCCGGCGATTCGACGATCAGGAGTGTGTCTGCCATTCATTCGGCTCCTTGGGTGATGTCCTGCGGGCATACCGCGTACCGGGCAATTCTACACATAGCCCGGCCATTTGCAACTCGACAAGGACCGTGAGAATGTCCGGGGCGGACAGGCCGGACTCGACGCTCAACCGGTCTATGCTCCTCCCCTCGTCCGCGCTCATCGCATCAAAGAGAACGCGCGCCTTGGCGGACAATGCCGAGTCTCCGCCCTCGGTCCCGGCGGGAATATCGTTAAGAGGTTTCAATCTGCAACATGTGTCTGGGGGAAATTCTTCCAGGACGTCGGCGACTTGCTGGACCAGCTTGGCACCCTTCTGAATAAGAGTATTCGGGCCTATGCCGGTACGGCTGGTGATGTTGTGAGGCACGGCGAAGACCTCTCGTCCCGTTTCAAGTGCGAAACGAGCAGTGACGAGAGACCCCGACTTTTCGGTCGCCTCGACGACCAGTACCCCTGAAGTCAGACCTGAAATAACGCGGTTTCGAACGGGAAAATTCCTCGGAAGGGGCGGCGTCCCAGGCGGGTACTCGCTGATGATCGCCCCGCCCCTGTCCAGGATATTCTGCATAAGCCCATCGTTTTCAGGCGGATATATTCTGTCTATACCCGTGCCCAGGACGGCGGCCGCGTGTCCTTCGACTGCCAGGGAACCCTGATGGGCGGCCGTGTCAATACCGCGCGCCAGACCGCTCACGACTGCCATTCCGGCGTACACGAGTTCCTTCGCCAGCGTCCTTGCGACGTTCTGACCGTAGACGGTGCACAGCCGGGATCCGACCACCGCGATCGCGGGCAGGGAGAAAACCTCCAGGGACCCCTTAACGTACAGCGCGGGCGGGGGATCGGGCAGACTGCGGAGAGACTCCGGATAGCCGGGATCGTCCCATGAAAGGATGGTAACGCCCTCCTTTTCCGCCGCTCGATCCGCTTCTTCGGCGCCCTCCCAGTCCAGTTTGGCAAGCGACTTGCTTATGTTGGGGTGTAGTTTCACGGGGCGGGCGCCTTCCCTGAGGGAACGAAGCAAGGCCTTCTTCCCGAGCAGTTCGGCCCTGAGGACGGTCGATAGGGATGTCAAGCGCGTCAGGGCGCTGTAAAGATAAGGTTCCACTCTGGCTCCAAGCGACGAAAAGGCAAGAATCTATAACACATGAAATGAACCAAGGCAATCATCATCACTACATGGGGAATGCAAAATGGTATCGAGATCTTATTTTGAACAGACGGCTCTGGTTCACATCGACTTCCTGTACAACCTGGCCCTCAAGATAACCCGCAACGAGGACGACGCCCAGGACCTGGTGCAGGAGACCTACCTGCGTGCCTATCGCTTCTTCGACAAGTACGAGCCCGGGACAAACTGCAAGGCCTGGCTCTACCGTATCATGAAAAATACCTTTATCAACCACTACAGGAAACAGCACCGCAGACCGAGTGAGGTGGACTTCGATTCCATCGAGGAGACGCAGGAATCTCACGTTCGGTCGGATAGTTCATGGCCCCAGAATCCGGAACAGACGCTGATAAATTCGATCATCCGCGAGGACGTTCGAAACGCCTTCCTCCAGTTGCCCCAGGGATATCGTGAAGCTCTGGCACTGTCCCTGTTGGGAGGTAAGTCCTACAAGGAGATCGCGGACATGATGGACTGCCCCATCGGAACCATCATGTCGCGCATCCACCGCGCCCGCAAACTCATGCAGAAGCAACTGACGGAGCACGCCGAGGAAAAGAGCTGGGTCGTACCGTCCGAAGCCACCCAACAGCTCGCCCAGGGCGCGTAGATCTTGCTCGTTCGGGACGACTCGTTCTCGGTTCGATCCGGGCAGCAGGTCTAAATCACCCAGCACGAACCCGAAAGAACGTATCAGAAATTAATCGGGCCCTCCCAGGGTTACATTCGGAAGGAGGGCCCGATTTGTTTTTTTCGGGCGAAATGGGTGGCGACGTGGATTGCGTAAGAGTCAGGGCGCTCTTGCCCCTGGTTGTAGCGGATAGGATAAAAGGGAACCGGTTGCAGAAGATCCGGGAGCACCTCTCTTTCTGCCTCCCGTGCCGCCGCGCCTACGAGGCGCGCAGGCGGCTTCACAGTTCCGTGTCCACGAGCCTGTCTGGCTCCAAGGCCGCGCCCGGCCAGCTTAAGGAATCCATCAGGGCGTGCATGGACTGTATGGACAACCCGGGCAAGAGGGTGTGTCCGAGGCTGCGCTTCAAAGTGCGGCTTGTTACGCCTCCTCCCGATGATCTAAAATAGCGTCCGTTTGGCGCCAAAGGCAGAAAACAGGCCCGTTCCAGGTGGAAATGGGAATTCAGTCTGAGGGCGAGCCCCTTGAGGAGTCGATAGATGAAGAAAACCATGACAAAGGTACTCACCGTTCTTCTCGTGCTTGCGAGCGTAATGGTCCTGACACCGGTCCTGGCCGGGACGGACGTGGGTGAGCCGGCCACCAACTTTACGCTGCAGCAGATCAACGGTGGGAAGAAGGTCACCCTCTCGCAACTCAAGGGGAAGCCTACTCTCGTCGTCTTCTGGGCTACCTGGTGCCCGCCCTGCCGGCGGGAGATTCCCCTTCTGAAGAAACTGGATAAAGAGTACGGCCCCAAAGGCCTGCAAATCGTCGCACTGGCGCTCAACTACCGGGAGACGCAGGACGTGGTCGCCAAGTTCATCAAAGATCACGAACTGCCGTACACGGTTCTCTGGGACGAGGACAACAAGACGGCCGATGCCTATTCCGTCACGGGCATACCGACGGCCGTCCTCGTGGATGCGAACGGCGTGATCCGCTTCAGGGGGCACCAGCTAGAAGATCCCGCTTTCATGGGGCTCCTGAAGGACTACACATCCTCCAAGGCCTCCTGATCGAGGCGCCGCCCCGCACGGTATAGAAGGCCCGGCCCTGATGGGACCGGGCCTTTTCATCGTCACCGGCGCGGCGGGGGAAGCCAGCTCCCGTTTCTCATCCTGTAAACCATTGGACGTCGCGACGGCCAGGCTACGAGAAGAGCGCCGTCGCGATCTGTCCTGAAAATCGACGATCCAATCCTGATGTAGCGTTGGAGTACGCTCTGGGCCGGGTGGCCGAACCGGTTGGCGCGTCCCACGGAGAAGAAAGCTGCGCGCGGCGAAGAGGCCTGTACCCAGGGCGGGGTGCTGGAGGTGGCCGAGCCGTGATGTGGAACGATTTCGCCGAATACGGGCCGGATCAGCCCCCCTTCCAGGATGTGGCGTTCGGCGTCCGCCTCGATGTCCCCCGTCACAAGGAACGTGCGGCCGCCCTCACGAATCCGGGCCACCAGGCATCGGTCGTTCTCGCTGCTCTCCGGCCTGTCGGGGTCGGGATGCAGGATCTCCGCTCTGAAAGCTCCTACCCTCAAGGTGTCGGACGTCCTGAGAGGAATGAGTGACACGCCCTCTGACCTCGCCGTTCGGGCGATGAACCCGGGCAGTCCGCGTGACGGGGGATCGGTCGCCGGGTAAGCAACGAATCCGACGTCCAGATCCCTCAGAAGATCCGGGGTCGCTCCCGAATGGTCCGAATCCCAGTGGGTGAGTACGATACCGTCTACGCGGCGGCGCCCGGCGGCGGCGAGGAAAGGCTCGATCACCGTCCGGGCCGAAGAGGTCCCTCTCATCATCGGTGTGCCCGCATCGAAGAGAATCGTCCGTCCGTCCCGGCAGAAGACCTGGCAGGAAGCCTCGCCGACGTCGAGGACGACCACGGAGGGATCGGGCAGGCGGGGCCGGAGCCACGGTAGCGTCCATGCGCCGACGACCGCAACGGTCGCGAGGACCCACCCCGCACGTCTCCGCCTTCCCGGCACGGCCAGCGCGCACAGTCCCGCGACGAAGAGCACGGTCCACACCAGGGCTGGACGGGGAATGAAGATCGAGCCCCACCCGGCCGCCCCCAACCGGGTGGGGAGAACCATGAATATGCGGGCCGACAGGGCCAGTCCCTTGCCCAACACCTGGTGAACGCCGGGGACGAAGGCGAGCCCCAGGATGTATGGCAGTCCGAGAACCTGAATGGCCATGATGGGCACGGACGCCAGGGGCGTTGCCAGCCAGCCCAGCGGGGAGATCCTGTGGAAGTCCAGGGCGAGAATGGGCAGGGTCGACAGCTGGGCCGAGAAACCGACCCAGAGAAGGCGGGTGATCCACCCGGCTGCCCCTTCCATGGCGAAGTGTGCGGGCATGGCGTTCCAGAGTCCGATGATGCCCAGTGTGGCTGCAAAGGTGAGCTGGAAGCCGGTGTCGAGGATCCACGCGGGGTTCCAGATGAGAAGCGCGGCCAGCGAAACGCTCCAGGCGTAGAGCGCGCCCTGGGGTCTGGCCAGCAGGCAGGCTGCCAGGAATATCCCGGCCATGAACAGAGCCCTGACGAGAGATGGGCTTGCCGAGGCGAGGAGCCCGTAGACGATCAAGAGGCAGAGGCCCGAGACGTCCCTCCAGGCCGGCGGGATGCCGGCCAGGTGCGCCACCAGCGCCAGAAGAACCAGCAGGAGGCCCACGTGCAGGCCGGAAAGCGCCACCAGATGAAAGAGGCCGGACCGGCTCAGGGCGTCGCGCTGGCCCGTCGTGAGAAGGCCCCTTTCCCCGAGAAGGACCGCCAGCAGGAGTCCGCTGTCCGCGCCCGCGTCCGACCGCAACCGTCTCTCCAGGACGTGCCGGTAGGCGGAGAAGGGGTGGGGCAGGGAGGCGCGACCAATTCGTACGAGCCGGGGGCTCCGACACCCGGCGGTCAAAAGGATGCCCTTGCGCCGCAGGTAGGCGCGGCGGTCGAATTCGCCCGGGTTCTGCGGCCCCCGCGGGCGCTGAAGCCGGAGGCTCGCCTCCACGGAAACGCCGGCAACGGGAGGTCGGATGGGCAGGTAGGCCCGAACCAGCGCATTGCACGCGCGCCAGGCGTCTGCGGTTTCGAAAGACGTCAGCCGGAGAAGACAACGGGATCCGTCCGGCCAGGGTTCGGAGTGGAGAACGCGCCCTCTCACCCACGCGTAGACCGGCACGCCGGACCGGGCCACACTGTCGACCAGCGGATCGGGCCGCGCGGCGTGACGTCCGACGTTGCCGACGGCCAGCCCGGCCAGGATGGCGCAGACAGGCAAGACCCGGAGCAGCCGCTTCCGGCGGGCCGCGAAAGCACCCAGCAGGCAGGCGCACAGCCCCCATCCGACGGAGGCTGAAATCCACGCCGAGAGTCCGATTCCGGCCGCGAAGGCCGAAAGGAGGAGCGGCCGGGATATGGTCCGGTTAGTCATGGCCCAACCTTACCGAGGGGTGACGATCAGCCTGGCGGGCGCAACGGGTTCGGCCGGATCCGCTGCGGGGCCCTCCGCAAACGAAAGAGGCCTTTCCCCGGCTCCGGACGTCGAATCCCGGGGAAAGGCCATCAGATTTACCGTTCCTGGAATCTTCCCGGATCAGCCCTTCGTGCCTCCGCCATGCATCTTAAGGAACTTGGCGCGCTGTCCCATGAGGTACTTGTCCTCCGGTTTCTGTTTGAGGGCCCTGTCGATGGTCGCGACGGCCTCGTCCTTGTTGCCCAGCTTGTAGTAGACCTCGGCCAGCGTGTCCAGGATACCCGGGTCGTCGTGGCTGATCGCGACGGCCTTGCGGGCCGCCTCGGCGGCCTTGTCCAGCTCGAGGCCCTGTTCGGCGCAGTGCCAGGCGTAGTCGTTGAGGAACCCCGGATCGTCCTGGCGGTTGGGCATGGCGGCGTGGTACAGACCGAGGTAGTCCGACTCGGCCTGCTTTTTCGCCTGGGCGTCCGCGGCGTGCTTGATCGCACCGCGATAGTAGCGCGAGAGCGATGAAAAGGCTTCCTCCGAGGCGTCCGATTTCCCCCCCTGGGCGAGCTTACTCAAAACTTCGACGCCCTTGGGCGGGTCCGTACTCAGGAGGGCCTCGCCGCGGATGAGCGCCAGCGACGTTTCCAGCTTGGCGTCGCTCTTCTTGTCGGCGGTCCGGGCCTTGTCCACCCAGGCCAGGGCCTCCTTGGCGTCGCCCCTGTCAAGATATTTCTGCGCGATATCCCGGCGGATGTCCGGTCCCGCGTCGGCCGCCGAGCGGCTTACCAGGTCGCCGAGGGTGTCGACGCCGTAGGTGTAGGCGAGGAGGGTGCGCATCCAGTCGGACCTGTTGTCGTATCCTATGATGCGGTCTATTTCCTCGCCCTTGGGCGAGATGACGATTGTCGTGGGAATGCCCTTCACGTGGTAGGCCTTGGCGAGGGCCTGCACCTCGGGTTTGTCCACGTTCTGGCGGATCATGACGTTTGACTGCGAAAGACGACTGACCATCGATGGCGTAAGGACTTCACGGTCCAGTTTTTGGCAGGACCCTCACCAGTCGGCGTAAAACTTCAGGATGAGATTGTCATCCTTGGCCTTAGCCTCGGCCTTCGCCTGGTCGAACGTGCCCTTGTACCAACCCGTCCCGGCGGCCATCAGGCCGATGGGCAGGGCGAGCAAGAGGGCGGCAAGAAATTTTTTCATGGAACCCTCCTCACGGTGAAGTACAAAGATTTACCACAAATAGACGCTGGAAGCCAGTTCGGGAGGGAGGGGGGACGATTTGGGATTTGAAAGGCGGCTCGAGGCGGGTCTTCGGAGGGCGACGTCTAATCCCCTGCTTCCGGCAAAACGATCGCAAAGCCCGCTCCGCCCAGTTCGGACTCTACGGCCTCCAACCCGCCGCCGTGCTCGCGGATGATCTTGCGGGCTATGGCGAGACCGAGCCCCGTCCCTCCGGGCTTCTGGCTGGTGAAAGGCGTAAAGAGGTTCTGGCGGACTTCCGCGTCGAGCCCGGGGCCGTTATCTTCCACCGTGATGGTCACGCGCTTCTCCGCACTCCGCGCGGAGAACCTCACTCGGCCGGAGCCATCGTCGGAAGCACCCGAAGCTTCCAAGGCGTTCCGCGCCAGATTCCGGATGGCCCGTCCGAGCGTCTCCCAGTCCGCTTCCACGGTCAGGTCCTCAGGACAGTCCACCTCCACGGAAACCTCCGGCCACTCGTGCCCGGCCATCTCCGCTTCCTCCCTCAGCAGGTCCGCCAGCCTGCACGTCTCCCGGACGACGGGCAGGGGACGGGCGAAGAAGAGGAGGTTGTTCACGACCTGCGCGAGGCGCTCGGCCTCCTCGCGGAGGCCGGTGAAGTGCCTCTCGTCCAAAAGGGCTGGCACGTCCTGTTCCAGCAATTTGAGGTGGGCGGTCATCGTATTGAGGCTGTTCCGGACCTCGTGGGCCACGCCCGCGGCCACCTCCCCCAGGCGCGTCAGGGCTTCCCGTTCCACGAGGGTCCTCTGCATCGTGTAGACCTCGGTCTGGTCGCGGAGGATGAGCAGGTAGCCTCGTAACTGGTGGAGAAGGTTGTATAGGGGGATGCCTACGACCTGGAGGAGCGTACCCGGTGCCCCGGGCACCTCTTCCTTGAGGGCCAGCGCCCTGCTCTGCCTCACTTCCTGCAGGGCCGCCAGGGCCTCGGGGCGCACCCCGAGCAGGCCCATGCCGGTGTCGCCCAGACGCGGGACCTCCGTAAGCCCGAGTAGCCTCCGGGCGGCGGCATTGACGCCGACGAGCCGGTCCTCGTTGTCGAACCGGAGGTATCCCGCCTCGAGATTCGCGCAGAGCGCTTCCGCCATGCCCTCCACGTCCTCGGCCCGCTGTCTCTCCCGCCTGTGGGCGGCCTCCAGTTCCCCGGTCCTCTCCCTGAGCTCGGCCAGCGTTTTCTGAAAGAGCGCCACCAACTGCTGGGTGGAGTCTCCCCCCGGGCCCGAAGGAAGGACTTCTCCCGCCTCCACCAGGACCCGCTCGACCCCTCGGCGGGATCGCACCAGCTTGAGGCCCAGCCAGAAAAGGAAGGTCAGAAGCGCCAGCCCCGCCGCGGATACCATGGCCGCCGCAAGGGCGAAATGCGCCTGTACGCGTGCGAAACCTGGGGCGTCAAAGACGATGACGAGCCGCCTCCTGTCGGCAAAAGTGCGCGTGTACACCAGGCCCCCGCGGCTTGCGGTCACAGAGTCCCCTCCCGTCGGCGGTGCGTAGGTCTTCGGTGGAGGCGCGAAAGGAGGGGCGGACCAGAGGACGTGATCGCCGAGGAGGATGGCGGCCTGCCTCGGCTTCACCGCCGCGCCCTGGGGCGGCCTGCCGCCGTAGAGAGCTTCGTCCAGGCTCTCACCCCTCTGCGGGATGGGCCTGTGCTCGATGCGCGCCACCGCCGCGCGCCCCCCCGCGAGCACCGCCCCGCGAACGGACCTTCTCTGGGCGCCCTGGTACCTGGCGAGGGCCGCCAGGCTCCACAACGCCGTCAGGAGCAGGAGCGCGCAGAGTGCGGCCAAGGCCAACGTGAGACCCTTCTTCAGGCGGTCCCGTTGTGAGTTCATGGCCCGACCTTGAAGAAAAGGCCCGCGTACCACGTCCACAGGGCTGGAGCCCAGAAAAGGGCCGCGAGAGCGGCCGCGCACAGGAAGGTCCCGAAGGGCAGCGGCGTCCTTCGCCCCTTTCCGGACATGAGAAGGTAGGTGCCGCCGATGACGGTGCCGAGAATGGCGCCGCCCAGAAGCGTCATGAGCATGCCCTGCCAGCCCAGGAAAGCGCCGATCATGGCCAGGAGCTTCACGTCTCCCCAGCCCATGGCTTCGATGCCGAAGAGGGCGTAGACGCCTATCACCGCGGCAGGCAGGCCGGCGCCTGCGGCCGCCCCCGCCACGGATTGCCACGGGGTCGTCCACGAGAGAAAGGGCGACAGGGCCAGGCCGATCAGGATGCCTGGATACGTCAGCTTGTCCGGCAGGATCTGGTGTTCGAGGTCGATCAGGCCGAGCGGAAGGCAGAATAGAGAGAAAAGACAACCCGCAAGCGCATCAACACTGAGGCCCCAGAGCAGAAATGAGGCTAGGAACAGTCCGCCCATGGCGGCTTCGACGAGGGGATACCGCACGCTGATCGGGTAGGAGCACCGGGCGCAGCGCCCCCGCAGCACCACCCAGGAAAGGATCGGCACATTGAGGTACCAGGGAATGGCCTCGCCGCAATGCGGGCAGTGCGAGCCGGGATAGACGACGGACTCGCGGATGGGGAGCCTGTAGATGAGCACGTTGGCGAAGGACCCCGCCACGAGCCCAAGGGCGGCGGCGAAAACCGCAAAGATGATTACCATTCCGCGTACTTCCCCTTAAACTTGTAAGGAGTAATGCTCCACACCCTTCCGGTTTTCGGATCGTAGCCGTAGGAATGACCGGCGGGGTCCCTGGGGAGTTTCTCGAGAAAGCCGGCTTCCACCAGTCCTCGGAGGCTGTCGGGGAATTGGCCCTTGGCCCTCTTATAGGCGAAGATCGCGGTCTTCAACGCGCGCAGGTCGATTTTGATGGTCAGGTCCCAGATGTTCCGTTCGGCGGCCATCACGAAAAACCTCGACTGGTCGTTGTTCTGGTTCTCGTGCTCCTTCTTCACGTTTTCCCAGTAGTGCAATGAGACCCTGTAGTCGCCCCGATACTTGTAAGCGTTGGCGACGAGGTCCTTGAGCATGGAATTCCCTGGGTTCCGGCGAAGAGCGGTGGTGAAGAACTTCAGCGCCATCGGGTAGTTCTTCGCCTGGAAGAAGGCGTACGTGCCGGCATCCCAGGCGATGAGCCAGTTCTTCGGATTCTTAGCCAGGCCCTTGTCGGCAAGCTTGTAGATGAGATCCCACCGCTTGTCCAGGGACAGGAAAAGGTCCCCGAATATGTAGGCCTCGTAAAAACGAGGGTCCAGGTCCGTAATGACGTCGAATGTGTGGAAAAGGTACTCGTCTCGCACAGAGCTTCCGTACCGGTCGAAATACTGGACCGACCATATGAAGATGAGGTCCGCCCAGAAGTCCTCCTGCCCGAGGCTCACCATCTTCATGTATCCGCTGGATGGGACGTAGTAGGACCTGAACTCGGTCGGATAAGTCTGATAAATCGCCGCCATGTCCTGGTGGAGCGGCACGACCGCCACCATGAGAAGGACCAGGATCAGTATGCCGGCGAGAATCTTCACGGCTACACCAGGTCGCGGCGCTTGAATGCCAGGCCCGCAGCCAGGAGGAGGATGGATACCATGAGGCCCGTGTAAAGCACGGCGCGCCACGTGAAACCCGCCGCCACCGGTATGTTGTAAGCGACGAGGTTGTTGATGTTCAGCATGTTCAGGTCCGGCAGCAAGTGGTAGACGATCAGGATGGCCCTCTTGCCGAAATCGGACGTGACGTTGGGAAGCAAGACGTTCGGCAGGGCCGAACTCGTATGGCCGATGAGGTAGAAGGCGATGGTGCACAAGGCGCTCACCACCGGCGACGTGATGGACGAAAAGAAGAGGGCCACGGCCGTCAGGATCATAAGCTCGAGATAGATGAAGAAAGCCGCTTCGAATATGCGGGGGGTGAATCCCCCGACGAATACCAGCACGGCCGAAAGGACCGCCATCATGGCCATGAGATTAACCAGGAGGACGCTCATCAGGCCCAGGCACCGGCCCACGAGGAAGTGGCTCCTAGGAAGCGGCTTGGACAGGATGTTGTAGATGGTCTTTTTCTCGATCTCCTGGTAGACGAGACCGATGCCCACGAATATGGCGGTCATGGCAGAAAAATAGGAGATCGTGGACAGCCCGACGTCGAGCACCACCTTTCGGACCGTGCCCACGGCCAGAAAACCAAGGACGTAGGAAAAGAGGAGCAGGCAGATCGCGAAGGCAAGGAGGATGTAGAAAATCCGACTGCGCACCGCCTCCTTGAAGGTGTTCTTGCCGATGGCGTAGACCTGGGCGTACATGAGCACGGGGTTCGTCATGAGGGGCGCTCTCCCTGCAACTGGGCCATAAACAGGTCTTCCAGTGACGACTTGTGCGGAACGACGGCGCGGATGCCGGCCTTGGCCTCCCGCGCCGCGTCAAGCACCCTCTCCAGGGACTTTTCATCCTCGACGCGAAGGAGCACCTGTGTATCCTGCTGCACGAGCACCGAGCACCCCTCCGGCACCTGGAAGCCGCGGCCGACCCTCAGGGTCACGTCCCAGAAATCGATCTCGGAGCCCAGGAGCTTGTCCAGGGTTCCCTCCTTGACCACCTGACCTTGCATGAGTATGGCCACTTCGTCGCAGATTGATTCGGCGTCGGAGAGAATGTGGGACGAGAAGAAGACCGTCTTGCCCTTGGCCTTCAGGTCGAGGATCAGGTCCCGCATCTCCCGTCGGCCCACGGGGTCGAGCCCGCTGACGGGCTCGTCGAGGATCACGAGCTCGGGGTCGTTGATCAGCGCCTGCGCAAGGCCTATGCGCTGCAGCATCCCCTTGCTGTACTTCCTGAGCTGGACCGAGCCCTTGTTTTCCAGGCCCACAGATTTCAGGAGTTCCTCCGACCTGTCGGCCAACTCTGCCTTGGGTATGCCGAACAGCCGCCCCAGGAAGGAGAGCAGTTCCGCGCCGGTCAGGTAATCGTAAAAATAGGGTGATTCCGGAAGAAAACCTATTCTCCTCCTGATCTTCGGACTGACGCCTGTTTTGCCCAGGACCGTGATCTCTCCGCCGTCCGGAAAGAGGAGGCCCGTCAGGATTTTCAGGGTCGTGGTCTTGCCCGCTCCGTTGGGGCCAAGAAAACCGTAGATGACGCCCTTCGGAACGGTGAGGCTCACACCGCGCAGGACGTGATGCGTGGAAAGGGAAAGGTGACCGCGAAAGGATTTATTCAGGTCCCGAATCCGAACCGCTTCTTCCATAGGCCTCACTCTTGACCCCTATACGATAACCGCATGGCCCGTTTCGGGCAAGAGGAGCACGTGATTTGGGAATTGGGATTTGGGAGTTCGGATTTGGAAGAACGGCATCGGACGGGCCTTCGAAGAAAACGGTGAACACCGAGGATGGGAGGAAGGGAGGGCTGTGAATTGGGATTGTAGATCTGGGAATGGGGATTTAGAAGCAGCTGGGGCCGAGCCTTCGGAGGCAGGCCAGCGGCTAAACACTAGACACTAGACACGAAGCACTCGATTTCACCGCAGCCGTGCCCTGTTTCCGGATCGGCTCTAAGGCTGGCGGACGGGTTGCGAAGGCCTTCCGCCAGTCCGCGATCTTTCACCCTACTCTATCAGGTGTCTCGCCTTCCGAGGGGGACAGTATGTGATCCTGTTCTTTAGCCCTTCGGCCTTAGCCCTCAGCCTTCCTAAAAGGGCTGCCTCATGGCCTC
>CAZDOY010000008.1:0-90794 GCA_964507185.1 uncultured Thermoanaerobaculia bacterium
ACGCCCTTCCTCCCATCCTCCCTGTGCATCCTTACCTCGAAGGCCCGTCCCGGGCCGCTTCCAAATCCGAAATCCCAATTCCCAAATCCCAAATCCCTTCCGCCTTTCCAACGGCTCGGGCTGGTGCTATGTTGATACCAGCGCCCGTGAGGGCGCGCAGGAGGCGGATAGCCGGATGGCGCGCACGTTCAAGATCCATTTCGTCGACGACGACCTGGGCGGGTACGAGAAGAAGATCGCCGATTACTTCGCGGCGGCCCAGCCTGGCTGGGCCATCCGCTTCGCCCGCACGGAAGAGGAGGCTCTGGACCTCTTCAAGTCCGAGCGCCCGGACCTCGTTGTCCTCGACGTGGAGCTGACGCCCGGCGGACGGGAGGGCATGGGGCTCCTGTACCACGTGCGCCGGCACCTGCCCCAGACGCCCGTCATCATGCTGACCGACATCCAGGACGCCCGCATCATCCGCGACGCATTCATTTCCGAGACCATCACCGACGACATGACCGTCGAGGAGCTGGACCCGGAGGGCTTTCTCTTCAAGGAGGAAATCCTCACGAGCGGCCGCTTCGACGTGCTCGAATGGCATATCGTCAGGGCTCTGTTCAAGCACGGCCGGGTGGCCAACGACACGGGCATCCTCATCACCCACGGCACGGACACCATGGCGTGGGGCCTGTGCTACCTCCGGTACGCCCTCAAGAACCTCAAGGCCAACGTGGCGGTCACGGGCTCGCAGGTGCCGCTGGAGGGCTACTTTTCCATCTCGGACGCCCTTGGGAACCTCAAGACCGCCCTGTACCTTATCAACAGGCTCAGGCCTGCCCACCTCTTCGCGGTCTTCAACAACGGCCGCCGGGTCTTTTCCGGCAGGCTGACAAAGTACCGGAAGTGGGACATGGACGCCTTCGAAGGTCGCGTGGCGGCGAGCGCGACGCCCGAGGGCGTGGAGTCGTTCAGAAAGGACTGGGCCTTCCTGCCCTACGAGGACCAGCGCCTGGAGGACCTTCACCTCATCCGCACGGGAGGCACCATCGAGTCGCAAAGAAACGGCGACGACACGGGCGCGCTCAAACCCACGGGCGATTTCGTGTGGAAGTACCTGAACGACTCGCTCTCGTCGTTCTTTATAAACCCGCACCGGCACGACCTGTTCGCGCTGGATTCGTCCAACATGTCCTTCGAGCACTGGGCCAAGCTGGCCCGAGAGATCGAAAGGATCGGCGTGGCCGACGCGGACACGAGCTTCGACCACTCGGTCAAACCCGTTTTCGCCAATCCCCTCTTCACCACCCGGGACTACGCCGCCCAGTTCGAGGCCTGCGGCCGGGGCGCCATCTTCGCGGCTTACGGCGGCGGCAACGCCAACATCCTGCCCGATTCGGCCCGTTCCATTCTTCCGGCCCTCTCCGAGGCGGTAAAGGCCGGCATCTTCGTGGCCGTGACGTCGCAGGTTCCGCTCGAGGCCTACGACGCGGAGTACGAGACGGGCCTGGGCCTGCTGGAGGCGGGCGGCGTGCCCTGCGGCGACCTGCCCCTGGCCGACGCGCAGGTCAAGCTCAGCTACATCCTCGGACACCAGAAAGAGCTTCGCGCCGCAGCGTCCGAGACGGGTCTCGACCCACAGGTGCTCCTCACCGCGTCCTTCCTGGCCGGCGTCACCATGCGCAAGGCCCTGAGCCTCGAGACCTTCAAGAAGCTCATGGCGAAGCGCGGCCATCCCATTCGCGTCCTGCCCGACGACCCCTTCGTCGCCAACTCCTTCGAGACCGGCCTCAAGGCCGTCGCCCAGGCCTGCGCGACATGCCTCTTGTAAGTGATCCAGTGATCGAGTGATCCAGGCGGGGGCAGGCCTCCAAAGCAGACAAAGCCTAAGGGCTATATTCTAAAGGCTGAAGAAAAGACATAGGACGGCGATGGCAGGCCTTCGAAGGCCCATCCCCAACCGCAGTCTAAATCCGCAATCCCAAATCCCAATTCCCAAATTGTCTTTTTTATTCTCCCCCGAGGTCCTCGCGTTCCTGGCTGTTGAGGCGGGAGAGCGCCGAACGGTAGGGCCAGGTGTCGAGGAAACTTTCCTTTCGGAGGATTTCGAGCTTGGCGCGGTGGAACTCCCAGTAGTCGTCGTAGTCGATCAGGGCGGTGCGGTCGGCGAGGCGGACAATGCGCGCGAACCATGTGAGGATGCTCCGCCGCTGGCTGGTCTGCCACCAGGGCAGCGCGACCGATTCGACCGTTCCCGTCCCCGTGGACACCGACACGGCGACACGCAGGAAGAGCAGGAGCCAGATCGCACACGCGGCCGCGAGGACCGCGAGCCCCCCGAAGGCCAGATCCAGGGCGTGTCCCCCCCCGGCCGACGCAATGTATGAGAGAGGACCTGCGAAGAGGACCCCGAAGAGGAAACCCGCCAGCGCAATTTTGGGGACCTTCCAGGCCAGGCGCACCGGCGGGTTGAGTGCGGTCAGGCCGTAGAATTCCCTGACCTCGAAGCCGAACGGTCCCTCGCTTTCGAATACGACGCGGTCGTAGAGGTAGCGACAGGACCAGCGCCGGTGAAATCCCTTCCAGCTGCACGAGCCCAGATCGAGACCCTCAAGCGTACCCTGCAGTGGATACCTCGCGTTCCGGACCCGCAGGTCCAATTCGCCCAGAAACTCGACAAAGGCGCTGTTGGAGGGTCCGTGGAGAGTGGCCAGATCCTGTCCATCGAAATCGTAAAGCGTCACCACGACCGTCTGGAGCGCGAGCGCAAGGAGGACCCATCCGGCTGTGAGCGTACCCCAGACCGGAAGCAGCATGACCCAGGACACGCCGGGCAGGCAGGGCACAACGGCCGAGAGGACCGTTGTCCAGGCCAGCAGTACGGTACCGCGGCGGTGGAGGCGGCGGGCCCTGAAGGTGTCCCAGATCTCGTCGTAGTAGATGAGGTCCGTGTGGGTCTTGACGCCGGACGTGAACTCTTCCTTGAGAAGGCCCTTGGGCGTGAGGCTGTAAACCACGGAGGAACCGGGATGCGCGTGTTCCTCGTGACGTGGGGCCTGCTCACCGGCCATCGGACCCGCCCTCGAGGATGGAGGCCACCAGGGCCCGGGCGAAATCCCGCGCGACCACGTCGTAGGCGACCACTTCTTGATTGATGTAGGAGGACGGGCTTCCCGAGCGCTCGTAGACCTGGCTGAAGCGGTAGGACGGCGACTGGAAGAGGACCTTGCCCGAGGCGTCGACGAGTTTAACGCGTGCGGCCATGTTGACCTGGTAGCGGTTCGCCCTCCCCTCGGCGTCGTAGGACAGGGGCGCCACGTTGTAGGCGGTGATGGCCCCGCTGAGGACCGCGTCCGCTCCAGCCTTGTTCGACTGGACCTTCACCCTCATGCGCTGGGCCACCTCGCGGGTCACCGCTTCGGTAACGCGTTGGTCCAGCTGGAGGACCGGGACCTCCCGCGCGAAGGGCAGAACGGCGATGGTCTTGACCGCCGGCGGCAGGGAGCCGGCCGATCCGAGGAGGCGGTAGCCACAGGCCGCGGTCGTCAGGATGCACAGAAAGGCGGCGAGAAAGAGAAGAGTTCTTCCGGCCGGTTTTTTCATGATCACCTCACCGCAAGTCTGCATTCTACCTCAACGCACGACGAAGTTGACGATCCGGCCGGGAACCACGAGTTCCTTGACCACGGTCTTGCCTTCGAGGTGCGCAAGGACTTTCCCGTTCGCCCGGGCCGCGTCGAGAACGGTCCGCGCGTCGGCATCCGCCGCGACCGTGATCTGCCCCCGGACCTTTCCGTTGACCTGAACGGCGAGTGTGATTTCTTCTTCCTTCGCGATGGCCGGATCGAAGCTCGGCCAGGGGCCGTCCACCAGGCAGCCCTCACGGCCGAACAGGTTCCACATTGCCTCGGCCGCGTGGGGGCCGAAGGGCGAGAGCATCTGAACGAGGCTCTCCATCGCCTCCTTGAGGATGAAACGTTCGGCCGGGCTCCCGGCGTAAGCCGGAAGGAACGCCTGGATGGCGTTCACCAGTTCCATGAGCGCGGCTACGGCCGTGTTGAGCTTGAGGCGGTCCTCCAGCTCCGACGTCACGCGCGCGATGGTCTGGTGCGTTTTGCGCCGCAGCGGATGGACCACCTCGGGCGAAGGTTCCGCGCATTCGCCTCGAAGGTCGGCGGCCAGTTCCTCGACCATGCCGTAGACCCGGTGCAGAAAGCGGAACGCGCCCTCGGCGCCGCTCTCCGTCCAGTCGAGCCTGTCCCAGGGGGGCGAGAGGAAGACGATGTTCAGGCGGACGGCGTCCGCGCCGTAGCGCTCGATCATCTCGTCCGGTTCCACGAGATTGCCTAGGCTCTTGCTCATCTTGGCGCCGTCCTTGATGACCATGCCCTGGCACATGAGGCGCTTGACGGGTTCGCCGAACGGCACGAGGCCCAGGTCTCTCAGGACCATCGTGAAGAACCGGCAGTAGATGAGGTGCATGGTGGCGTGCTCGATGCCGCCGATGTAGAAGTCCACGGGCGCCCAGTAGTCGACCGAATCCCTGTCGATCGCGGCCGCGTCGTTGTGGGCGTTGCAGTAGCGGAGGAAATACCACGAGGAGTCCACGAAGGTATCCATGGTGTCCGTTTCGCGCCGCGCGGCTTCTCCGCACTTGGGGCACATCGTATTGACAAAGCCCTCGTCCCTTGCGAGTGGACTCTCGCCTTTTCCGGTGAAAACGACATCCCTGGGAAGGACGACCGGCAGATCCGATTCGGGCACTGCCACTGTACCGCACCGCTCGCAGTAGACGATGGGAATGGGCGTCCCCCAGTAGCGCTGCCGGGAGATGCCCCAGTCCTTGATGCGGTAGGTCACGGTCCTTTTTCCGAAGCCTCCGGACTCGGCGAAGGCCGCCATCTTCTCCATGGCCTCCCGATTCGGCATGCCCGAGTAGGGACCGCTGTCCACCATGGTGCCGTCGGCGGGGACGGCCTCTGCCAGTTCGCCGTCCTCCGTCTCCTCGCTGCGGACCACCACCCGGATGGGCAGGCCGTAGGCCCGGGCGAATTCGAAGTCGCGCTGGTCGTGCGCGGGCACGCTCATCACGGCCCCGGTGCCGTAGTCCATGAGCACGAAGTTGGCGATGTACACGGGGATCTTTTCGCCCGAGAAGGGGTTGATGGCGTACGCGCCGGTGAAGACGCCGAGCTTCTCTCTCGACGTGGCCCGTTCGTGGGTGCTCAGGGCGGCCATCCTCTTCCGGAACGCTTCGACCTCCGACCTCTGTTCGTTTTTAGTGAGCTCGCCCACGGCGGGGTGGTCGGGCGCCAGCACCATGTAGGTGGCCCCGTAGATGGTGTCGAGACGCGTGGTGAAGACCTGGATCTTATCGTCCGATCCGTCCACGGTGAAGTCCACCAGCGCACCCTCGGAGCGTCCGATCCAGTTGCGCTGCATGGCCACGACCTCCGGCGGCCAATCGGAGAGTCTCTCCAGGTCGTCCAGCAGTTCCTGGGCGTAGTCCGTGATGCGGAAGAACCACTGGTCCATCTCCCGCACGGTGACCTCGTTGTGGCAGCGCCAGCACGTGCCGCTCTCCACCTGTTCGTTGGCCAGCACCGTCGCGCAGTCCGGACACCAGTTGACCGCCCTTTTCGCCTTGTAGGCCAGCCCTTTCTCGAACATCTTGAGGAAGAACCACTGGTTCCAGCGGTAGTAGTCCGGCTCGCACGTCCTGACCTCGCGGGTCCAGTCGTAGAGAAAGCCCATGCGTTTGAGCTGGCCCTTCATGGCCCCGATGTTGGCCTCTGTCCATTCGCTGGGATGGACGTTGCCCTTTATGGCGGCGTTTTCGGCGGGCAGGCCGAACGCGTCGAAACCCATGGGGTGCAGGACGTTCTCCCCGCGCATCCGGCGGAAACGCGCCACCACGTCGCCGATTGTGTAGTTGCGCACGTGTCCCATGTGAATCCTGCCCGACGGGTACATGAACATCTCGAGGCAATAGAATTTCTTTCGGTTCGGGTCTTCTTCTACAGCAGACACTCCCGCTTCATCCCATAGTTTCTGAACGCGGGTCTCAATGGCGTGCGGGTCGTAGGGCATACTCTCGGACCTCCTAAAGTCCTAGATTATAAGACTAAACTGCCGAAAAATCTAACCGCGCCGGTACACCGGATCCTCCAGAATTCAGGTTGCGGCAATTGGAATCGGGACCAGGATCGAAATCGGGATCGCATCCCCAGCCCGGGCTTGTCCGGCTTTTCAAAGAGGGCCTCGTAGAAGCCAGACAGAGGCCGGCCGGAGAACGGGGAATCCGGAAATCGACTTCGATGGCGATACCGAGACCCAATACCGATAGCGGTGGATGATCAGGGTGTCGAGACAGAGGGGACCTGCCGCGCGCCCTGGCAGCCTGCTAGCGCGTGAAGCTGAAGCAGGGCGATTCTGACCCCTGGGGGTTCCTTACGGTCACGCACACCGTGTTTCCCTTGGGTACCATGTCTTTGAGGGGATGGCCTTTCTTTGCCATGACCTTGTTGGCCGATTTGTAACTGACCATCGGCACTGGGACTCCGTCGATCAGGACCTGACACCCGGGTAGGAACCCGCTGCCGAGTATTTTCAACCGGAAAGGGCTCCCCTTCTTCTTCACCTGGAAGATCACCGGGACGCTCTCGGCCGGGTTGACCTGGATGGTCAATCTGTCCGTTGTGTAGGCACTCGTGGAATCGGTCGCGGTGAAAACCGGGTGGTAGGTCCCGACGGTCGTGTAGGTATGGGCGGGGTTCTGGTCCGTCGACTGTCCGCCGTCGCCGAAGTTCCACCCATAAGTGTAGGGTGGTGCACCGCCCGAGGCCGAGCCGGTGAAGTTCACCGTAAGAGGCACCGTGCCCGAATTAACGTCGGCCTGGGCTGAAACAGAGAGCGCATTCGGGTCGATTGCGTGAATCGTGAATTCCTTATCCTGACTTGCTGCACCCACACTGTCCTGCGCCGAGACCGTTCCGTGGTAGTAGCCGGCACTTGCGTACACGTGAGTGGCGTTCGGACCGGACCCTCCTGTGCCGTCTCCGAAGTCCCAGGTATAGGTGTAGGGTGGTGTGCCGCCTGAGGCGCTCGCGGAAAAGTCGACAGTGAGGGGTATGTCGCCGGAAGCCGGGGTGACGCTGACCGTCACGGAAACCGGCGTGCTCACAACGATCGACAGGCTGTCGTCCGTCGCAACCGCACCGCCGGAATCGGTCACCTTCAGGACGGGGTTGTAGGTCCCCGCCGACGAGTACGCGTGGCTCTGGTTGCGACCCGTCTTCTTGGCGCTTCCGTCCCCGAAGTCCCATTTGTAGCTGTAGGGCGGGGATCCGCCGGACCCCTGGCCCTGGAACTCCACCGTCAGCGGTGGGGAGCCGCTCGTCGGGTCGGCCTGCGCCGCGGCTCCAAGAGGCGTCGGCTCCATGAGGGCGTAATCGAAGTCCGCGGCTGGGCTCGCATCCAACCGAACGACTTCGAAATTGGACCCGGTGATGTTGTTCACCGTGAAAACGAGCGAGGTCGGATTGCAGCATTCCGATCCCGTGCAGGTGGGAACCGCATATGAACCGGTCTGCGTGTACCCGCTGGCGAGGAGATAGGGCAGGCTTCCGCTGTAGTAGGATTGGAGGGTATCGTACACTCCCACCTTGACGGACGTCTGGATGCTGGACTGGACCGAGACGCTGTACTTCTTGTCAGGTAGCAGGAGGACCGGCCCCTGCAGCCCCGTTTCACACACGGGCGCGGAGAGCGATCCCACATGCGCGCCCCCATAGATCACTTGCATGGCGCCGCCCTGAAAATAGAGGTCGAACGGCCCGGGCGTACCAAGCAGGATGAGGTCCCCAGTGCTGAAATACAACCCTATGCTTACGTCTCCCACACCGTCGGACACGATCACATTCCCCCCACCGGACTTCACATAGAAATAGAGGAAGTCGGGAACGGGATTGTTCCCCGGAGTGAAACGCACGTGATCGCCCGACACGAGAGCGTACCCTCCGCCGCACCGCCCGGCCTCGTAGACGGCCTGGGCTCTCGCCGCGAAGCTGAATAGAAGGGTGCCGATGAATATCAAGAGCACGAACTTTGCCGCCTTCATTCCGCGAACCTCCTCGCTGCCATGGGCCTGGCGTGATTCGATAGCCCCCAAGGCCTTCAGCCGACTTTAGAGCAAGCCTCCTGTTCCCCACCCGGCTTCTGCACGAATGTACCCTTTTCCAGGACTATCTCGTCCTCGTAACAATGGGTGTCTTTGGGCTCGCTGGGGATCTGTTCCAACGAATTAACCCCGTCCGATCCGGTACATATCAGCACGTAAGAGCCGTCGTCGGGGCTGGTGCCGTATTGATAGGGATGGCCCCAGGGATCCAACGGCACCGTCTTAAGGTAAACCGGGGTCAGCTGCGGGGCGAGCTTTCCCAGGTCGACGATACTGTAATAGCTGTCGGGGTTATGGCCGGGAGAGGGATATGCGCCGCTCGAGGTCTTGTACCCTTCCAAAGCGACCGAAATCTTGGTCATCTCGGCCACCGCGGTGGCCTGTTTGATTCTGTTGCTCCCCTTGAGTTTCGGCCATACGACGAAATAGCCGACCGCCGCCGCGATCAGGCAAAAGACGAGGAGGACGGCGAGGATCACGACGGCCCACAACAGGCAGCCCTTGCCCTTCTTCTTGGGTACGCCCTGTCCCGTCGGCGGAGGAACGGCGGCCGGTGCGGTCCGGGAAGCGCTTCCCGCCCCGGACGGGCCGGTGGATCCCGCGGAAGGACCGCCAGGGCCAGATTGAGGCGGTTCCGGCGGGGGGATTGCCTTCGCTTCGGACTCCTTCGGCGGAGCGGCCGGAACGGACGGAGTGTTCCTGCGGGGGTGAACGGGTGGCCTCGGCGCTCCGCACTGGTTGCAGAACTTCGTCCCGTCCGGATTCTGCGTTCCACATTCACACGTCCAGTCCATTGTCACCTCCCATTGAGCGTGCGTCCATTTTTATATTATACCAAATGATGAAATGTCGCAGAAGGAGAGCGACGAGACAGGTGGGTCGCTGCCGTAATCCCTCGTGCGGGAGACGCGGGACGCAAAAAGGGGAGCCCGGAGGGCCCCCCTTTGGGACTGCATTCGAACAAGAGGTTAGCGACGCTTCTTGCTCCCCTTGAGCTGTTGGATGACTTTCTCAACCTGTTGCTTCTTGGCGTCGTTGTGCGAAACCTTCATGTACTCTTCGAGGACGGGAAGCGCTTCATCGTACTTCTTGAGCTGGAGCAGCGCATTTCCCTTGCCGAGGAGCGCCCTCTCGCTGTGGGGACGGAGTTGGAGGATCTTCCCGTAAAAGACCAGGGCGTTCTTGTAGTCGTTCATTTTCTCGTAGGCGATCGCTATCTGGTCCATGACGGCGGGCTTGAGCGTGTCGCTCTTGGCTACCTCGAGATACTTGGCGAGGGTCGTGACAGCGTCCTTGTACTTCTCGCCCTTAAGTTGATCCTGGCCGAGAGCCAGAACCACGTTGTCGTTGTTGGGATCGACCGAGACGGCCTTTTCGAAGTAAGGTTGGGCCTTCTCGAAGTCGCCGCGGTTGAAATAGATAAGACCGGTGGCAAAAGCTACGTCCTTGTAGCCGGGGTTTACGTCGTAGATGGCTTTGTAATTTTCAAGGGCCTTGTCCAACCACTCAGTCTGAGTGAGGGTCTTGGCGGGGCCATCTGGTTTGGCGGGATCCTTGACCTTGACCGTCGCGATCAGGTTCTGGTCCTTGGCGATCTTCTCACAAAGCTGGGCCACGTCGTACTGAACATCCGTCTTCGTCGGGTCGATGGCAAGAACCCTCTCAAGTGTATCCAGGATCTTCTGGGGCTGCTTCATGTCGTTGTAGCAGGTCACTTCGTAGAGAAGGGCCTTTGTCCCGAACGGGTTTTGTTCGGTGGCTTTCTCGAAAGCGGCTATGGCATTCGGGAAATCCTTCTTGTTGTAGTAGGCCACACCAAGGTCTATGTAAAGGCCTTCGCTGACCTTGCCGGCGGCCTCGAACTTTTTGGCCAGCTCGATCGCCTTGTCGTACTCACCTTTTTTGATGAAATCTTCGATTTTCAGGCTTTCGGCAGCCTTCTTCTGGTTACCCTTGTCCTTGCCGCCCCGCGCGAAGGCCCCCAAGGAGACCAGTCCAACAAGAGTCACAATCATCGCTAATAAGAAGAAACGACGCATCATATACCTCCTAATTGCCCCCCGGGCAATGCAGACGCATACACTACCATCGGTCCCCCGCCCTGTCAATGCTGGCTGGATGTTCCCGGCTTTTATCCGTAATATGGATAGTATGGATGCAGGAGGATCATCATGGCTGAGCGGGAGGGAAAAAGGGAAGCGCCGTGGGTCACCTATTTCCGGAACAGCCGCCAGAACCTGACGGAGTTGGAAAGACTTCTCGGTGGACTTATGGCGGACCCGGGCCGGAAGGACGACTTCGAGACCGTGGAGCGGATTTTTCACAACTTTTCCGGCTCCGGTAAACTCTTCGGCGCACCCAAGGTGAGCGAACTGGGCGGCGAGGGCGAATTCCTGTGCTACGGGGCCACCATGGCGGACCGCGCCCCCACGCGAAACGAGCTTCAACAGATCGGCGCTCTTGCACGAAAGCTGCGTCAGGCCTTCCAGGCGCTCGCCGAATCGGACTCCACATCCGGGAACCCTGCATCCGCAGACTTCCGGACCGTACCCCTGGTACTCATCGTCGACACCCCTTCCGCACCCCGCTCGGGTCTTTCGGATTATTTCGCCAAGAGGGGCCTTCAGGTGAAAACCGCCGACCACCTGGCCGGGGCTGACCGCTTCCTGGCCAAGACCTTTCCCGACATGGTCGCCGTCGCCTCGGACCTGCCCGACGGACCGGGGCAGTCCTTGGTGAGGAAGATCCGAGAAATGGAAACGGAGCGGTCCATTCCGATCATCCTGCTGGGATCCAGCCATCGGTTCCTGGACAGGGTGGAAGCCATCAGTTGCGGAGCCGACGGCTTCGTCAACAATCCTCCGGATCCCGCCACCCTCTTCCGCAAATTCAAAGGCCTGCTTGGCCGCCGGAAGGCGTCCAACGGCCGCATTCTCGCTGTGGAGGACGACCCATCCCAGGCCCGGTTCATCGAATCAACGCTTGAAGGCGCCGGATACCTGGCCCGCGTCATTTCCGACCCGGAGCGCTTCGAAACGGAGATTCACACCTTCAGGCCCGACCTCGTGCTCATAGATGTCCTGCTCCCGAAAGTGTCGGGGTTCGACCTCGTGCGATTCCTGAGGCAGGAGGAGGGCTTTTCCGCCATTCCAGTCGTATACCTGACCACCGAGACGAGGAGCCAGGCGCAGATAGAGGGCATCGAGGCGGGGGGGGACGACTACCTCGTCAAGCCCGTATCCTCCAGCGAACTTCTGGGTACCATCCGTTCCCGCCTGATCCGCTACCAGAACCTGCGCGCCATGATGGACCACGACGAGTTGACCGCCCTTCTCGCCCACACTCCCTTCCTCCAGCAGGCGAGGCTCTGCCTTTCCCGCTACTCCAGGCACCAGGTCCCCTACGCCCTTGTTCTCCTCAAGGTGTACCCGGCAAACGAAGAGGTAGAACGCTCCCCGAAAAACAGAAACCTGCTCATCCAGAGCCTCGCCAAATTCCTGCAGCGCAGGGTGCGTCAGACCGACGTCATGGGACGCTTTGCCGAAGACCTTGTGGCCCTCGTCCTCGAACACCTGACGGAAGAAGACGCCCGCATGCTCTTGAACAAACTGCAGGCGGAATTCTCAACCCTCGAGCACTCCGTCGACCCGGGTCGGGGGGTGAGGGGTGCCTTCGCGGCCGGCGCCGCCATGGCGGGCCCAGGCATCAAGACCCTCAAGGATTGGTTGGATCTGGCGGACGACGCCCTGAAGGAAGCCCTGGAAGCGGGTGGACCCGGCGTCGTGATGGTCCGACCGCCGGGGTGACGCGCCCTCATGCAATGGCGTGCAGGAGGTGCCGCTCGAAAATGGCCCAGGGCTCGCCGGGCGCACCTTTCAGGGCAAGATCCAGATCGTAGAAGCGCCCGATCGTTTCGCGCACCCGGGATTCCGGCCACCTCCCGGCCGTATCTTTGAGTTTTCGTGCCTGCCAGTCGTAATTCAATCCCAGCATTTTTGCGGTTATCCCCTGAACGGGTACACCGCGCGCCCTGTGGCTGTAGAATAGCAGGAGGGCGCGAAACTGCTTGGCCATCATCCCGAGAACGGCCAGGGGTACGGCGTCCCCGTCTCGCTGGATCAGGTGAACCAGGTGGACGAAGGTCCTCTTGTCCTTTTTCAGGAATGCGTCCTGCACATCCCACTGCCTCGGCGCTCCACCCGCTCCCAGGAGACGTTCCAGGTCCTCTGCGGCGATGACGCCCTCCTCGGCCTTGTATACGAAGAGGAGATCGATGGCCGAGGCCAGTTTCCCGAAATCGCCGCTCGCCCAGTCCTCCAGGGCGGACACGGCTTCCGGTTTAATGGTGAATCCGGCCCCGTCGGCCTTCTCCCTGATGAGGTCCCTCGCGCTCCTGGGCGTGCATCCTCGGCTTTTGATCCTGCCCAAAATGTTCTTCCAAGCCGCGGAAGGCCTGCCCAGGTTTCCCACAAATTCGATCAACAGGGCGGTCTTCTCGGAGGGCGAATCCAGATACGCGGCGATCGCCTGGACCATTTCAGGCGAGGACTGGTCCGCGTGGCGAAGACGGACGACCTGCACGTCTCTCCACATGGGGAGACTCCTGACCTCATTCGTAAACATGGATGCACCCGCATCGGCTGCGCTGATATCCGTGACCCCGTCCTCCCCTCCCCAGAGAAGGCCCCACTCCACGGAAGGCGCCTCCAGGTAGCGACCGTCCGTCGCCCAGAGCAACCAATTCTTGGGCAGTGTCTTTTTTGAGGAACCTCTATCTGCCATCTCGATCACCTTCCATCACGGAGGTCCGCCACGCCTTAGGCCGGACGTGCGGGTCGAGGGCGTCCCTCAGCCCCTCGCCAATGAGATTGTACGACACAACGGTAAGAAATATGGCAGCTCCGGGGAAAACACCCAGCCACCAGTCCCGCCAGAAGAGCATCACCTCGCTCATCACGTTTCCCCACGACGGATCGGGAGGCTGGACGCCGACTCCCAGGAAGGAGAGGGCCGCTTCGACCAGCACGGCGCCGGCCATGCCGAAGGCGGCGTTGATGATCAGCGGCGTCAGTGCGTTCGGAACGAGGTGCCGCCGGGCCAGCGCCGCGGGCCGGATGCCAAGCGCCCTGGCAGCCGTGACGAAATCCGCCTCTTTGAACCGCATGAACTCCCCCCTCGCGAAACGCGCCGGAGCGGGCCACGACGTGAGCCCGATGACCAGCATGATCGTCCAGATGTTGAGATAGCGGGGGTCCATGACGGCCGCCACGGTAAGGATGAGAAAGAAGGCGGGAAAGCAGAGCATCACCTCGATGAACCGGGAAACGATCAACGTGTCGAACCACCCTCCCAGCAGTCCGGCCGCACCGCCCAGCAGAAGCCCTATCAAGGTGGCAACGCCCACGGAAAGGACCCCAACGAGCAGGGAGACCTTCGCCCCATGGACCATGCGCGACAACACGTCTCTACCTTCCCCGTCGCACCCCAGGAAGTGCCGCCCCGAGGGCGAGGGCGGACAGTGCACGTCGTCCAGCCGCGTCTGGAAAGGCGAATAGGGCACCGGGGGCATGAGCAGAAACCCGATCGAACCACCTGCCCTGAAATGCCTGTCGATCAGCCAGTCGGGATTGGCCTGGAGCCTCCGCGCGACCGACTCCCTTGCGAGGAAGGAACGGAAGGGGAAGAGATCGCGGAAAGCAGGGAAGCTCAGACGGCCCTGGTAGCTGATGACGAGGGGCTTGTTGTTGGCAATGAGGGGGGCGCAGTAGGACACGACGGCAAGCGCGGCCAGGAAGAGCAGGCCCGCCGCCGCGCCCCGGCTCCTGCGCAACCGTCGCCAGATCAGTCCCGCTTGCGTTCTCACGTCCCTCTCCGCACTGGTGATCAAGTGATTAGTGCGCCTTCGGCGCGGTGCAGTCGGCGGAAGAAACAGCTTCGAAGAAGCCCGCCTGGTGAAGGGTCAGGAGGTAAAGGCGCCGGCCGCCACAACGGCAAGCCCCCTGCTGTCAATCCTTTACCCTTCACCCTTTACTTTGCCCATCGTCCCGTCCGCCTCCCGATTTCCGCTTTTAGCCTTTCGCCTTTCGCCTTTCGCCCTTAGCCCTTATTCCACCCTCACCCTCGGGTCCGCCCAGGCATAGGCGAGGTCCACGGCCAGCATGCTGACCAGCACTACGACCGCTCCCAGCAGGGATTCGGCCAGTATCACGGGATAGTCCTTGGAATAGATCGATTGAAGATAGAGCTGCCCGAGCCCCGGCCAGGCGAAGATCGGCTCGATGATCACGCTCCCCGACACGAGCGCGGGGACGAGCAGGCCGGCCAGGGTCAGCATCGGAACGAGCGCGTTTCTGAGACCGTGCCGCACAAGCACGGTTCTCTCCCGCAGGCCCTTGGCTCGCGCAGTCCGAATGTAGTCCCGGGCGAGGACATCGAGAACGGCGCCCCTGGTGTACCTGGCGATGTAGGCCAGGCCTCCGAAGGCCAGGCACACGGCAGGAAGAGCGGAGTGCCGGGCCAGGTCCGCGATTTTGCCGAGCGGGGGCAGGGCGGCGTACCCGTCTGACTGCATCCCGATGAAGGGCAACAATTTCCAGTGAACGCCGACCAGCATGATGAGCAGAACGGCAACCCAGAAATTGGGCAGGGCGTAAAGCGCGTACATCAGCCCTCCGCTCAACCTGTCGAACCTGCCGCCCGGCCGTGCGGCGCAGCGCAGCCCCGCGGGTACGGCCAGGACCAGAACGAGAAGGAGCGCCATTCCATTCAGAAAAAGCGTCGCCCCCAGGGGACTCTGGAGGAAGCGCTCGATAACAGGTTCCCTTGCCGCCGTGTGTCCGCCCGGGCCGATCCCCGGCCTGAAGGTCCGGCCCAGAAACACGTCCACGACCGGACGCCTCTGGCCGAAAGACTCACCGAAGGACCCGGTGGCCAGGTTTTTCAACCAGATGCCGTATTGGACGTACCACGGCTTATCCAGTCCGTACCTGCGGAGAAGCGCCTCGTAGTCCGACGGAGTCAAGCGCGCAGCCGCCCTTCCCCCCCCGGAACGCGCGAAGGAAAAAGGATTTCCGGGCGCGAGCTTCACGACCGCAAAGACGACCGTCATGATCAGAAAAAGGGTTGGCACCATGAGAAGGAGGCGGCGCAGCGCGTATTTCAGCATGGTAAGGTCCGGACCGATGCCGGGCACCGACTCCTGCGCGTGCATCGAGTTTTTTTCGGCGCCCGCCGCACGGTCACCCCGTCTCCCTGCCGATTCAGCGTATGCGCTGCATCTTCCGGGGCACCCACCATTCGAGCGAAGAGGGGTACCAGCCGAAAAGTCCGTAGCCTGAACGGCTGACTCTCGCTCCCAGGAACCGGCTGCGCACTGCTGTGATTTTGTTCACCCAGAACAGGATCGTGACCGGCTGGTCTGCGGAAACGACCTTGTCCAGCTCCCAGAAGATCTTCCGCCGCTTCTCGGGATCAGTGGTTCTCTCCTCGGCCTCCATCAGGGCATCCGCCGTCCCGCTGTGGTAGGACATGTCGTTCTGCCCCGCCCCGACCCCAGAGGGCAGAAGCCTGGACTGGGGCGAAGCGAGAAGCTGGTAGGGATCGGGGTCGTCGCCCAGTCCCCAGCCCGAAAGAGAGGCCTGGTACTTGTGGCGCTCGGTCCTGTCCAGAAACACGCTCCATTCCAGCTTGCGGATGGACATGGTCACGCCCACTTTTCCCAGGTCCTGCTGAACGATCTGCAGAAAACGCACGTACCGGGGCGCCTCGGCGGGGACGAGGCACTCGAAGGAAAAGGGCCGTCCGTTTTTGTCTCGAACACCGTCGCCGTCGGTGTCCCTCCACCCCGCCCTGTCCAGCAGGACGGCGGATCGCGCGGGGTCGTAAGGAAGGGGTTTCACGCCGGGATTCTTTGCCCAGCTGTCCGGGTAGATGGGGCTCGACCCCAGCGTACCGTGGCCGTCGAGGAGCTTGTCGACGATGCCCCGCCGATCGATGGCCAGGGTCATGGCCCTGCGAACCCTCCGGTCGGTGAAGAAGGGGTTGCTCCCGTCCATGTTCCAGCCCAGGTAGAGGAACTGTCGCACGCCGTATTCGAAGATTCTGGCCGAACGTTCGAATTGCGGGTCCCGTTTCAGGCGTTTCAGCATGTCCGCTGAAAGGTCCACCACATCGAGTTGGTGCGTCTCGAAAGCCGCCAGCCTCGTCTGGCGCTCGGGGATGATCTTGAAGACCAGCTCGTCGATGTGAGGCCGTCCGCCAAAGTAATGGTCATTGGCCACGAGGACGACTTTCTTTCCGCGATCCCACTCCGAGAGTTTGTACGGCCCCGTGCCCACTGGCTCGGCGTTTCTCGGATTCCGATTGAAGAACGCGCCCTTGCCCTTCGGGTAGTCGTAAACGTGCCTGGGCATGATGTAGAAGACCCAGGAGGCCAGTCCCGGAGCATAGGGTTCTTTCCAGTGAACCACGACCGTATATGTCCCGGTCTTCTCGACCCCCGCCACCTTCGCGAAGGCCGGTCGCTGGCCCAGCGCGTCGACGTTCGGATCCATGGCCGCACGATATGTAAAGAGGACGTCGTCCGCCGTAAACGGCACCCCGTCCTGCCAGGTCACGTTCCGCCGCAGGTGAAATACGGTCGTCAGGCCGTCTGCGCTGGTTTCCCAGGATTCGGCCAGTACACCCACGGGGTGCATGGACCGGTCCATGTCGATGAGGGGGTCGAAGATCCATTTGTAGACGTCATATGAACCCTGGTCGCTGGCAATGACGGGATTGAGGGTGACCGGATCGACCGGAATGGCCCGGATAAGCGTTCCGCCGTCTTCCGGCACTCCCTTCGCGTCCCGATCAGACAAGCCGTTTTGCGAAGTCGCCGGCTCCGTACCCTGCGCTCTCAAAACGCGGCGTCCGCCCGACTCGCGCGAACACCCCCCCGACAGCAACGTAACTGCAAGCGCGGCGGAAAGGAAAACCGCCGCGGCACGGCCTCTGCCCACCATGCTCCCCCTGAAAGGCCTTAGTGTATATCACCGGTCCGGGCGGCGGCAAGAATAGGCCCGGTCCTGAAAAGCCCAAAAGGCCGCGCCGGCCACCGCCGGGGCGCACCAGAGTTTCACCCCGCACGGCCCGGGGGTGGACTCTTTCGAGTCACCGCTATAAGATTTGTACAGAGGGTTAATAGTTTTTCGACCTTGTCATTTCGTGCGCGTCGTGCGCGGCCTTTATTCTTAACGCCGCAACTGCTCGCCCGCGGAGGATCGAGCCCCTTCCGCCGAGGCGAGCCGTCTTTCCTGAACGTGGGGGATTGCACCCCGGACAACTTTCATGCGGAGGAAGCGATGAAACTGACGGATTATCCTAAGGCGGTAACCCTGCGGGACGGCACCAAGGTAACCCTCAGGTACTTGAAACGCGAAGACGGCCCCGCCCTGCTCGAGTTCTTCCGCGGCCTGCCCGAAGAGGACAGACTCTTCCTCCGGGACGACGTGACAAAGCCCGAGTTCATGGAGAGCTTCATCGAGAAAATCGACTACGACACGATGGTGCCCATATGCGCCGAGCACAACGGCACGATCGTCGGGAACGCCACCCTCTACAGGACGCGCCACGGCTGGACCGTCCACGTCGCCCAGATTCGGGTTGTCGTGGCGCGCACGTTTCAGCGCAACGGATTGGGCACGGAACTGGCCCGGGGCCTGGCGAGAATATCCATAAACATGGGGCTGGACAAGATGATCGCCCAGGTGGTGGACAACCAGGTCGCCGCCCAACGCGCCTTTGAAAAGCTGGGATTTCACAAGGAGGCCGTGCTCAAGAATCACGTCAAGGACATCTTCGGCAGGCGCCACGATCTCATCATCATGTCCAACGACGTGTCGCACATCTGGGAAGCCATGGAATCCATGGCGGCCAGCTACCTGCCCGCCATGGAGTAGCCGACCGGATGCCCTCCCCCTGTCGGAGGCGGTGGGGCAGAGGAAACGGGCCGCGAGGAAAAGGAGCTCACGAGTCACGAGCATTCCGTGGCCCTTGCGCTGGCAGGAATGGGCGACGATCAGCCGGATTTCCCCCGCGCTGTTTTTCCGGCCTTGTCCCGCAAGCTCCAGGGCCCCGTCCGCGACGATCTCCTCGCCCGCCAGCGCCACGTCCCTCCGCAGATACTTCACATCCTCCTGCGGCAGGATCGCGAAGAAGGCGCAGGACCGCTCAGTGTCCCTTGCCTCCATGGGCCGGATCAGCGCTTCCGCGCCATCTCTCAGCTTGACCCTCTTTTCCAAGGACAGTCCTCGTCTCGGCTCCGGCGCCCTGCTTCTCCTCGGTGGGCTCCACCTCTAAGCGCCAAAGGTCTTTTGGCTTGGGCGGCTGCCGTTCGAAGCCAGGTTCTTCGTACGGCATGCCCTGTGCCAAGGCGAGGAGAATAATGAACGGGGGACTCGTGGTCGCCCTGCCTGACGAAATCCGGCCGGTAGGCCACGGCGTGCGGAACCCTGGTTCCCTAAGTAAATTTCCAGCGCTCCGGGGCGCACGCAGAAAGCGCGCAATTACCGCTCCCGTCTCATTGACACAACCCCGTGATTGTGAAATACTTTTGACCTTTTTACAGGGGGTTTCCACTAACACTTCCAACTGGCTGTTTTTCAGGAGACTTACAGTGAAAGTTCACGAATATCAGGCCAAGGAAATACTTACTCGCTACGGCGTAGCCGTGCCGCGGGGGAAGGTCGCCTTCTCGGCGGAGCAGGCCTACGCGATCGCCAAGGAGCTCGGCGGCACGGTGGTCGTCAAGGCCCAGATCCACGCCGGAGGCCGGGGCAAGGGCACCTTCACCGACGGCTTCAAGGGCGGCGTGAAGCTCGCCCCGACGGCGGACGAGGCCGCCGAGTTCGCAAAGAAGATGCTCGGCAACACCCTCGTGACCCACCAGACCGGCCCAGAGGGCAAGGAAGTCCAGAAGGTCTACGTCACAGAAGCAAGCAGCATCGCCAAGGAATACTACCTGGGGATCGTACTCGACCGGGCGAAACAGAGCAACGTGATCATGTTTTCCACCGAGGGCGGCGTGGAGATCGAGAAGGTCGCCGCAGAGACACCCGAAAAGATCCTGAAGGTGTGGGTCGACCCCCTGCTGGGCATCCAGCCTTTCCACGCCAGGCAGGTCGCCTTCGGGCTCGGCTTCAAGGGCCAGGCTTTCAAGGAGTGCGTCAAGCTGGTCATGGCGCTGTACAAGGCCCACGAGGAAACGGACGCCACCCTCACGGAAATCAACCCCCTCATCCTCTCGGACGACGGCCACGTCCTGGCGCTCGACGCCAAGATGAACTTCGACGACAGCGCCATGCACAGGCATCCCGACGTCCTTGAGATGCGGGACCTTTCCGAGGAAGACCCCCTGGAGACCGAGGCCAGCAAGTTCGACCTCAACTACATCCGCCTCGACGGCAACATCGGTTGCATGGTAAACGGCGCCGGGCTTGCGATGGCCACCATGGACGTCATCAAACTCGAAGGCGGCGAGCCCGCCAACTTCCTGGACGTGGGCGGCGGCGCCACCACCGAGCGCGTGAAGCACGCCTTCGAGATCCTCCTTTCGGATAAGCACGTCAAGGCGGTTCTCATCAACATCTTCGGCGGCATCGTGCGCTGCGACGTAATCGCCGAGGGCGTCATCGCCGCCGCAAAGGAAATCGGCGTGAGCCTGCCCGTCGTGGTCCGCCTGCAGGGGACCAACGTGGACAAAGGAAAGGCCATGCTCAGAGACTCCGGCTTGGAGTTCTCCGTGGCCAGCAACCTGAAGGAAGCGGCTCAGATGGCCGTGGCCTCCGTAAAGTGAGGACGTCATGAGCATACTCGTTAATAAAGAGACGCGCGTTGTGGTCCAGGGAATCACGGGCAAGGAAGGCTCCTTCCACGCCCGCCAGTGCCTGGAATACGGAACCAAGATCGCGGCCGGCGTCACGCCCGGAAAGGGCGGAACGTCATGGGACGACAAGGTCCCCGTTTACGATACGGTCGCGGAGGCGGTCAAACAGCAGGGCGTCGACGCCGCCCTCATTTTCGTCCCGCCGCCCTTCGCGGCGGACGCGATCCTGGAGGCGACCGCGGCCGGCGTCGGCACGGTGGTCTGCATCACCGAGGGCATCCCCGCCAAGGACGAGGCCCGCGTGAAAGCTGCCCTGTGCGGGACGAAGACCCGCCTCATCGGGCCGAACTGCCCCGGCATCATCACGCCGGGAGAGTGCAAGATGGGCATCATGCCCGGCTACATCCACAAGCCCGGGCGCGTGGGCGTCATCTCCCGCTCCGGCACCCTCACCTACGAGGCCGTGTGGCAGTTGACCGAGTCCGGCCTCGGCGAAACCACATGCATCGGAATCGGCGGCGATCCCGTCCCGGGAACGACCCACGTGGACGCGCTCGAACTTTTCAACGCCGACCCGGCCACCGAAGGCGTGGTCCTCATCGGCGAGATCGGCGGTACGTCAGAGGAGGAGGCCGCGGCCTACATCAAGAACACGATGACGAAACCGGTGGTGGCCTTCATCGCCGGCCAGACGGCGCCTCCGGGACGCCGCATGGGCCATGCCGGCGCCATCATCGCCGGCGGCAAGGGCACGGCCGCCGAGAAGATGGCCGCCCTGACCGAGGCCGGAGCAACCGTGGTCAAATCGCCCACCGAGATCGGCGACGCCATGCAGAAGGCCCTGAAAGCTTGAAAAAGCAAAGACGGGAGTTATATATAGGAACCTTGGGGTGGGTAGCTGCGGTTACCCACCCTGTTTACGTTCCAAACGGCTCCAGGGCCCTGCCGGACGCATGCGGCCCACAGTGAGGAGATAGACCATGCCAACCACTCTCGAACGCCACAGCGGCACCCTGGAGGAGGGGGCCGACGTCGGCTCGCCGCGCCTCAAGGATGTCCAAAAGGACAAAATTGCCGTATCCGGCCACGGCCGAAAGGTCAAGAAGGACCTCCAGATTACAGTCATCCCCGGCCACTGCAAAGGAAGCCTCTGCAATATCTGCGTCGAGCTTTGCCCCGAAAAGGTTCTGGGCATGGGCTTTCGCCACGCCGAGGTGGTGGACGCCGACGCCTGTACCAAGTGCATGCTCTGCGAGATCCGGTGTCCCGATTTCGCCATATTTGTTGACTGAGGATTAAAACCATGACAACCCCTAACATCAAGTTCCTTGCAGGAAACGAAGCCTGCGTAGAGGGCGCGCTTGCAGTCGGCTGCCGTTTCTTCGCCGGTTACCCCATCTCTCCCTCTTCCGAAATCGCCGAGAAGATGTCCGGGCGACTTCCGAAGCTGGGCGGCAAGTTCATTCAGATGGAGGACGAACTGGCCTCCATCGGCGCGATCATCGGCGCCAGCCTGGCGGGGAAGAAGGCCATGACCGCCACGTCCGGACCGGGATTCTCCCTCATGCAGGAGAACATCGGTTTCGCCATGATGGCCGAAGTGCCCTGCGTGGTGGTCAACGTCATGCGCGGCGGACCATCCACGGGCAACCCGACGGGCCCCTCCCAGTCGGACGTGCTCCAGACGCGCTGGGGGACGCACGGCGACCATCCGGCCGTGGTGTTGTCGCCCGCGACGATCAGGGAGGTCTTCGACACGACAGTGCACGCCTTCAACTTCGCGGAAAAGATGCGCACGTGCGTGGTTCTGGCCATCGACGAGGTCGTCGCACACATGCGCGAGAAGCTGGTGATCCCACCGGCCTCCGAGATCAAAATCGAGAACAGGCACAAGCCTTCCTTCAAACCCGGCGACACCTACTATCCTTACGAGACAACCGAGAATCTCATCCCGCCCATGATGAATTACGGCGAGGGCGCCCGTTTCCACGTCACGGGCCTCAACCACGACAAGACCGGTTTCCCGACGGGCAATCCTGAGCTCCTGGAGTCGGGGAACCGTCGCCTGCTGGACAAGATCGACAAGCACATCGACGAGCTGACCCTCGCCGAGAACCACCGGACCGACGACGCGGAAGTGCTGATCGTGGCCTACGGATCGACGTCACGCTCCGCCAAGAGGGCCGTCGAAGAAGCGCGGGAAAAAGGCGTCAAGGCCGGACTCTTCAGGCCGATCACGCTCTTCCCTCTGCCCGAGAAGCAGATCCTGGCGGCGGCGGCGCACGCCAGGAAGGTCATCGTGCCGGAAATGAACCTCGGCCAATACAAGCTCGAAGTGGAACGGGTGCTCGGGAAGGCCATTCCCGTCGAAGGCCTGAACAGGGTCAACGGCGAGCCCATCCAGCCTTCTCTCATCCTCTCCGCCATAATGGGAGACTGAGCCATGTCCATGGATTATTTCGAATACCTGCGCAAGGACAAGATGCCGCACATCTGGTGCCCCGGCTGCGGCCACGGCACCATCATGAAGTCCATCCTGCGCGCCATCGATAAGCTCCAGTGGAACAAGGACGACGTGGTCGTCGTGAGCGGCATCGGCTGCTCCAGCCGCACGCCGGGTTACCTGGACTTCAACACGCTCCACACAACCCACGGGCGCGCGCTCCCCTTCGCCACGGGCGTCAAGGTCGCCAACCCGAAGCTCCACGTGATCGTCGTGTCCGGCGACGGCGACGCCATGGCCATCGGCGGGAACCATTTCATCCACGCCTGCAGGCGCAACATCGAGATCAGCCTGATCGTCTTCAACAACAACATCTACGGCATGACGGGCGGACAGGCGTCGCCCACGACCTTCACGGGCTCCCGCGGAACGACTGCGCCTTACGGCGCGATCGAACAACCTTTCGACGTGTGCGGGCTCGCCCAGGGCGCCGGCGCCACCTTCGTGGGACGTGCTCTCGACATGGACGCCGTGGCCATGGACCGCGTCATCCTCGCTTCCCTCAAGAACAAAGGATTCTCCGTCGTGGACGCCTGGTCCCAGTGCACGACGTACTTCGGACGTCAGAACAAGTGGGGGGACGCCACGGACATGATGCAGCGCTACAAGGGCATGACCTACAACGTGCGGCTTTCCGATAAACTCTCCGAGGAGGAGAAAGAGGGCAAGTATCCCGTGGGTGTTCTCTACCAGGCTACGCGCCCCGAGTTCTGCGAGGAGTACGACAAGCTGATCGAGCGCGTTCGCCCGCAGGAGACCAAGGCCGCGGCCAACGTGTGAGCAACCCGGCCATCCCGCTCAAGCGGGACCGTGCGGAAAGCGCGTGGACGCCTCGGACTTGCCTGTCCAGGCGGCACGCATGCCGACGCAGGGTTAGGAGCTGACTAAGGAGTGGTACTCATGGGCAAGCGATATGAAATAAGATTGGCGGGATCCGGCGGACAGGGTCTCGTGCTCGGCGGCGTCATACTTGCGGAAGCCGCAATCTTCGAGGGGAAGAACGCCGTGCAGAGCCAGTCGTACGGGCCCGAATCCCGCGGCGGCGCGAGCAAGAGCGAGATCATTCTGTCGGACGAAGAGATCGACTACCCCAAGGCGACCAAGATCGATCTCATGCTTCTGATGACCGAAGCAGCGGCCGCGAAGTATCTCAAGGACGTGCCGAAATCGGCGCTCGTGATCGCCGACAGCGACCTCGTGCCCACGGAAATGCCCGAAGGCCTGCGTTTCGTGAAGGCCCCCATTACCCGCATCGCCCGCGAGGAGGTGGGAAGGGAGTTCGTGGCCAACATCGTCGCCCTGGGCCTGATATGCGAGCTCACCCCGGTGGTTTCCCCGGAGGCCCTCGAAAAGGCCGTCATGGGCAGGGTCCCGAAGGGCACCGAGGAACTGAACAAGAAGGCCCTGCGGCTGGGGCGCGAAGCGGCGCACGAATACGGCGCCGCGCTCCTGGGAAAGTGAGGATCGACGCGCCATGATCGAAAGGACGTTGACCATATTCAAGCCCGACGCCGTGGAAAAGAAGGCGTACGGCCACATGCTCCAGCACCTTCTCGACGAGGGTTTCGTCGTGAGAGGCCTGCGGGTGCTGCACCTGACGGTTGAGCAGGCACGAGCTTTCTACGCGGTTCACAGGGAGAGGCCCTTCTTCGCAGAGCTTGTCGCATTCATGACCTCCGGGCCCGTCGTTGCCGCGTGTCTGGAACGAGATAACGCGGTGCTCCGTCTGCGCGAAGTCATGGGGCCCACGGATTCGACCAAGGCCCCTGCGGACACCGTCCGCGGCCGGTTCGGTACGGACATTCAGCGAAACGCGATCCACGGTTCCGACAGCCCGGAGAACGCGCAGAGGGAAGTGGGTTTCTTCTTCCCCGAACTCGATCTCGTGGCGGTCTCGTCCGGGGATTGCAAGACCGCATCGGAGCACGAGGGCGGAGCGACGCCCCCCACCTCCGACCTGCAACGTCCTCCGAGAATTCGGGAGAGGTAGCCGCTCGCGTCCTGAGATACGGCTTCGAGCCCTGAGGCACAGGAGACCGATTGCCCGTGGACTACCGTCCCGCGCTCGACCACTTTACGGAAGATCTTTCAACGCCGGGCGGCCTGAACCTCGTTGTCGAGGTCGGTCGTCTGGCCGTTTGTTTTGCGGGACTCGACGAGAACATTTACACCGCAGCCCTCCAGCAATACGGGCCTTTCCTGTCCGACGCCACGCCTCTGCATACGGTGCGCATTGCTCGCGGCGCCCCTTGTTACCTACTACCCGCCGAGGACCTGTTTATGCGCCTCGAGGACACCCGCCTGGGAGGTGGGAGGCGACTACTCTCGCACGATTTCGCCGCCTTCCGGTTAGGTCAAAGGGGGCTAGTGAGGGTTTCCCATTCCGGGGACATTGAAACCACCTTGCGGGCGATGGAGAATTACCTCAGGTGGATCATCGCCGACCTGGCCCTCGACCACGAGGGCTTCGTCCTTCACGCCGCCGGGATCGTGCGCGGGGACGGGGCCTTTCTCTTTTTCGGCCCCTCCGGCGCAGGCAAATCAACGGTGGCCGGCCTGAGTCCCGGCTGCCCCATTCTCTCGGACGATCTCGTACTCCTGAGGCGGGAGTCGGGACGCTGGCTAGCGGCCACGACGCCCTTCGCCGGCACCTTTCCGCAAGCGGAGAAAACGAGCGGTAGTTACCCTCTGGCGGGACTTTTCCGCCTGAAGCAGGCCCAGCGGCACGAGGTCGAAACCATGACGCCTGCCGTGGCCCTGGCGCAGGTGCTCGCCTGCTGTCCCTTCGTCGCCGATCCGGCGGCCCGGGCAGACAGACTGGCGCCACTCGTCCAGGCCTGTTGTCGCTCCATTCCACCGAAGACGTTATACTTCCGCAAGGCGGCCTCCTTCTGGGAGGCCGTAGACCGGGAGGACCGCAATGGATAAGGGCCCTAAGCTCAAGAGGAGCCTAGACGTGTCCTGGCGTACGATCGAAGGTCAGGCTGTCTTGATTTTTAACAGGGAAGGCGAGGTCCAGGTTCTGAACGAACTCGGTACTTTTGTCTGGGAGCACGCGGAAGAAGCACTCGAAGACATCGCGGGAAATATTGCGGAGACCTACGAGGTTACCTTTGATGAAGCGCTTGCCGATACCCGCCGGTTCATCGAGGAACTCGCGGCATCGGGGGCCCTGGTGGAGTGCAAGGACTGAGCATGGATTCCCCCCTGGCCGAACTCCTCGGGAAGGCGATACACAGCGCGCACCCGATCTTCGCCTCCATCGAACTGACCTACGCCTGCAACCTCGCCTGCCGTTTCTGCTACAACCCCGTTCAGCGCAAGAATCAGCAGAGGAAGGAGCCTCCGCCAGCACCCGGATCGCCGCCCCTCACCTTCGACGAGATCGTCGACGTCCTCGACCAATTGAAGGCCATGGGCGTGCTCTACCTGACGCTCACGGGCGGCGAGGCCATCGTCCACCCACGATTCTGGGACATAGCCGGCGCCGCGAAGGAGAGATCCTTCGCCATTCGCGTCTTCACGAACGGCGCTTCAATCACGGAAAGCACGGCCGACAGACTTGCGGAGCTGGCACCCTACTGTATAGAAATCTCGCTCCACGGCGCCGATTCATCCACCGCAGAGGCCCTGACCCAGAGTAAAGGCTCGTTCGAGCGGCAGATGAAGGCGCTGATCCTGCTCAAGGAGCGGGGCCTCAGGGTCTACCTGAAATGCGTCGTCACCAGGCTTGTGGAGGACCAGCTCGAACAGATCAAGGCCATCGGCGACCGGTTCGACTTTCCCGTTTTCTTTGACCCTGTGCTCACCATTTCAGATGACGGGGAGGTCTACCCCCTCGAGCTGATGGCCTCTGATGAAGCCATCCGGCTTCTGTACAGCACGTCGGGACTCAACATCGGAAATTCGCCTTTTGAACGTGAGCCTGGTGAATTCAACTGTACCGTGGGGACAGGCACCATTCACATCACACCCCGCGGGGATGTCCAACCGTGCACGCAGTGGAAGGAGTCCATCGGGAACGTGCGCGACCACAGGATCGCCGATATCTGGCAGAACTCCCCTCTCCTCGAGAAGGTGCGAGAGGTCAACCGCAACCTGCCGGGCGCCATCACGAGGACCGTCGACGATCACGCTTTCTGCTTTTCCTGCCCCGGCCTGTCCCAGCTTCGAAGTGGCGATCCGATGCGGCCGGATGGCCAGTACCTCCGCATCGCCAGAATTAGGAGGCGGGTAGCCGAGGAGGAACGGACTGCACAGGGAAAGATCCCCGTGAACTCAGTTACCGGCTTTGCTGATAGTTGACACCATCCGGGGCCCTAGGCTACACTTAATCCTTGTTGATGGGTGAGAGGAGTTCATGAAGAAAAAGAAATATCGGAAGCCCGAGGTTATTTACAAGGAAAAGATCGAAGCCAGGGCTGCGTCCTGTAGCGGAAATAAATCGGGCCCGGGAACATGCACTGTAGGACCTTATGTAAGCTGATCCCTCCGCCATTTCCCCTGCTAGCCGCCAAAAGCAAAATGCTTTCTCTGACCATTCCTCTCATTCTCATGGTATTGTTTTTCATTGTTTATCCATACTATCATTGAAGCCATGAAGCGCAGTCTCCTAGCTTATTGCACCATCGTTATTGTGTCTGTTCTGAGTGTGACGTGTCTCTCCGCGCCGCGCGCATACACGGTAGCCAGGACGGTAAACGGATTTATCGTGCACTGGCATCCCACGGATGGCCAGATAGCCGCCTGGACCTCCCCGCAAGCAGAGGGAAATCGCACCCGACCGCCCGTGGTTTCTCTCAAGGTGGCGCTTCCTCCCGGGGCGGGACAGCCTACGGTTCGGGTTGTCGCCGACAGCTGGACGCCGACTATCGCCGGCACTCTCCCGTGCCGGACCGGGTCCCCGGTGGTCCTCGGCACGCGCGGCAGGTGGCGGGCGACGAATTTCCAGGAGATCCTCATCTATCCGCTCAAGGCCGGCGATACGGGTGGCACGGCCTCTCTGTTGACGAGCCTCACCGTCCGGGTCGAAGTCCCCGGCGTGGGCAAGGTTCGAAAGACGGGCGAGGCGGGCGGATGCACCCTTCCCGCCGGTGTGGACCTTTTTCTCAATCCCGAAGACGCGGGAACCGACGCGGCATCGCCCGTTCGTCCCACTTTCGTCCCTGCGGTCCAGCTGAATCCAGTCGTCACCTACGCGGCGGCGGCCCCCAAGCTCCGGATCGAGGTCTCGAAGGACGGCCTCTACCGCCTTGACTACGCATACCTTATCGGTCACGACTTCCCCATCGACGGAACCGATCCCGCCAACCTCCACCTGATGTGCCGGGGCGTCGAGATTCCCATCGTCATCGAGGGGCCGCAGACGGGGTCCTTCGGCGCCGGAAACGACATCGTCTTCTACGGCCAGAAGATGGACGTGAAAGACCGCCCTGTCTGGAACGGCGGAGATTTTACCAACACCAACGTGTACTGGCTCTTTGCCGATTCGACACCCGGCCTTCGCATGGGAACCGTAAATGCTACCCCGGACGGCGGTTTTCCCGTGGCACAAAATTTCATTTGCATGGTCCATTTTGAAACGAATAATTTCTTTTATTGTATCTACCATATCCGTCCCAACGGCGATCTATGGTATTGGGGCCCCGTTTTGACCGCGGCTTCTTCCGGTAGCTACAGCCTCTCTCTCCCCCATTCCGCCGCCGGGACGAACATACAAGTCGAAGCCCTGGTGGCCAGTCTAAATGGAGGCACCCACACGGTTGAGGCCACGCTGAACGGCGCATCTCCGTCTTCCGGTCCCGATCCCGCCACGTGGACGGGCAAGGCCCTCGCCACATTCGACTGGACCTTCGACGGCCCGCCTTCACCTGCCGGAAACGCGCTCTCACTAACCATACCGGCATCGGGAGATTACCAGATTCCGGACTACTTCAACGTGACCTACACCCGGACCTTCGACGCCGATTCGGGATCGCTCCTTTTTACCGCCCCGAATCAGAATGCCCAGTATTCAAGCGCCGGCTACGCCTCGGCCCCTCACATCCTGGACCTGTCCAAGAGCGATGCCGGGACGGGACTAACAATCCCCACGTTGTTAATTGGAGCGGACTTCTCGGACGGGGTGGCCACGTTCCAGATGGCCGCCGATCCGTCAGTAGCGGCGCGCTGCGTCTTTCTTTCGAGCGCCCTGCTCACACCGGACAACGCGCAGACGGTCACGCCCCCGGACCTGTCGGACCCTTCGCTGGGAGCCGATTTGCTCATCATCACCCACCCGGATTTTCACCCGGCGGGAAGCGACGCCGTCTGGCAGGCCTATCTCGCCAGGCGCTCATCCGAAATGTCCGTGAAGGTCGTGGACATCCAGGATATCTACGACAATTATTCCTACGGCATCTTCGACCCCACAGCCATCCGGTCCTTCCTGTCGGCCGCCGCCGCGAACTGGGATCCCGTCCCCAAATACGTCTTGCTCATAGGGGACGCCTCGTACGACTACAAGAACTATATGCAGGATTCAACGTTCAAGGACTGGGTGCCCACGATGATGTTCGAAGACACGACGGACAGCACCTACATGGGCCGCTATCCGTCGGACGCGTGGTTCGCAGACGTCAACGGCGACGGGTACCCGGACATGGCGGTGGGGCGGCTCCCCGTGCGGTCCTACGACGAACTGGCCGGTGTCCTGACCAAGATCATGGATTACGAGGACCAATCGTTAAGTGGAAACTGGTACAAGACGGGGCTATTCGTGGCGGACACTTACACGAGTGCGTGGGAGCAGGTTTTCGAGACCTATAACGACTACCTGCGCGCCACCTACACGCTTCCACCGTGGCAGGACCTTCACGTCTACTTCCACGATCCACCTTATAACGGAACGGACGCCGACGCCTGTGCATCTGACATCAGGGCGGATTGGAACCAGGCCGTCCTTGTCCACTACGACGGGCACAGCGGTGTTTCCTTCTGGGGAAACCACTATGCGATTTTCACGTCCTTTCCATCCCGAAACTGCGCGTCGGGGACATGCGAGGACTCCGACACAGACCTGCTGCCGACCGTCACGGCCTCGTCCGTCCCGCTCCCGTTCGTCGTCAACAGCAGCTGTTACAATTCGGCATTCGACGAAGTCGGGGATCCCGCGCTCATGGAAGACCTGATCAACCGCCCCGACAGGGGCTCAGTAGGTTCGTGCGGTTTTTCAACGATCGCCTACCCCGACGAAGAAGAGACATTCAACGACGCCGTCTTCGGTCAGGCGTTCGGCTTTGAAAAAATCCGGAGACTGGGCGACCTGGTCGAGGCCGGCCGCTTCGCGTCCCCCTCGACCACTCCCAGGATCGTAGACGGGAACATACTGCTGGGCGATCCCTCGATGCGCCTGCGAATGCCCGCGCCCCAGGCGCCTCTCTCGCCCCGGGCCCAGGCGGGGAACTCGGCCGTCGGCCTCTTCTGGTCTCCGTCGCCGGACCTGGTTTCCCAGTATGCCGTTTATCGCTCCGACGACGGCGGCGGGACCTGGACGTCCATCGCCACGGTTCCCGGTTCGGCGGACACCTACGAAGACGCGGGGCTCCAGAACGGCACAACTTACGACTACGTCGTGACGAGCATAGACGGGGAGGGCTTCGAGGGCGCCCCCGGTCCCGTCGTCTCGGCGACCCCCACCGACCTTCCCTGCACGCTGTCCTGCACGGCCCAGGCGCCGCACGCGGCCGTCACCGGGAACACCGTGACATTCACCGCCTCCGCCGTCACCCGGAACTGCACCGGAGAGCCCACGTACGAATGGGACTTCGGTGACGGCTCTCCCCTGTCCGGTGGCGTCTCGACAACCCACGTCTACTCGGCGGCAGGAACTTACAGCTGGTCCATGGCCGCCACTCTGCCCGGCGCCACGTGCTCCAAAGGCGGGACGATCACGATAGGCGCTCCTCCCACGGTGCAGATCGTCAAGAAGCGCGGGAACCCATTCCGCATCATCCTCAAGGGAAGCGGATTCAGCCAGGATGCGTCCGTCTCCGTAGGAGGCGCTCCGTGGCCGAATGTGAAGGTCAAGAGCCCGGGCAAGCTGGTCCTCAAGAAAGGCGCTTCGCTCAAGGCCGCTTTTCCGCACGACACGGACGTCTCTATCAGGATCGTCAACGATGACGGGGGATCCGTCACCGTGAGCTACAACCGAACAACCAGGATTTGGCGCGTTCTTCCTTAGGGTGTAGCAATCGCCCGGCGGGATTTTGCGAGGGAGCGGCGGGAACCTGACGGACGCTTGTGTTTTCACGGCGGATAGTAGGCCGGGGGAGAGACCTTGACCCCTGAAGAAAAGTCCCAGGACGCATCAATCGCCGAGTATCTGGGCTCCGCCCGGAAGGGCGATCAGGCGGCTTTCAGGCACATACTCGACGCCTGCTATCCGGCCGTTTTCCGGCTCGTCTTTCAGATCGTCCCGTGCTTTCAGGACGTAGAAGACATTCTCCAGGACACCTTCTTCAGATTTTACAGGGCGCTGCCTAGACTGCGCCTGGGAGAAGATCCCCTGCCCTTTCTCAAGACCATCGCCGTAAGAAGGGCCTACACGTTCATCCGACGAAGCAGGCGGGACCACGTTTCCCTCGAGGATCTCCCGAGCGAACTCCCGGATCTCGACCTTCTTGGTTCGCCCGTCAGTCTCGAGAAGGTGTATTCGTGGGTCAAGGTCCTGCCTCCCCGCCGGCGCGTTGTCTTCATCCTCAGAGAGATTCTCGGGCACGACGACACCGAAATCGCCGGGCTGCTCTGCATCAGCGAAACCACGGTCAGGCGGCACGCATCTCTGGCTAAGAAGGCGTTCATTTCCTACCTGGGCACCTGACGCCCTGCCCCGACGGTTGAGGGTGCAGAGCAAAGGCGGGGGCGCTAAACGGGGCACTCCTGACGTGCGGCGGCGAGATCCCCGCGTTTCAGGATACCTTCCTCCTCTCCGCACACGACGTTTCCGCCTGCCTGTTTGGCCCTGTAGAGGGCGGCGTCCGCCCGTTCGATGAGGGCGGTGTGAGTCTCGTCCTCCGGGTGCATCGACGCCACCCCGAGGGAAAATGTAATGTTGGGCGAGGATTCGGGAATCAGGCCGCGCAGCCAGTCGCCCATCATCCCCTGGAGGCGGAGCAGGGTCCGGCAGGCGTCGCATGCCTTTGTTTCCAGCAAAAGCAGGACGAATTCGTCGCCGCCGTAGCGCGCCAGCACGTCGCTCCGCCTGAGGTTGCGGTTGAGGAAGTCGCCGACGGCCACCAGGAGGCCGTCCCCCTTCAGATGACCGAAGCTGTCGTTGAAGAGCTTGAAATTGTCGATGTCCATCATGACCACGGACAGGGGAGTACGCTGCCGTTTGCTGTAAGCCATTTCCAACCGAAGGACGTCCTGGAAGTAGCCCCTGTTATAGACGCCGGTCAACGAATCCCGAATGGAGTTCTCGCGCAGGTGTCTCGCGTTTCTCACGACCGTGATCGCGATGGCCGAGGCGGCCCCGAGAATGATGAGCCGGCCTATCTGGCTCGTCCACGCGAAACTGCCGTAGCCCGGGTCCGGCTTCACGGCGGGCAGGCCGAAAAAGAGGTAGCCCGCGGCGATCAGGAGGAGGTATTCCACGACCACCAGGGAGGCCCCGTAGATGGCCAGCTTTTCGTCGTACCTGCTCGCTATCAGGGCGAGGGCCAGGAAGTAAATCAGGAATGTGACCTGGCTGTTCGTGGCCATGAGCACGTCTCCCTGAAGCATGTAGTTCAGCAGGAGAACAGTTACGGTCGTCACGTCCAGGGTCACCGAAGCGTACCGAATGACCGGCAGGAGCCTGGGGAACTTCAGGAGAAAGAGGAAGACGAGAGACACCGTCACGATCAGTGCGACCGCCAGCAGACCCGCCACGTGCGGATTCTGAGGGCCGTACACCAAAATGTTCGCGAGGGGGATGGAAGAGAGTATCGAAACGATCAGCAAGCGCCATATGTTGATCCTGGCCTCGATTCTCTGATCTTCCAGCACGAAACGATCGCCCAGATCCAGGAGAATCTCAATCCAGGGGTAGGGCCTCGGGAGAGGTTCCCATCGATCGCTTTCCCTGTCCGCCATGGCTCCCGTTCCTCCGATATGGCTAGATAACACCCGCGCCGTACCGCGGATTCCAACCGCCTGGCCGATTCTCTGCGAGGGTCGGCCTGTCCGTATCGAATCGAGCGTGATTGCAGAGCGTAGGGCGCTCCCGTATAATTGATAGGTCAACGGAGGCGTCAGTGGATCTTGCCAAAATTCGTAAGAAAGCGCGGCAGGCGGCCACTTCCGAGCAGCCCCGCCCCAAGAAGAAAAGGACGGGCGCACCAAAGGCGCCATCCAGGAAACAGACTGAGAAGGCTGTGAAATCCCGTCGCAAGAGCTCGTCCGATTCCCCCGGGGGAGAAAAGGAACTCCCGCTCAGCGCGGCTGCAGGCCTGCCCGGCGCCGAGTCACGGGACATCCTGAGTGAGGGACTTCCGGAGGAACGAGGACCGACAGGGGTGCAGGCCGATGCGCAAACCCGGGATTCCGGCGAGAGGCTGCTCATCTTCAGCCTTGGCAAGGAAAAGTACGCCATTCCGATACACGAGATCGCACTGATCATCGAGGAGCCGCTCATCACTCCTGTGCCGAACGCCCCGGCCTACCTCCGGGGCATCATATCCCTGCGCGGCAAGGTCGTGAGCGTGCTGGACGTGGCCGCGCGGCTGCAAACCAGCCGGAACTCCTCGGCGGATGGACGGAAGATCATCGTGCTGGACATGGGCGCGGACCACTTCGGGCTGCTGGTCGACGCCATCGACCAGCTCGTAGCCGTTGACCTGCAGTCTCTCGAAGCGCCGCCCGAGGGCTTCAAGCCCGTGGCGCAGGACTTCGTTGCCGGTGTTTTTCACCACACGGGACAGGCTATAGCTTTTCTCAACCTGCCCCTTTTCCTCGACATCCAGCTTTGACCCCGGGGGGCTCATGAACGTTCAATGTCCGAGCTGCCTGAAGCAGTACCGCCTGCCGTCGGACCAGGACAAGCTGCTGAGGGTCCGCTGCCGGAGTTGCGGACACGAATTCCTGGTGAGCCCTTCGCGGGAGATGAGCCACGAGATAGAGGGCAACGGTAAACGCGTATCAGCCGTGGTTGCGGATATACAGCGGGACTTCAGAAACCTGATCATCGACACCCTGACGAGGCAGCATTTCCACCTCTACGTCGTGGAGGACGGGCGAAAGGCATACGAAATCGTCGTGTCGACAAAACCGGAGTTGCTCCTCGTAAATCCCTACCTCCCCGGCCTCATGGGCACGGACCTCATCACGCGCCTGAGGGCGGAGCAGAACGCCCCGCAGACGATTGTGCTGCTCGGGGCGATTCACGACGCCAGGCGCTACCGCCGCAGGCCCGAGTCCCTCTACGGGGCCGACGACTATCTGGACGAAGGAATCGACGAGGGTTCCATGGTCAAGAAACTGGAATTCCACCTGCGCCAGCCTCTGGCCTCTGAGGCTCTCGGCCCGGAACGGGAACACGACGCCATGAGAATGGCCAGGAGCGTCTTTACGGACCTTATCGTCTATCACCCGCACAAGATGGCCAGGGTCAAGAACGCTGAGGATTTTTTCCTCGTGTTCTCGGACGAGACAACGGAAGCCAGACGCTACCTTGATGATAAGAAAGCCGGCGCAGGTGACCTGCTCCGTGAAGTGGTCGACCGGTACCTGGAGCGGTCTTGAATTCAGGGGGAAGCCTCCATGAGCCATGATGCGGAAAGGCTGGCCGTCTCGAAGGACGTCGAGAGCCGACGCAAGGCGGCGCTCGCCCTGGCCGATGAACCTATCGACACGGCTTTGCCCATCCTCGATGCTCTCTTGGGCGACGGGAACTGGCGCGTTCGAAAAGCCGCCGTAGAGTCGATCATCACCCTTCCGGCGGAACCGGTACTGCCGCTGCTCTTCCGGGCGCTCTACGATTCCGCGAACGCGGGGAAACGGAATTCGGCGGTCGAAGCCCTCATCAAGGAGGGGGTGGCGGCCCTGCCCCACATCTACGACCATCTCGTGGAAGGGGACGTGGACGTCAAGCTCGCACTGATCACGCTTCTCGGCGAAGTCCCGAGCAGGAACTCGGCACCCCATCTCATCTACTATTTGAGCCATCAGGACAAAAACATCTGTTCTGCTGCGATCACCAGCCTCGGCCGTTTGCGGGATACGGGAAGCCTCCCCGTGCTGCTGGACATCTTCAAGCGGCAGGACGACTGGCTCTGGTTCCATTTGATAGACGCCCTCAGCAACATCGGCGGCCCCGTGGCCACGACCAAACTGCTCGAACTCTACGACAGCCGGAAATTCCGAAAAGCAGTTCTCAAGGCCATGGGCCACATGGCGGACCTGCGGGTGATCCCCTTCCTGATGGAAAAAGCCGCGGAACCCGGCAGCCCGCTCATGGACCTCATGGAGGCCATCGGGCTCACCTATCACGCCGGTATCCCCGCCGTCCTGCTCGAAAAGCACCAGGCGGAGATGGCACAGCTCGTCAGAAAACACTTTCCCATGGAGTTGGTGGAAGCCCTGGACGAAAGATGGGAGGAAGCCAAGGTGGAAGAGCGCCGGGGCATGATTCTAGTCGCCGGCTTTCTTGCGGACCTCTCTCTTCTGGACCGGGTGCTGTCCGAACTGGAAAATCCCTACCTTCAGAAGGACGCCTTCGAGGCCGCCGCAGCTTACGGCAAGGCGGCGACGCCCTTCCTGGTGAGGCATCTCAACCAGACCCAGTCGCTCGGGCACAAGATCCCGCTCATTCGGCTCGTGGGGCTGTCCAACGGTCCCGACGCCATCGTGCCTATCCTCAACCAGGCGCGAGAAGTGGACGCCCAGATCCGCATGGAGGCATTGGCCGCGCTGGGAGAGCTCGATGACCCGCGCTGCCTCCAGGAACTCGTTTCCGTGCTGCGCGAGCAAGACGCGACCTTCCATGAGACGGCGCTGAGAGCCATCAAGCGCCTCGCGCGCAAGTATCCCTCGCACAAGGGCCGCATGGGCTATTTCGGCAGGACTATGACCGAAGACGCCGAAGAAGGCGTGCGGAGGGCAGGCTACACGCTGCTCGCGGAGAGCCTGGGGCAGGACACGGCCCCCCTCATCCCCGGGCTCAAGGACGACGCACCCGCAGTGCGCCAGACCGTCGTGAGGCTCATCGCCCACAAAATGGGAGATTCCGCCTTTGAGACCCTCCTGCCCATCCTCGGTGATGACAGTTCGAGGGTCCGCCGCGTAGTCATTTCGGTGCTCGGGCGGGAATTACTTGCCCGGCAGCCCGAAACGCTCATGACGCTTCTTGCGGATCAGGATGTATGGGTCCGCTCCGAAGCGGCCTGCGCGCTTGCGCAGAGTACCGATCCGTCGGTGGGCGACGCGCTCCTCGGCCTTCTCGAGCAGGACGTTCTTCCGGTCAAGCTTGGCGCCTTGCGCGGCCTTGCGGAAGTGGGCTGCGGGATCCTCTTCCCCGCCGTGATGAAGCTTGCGCTCGACGACCAGAATCCGTTGGAGGTCAGGCGGGCGGCCTTGGCGGCATTGGCGCGATCGGGCCGCCCAGACGGTGTGAGAATCCTGGAGCAGGCCCTGACCGACCACAGGTGGGAAGTCCGATCCTCAGCCATCGAACTGATGGGCGGATCCAACGACCACCGTTACATTCCGCTGCTTCTCAAGGAACTCGAACGCGACCCGGATCCGACGGTCAAGCAGACGGTTGTGCAGGCCCTCATAGCCCTCAGGGCGGCGGAGGCCGTGCCCCGGATGCTGAACTACCTCACGGATCCCGTCCTCAAGGACTCCGCCTACGCCTTCTTCCTGGCTCTCGGCCGAGAACATCTCCGGCTGATCGAGAATGAGGCACAGTCCGTCGATTTTCAGACGAAACTGATCCTCATCGAAATACTCAAACAACTGGAGAGCCGGTAGAGCATGGGCGCATGGGATAGCCTCGACAGTCTGGGCACAGCACTCCTGAGCGACGATGTCTTCAGGCGGTTCTGCGCTCTCGTTCACGACGGGACCGGACTGTCCTTCTCGGACAATTCGAGGTTCTTCGTGGAGAAGCGGCTGGAAAACCGACTCGAAGCGCTAGGAGGCATTCGGCCGGAGGAGTACATTCACTTTCTTCTCTACGACCAGGAGAAGGAGCAGGAATGGGGCCGACTCATAGACCTCCTGACCACCAATGAAACGTATTTCATGCGTGAGGAACGGCAGCTCAAGTGCTTTCAGAAGGACATCCTCCCCCTGCTGGTCAAGCAGAAGCCCGAAAGGAAGATCAGGGTCTGGAGCGCCGGCTGTTCGACGGGAGAGGAACCTTACTCTATAGTGATCCTGCTCCATGAATCCGGGCTGTTCAAGGACGGCGAGCTGGAGATCATGGCGACGGATATCAACACCCGCGTTCTGGCCAGGGCCAGGGAGGGCCTCTACACGGAGAGTTCCTTCCGGGCCGTCGACGATGCGTTCAAGAACAGGTGGTTCAGGAAAGAGCCCGATGGGCGTTTCAGAATCAGCGACGAAATCCGGCGGAAGGTGAAGTTCTCGAGGTTCAACCTCTTCGACCTGGACAGATACAGCCTCTTCACTCCCTTCGACGTGATTTTCTGCCGCAACGTCATTATCTATTTCGATATCGAAGCCAAGGTCAAGGTGATAGAGCGTTTTTGGGACAAGATGCGCGACGGGGGGTACCTGTTGCTCGGACACTCCGAGAGCCTCATTTCCATAACCGACAAGTTCAAGCTCGTTCATCTGCCCAGTGACCTCGTCTATACGAAGGCGACCCAATGAAGCCCATCCGCGTTCTGGTGGTCGACGATTCGTCTTTCAACCGCAAGGTGATCTCTGAGATCTTGCATCGATCGCGGCTTGTCGAGGTCGTCGGAAAGGCGTTCGACGGCGAGGACGCCATCAGGAAGATCATAAAATATCAACCGGATGCGTTGACCCTGGACCTTGAGATGCCGAACATGGACGGGTTCGCAGTCCTACGCTGGATTATGGCGAATAATCCCCTGCCCGTGATCGTCGTTTCAGCCAGGGAATCGGACCGATCCGTTTTCAAGGCGCTCGACCTTGGCGCCGTGGACTTCGTGGTCAAACCCACACGGATGGCCTCTCCGCAGCTCGTCAGCATCGAAAAGGAGCTCCTGACGAAGATCCTGGCTATTCGCACCCTGCAGCTCGATCGGATCCGGCAACGGCTCAACGATGAAGCGCCGACCCCGCCCAAGAGCCTCCCCAAAGGCACGGGTAAACGGAGGGCGGAAATCGTGGCTCTCGTTTCGTCGACCGGTGGCCCTCCCGCCCTGCAGCGGATCCTCATGGGACTGTCCCCAAAGATCCTCTCGCCCGTCCTGATCTGCCAACACATGCCGGCGGTGTTCACCCGCCTCTTTGCCGAAAGACTGAGCGGACTGACCGGACGCGTCGTCAAGGAGGCCGAGGACGGCGAGGTCGTCCTGCCCGGGCACACCTATATCGCCCCGGGCGGCCGGCAACTCAGAATCCGGAGACTGGGTGGAGATCTCGCGTTAGAGGTTTTTGAAAAGCTGCCGGAGGACCGGTTTGCGCCATCCGGCAATTACCTGCTCCAGAGCTTGGCAGAGGCCTGCGGCGGAAACTGCCTCGCTGCCGTTCTAACCGGCATGGGCGATGATGGAAAGGACGGCGCCGTGGCCCTGCATGCGGCCGGCGGGCTGGTGCTGGCCGAATCCGAGGAATCGGCCGTGATTTTCGGCATGCCGAAGGAAGTCATAAAGGCGGGGGCGACGGACTACATCTCGAACATCGCGGGCATAACAGACCTCATCAATCGTTACGCCATCGTGCAGGACGCTTCATTGCATTCACCCTGACGGTATGGTACAAACTACCTTTGGAGCCGCAATGGCCGAAGAACACAGCGACATGTTCAAGAAAAGCCAGGAATTCCTCCAGATGCTCAGCAAGCAGAAGGATTTCATCCAGGATCTGCTCAAGGAGAACGAGCGCCTGAGGTTTCAGGTCGCCTCGCTCGAGTCCCGAAGCGGGAATGCTCAAAGCGCCGAAGCCGAACTTGACGCCCTCAGGCAGAGGCTGGCGAAAATCGAACGCGAGAGGAACGAACTAGAGGCCCGCTACCAGAAGGTGGAAGAGGAAAACAAGGACTTCGCCCAGCGCTACGTCGAGGTCGAGGAGCAGAACAACAATCTCGCGAATTTGTACGTGGCTTCCTATCAGCTGCACTCCACGCTCGACTTTCAGGAAGTCATCCACATCGTCATGGAAATCATCATCAACCTGGTCGGGGCGGAGATCTTCGCCATCATGCTCATGGATGAAAAGACGAACGAACTCGGCGTAATCGCCAGCGAGGGGTACGAAGAGGATTTCGTCTTTCCGACCATTAAGATCGGCGATGGTATCGTGGGCGGCGTGGCCAAGGCCGGCGAGCCCTACTACATCAATCAGGCCGGAGACGACTACCAGGTGGATGCTGCCCATCCGCTCTCGTGCATTCCCCTCAAAATCAAGGAAAACGTGATCGGCGTTATCAATATCTACAAACTCCTGGTGCAGAAGGATGCGTTCACGGCGGTGGACTACGAACTCTTCTCATTGCTGGCCGCACACGCCGCCACGGCCATTTTTTCGAGCAAGCTATACTCGCAGTCCGAAAGAAAGCTGAATACGATTCAGGGATTTCTGGACTTGCTCACGACGCCAGTCACGAAGAGCTGATAGAGGGGCAGGAATGGAAGGGTTGCGTTTTCTGGTCGTTGAAGATTCACCCACCATGCGACAGCTTATCTCTTTTTCGCTCAAGAGATTCAAAGGATGTACCATTCTCGAGGCGGTGGACGGTGTCGACGCACTGAAGAAACTCCAGACCGAAGAAGTGGACATGATTCTCACGGACATCAACATGCCCGTCATGGATGGGCTCAAGCTGGTTTCGCTCATCCGGCAGAATCCCAAGACCAAGTCCATGCCCATCATCATCATCACCACCGAAGGAGCCAAAGAGGACCGTGAGCGCGGGCTCGCCCTCGGCGCCGACGCTTACATCAGCAAGCCCATCCAATCCTCCAACCTCCTGAAGGTGATCAACGACCTTCTCGAAAAGCAGAGTACAACTACCAACGAGTAGCCGGCGCGCCATGGGTAAAACGGATTACGGCCCGGGGACCATCCGCGAAGGAGCGGAGGGAATCGGAATTCCCGCCAACGTCACACGGCGCCTGCGGCTGGACCTCGCCTTTGTCGGGACAGGGGTGAGCGGCTGGCAGGCCCAGAAGGACGGCTCCACTCTCCAGGATTTTCTGGACGATGCGCTGAAAAACATAGGACATAACGGGCGCCGGGTGGTGGGGTGTTCGAGGACGGACGCCGGAGTTCACGCCCGCGCCTTTACCGCCCACGTGGACACGGATCTGGATCGACCCTCACAGCCTCTGCTGTTCGGCCTCAACGCTCACCTTCCAGCCGCCGTCCGCATTTACAGGGCGGGTTGGGTTCGCGACGATTTTCACGCACGCTACTCGTGCACGGGAAAGACCTACCGGTACAATATTTACAGGGATTCCGTCGTACCGCCGTTCCTGGCGCCTTACGTTCTCCGATGGAAGGGAACTTTGGATTCTGAAATCATGGGCCTGACGAGCCGCACCTTTCTCGGAGAGCATGACTTCGCCCTCTTCACAACAGCCTACGGTCGCACGCGCAACACCGTGAGAACAATCACCCGGTGCCGTGTTGAAGAGAGGGGCCCCCTGCTGGTGCTAACCGTTTCCGGGCCCTCGTTCCTCCACCGGATGGTCCGACTGATCGGCGGCGCCCTCGTGGCCGTGGGGGCCGGGAGGCTGGAGCCCGGTCAGATCCCGGCGATGCTTTCGGGCCACCTTCCCGGGTGCCAGGTTCCGGCGCTGCCGGCCGGAGGCCTGGCGCTCTGGGCTATCGCCTATCCGCCCGATGCGGAACCGAAGGAGGCGTTCGGCCACCTTCCCGAAGAAACCTCATTTCCACTTTTCTTCTGAGGGCGCGGACATAACCGAGCATGCATGCCTGCCGCACGGGGGGCGGCAGGCAGTTACCGAAGCCGGACCGGACACGCACCGTCACACCTGCTTGAGCGTGTGTCCCAGTTTCTCTTTCTTCGTCCGCAGGTACTTTCGGTTGTTCTCGTTGGGAGCGATCTCGAGCGGGACCTGGTCAACGATGGTTATGCCGAAACCCGAGAGGGCGGCCAGCTTCTTGGGGTTGTTGGTGAGGATCCGAATCTTGGAGAGGCCCAGGTCGTGAAGGATCTGGGCGCCGATACCGTAGTCCCTCTGGTCCGCGGCGAAACCGAGGGCCTCGTTGGCCTCGACCGTGTCCATGCCCTGGTCCTGGAGCTCGTAAGCCTTGAGCTTGTTGAGCAGCCCTATTCCGCGCCCTTCCTGCCGGAGGTAGACCAGCACGCCGCGCCCCTCGCTGGCAATGGCGGCCATGGCTGCATCAAGCTGTGCACCGCAGTCGCAACGCAGTGAATGCAGAGCGTCGCCGGTGAGACACTCGGAGTGCATCCGCACGAGAACCTCGTCCCCCGGCTTCCACTCGCCCATGGTCATGGCCAGGTGCGTCCTTTCCGTGAGGATGCTTTCGTAGGCGATGACCCGGAACAGGCCGTGCCTGGTGGGAAGCTCGGGCTGTGCGACCCGTTTGACCAGGGACTCACGGCTGAGCCTGTAATCGATGAGGTCGGCGATGGTAACGATGTTGACGCCGTGCTCCTCAGAGAACTTGAGAAGATCCGGCATACGGGCCATGGTCCCGTCGTCTTTCATGACTTCGCAGATCACGCCTGCCGGGTAGAGCCCCGCCAGCCTGGAAAGATCCACCGAGGCCTCCGTCTGGCCGGGGCGGCGGAGCGCGCCCCCTTCCTTTGCCCTGAGCGGAAAGATGTGTCCGGGGCGGGCAAGGTCGGACGGGCCGGCCTCGGTGTCTATTGCCGTGAGGATCGTGGCGGCGCGGTCGTGGGCCGATATGCCCGTCGTCGTCTTGTACTTGGCCTCGATGGAAACACAGAATGCCGTCTGGAACTGGCTCGTGTTGTCCTGGACCATCATTGGGATCTGAAGATCGTCGAGGCGCCGGCCGGTCATGGCCAGGCAGATCAATCCCCGACCGTGCGTCGCCATGAAGGTGATGATCTCCGGTGTCACCTTGTCCGCCGGGACGTAGAGGTCACCCTCGTTCTCCCTGTCCTCGTCGTCACAGATTATCAGCATTCTCCCCTGCTTGATTTCCTCCAGGGCCTGTTCGATGGCAATCAACGGCATATTCTCTCTCCGGATCCACCCGACGAGATCAGAGCCCGGTTGGGGCGGCTGTCTCCCGGCGACGGCGTTTGAAGTGACTCTTTGACGGTCAAAATCCCATTTCTTTCAACTTGTCGACGGACAGGGCCTCCCCCTTGGGGTGCAGACCCTTCAAATAGGCCACAATATAGCGCCCTATCATGTCCGTTTCCACATTGATCTTTTTTCCCGGCTGCCAGCTCCTCATGGTCGAACCATCCAGCGTCGCCGGAATCACTGCCGCCTTGACGGTATCTTCTCCGAGTCCGGCGACCGTGAGGCTTATCCCCGCCAGTGCGATAGACCCTTTCGGAATGACGTACTGGCTCAGATTGGGAGGCATTTCGACAACCAGTTCGGCAGCGCGTCCGGTCCGCTTGAAGACGCGCACCCGGCCCACCCCCTCGACGTGTCCCTGAACCATGTGCCCCCCGAGTCTGTCTCCTTGACGCAGTGCGGCTTCCAGGTTCACCTCGTCGCCTGGTTTCACGTGGCCGAGAGTCGTTCGGGTGAGCGTTTCCGAGCTGAGAAAGGCGGAGAATCGCCCCATATCAAGGGATTCGACCGTAACGCATGCTCCGTCGACGGCGATGCTGTCGCCCGGTTTCGCGTCTTCGATCACGGCGCCGCATTCTACGAACAGCGAGGCGTCCGTCCCCTTGCGATCGATCGACAAGACGCGCCCCACCTCCCGAATCAGGCCGGTAAACATCGCCCCTCCAACGGAGCCGTCACGATCCAGTCGTCTCCCGCCTGGGTCCAGCGTGCCTTCTCCAGCCGCAACTCACGGCCTGGGACAAAACCGTCCACGGGCCCAGGCTGCCTTTCGCCGCCCACAAGGACGGGAGCGAGATGAATGGATATCCTGTCCACGTATCTTTCCGAAAGGAAGGCGCCCGACAGACGGCCCACCGCCTCGACGTAAAGCTCAACGACCCTTTTCCGGTGAAGGAGGGCCAGAATCGAGGTCAGCGGGAAACCGCCGGACTCGAGTCGCGGGAGCGGCAATACTTCGACGCCCTCCATCCCCGCAACTTCAGGTGGAGTCTTTCCTTCGGGCCTGACCACCCATACGGGGCCGTCTCCGGGACACGTCCGGAAGATAGCCTCGTGCCCCGTAATCACGCACCGGCTGTCCAGGATCACACGGACGAGGCTCTTTCTCAGCTTTTCCATACGGACGTTGAGCAGAGGATCATCGGCTATCACCGTCCCCGCCGAAACCAGAACAGCGTCCGACAGAAAACGATCCTCGTGCACCCGTTTTCTGGCTTCCACGCCCGTGAGATATCCACCTGCAGACGACGTCACCCGTCCGTCGAGCGATTGGGCGATCTTCAGGTGAACGTAGGGTCTGCGATTCAAGTGATAAGCGTGGTACGCAAGATCCACGGCCCGGGCCTCGTCTTCAAGGAAACCCATGACAACCTCTACCCCGGCCTTGCTCAGTTCTTCCGATCCTCTGCCGCACACCTGCGGGTTTGGGTCCGAACCCGCCGCAAACACGCGGGTTATGCCCGCCGCAACAATGGCTTTTGTACATGGAGGGGTCCGGCCGAAAACGTTGCAGGGTTCCAATGTCACGTAGAGGTCGGCGCCCCGGGCCTCCCCACCCGCTTCCTTGAGCGCCTCCACCTCGGCATGCGGGCGGCCCGGGCCCTTATGGTAGCCCTTGCCCATCACCATGCCGTCGCGGACGACGACCGCGCCCACGCACGGGTTGGGGTGCGTCCGTCCCTTGCCCTTGAGGGCTTGGGCGATGGCTTCCCTCATGTACCTCGGGTCAGGCCCCATGCTTCCCACGAAAGACTCCTCTCAATTCAACAGGCCCTGCACGTATTCCTTCGCATCGAAGGGGACGAGATCGTCGACTTTTTCTCCCACGCCGACGTATCGAATGGGAATCTGGAGTTCCGAAGCGATGGACAAGGCGATTCCCCCCTTCGCGGTTCCGTCCAGCTTCGTGAGAACCAGGTCGGTCACGGGGACCTTATCCATGAAAGTCACGGCTTGACTCAGGCCGTTCTGCCCCGTGGTGGCATCCAGAACGAGACTCACCTGGTGAGGGGCGCCCGGGCAGGCCCGTCCAACGACCCTGTGGACTTTTGCAAGCTCCTCCATGAGATTGTGCTTGACGTGGAGCCGGCCCGCGGTGTCGATGAGCACAAAATCCAGGCCGCGCGATACGGCGGTCTGGACGGCGTCGAAGGCGACGGCGGCCGGGTCCGCGCCTTCCTTCTGCCGGACGATCTGGGCGCCGGCCCGTTGCGACCATATCTCAAGCTGCTCCGCCGCCGCGGCACGGAACGTGTCCCCCGCGGCGAGAATCCCCCTCTGCCCGCCTGCCGTACGCGCCGCGGCCAGTTTGCCTATGGTCGTGGTCTTCCCGACGCCGTTTACGCCGACCACGAGATTCACCCACGGCCCGGGCGGGGGGCCCTCCGGGGGCGGAGTGGGAGGCCACAAGGCCATCATTCTCTCCTCGAGGGCCGCCTTCAGCCCCTGTCCACCGGAGCGGGCCTGCCTTGGAAGACGGTTGAGGAGCTTCTCGATGGTAGCCAACCCGACGTCTGCGCCGAGCAAGGCCTCTTCGAGAGTCTCAATGGAATACTCATCGTCCACGGCATCTCTGCCGAAAACATCGGCCACTCTTCCGGCGAAGACCTCACGCGTCTTCTGGAGGCCGGCCCTGATTTTACCGAACATCAAAGATCACCACCGCCGATCTTGGCGAGAATAGCTTTCGCGCTCTGGCCGAACCTGCTTTCCGGGGCTATCTTCAGGACTTCCAGCAGGGCGGAGCGCGCCTGCGGGTAAAGCTTTTCCTGGTAGAGCGCTTCGCCGTAATGATAGTAGATTTCGGCCCCATCGCTCTGCTGGGCCTGGTAATCGCCTTTCAATAGATCCAGAGCCTTCTTGAAATTGAGGGCCGCGTCCCCCCACTTGTTCTCCGTGGACTTGATGATCCCTATCTTGTTGTAGGCCTTGTAGTAACGGGGGTTCTCGTCGATGACCTTGAGAAAGACGGCTTCCGCGTCGAGGTACTTCTTCTCCCTCATGTAGATCACACCCATGTTGTAGTAGGACTCGTATCGGCTGAAGACGCCGTTGCTGTTCACCACTTGCCTGAAAAGCTTCAAGGCTTCCTCGTTTTCACCCAACTCCATGTGACACGCTCCCATCGCGTTGAGAACGGCCAGCCTGTTCTCCTGCGTACCCGGCCCCTGCTTCATGGCGAGTTGGAGATAATCCAGGGCTTCGTGGTACTTCCCCCCGGACAGATAGAAGAGACCATTGGTGTAGGAGTATTTCGAGTCCGTCCGCAACTTGCTCGCGAGGGCGATATAGTGGTGCGCACCTTCCATGTTGCCCTGGCTGGCGAATTCCAGGGCCATGTTGTAGGCGACTTCCGGGTTTTTAATCGTCGCATCGCCCGGCAGCTCTCCCTTTGCGGCTTTGCCTCTTCTGCTGAAACCCGCGTCGGGAGCTCCGGGTATCGCAGGCTGTTTGTGAGCACAGGCCACTGTGGCGAGCAAAACCAATGTAAGGAAGCTAACAGACAAGCGCTTCATGATTTGACCTCGCATGACATTATCACCATCCACCTGGAATCCAAATCGCTCCGCCGTTCCAATGGTGTCTAAGCTTCCGGAGGCATACCTCCATTACGCATCATATCATAGGTAGCCGGTTCGAAAGCCGTCTTCCGGGCACCTGTCGGCGGTCGGCCTAAATGCCCCAAGACCATCCCGAGGAGGAATCGCCGAAATCAGCCGGCGCCCCGTTTTCGTCATGCAGGACAAGCCGCACCACCCTTGACCGCATTCTCTGGATGGGGTATTCTATCTCGGCGCCCTCGGGAAGGCGCGAGGAGGCACGATGGTAACGATTTTGTGGATTATTTACATCTTGGACAGCCTTTTGCTTATCGGCATCATTCTGCTCCAGCCTGGCGAGGGGGGTGACCTGGCAGCGGCCTTCGGCGGGGCATCTTCCCAGACCGCCTTCGGCGCCAGGGGGTCGGCCACCTTTTTGCAGAAGCTGACCACCGGTCTTGCGGTTCTATTCATGGTTCTCTCTATTGTTCTCGTTATCGCTACGAATTGGAAGCAGAAGAACATCATGGAAAAGAACCCGCCGGCCGTCCAGAACAATGCGGCTTCAACGGCCAAACCTGGAGCGGCGACGGCCAAACCTGGAGCGGCGAAAGAAACCCCGGCCCCGGCCAAGGAGAAGGGCGCGGCCACGGCGACTGAATCCAAACCTCAGTCGCCAGCAACTCCTGCGCCCAAGCCCCCTGAAAAGGCGCCTGAAGGCAAGACGAAATGACCCCTCGTGCCGAAGTGGTGGAACTGGCAGACACGCTATCTTGAGGGGGTAGTGCCCGAAAGGGCGTGGGGGTTCGAGTCCCCCCTTCGGCACCATGAACAGCCAGACGGAGAGGGCATGCCCTCTCCGTTTGATTTTGGCCCAACGCCGTGTCGCGGAATTGAAGGGGGGACAATGTTCGAAAAGACGGGGAACTTTCACGCCCGAAATCATGCACTTGAAGCCCAGGGCGTTCCAATCTTCCGGCTGAAGCCGATCAGGCAGCCAGCGGCAGGTAGTTCTGCTAGAATCCCTCCATGGACATTGTGAGCATCACCTCCGCCCAAAATCCCGTCGCAAAGAAGTTCCGCATGGCCGCGGCGGGCAAAAACAGGGATCTCATTCTCATAGAAGGCCGGCACATGCTGCGGGAAGCCCTCAAGGCCGGATGGCAGCTCGAGGACATCCTCGTCCAGGAAGACCGTTGGGAAGAATGGTCGGGTGAACTGGCGCCGCCGACTTCAGCGCGGCGGATCTACCGCGTGCCCCCGCGACTCCTCGAGCGTCTGAGCACTCTCTCGGCGCCGGAAGGCGTCATGGCCTTGGGGATTCGTCCGGCGGGGATCTTCCCGTCTCCCAAACCCGGCGATTTTTTCCTCTACCTCGATGCGGTTCAGGATCCGGTGAATACGGGCATACTCGTCCGTTCCGCCAGAGCCTTCGGAGCTTCCTGCGTTTTTGCCGGGGAAGGAACCTGTGATCCCTTCCGCCTGACCGCTCTGTTTCGAAGCGGGGGAGCGGCATTCCACGTCCCTGTGCTGGCATGCACCAGCGAGGCGTTTCTCGACTGGGCCCTGTCGACCGGCGTTGCGCTTCTGGCAGCCGTTCCAGGCGGCCGCCTCCCAGAGCCCGGCACGGGACTTCAAAAACCTTTCGCGATCCTGCTCGGCAATGAAGGGCGGGGGCTTTCGCCCCAATTCGGGGACAGGTGCGCGCAGGAGGTCGGCATTCCCATGGTCCGGGGCTGGGACTCGCTGAACGTCGCCGTAGCCGGTTCCATACTCATGCACGAATTCTCTACTCGCCGGGAACGGGGATAGACTGTGAGTCACATCACTTATCGAACAACGACCGCTGGTGGTATCCTGAACTTATGAATTCAAGGGAGGAATCTTGATGAAAAAACTCTTCGTCGCTCTAACCGTGCTGTCGCTCTTCTTCGTGCTTGCGTGCAAGAAAGAGTCGAAGGAAGTCGATTCCCAAATGGCGACGGCCCAGAAAATAGCCAAGATGGAGCAGGACATCGACGCCCAGCAGAACCAGATGAACGCCCTGCTTCAGAAATACGTCCAGCAGGGTGGTAAGGACCTGGGCGGCGTCGTCGGCCAGAACCTAACCCCCGACCAGAAAACCCTCCTCGAGCAGCGGCTCAAGAGCGAGCAGGGTATCGGCTACAGGGACCTCATCTCCGAAATCCTCAAGAAGCAGAACGAGGTCGAGGACATGAAGGTCAAGGTGCAGGACCTCGAGCAGAAACTTCCTTCCCCCGTCGTGGTGAAACGCGGCGAAACGCACGCCGAGATCGCCATGAACTATCTCACCAAGGACAAGGGCCTCGATGCCAATACAGCAAAGAAGCTCGTCCAGCGCGTCAATCTCATGGACGAACTCGTTCCCGGCTTCAAGGTGTGGAATTTCTATGACAACGGCGTTTACGGAACATTCGTCACCCAGGGCGACGCCGCCGTAAGCCCTTACGGTGTGATCCGCCGAGCCAAGCAGAAGCTGATCAGCGAGAAGAATTCGGCCATTTCCGAGCGCGACGTTCTAGCCAAGCAGAAGACCACACTTCTGGAGCAGGTCTCCGACCTGCAGAAGAAGAGGGATCAGCTCAACCAGGATGTGGCCATGCTGCAGGCAGAACGGGAAGATCTCCTCAAGAAGATTCAGGACGTTCAGAACCTGTCCGAGGATCTCAAGGCCAGGTTGAACTCCGTGTTTTACAGGGTCGGCGACCGCAAGGCCCTCATCAGCACCGGCGTGGTGAAAGACCCGTGGTACGGTCGTGCGCGCATAACGGATTTCAACGAGGCCTCGTTCCCGAATCACCTCGATCTGCGCTCCGGCGATACCATCACCTTTACGGCGAAGGACGCCGGCGTAGCCAGCATCCGCAAGATCAAGATCGCACCTGGAGTCACTTTCAAGGAAGACGCCGACTACACGATCGGCATTTCCGCCGATGGCCAGCAGGGCACGGTGAAGATCCTCAACAAGGACAAGTTCCGCGCCGAGAGGACCATGGTCATCATGGTCAACTAGAAACTCCGCGACCGTTCATTAACATAAGAAGGCCGCCCGCAAGGGCGGCCTTCTCTTTTTACTCGATCGCTCGGTCACTTGATCACCGTTCACAAGATCACTTCTTCCCAATGACTTCTTCCAGCTTGGCCTTCGCCGAATGGAGCGCCTCGTCAAGTTTCTCCACAAGCTTCCCTCCGGCCTCCGCTATATCGGGCTTGCCGCCCCCTCCGCCGCCTATGATCTTGCCGAGCGGCCTCGCAAGATCAACGGCCTTGAACCGGTCCATGAGATCTTTCGTAGCAGCCACGGTCAGGCTGGCCTTGTCGTCGAGGTTATTGCCGATGACTACGATGCCGCTTTTGATCCTGTCCCGCAGGGAATCGGCCAGGTTCTTGACTTCAGCCGGAGAGAGCCCATGGACTTTGCGGACCATCAGCTTGATCCCGTCGACCTCCTCCACCACATCACCTTCGGTCCGGCTGCCGGACGCAAGCTGGAGCTTCAGCCTGGAGGCTTCCTTCTCCATCTTCTTCAGGTCGGTCTGAAGCCGCGATACCGTTTCCGGGATGCGTTCGTGGGGCACGTTGAGGTGTTCGGTCGCGGCATCAAGGACCTTGCTCTGCTCCCTGACATATCGGTACGCGGGCATGTGCGCAACGGCCTCGATCCTGCGTACGCCCGCCGAGACGGAATGTTCGCCCACGATCTTGAACAGGCCGATCTTGCCCGTATTCGAAACATGCGTGCCGCCGCAGAGCTCCTTAGAAAAGGACGGAACGGTGACCACGCGGACGGTCTCACCGTATTTCTCTCCGAAAAGCGCCATGGCGCCCGAATTGACGGCCTTGTCGATGGGCATCACGTCCGTCTCCAGGCGTCTGTCCGCCAGAACGGCCTTGTTCACCCATTCCTCGATGGCCTCCAGGACATCGGTCTCGAGCGGGGCGAAATGCTGGAAGTCGAAGCGCAGGTGCGAGGGCGCGACGAGGGAACCCGCCTGCTTGACGTGCGGCCCAAGCATGTCCCTCAGGGCGGCGTGCAGCAGGTGCGTGGCCGTGTGGTGGGCCATGGTGGAGGCCCGTGCGTCTGCGTTCACCTGCAGGTCCGCCGTCTCGTTCTCACGCAGTTCCCCGGTCTTCACGCGGGCCCTGCTCAGGATGAGCCCCTCCACCGGTTTCTGTGTGTCGACGACTTTGAGTTCGGCGTTCTCCGCCCGGATGCTGCCCACGTCGCCCACCTGCCCACCGCTCTCCGCGTAGAAAGGCGTTTTGTCGAAGGCGATTTCGACCTCGTCGCCCGCGAGGGCAGATTGAACGCGCTTTCCGTCCTTGAGGATGAGCAGGCAACGCGCATTTTCGACCTCAAGCGTATCGTAGCCGAGAAACGTCGAGCGGACGCCGAATTCGGCGAGTTCTCGGACCTTCTGCGTGTCGATCCCACCTTTCCAGGACTGCCTCGCGAGTTCCTTCTGCCTTTCCATGCACGCGTTGAAACCTTCAATGTCCAGCACCAGGCCCTTGTCCCTTGCGATGTCCTCCGCCAGGTCGAGGGGGAATCCGAAGGTGTCGTAAAGCTTGAAGAGCACCTCGCCCGGAATGGCCTTATCGTCGGGCGGAGAGAGGGCTGCGGCGGATTCCAGCAGGTGGCTCAGCCCGAGCGACAAGGTCGCGCTGAAGGCCTCTTCCTCCCGCAATATCACCTTTCTGACGTGCTCCTCGTGCTCGACGATATCGGGATAGGCTGCACCCATGAGTGCCGTGACATCCCCCACCAGCTCGTGAAGAAACGGCTTCTCCACGCCGAGGAGTCTCCCGTGGCGCGCCGCCCTGCGGACGATCTTCCTCAGCACGTAGCCCCGTCCCTCGTTCGTGGGGATCACACCGTCGGAAATGAGGAAGGTGACCGCCCGGATGTGGTCCGCGATGACCCTGAGAGACACGTCCGACGCCTCCGCCCGGCCGTACTCGGTGCCGGCGACCCCGGCCATCGCCTCGATGAGCGGAAGAATGAGGTCCGTTTCGTAGGTTGAGCCCTTGCCCTGCATGACAGCCGCGAGTCTCTCCAGCCCCATGCCCGTGTCGACGCACGGTGCAGGAAGCGGGTTCAGTGCGCCCTGCTCGTCCCGGTCGTACTGCATAAAGACCAAATTCCAGATTTCCACCCAGCGGTCGCATTCGCACGCCACGCCGAGACATTCCCGTCCCGCCTCTTCCTCGAGGCAGGGGATATGGCCGCCCTGGAAGAAGTGAACTTCCGAGCATGGGCCGCAGGGCCCCGTCTCCCCCATCGCCCAGAAATTGTCGTGCATGCCGAGTTCCTGGATGCGATCTTCGGGCAGGTGCCTCTTCCAGTAGCCGTAAGCCTCCGCATCCCGGGGCACACCGTTTTCGCCGCAGAAGACCGTGGCGACCATGCGGTCCTCCTGGAGCCGCACGACGCGGGTCAGGAATTCCCACGCGTAATCGACGGCCTCGGACTTGAAATAGTCTCCGAAGGAGAAATTGCCCAGCATCTCGAAGAAGGTATGATGTCGCGCGGTCCGGCCGACGTTTTCGAGGTCGTTGTGCTTCCCGCCGGCCCGCACGCACTTCTGGCTGGACGTCGCCCTCGTGTAGCCCCTCTTTTCCTTGCCGAGGAAGACGTCCTTGAACTGGTTCATCCCGGCGTTCGAGAAGAGCAGCGTGGGATCGCCCGCCGGAATGAGGGAGGAGGACCTGACGATCTTGTGGCCGTTCTCTTGAAAAAACTCCAGGAAAGCCGTTCGAATATCATTGCCTTTCATTGATCTGTCCCTTCGTAGTCGCCGATCCGGCCAACGCTGCCCGCACGGCCCAAGTCTGTGGTGATCAGGACCCTGAGGTCGCCACTTACGGATCTTCAGGGCCCGGCCCGCTGAGAACGGCCCCGATCGCGGCGGTCGTGTATCCGCGGCCCTTCAGAAAACGTAAAATTCTGGCCCCTTCGGGGCCGCGTGTCAACAATCGATCGGACCAGCCCTTTTTGTCCACGAATCGGCGCAGGGATCGGACTTCCGCCCGAAGGTCATCCGGAGATCTCGTCACCCGAAGGCCCCGTTGCCGGAGTTTTGCGCCGATGTAGTTCAGGCCGTGTCCGCGCCCCAGTTCAAAGCGTTTGAGCGATTCCACATAGCGCGTGTCGTCTAGGTAGCCGGCCTTCTCCAGGTCGGAGATCAGAGCCTCGATGTCCGCGGCCTCGAAGCCCCTTTTCAGGAGCTTGCGGCGCAGTTCTTCCCGGCCGTGGTCGCGGCGCGCGAGTATCCTCTCGGCGGTCATTCTCAGGGCGCGTTTCTGCGAAGTTCCGGGATGCATCAATACTTTACGAAGCTTGGCGGCATGGGCTGGTCTTCAGAAGAAGAGGAGCCCGCAGCTTCCATCTGCTCCTTCGCGATATCGGACGTCGACTGCACGCCTGCTATCTTCAGTTTAAACTCGTCCGCGTTGGTCGCCCTTCTGAGCGCCTCCTCAAGCGTGATAAGGCCCTGTTTATACAGGAAAAAGAGGGATTGATCGAAGGTCTGCATGCCATACTGGCTGTAGCCCTGCTCGATGTAGTCCCTGATGAGCTTGGTCTTCTCCTTGTTCTCGACGCAATCCCTGATGGTGGAGGTGCAGATCATGACCTCCGCCGCCGGGACGCGCCCCTTCCCGTCCGCCCTCGGAAGCAGCCTGAGGGAGATGACGGCGCGGAGGACGGCCGCAAGTTGGAGGCGGATCTGCTTCTGCTGGTGAGGCGGGAAAACGGAGATGACGCGGTTAACGGTCTCCGTGGCATCCAGCGTGTGGAGAGTGGAGAATACCAGGTGTCCTGTCTCGGCGGCCAGCAGCGCCGTCTCGATGGTCTCGTAGTCCCGCATCTCGCCCACGAGCACCACGTCCGGGTCTTCACGGAGGGCAGCCCGGAGGGCCGAGGCGAAGGACCGCGTGTCCACGCCCACCTCCCGCTGGTTGACGATGGACTTCTTGTCCCTGTGCAGGAACTCGATCGGATCCTCGACGGTGATGATGTGTTCCGTCCGCGTTGCGTTGATCTGGTCGACCATGGCCGCGAGCGTCGTGGACTTGCCCGATCCCGTGGTTCCCGTGCAGAGGATGAGTCCCCGGGGTTCTGCGGCGATGCGCTCCAGGATGGCAGGCAGCATGAGTTCCTTCACGGTCTTGATGCCTATGGGAATGACGCGGGCGACTATGCCCACCGTCCCGCGCTGTTGAAAGATGTTGACCCGGAAGCGTCCGAGGCCCGGCACCGAGTAAGCGATGTCCAGTTCGAGGTTGGTCTTGAACTTCTCCTTCTGCTTGGCGTCCATGATGGAGAAAGCCATCGCGATGGTGTCTTCCTGCATCAGCCTCTTTTGTTCCACCATCGGGTGCAGGTGACCATCGATGCGAATGACAGGATGCGAGCCCACCTTGAGGTGAAGGTCACTTGCCCCCTTTTCGATGGCCGTTTTGAGATAGTCGTTGATATGCATCAGGCCTCCCTCCAGGGGGGTACACAGCGAAGGACCCAGGCATCGCCCGCCTGCCGTCCCCGTGCCCCGTCACATTCCACCAGGGCTTTCGCCAACTTTTCCGGAGCGGAATCAAACCCGGCCGTTGGTCCATCCTGCTCGTCCGGCTTCCATTCCGTCCCACCAACCGCTACTCTTCTCCGAAGTCCTCGGGCCTCGGTTACTTGTAGACCGGTATCAGCCAATTGTATATATCTTCGGCCTTCCCCTGGACTATTTCAAGGTAGCGCTTCTGGACGGCCTCCGTCACCGGTCCGATCGTGCCCTTGCCCACGGTTATATCGTCCACGCTCGAAATGGGCGTGACCTCTGCGGCGGTGCCCGTAAAAAAGATCTCGTCGGCCACGTAGAGCATATCCCGGGGGATGCCTTCCCTGCGGATGGGCATTTTCAACTCTTCCGCGAGAATCTTCAGAACGCCGTCCCTGGTGATGCCGGGCAATACGGAGTGTCCCAGCGTGGGCGTATAAACAACCCCATTCCAGATGATGAAGAGGTTCTCACCCGATCCCTCGCTCACGTAACCCGCCGGATCAAGGGCAACGCCCTCGGTGTAGCCTCTCATGACCGCTTCCATCTTTATGAGCTGTCCGTTCATGTAGTTTGCCGCGCACTTGGCCATGGCCGGCAACGTGTTGGGCGCCATCCGGTTCCAGCTGGACACACAGACCTTGACACCGTTCTTCAGGGCTTCCGGTCCGAGGTAGGCACCCCATTCCCAGACGGCAACGGCCGTATCCACGGGACAGCCGAGCGGGTTGACCCCGACTTCGCCGTATCCCCGGTAGACCACCGGCCTGATGTAGCACTCCTTGAGATCGTTCCTCCTGATCACCTCGAGGCAGATGTCCATGTAATCATCAAGCGAGTACGGGATCTCCATCCGGTAGATCTTCGCGGAGTTATACAGGCGCTGGATGTGCTCCTTCAGGCGAAGCACCATGGCGCCCCTGGTCGTGTTATAGCAGCGGATCCCCTCGAAAACGCTCGTGCCGTAGTGAATCACGTGGGAGAGAACGTGGATCTTGGCGTCTTCCCACCGTACGAATTCACCGTTGAGCCAAATCCAATCGGTCTTTTTCACTGGCATAAGTGCCCCCTTCTATGAAAAAATTATACAAGATAGATTCCATATTTGCGAAACGGCCGCGTGTGCTTTTATCCCCGGCGCCTCCGACTGAGAAAGCCGGTCACCTTCTCCGCGGTGGCCGTCGCGTTCTGGATGCAGTTCCCGACAGACACACCGTAGAGAAGATTGCCCGAAACGAAGAGCCCGGGGTGGCTGCCCTCGAGCCTGGCCGCGGCCTCCTTGTACGTCCCGTGCCCCACCACGTACTGGGGTATGGCGGGACGCCAGGCCTCCACCCGGGAAATGACGGGATCGCCCGAGATTCCGAGAAGGGGCCGCAGGTCCGCCAGCACCCTCTCGATGACGGCTTCCTGGGATCCGGCGGCCCTCTCCGGGTGAACCGCCCCGCCCACGAAGGCCGAAAGTGCCACGAAGCCCTCGGGCGCCCGGCCGGGAAAGAGCGAACTCGGGAAAAGGCATCCCAGGACGTGCCTCCTCTCCGCTTCGGGCGCGAGGAAGCCGAAGCCGTCCAGCGGGTGCTTCACGGACTCCCTGCGGAAGCCCATGCACACGAGCGCCACGTCGGCGTATGGCAGTCTGCCGATGATGGACGGGAACGCCCCTCCGAGAGGGGCCAGTACTCTGGCTGCTGCATCTGCCGGGACCGCCGGGATCACGGCTGAGGCCGCGATCGTTTCCACCACGCCGTTCTCCCCCGCCATCTCCACGATGAAACCGTCTCCCTCTCTGCGTACGGCGATCCCCGCCGTCCGGGGCCGGAAGCCGTCGCCCAGGCCGCGGGCCAGGCTTTCCGGAAGAGCCTGGAGGCCGTCCGGGAACGAGAACAGACCGCCAGCCGGGGCCGGGCCCTTCTTCTTGGCGAACGCGCCCCTGATAAGCCCGCCGTGGTCGCGCTCGAGGGCATAGATTTTGGACACCGCATGGCGCACCGAGAGCTGCTCCGGGTCTCCCGCGTAAACACCGGAGACGAAGGGGCCGACGGCGTATTGCAGGAATTCCTCTCCCAGCCGCCGTCGGACGAATTGGGCTATGGTCTCCTCGACATCTTCCGGCGCGCGCCCGATGAAAGGCTCCTTGAGCAACCGCAGCTTTGCCCTGGTCGAGAAGAGGCGTGTGGCCAGGAATCCCAGCGGCCCCGCCGGAAGGGGGACCAGCCGGCCGCCTTTCACGATGTACCGCTTCTTCGAGGCCGGACGGGCCGTGAGCCTCTCCTCGAAAACGCCGGACGCACGGCAGAGTTCGTCTATCTCCAGGGCGTTGTTGAGAACCGTGTTGGGACCGAGCTCGAAGAGGAATCCATCGTGTGACCACGTTGTGATGCAGCCCCCCGGCCTGTGGGAGGCCTCCAGGACCAGGGTCCGGAACCCTCTCTTACGCAGGAGGAAGCCCGCGGTCAGCCCGCTGATGCCGCCGCCCAGGACGATGACGTCGACGTGCCCGCTCACCCGGCGGCCTCCCTCACCAGTTCGGCGAGCGCTTCGATGAAGAGGGGATGAACCCGGAGGGTGGGCACCCGGACGAATTCCATGCCCTTCTCCCTGGCCATTCCCGCGTAGAGAACGTCCAGTTCGTAAAGCGTTTCGCTGTGTTCGTTGACGAATGCGACCGGCACCACTACGATCCTTTTGACTCCCTCGTCCTTCCACGCATCCAGAACGGTCTCGACGGAGGGTTCCAGCCATCGCATGGGCCCCACCTTGCTCTGCCACGCGAGGGTAGCGGGCAAAGCGCCGTTCCCGTCGGTCCGCCCTTCGGCGCGAAAAACGCCCGAATCGATCCCCGGGATGACGATCTCTCCGCACGCCAACCCGGCCTTGCCGCAAACCGCCAGGACGGTCCGCGCCACCTGGGCGGGATAGGGATCCTTCCGGGCCACGCTCACTGGCAAGCCGTGCGCCGTGAAGAGGACTCGCGTTCCGGCCGGGGCACCCCGAACCACCCGGGACAATCCGTCGGCCATGGCGTCCAGGAAGCCGGGTGAGGACCAGAAGGACCTGATCTCGGCCACCTCCCCGGACCATTTGAGGGTCCTGAGAGATCGCCTGGCTTCGGCTATGGAAGAACCTGTCGTAGTCCTGGATTCGTGAGGATACATGGGGAGAAGGACGATCCGCCTGAAGCCCTCGCTCTTGATGGCATCGCACGCCTCGCGGATGAACGGTTTCCAGTACCTCATGCCGACGTAGCATCGGTACTTCGGACCGAGCGCGGCTTCCAGCGCCCGGCCCTGGTCCGTCGTCTCCTGGAGCGTGGGCGTGTAGCGTCCCATGGCTTCGTAGTTCCGCTGCAGTTGAGGCGCCCTGCGCCTGCCCGCAAACCGGGCCACGGCGGGTCTTATGAAGCCGGGGATGGGTATGAGGTCCGGGTCCAGGAAGATGTTCCGCAGGTAGGGCTCGCAGTCTTCCGGCCCTTCGGGGCCCCCATAGTTCATGAGAAGGACCGCAACATCGTCGCCGCGGGTCTCGGGCATGGAATTGCTCCCTCCGTTTCGAAGCCTCTCACGGGGGCGACCCCGTTCACGGGCCGTCGGGAATCCCAGGCGCGGCGTCGATCGTCCTCGCTGCGCCGAGCGGGCCCTCAGACGGTCCTGGAAAAGCGCTTTTGTCCCCCGGCCGTGCGGAGATATGCGTCGAAAGGCATGGCGATGTTGCGCACCAGCAGGCGTCCGAGAGGGTGGACCTCGATGCGGTCGTCATGGAGCGATACGAGGCCGTCCGCCTCCATCGGTTCGAGATCTTTCACGGCGTCGCCGAAGATCTCGTCGAACACTATCCCGTACTGTTCTTCGATCTCACGCTTGTAGACCACGAAGTGACACATGAGCCGGGTGATGACGTCGCGCCTCAACGCGTCGTCGGGCGTGAGCAGAACGCCCCTGAAAGCAGCAAGGCCCTGATCGCGGACTTTCTGCTGGTAGGCCCCGACCTCTTTCACGTTCTGGACGTAGCAGGGCCCGACCTGCCCGATGGAGGTGACCCCAAAACCGTAGAGATCGCATCCGGCCTTGGTCGTGTACCCTTGAAAATTACGGTAGAGAGTCCGGTCCTTGAGGGCCACGCAGAGTTCGTCCTCCGGCCGTGCGAAATGGTCCATCCCGACGAACATGTATCCCGACGCGACGAAGGACTCCACGACCATTTCGAGAATGGAGAGCTTTTCCCTCGGGGACGGCATGGCCTCCTTCGGGATCGCCCGCTGGTGGCGGATCATCTCCGGAAGATATGCGAAATTGAAAACGGCGATCCGGTCGGGTGAAATGTCGGCGATCTTCTGCACCGTATCGCGGTAGCGTTCGGTGGTCTGGTAGGGCAGCCCGTAGATGAGGTCCACGTTGATGGACTCGAAACCGAGTTGCCGGCATCGGTCGAACACCTTGCGGGTCATGTCCTCCGGCTGAATCCTGTGCACCGCCTTCTGAACCTCGGGGTCGAAATCCTGTATGCCCATGGAGATGCGGTTGAAACCGCATTCCGCGAACATGTCCAGGTGTTCGTCGGTCACCGCCCTCGGGTCGATCTCGACGCCGATCTCAGCCTTATCCGCAAGCTCGAACCTTTCCGAAATGCCGTCCCACAGACGTCTGAGGGTGTGGGCGGGAATGAAGGTGGGCGTTCCGCCGCCCCAGTGGACCTGGACCACCTTCCGGCCGGCGCGCATCCGCCCGACGACCGCGTCCATTTCCTTGAGCACGTGGTCCACGTATATGTCCCCGAGCGTCCTGTCCTTCGTAAACGTGACGTTGCATCCGCAGAAATAGCAGACGGACTGGCAGAAAGGAAGGTGGAAGTAGAGCGACAGCGGAGGAGGCTCCGACGCAGCGTTGGTTTCCTCGATGACGCGGGCGTAGGCCTCGGCGTCGAAGCCCTCGTGAAAATAGGGCGCGGTCGGATAAGACGTGTAGCGGGGTCCCGGCTTGTCGTACTTGAGGATGAGGTCCTTGTCGAAGACCGGGGGGTCCCATCGGTTGGTCATGGCTGTTTCCTCTTCTGGGCGGAATCCACCCTCAGGGTTCGCGCCTGCCCTCTTTGTGGACCATTTCCACGAGAGCCTGCACGGCTTCAACGGGGGCGTCCGGCTGTATGCCGTGCCCCAGGTTAAATATGTGTCCGGCGGATGGCGCCTGTTCCAGGACACGCACCGCCTCCTTTCGGAGGGCCTTCGTCGGTGCGTACAGGGCCATGGGGTCCATGTTGCCCTGGAGGGCGACCGCGCCTCGGGTCCGGTGTTCCGCCTCTGTCAGCGAAACCCGCCAATCGACGGATATCACGTCCGCGCCGGTCGCGGCCATTTCTTCCAGGAAGGGCGAGCAGCCGTTCACGTACAGGATGACGGGCACGCCGGTCCCCTTCAGGGCGCTCACGATACGCGCCGTGGCGGGCATTGCCATCTCCCGGTACAGACGCCGGGAGAGGACCCCTGCCCACGTGTCGAAAAGCTGCAGCGCCTGGGCCCCGGCCTCCACCTGGGCCTTCAGGTAGACGATGACCGTGTCCGCAAGGAGGTTCAGGAGGTCAGAGAACCCCCCCGGATCCTCGTAGAGCCACCCCAGGAGGTGCCGGAAACGCCTTGACGTCCCACCCTCCACGATGTAGGAGGCGAGCGTGAAAGGAGCGCCGGAAAAACCTATCAACGGAACATTCGGCGGGAGGTTCTTTCTGACCTGCCGGATGGCTTCCAGAACGAAACCCGTCTCGTCGGCCGGATCTGGGATGTGGAGGGACGCCAGATCGTCGCGGTGGCGGACGGTCTGCAGTCGTGGACCTTCGCCCTCGTTGAATGCGAGAGCAAGCCCCATGGCCTCCACCGGGATCAAGATGTCCGAGAAGATGATCGCCGCGTCCACCTTGAGGATATCGATGGGCTGCAACGTCACCTCGCAGGCCAGGTCCGGCGTCTTGCAGAGCGACAGAAAGTCGCCCGCCCTGGCGCGGGTCTCCCTGTACTGGGGGAGGTAGCGACCGGCCTGGCGCATGATCCAGACGGGGACAGTGTCGACCGGCTGACGCCGGCAGGCGAGAAGAAATCGTGCGTCGGTCAAACGTTCACCCTCCCTTCAGAACGAGAAAGCGCCTCCGCTGGCCAATCATGACTGGCCACCCGGCCGGAAGCGTATTACATTTTAACAAAAAGGAGGTCATTATGCTTCGATGGGATACGGTCATCTGCCCCGTTGACTTTTCGGACGTCTCAATGATCGCACTGAGGCTCGCCCGGGATCTCAGGGAGACCTTCGACGGCAGGCTCGTTCTGATCCACGTTGTCGAGCCGATCGTGGCGCCGGCGGACTTCACCTTCGGGCCCATGACCTCGGCAGACGTTGAAGACCGCCTGATAGAGCGATCGCGGCAATCCCTGATGGAACTGCTGCCCCCGCTGAACGTCCCGGAGAACAAGATAACCTGCCGGGTCGAGCGCGGCAGGGCATCGGCCGAGATCGCCCGCGTGTCCTACGAGGAAAAGGCGGACGTGATTGTGATGGGGACCCACGGGTACACGGGAATGACACACGTTCTGCTGGGTTCGACCGCCGAGAGAACCATACGCAAAGCGCCATGTCCCGTATTGACCGTGAGGGCGCCCGAAGCGCCCGAAGGGTGATTTTTGTGGCAGAAAATGCTATATTATAGGCACTCGGCGGCTCTCTCCAAGATAACTGCCGAGTTTCCCTGGACGGCCGGAATACCCCCCCATTTCGGCCGTCCATTTTATTTTTTGGAAGTGATCAAGTGACCGGGCGATCCGGAAATCGAGTCAAGAAGTGAAGGAATTAGGAAGTCAGGGGGTCGACCGGTCTTCTCCGGCGGCTTCAAAGACTTCCGTCTACCGTCTTCCCTGGCCCTTCGGCCTTAGCCTTCCGCCTTTGAAAAGTCCCCACCTCTTCGTTCCCCACTTCCTCACCGCCTCACTGTGCGAACCAATCAACGTAGCGGCATCAAAGGCCGAAGAGCGCCGCGGCGTTGGCCGACGTGACCGAAGCGAGCCTGCACTCTTCGAGGTCCAGGAACTTGGCCAGGAAAGCCCCCACCACGGCCACGTGCGCCGGCTCGCAGCGACGGCCCCTGTGCGGAACCGGCGCAAGGTATGGCGCGTCTGTTTCTACGAGCATTCTGTGGGTTGGGGTTTTCAATACAGCCTCTCTTATGAGCGGCGCATTCTTGAAAGTCGCGATCCCCGAATAAGACACGTTCAACCCGAGATCCAAAAAGGCCTCCGCTTCGCCGGGGCCGTAGGTGAAGCAATGGATGACCCCCCTGAGCGTCGGCAAAAACGGGCGCATGACCGCCGCTGTGTCCTCGAAAGCCTCCCTGGAGTGTACGATTACGGGCAGGTTCCTGTCTGCCGCGATGGCAAGCTGGTCCGCGAACGCCGCGCGCTGCACCGCCCTTGGTGACAGATCGTAATGGTAGTCCAATCCGATCTCCCCGACCGCCGCTGCTCCCCGAGCGAGCGCGTCCTCCAGTCGTGAGCGCACGTCCGCGCTCCATCGTGAGGCTTCGTGGGGATGCAGGCCGGCGCTGTGTCTGAAGTCATTCCCGCCGGCCATTTCGGCGCAGTCGTCCCAATCCTCGGGGTTCGTTCCCACGAGGACCATGCGGTGGACGCCGGCCGCTTTCGCGCGACGGATCAGTTCGTCCCTTTCGTCGGCGAAATCCTCCATGGCGAGGTGATTGTGGGAATCCGTCCAGAAAGGTCTTTCGGGAATTCGCCCTTCACCGACTCCGTTGTCTTCGTTCACGTTTCCTCCAACAGTTCCGAGAGTTGGCGCACGACCATGGTCGGCTCGATGGCCGCCATACACCTGTCGTGCAGACAATCGGCACCCTTGCAGGGCCTGTCTATCCCCGGCCTGTGCAAAATCCTCGACCTGCTCCCGAAAGGCCGGTTGATCAGGGGATCCGTGGGGCCGAGCAGCGCCAGGGTGGGAACGCCCATGAGCGCCGCGAGGTGCATGGCGCCGGTATCCGCTCCCACGAAGGCCCTGGCCCTCCGTATCACCTCCAGGAGCCGGTCGATCCCCCAGTCCGGGATGAAGCGCACGTGCGGCTCTCCGTCGAGGCTCCGAACGAGGTCCGATTCCTCAGGACCCCAGCCGATCACGGTTTCCAGGCCGAGCTCATCCCAGACACGATGGGCCGTCTCGATGAACCTGAACGCGGGCCAGCGTTTTTCCGCCTGCGCTTTACTGGTGCCGAGGAAAGCGAACAGGTAGGGGCTGGATTGCAGGCCACAGCCATTCAGAAAGTCCTCCACGTCCCGGCGGGCTTCCGGGGGGACTTCGGGCACCAGGTAATCCAGGGCAGGGCCGGGGAACCCGAGCGCGGCCAGAGTGCCCGCATAGCGGTCGTAGCGAGAGAGGACGGGCGTGGATCCGGGGAAGACCGCCGTCTCGTAGAGGAGGTGGCTGTTCTCCTTGCCGTAGCGAGGTCCGAAACCGGCCGTATGCGTGGCGCCGCTCAGCTGTCCCACGACGGCGGAACGGAGAATGCCGTGCATGTCCAGTGCCAGGTCGTAGCGAGCGGAACGTAACGATCGCACGTACTGCGCATACGCAGACACCCAGGGAACGGGTCGCCGGAGGGGACTTCCCGCCTTCCGCCTGGGGTAGGCCACGACGTGGTCCGGGATCGGAAAAAGGCGCAGCAGGGGCTCGAACCGGTCCTCAACCGTCAGATCCACCCTTTCCGCACTCGAGGTTTTGAGCGCCCGGAGCGACGGAAGCAGCCTCGCGATGTCCCCGAGGGACGAGAGCCGTATTACGAGTATGGATGATCCTTCCCACTCGGCCATGGGTCAAAGCATAGCATAGAGAGAGTGTGACAACGACGTCCGGGAGAGGCTTTGCGCGTCCGTCGAGCACGCCGGTGCCTGAGGTCAGATCAAATCCGAAAGATCTTCTCCGGTGATCCCGAGTTCTTCCGGGCTCTCCGCCTGGCCCGCAAGCCCGCCGTCGTCCGAGACGGGGCGGATCATGCCGAGGACCAGCAGGACCCACAGGAACTTGAGCATGGCGAAGTGCGGAAGGCTCGTCCGGTCGAGTAGCTCGCCGAGCCTCGCCGTCTTTCCCAGGTCCCTGACCAGTTCCATCTCGGCGGCGGTGAGTTCGAACGGTTCGATGATCTCTTCCGGCGCCTGGATCGCTTCGAGCCGCATGGACAGGGAATCGAAGACCGCCAAAGGCCCGGTGATTGTGTCCATGCGTTCGACACCCTGGCGCAGAAGCTCGGGGGTGTTTATGGCCAGCGTAATGAGTTCCTCACCCGCATCCGCCTCCTCAAGGAACCGGTAGGCGCCCGCCGGGAGTGCAAAGAGAGAAAAGGCGATCTCCCTGACCTGTTCCTTAACCGCCCAGACCAATTGCGACGGCGAGATGACTTCCCGCTCGACGAGAATGGTCCCGTAGCGCTTTCCCCGGACCAGGGCCGCCGATGAAGCCACATAATCGGGAACCCTGATCACGCCACGCCTGAGCAGCAATTCACCCAGCCTGTCGTTGTGATCGTTCGAAGCCGCGAAGATGACCACCCCGGCCTTCAGGAAGACCCGTTTCTTGAATGGGCCGGCCGTCACTTCGATGGCGCCGGTGGACTTGATCTTGTAGTGTCGGGCGAGCAGAAGGGGAAAAGGGACTGCAGCCAGATCGCCATGGTCGGGCACGGATCGCCTCCCTCGTTCCCTTTATGTTACCGCAACCCCCCGGAAATGCCAGCGGCCGGCACGCGGAAAGGGAGAAGCCTCGCACCGCCCGGGGTATCCCCGGGCGGTGCGCCAAGCTTAGACCGACGGTACCGCCGAGCGGCGGACACTACGGCAAAGGCCCGGATTCCGCGGCCTTGCTGAGCCGAGGCATCCTCCTGCCGATCCACTCTCGGAAGCCCTCCATGTAGAGGAAGAAGACGGGCGTCACGAAGAGCGTCAGGAACTGCGAAAACAGCAGGCCGCCTACAACCGCCAGGCCGAGAGGACGCCTCGATTCGGCGCCCGCGCCGATGCCCAGGGCGATGGGCAGCGTCCCCATGAGGGCGGACATGGTGGTCATCATGATGGGCCTGAAGCGGATCACGCAGGCCTCGTAGATGGCGTCCTTCGCCGCCTTGCCCTCCTTCCTCTGGGCGTCCAGGGCGAAGTCGATCATCATGATGCCGTTCTTCTTGACGAGACCGACGAGCATGATGATCCCCACGAAGGCGTAAATGCTCAACTCCACGCGGAAGATCATCAGCGTCACGAGCGCGCCGAAGCCTGCAAAGGGAAGCGCCGAGAGGATCGTGATTGGGTGGATGAAACTCTCGTACAGGATGCCCAGCACCAGGTAGATCACCAGTATGGCGAGCAGGAGAAGAAGGCCCAGTCCTTTCATCGACGATTGGAAAGCCTGCGCCGTTCCCTGGAAACTGGTCGTTATCGTGGCCGGAAGGGTCTTCCTCGCCAGTTGGTCCACGCCCGCCACCGCGTCTCCGAGGGGCACGCCGGGCGCAAGGTTGAACGACAGCGTGACGGAGGGTATCTGACCGGTGTGGTTGATCGACAGCGGCCCGACGCTCTGTGTAATATCCGCAACGGCCTTGAGGGGTACGAGCGCCCCGGTACTCGAAGGGATGTAGAGCAGCGAAAGGGCGGCGGGGCTCAGCTGGTACTTGGGCGCCACCCCCATGATCACCTCGTAGGTGTTGTTGGGGGCGTATATGGTCGAGACCTGACGGTCACCGTAAGCGTAGTACAGAGTGTTCTCGATGGCCTGGGCGGTTACGCCCAGAGAAGATGCCTTGTCTCTGTCGATGTCCACGTTGACGTGCGGATTCTTGATTTCCAGGTCGCTCGTGACGTCCCGCAGGCCTTTGAGCTGCTTCATTTTGGCTTCCAGAACCGGGGCGTACTTGTAGAGCTCTTTCGTGTCCGCACTTTGGAGGGTGAGCTGGTAGAGGCTCTTCGAGAGACGGCCGCCGATCTGGATGGGCGGCGGATTCTGCATGAAGACCATTATGCCGGGAATCTTCGCCAGGACGGGCCGGAGCCTGGCCATGATCTGATCCACGTGGGGCCTTTCCGAACGGGGCTTGAGCCGGATGAACAGAATGCCCTGGTTGCTGCTCAGGAACCCGCCGCGCGATCCCGCCGTCGAAAAGAACGCGGCCACGGCCGGGTCCTTCTGGACGACGGCGGCGGCCTCCTGCTGGTGCTTGAGCATGGCCTTGTAGGAAATGCCCTCCGCGGCCTGGGTGAAGGCGAAGATCTGCCCGGTGTCCTCGCTGGGAAGGAATCCCTTGGGGATGACGACGAACAGGTAGCCCGTCAGTATCAGCACCACCCCTGATGCGATCATCACCGTGCGCTTGTTGTTCAGCGCCCATTTAAGGCCGGCCTCGTACCACTTGAGCATCCCCTGGAAAACCTGCTCCGAGTACTTGTAGATCCTTCCGTGGTGCACCTCGCTCTGAGGTTTGAGGAACCGGCTCGAGAGCATGGGCGTGAGGGTGAGGGACACGAAACCCGAGATGAGAATGGCCACGCCGATGGTCACGGCGAACTCGTGGAACAGCCGGCCGATGATCCCGCCCATGAAGAGGACGGGGATGAAGACGGCCACCAGAGAGAAGGTCATGGACAGAATCGTGAAGCCGATCTCCCTCGACCCGTTCAGTGAAGCCTCGAACACCCCCTCCCCGAGTTCCATGTGCCGGACGATGTTCTCCAGCATGACGATGGCATCGTCCACCACGAACCCGACCGATAACGTAAGCGCCATAAGCGACAGGTTGTCCAGGCTGTAGCCCAGGAGGTACATGACGGCGAAGGTGCCGACGATGGACATGGGCAGGGCGAGGCTGGGGATGGCTGTGGCCGACACGTTCCTCAGGAACAGGAATATCACGAGGATGACGAGGCACAGCGTAAGCAGCAGCGTGAACTTCACGTCGCTCACGGAGGCCTTGATGGAGTCGGACCGGTCGAAGAGAACGTGCATCGATACGGAGGCTGGGAGCTGCGCCCTGAAATGGGGCAGGAGCTTCCGCACGGATTCGGCGACCTGCACGGTGTTGGTTCCGGGTTGCCTCTGGATGGCGAGGACGACGGATCGCTGGTTGTGGGCAGGATCCACGTACCACGCGGCCGTCTTGTCGTTCTCCACGCTGTTGTAAATGTTGCCCAGCGCGTTCAGCCGCACGGGCTGGCCGTTGCGGTAGGCCACGATGATGGGACGATAGCCCTGCGCGTCGTTGAGTTGCCCGCTGGCCTCCAGCGTGTAGGCAACGTGTGGACCGTAGAGGGTTCCGGTGGGAAGGTTCACGTTCGCGTTTTGAACGGCAGCGGCCACCTCGCCTAGCGATATGTTCTTGTTCGCGAGCGTATTGGGATCGAGCTGGATGCGGACCGCGTACTTCTGGGCCCCGTAGACCATGACCTGGGCCACGCCGTTTACCATGGAGATGCGCTGGGCCATCAGGGTTTCGCCGTACTCGTCCAGCTTGGACAGTTCCAGCGTGGGCGACGTGAGCGCCACGTAAAGGATCGGCCGGTCGGCCGGGTTGACCTTCTGGTAGGAAGGCGGCGTCGGCATGTCCTTGGGCAGCCTGCCCTGTGCGACGGAAATCGCGGCCTGGACGTCCTGGGCAGCGGCGTCCAGGTTCCGGCTCAGGTTGAACTGCAGGGTGATGCTGGTGTGGCCCAGGGTGCTCGTGGACGTCATCGAATCGATGCCGGCGATCGTCGAAAACTGCTTTTCGAGAGGCGTCGCCACGGCCGACGCCATGGTCTCCGGGCTCGCGCCCGGAAGGTCGGCGCCTACCTGGATCGTCGGAAAGTCCACGTTCGGCAGGTCGTTGACGGGCAGCAACCGATAGCCCGTGATGCCGAACAGGAGTATGGCCGTCATGACCAGGGTGGTCATGACGGGACGGCGGATAAAGAGATCCGAAAGGCCCCTCATGAGTCGCCCTCACCCGTCTCGGCGGCCTTGGTTGCGATGGTCGCCTTCGCGCCGGGATAGAGCCTCAGCTGCCCGTCGGTCACCACCCTTTCGCCGGCGTGAACGCCTTTCTCTATGACTACGTCGCCGTTAAGTTCCTGGCCGGTCACCACGTTGCGGGATTCGACCGTCATGTCGGGTTTGAGAACGAAGACGTATTCGCCCTGCTGACCACGCTGCACGGCTTGCGAGGGTATGACGACGGCTCCCCTGCTGGTCGACAGTCTCAGCGCCACGTTCACGAACGTGCCGGGCCAAAGGGCCCTGTCTGTGTTGGGAAAGGTGGCCTTCAGGAGAATCGTTCCGGTTGCCTGGTCCACCGTGTTGTTCACGAGCGTCAGTGTGCCTTCGTGAACGCCCCCGCCGGACGGTGAAGACGCCGTCACGGGCCTCGGCTCGACATCCTGCTGGCGGCGAATCTCCGACAGGTATTTCTCTGGAACGGAAAAGGAAACGTACACGGGGGAGAGCTGGTTCAATACGACCAGCGTTGCGTCGTTTGCCTTAATGACGTTACCGAGCTGGACCATCAGGTTGCCCGTCCGTGCGGCAATAGGCGCGCGGATTGTGCAGTATTCCAGATTGAGGCGGGCCTGTTCCACGGCCGCTGCGTCGGCCTGCACGGTGGCTTTCAGCGCGCCGGCGTTCGCCACGGAGTCGTCGTACTGCTGTTGGGTAACGTAGTCCTTTTTCACGAGGCCGGCGTACCGCTCGGCCTGCAGGTCCGCGCTCTGCAGCCTGGCCTTGTCGCGGTCAAGGTTCGCATTGGCCGCCTGGAGGGCCGCCTGGTAGGGCCTCTGGTCTATGACGAAAAGAACGTCGCCCTTCTTGACGTCCTGGCCTTCGCGGAAGGCGACGCGGGCGATCTCACCGCCCACCTGGGCCTTGATCGATACCGTGTTGTAAGGCTCGACCGTCCCGATGGCATCGACGGTGAGCGGAACATCCTTCGTGACGGCCGTGGCGGCTACCACCGGCGCAGGCGGATAACCGCCCGCCTGCTTGTGGCCGCAGGCCGTGAGCAGGACGAGCGCGCCCGCGAGAATTGAAAGGGAGGCGGCAACACGCCCCGTTCGCGGAAAAGCGTGCGATGCAGTCGAATCGTTCGCTAAATGACGTCTCATGGCTTTTTTTCCTTTTCGACGGTGACGGGAGCACCCAGTTCCTTTTTCCGATCGGCGATGGTCAGAGTGCCCGTGTCGTGGGCAAGCTGTGCCTTGGCCATGTACCAGTCGGAGTCGGCCTGCACCCTCTGCGCCCTGGCATTCTGGAGCGCGCTCTGGGCTGCAAGGAGGTCCAGGATGCTCCCGACGCCCGCCTTGTAGCGCCCCAACGCGACCTCCTGCGACTCCGTGGCGCTCTTGAGCAGGTCCCGGCTCGTGATGACGCGCTGCTTTGCGGTGCGGAGTGCGTAGTAGCTCGACCATACCTGGTACGTGACCTCCTGTTCCTTGCTCTGGAACTGGGACCTGGCGGTATCCTCGTCGGCGCGGGCCTGAAGCACGTCGTACTGGTGGGAGAACCCGGTGAAGAGGGGAACCTTCAGGTATATGCCGGCCGTGTAGCTGTTTCCGTACAGGTCATGGCTGTCGTAGTACGTCCTGCCGACGGTGGCCGAACCCGTAAGCGAAGGATACGCTTCGGCCCTGATCTTGCTCACATGGGCGGATGCTTTCAGGGCGTTCGCCTTGGCCGCGGCCAGGTCAGGCCGATTTTCAAGGGCTTTGTCGAGATAGTTGTCCACTTCGCCGAGGGTGTTCTCGACCTCGGGCTGGCCCGACGGTTGGCCCACGTCGTAAGGCACGTTGGCCGGAAGCCCCATGGCCGTGGCCAATGCTCCACGGGTGGTCTGGATCTGGCCCTCGAAGCTGTCCATCTGGAGCTGGGCCTGGGCGAGGGCCGTCCTGGCCTGGAGCACGTCTGCGATCGTAGCCAGCCCCGCCTTGTGCCTGTCCTGGGCCGCGCTCAGGTTGGTATGCGCTTCCTTCAGGGCGGACTCCTGGGACTGGTACAACGCCTTCGCCGTCAAGTACTGGTAGTACGCCTGCTCGACGGTCAGGACGACGTTCTGGATCATGGCGTTGTGTGAGAAATCGGCCGCGATCAGCGCGTCCCTCTTTTCGCTGACCGCCGCCTTGCGCCCCCCGAAATCGTAGAGGAGCCAGGTCAGGTCGGCCGAAGGCTGGTAGCTGCGTTGGTAATAGGAAATCTGACCGTTGGCAAAGTTGCCCTGGGTACGCGTCACGCTGGCGCTCGCGTCGAGCTGGGGATAGTAGTTTCCCTTCTGGCTCCCGTAAGCCGCGGCGGCCGAACGCGCCTGAGACCACGCCGCGGCGGTCTGCGGACTGTTCCTCAGGGCTATGTCCACAATATCCAGAAGCGTGAGGTCCTTGCTCTTCTCGAGCAGGTCCTCGGGGATGGTTCCGGTAGAAGTCTTGGCGGCTTTCGCGGCATGGACGATTCGCTCCGGGGGCGTCCAGGGCTTGTCGGGAGAGGGGGCCGTGCCCGGTTCGCCGTACACCCTGGGCGGGTTGTGAACGCACCCCGCAAGCAACATCGTACACGAGAGCAGGATTGCCGCCGTCAAGCGCGGGTTCCCCCGGGCCCTTTCAACACTGTGGTCCTTCATGCGTCCCTCTCTTCATTGGACTGTCCCGCGGCGATGCCCCGCAGGAAAACGTCGATCAGGATCCGGGCGTCCTCTTCCCAGGGTCCCGGCGCTTCATCCCACAACCGCTGGCCGATCACGGCGATGCTGGCCTCGAGGAGCATGGCCGCAACCTTGCGGGCGTCCATGGCGCGGAACTCTCCGCTCCCGATTCCGGCCTCAACAACCCCCGCCATTTTTCCCAGCAAGTACCTGTAGCGGCTGTTCTTCATTCTTTCCGAGTGGAGTTGGGCCACTTGCCGGTCCTCAAGGAGAAACCGGAACAGCTCCCTGTGTTGATCAAAGTAGCTGAAACGCCTGGCGATGACCTGTTCGATCTTCTCCCGCGGCGTCATGGCGGAATCCAGGATCGCTTCCGCTTCCTGGAGCAAGGGCTCGAGGCTCGATTCCTTTACGGACTCCAGCAGGACCTGCTTGCTCTTGAAATGGAGGTAGAGGCTCCCCTTGGCCACCCCGGCCTCCGCCGCCACCTGTTCCATGGTGAGACCGTGCGAACCCCTCTTGGCGACGATCCGGGCGACGGCATCCTGGATCGCCTGCCGGGTCATCGCCTCCCACTTGACCTGACGCTCATGGCGCTTCGACATTCTCGGTTTGCCGTTCACGGTTTACCTTCGCCCCTCTTTCCGACCGCTATTGACCCATGCAACAAAATGACCGGGCGGTCATTCTACGAACTCCACGGTCACGAGTCAAGCACAAATCAACCCTTCGGGTCGCTCCTCCGTTCCCGCGACAGGTGCGGAAACCGAGGCTAGTATTCCAAACTTTTTCCCGCGAGGTTAATTCCAGATGCCTGCCGGGCGCCTTCCCGAACTACTTCTTTTTCGGTGCCTCGGCCAGGATCTGCGCCAGGATTTCGGGGTCCTTCGGCAGGAGCCCCACGGCGGGCAGCCGCGGCGTAAGTTCGGCCCATCTTGGCTCCCGGGCAAATACTTCCCTGAAGATCGGAAGGGCCTTGTCAACCTGTCCGTTGGACGCCAGCGTCACCGCCTCCCAGTACGGCAGTTCCATGACTTCCGGGGCGAGGCGGGCCGCCTCCGAGTACTCCTTCAATGCCGAGTCCACCTTGTTCTCGGCCATGAAGTCGTCTCCGGCCGACGCGTGGTTGTAAGCCCGCTGCAGCCGGACGAGCCTCCGGAGCTCGTGGAGTGGACGGGGCGAATCTTCGACCCGGAGGTTGAAGACCGTGTCGGCCCACGGACGGCCCGTCGAACTTCCCTTTACCACGATGATGGCCGCTGACTGCATGCCCCTGATGTCTCCGCCGGCCTCCTGTGCCGCGTCGAGGGCCGCGAGCATCCTGTCGGCCAGATCACCCTTCGCCTCTCGGAAGGCCTTCGCCATGGCGGGCCAGACCCGGTCGTTCTCCATGAGGTTGGCCTGCACGCTGAACTGATTGCCCGTTATGTTGCCGGCGGCCGGAATGCAGGACTTGCCCGTGAACGACGCCACGCGTCCCCGGGCATCGATCATGGCCACCTGTCTCACATCCTTGCCCTTGTCTCCCGCGAGCAAGGCTTTCAGGGCTTCCGGCGCCGACTTTCCCGCACGCATGAGGTCGAGGCCGAGCGGCCCATAGGAAGGATCCACGAAGGACTGGGTAGCCACGGCGCCGACGCCCGCCTCGGCCCACGGGACGACGGCACCCACGGAGAACCAATGAGACTGCACCGCCACACCCATTTCGCCCGTAGCGGAATCCCTGGCGACAATGGAAAAGGTGAAGGCCCGGGGGCCGGGTGCCCCGCCCCTGGCGATCACAGGCAAAGCCAGCACCGCCAGCGCAACGGCGAAAAACAGAACGTGCTTCATGCCGACCTCCCTTCCTTCGGGGTTTGAGAAAGGCGCGCGTCTGCCCGGAAACGCGGTTCCCGTCAAGACTCGCGGTCAAAGACCTCGCTGTTCAGGATAGCCTTCACATGGCCCACTTTGTCGGACATCCTGAGGGTTCTGTCTCGGCGGTCACTGATCTTCAGCGTCGTGGTGACCCTCGGCGCCCCCATCTCGAAGAGCTTGTTCTGGCAGCGCTTTACGAGGGCCATGACGTCATCCCATTCGCCCTCGATGTTGGTTCCCATGGAGTGAAATTCGTGCTCCAGTCCGCTGGCGCGGATTATCTTGACGACCTCCGCGATGTAGGGCGAAAGTGACAACCCCGTTCCAAGGGGAACGTAGGACACTTCAACTATGACCATCGTTTCCTCCCCACATTGAGCGCGCGCCGCCCGGAAGTTCTCCGGTCTGCGCCATCGCTCTCCGGGCGGCGGTTCTATTCTTCCTGCGGGCCGGACTCCTCCTCGAGGGACGAGGGACGCAGGACGCGAACCTTGTGTATGCGCCTGCGGTCGGCGGAGATCACCTCCACGTCGAGACCGTTCAGGTGCAGCCTGTGGCCGGCCTGCGGAATGGCTCCGAGCGCCGTGCTGATCCACCCCGCCACGGAATCGTAGCTGCCGTTCGGGATGTCCGCCGAGAGACGGTCAGCGAGATCATGAACGGAGGCCCTGCCCGTGGCTTCCACTACGCCCGGCTCCACATCGCGGAAGGGTTCGTCATCGGCCTCGTCGTACTCCTGTATTTCTCCGACGATCTCCTCGAGAAGGTCCTCGGTCGTCACCAGGCCGTCCACCCCGCCGTACTCGTCGACCACGATGGCCATCTGCAGCTTCTCCTGCTGGAACTCCCGGAGCAGTTCGGAGATGGGTTTGTTCTCGGGGACGAACGGGACGGGACGGGCCACTTCAGAAATGGCCTTGTCCCCCTCGCCGGATAGGAGTGGAGCCAGAAAATCCTTGAGATAGGCGACGCCGACTATGTTGTCGATCTGGCCGTCGTAGATGGGAAGCCGGGTGTGCCGGGTCTTAGCAAGAAGCTCGGCGGCCGTCGTCAGCGGCGTGACGGCGGGTGCGCACACCATGTCCGTCCTAGGCGTCATGACCTCCCTGGCCACCGTGTCGCCGAACTCCAGGACGCCTCTGATGAGGACGGAGTCCTCCCCTTCCAGTATGCCTTCGCTTCGGCCGACGTTGATGAGCGCCGCGATTTCCGGATCCTTGTCCTCCTCCTCCTGCCCCGACCTCTCTCTGGCCAGGGCCAGGCGCCTGGCAAGGAGGGTACCCAGGGGCACGGTGAGCAGCCCAAAGACGACAATGAAGAAACGCAGGACCGGAAGGGTCAGGACGAAGACCTTCTGCGGGTTGACGGAGGCCGTGACCTGCGAGGCGACTATGAGCACCACGACCGCCCCGAGACTGAGGGCAAAGCCCCAGGCAAGGGAAGCGCCCTCGCTCCACACCCTGAGGGCCGCCGTAAAGAGAATGGCCAGCGCGAGGCTCGTGACCAGAATGGCCACCTGCAGGGTCAGCAGGTAGGCCTGCCGGCGGAAGAGGTAGGCACGCACGGCCGCCGAGGAAGGTTTGTCCGTGTCCTCCGCCAGACGGTTCAAGGCCATGGCCGAAAGTCCGTTGAGGGAGGCGCGGACGAGCAGCATGACGAACAGGACGGCGAGGGCGAAAAGCAGGCTCAGGTCAAGGATCATGGAAGCCCCCATTCCCTCCTCAGCGCCTTTTCCTTTCTCGCCATGGTACCCCCGTCCGTTTCGTGGTCGTACCCCATCAGGTGAAGGATGCCGTGCAGGAGGAGCCGCTTGAGTTCCTGTTCGAAAGGCAGGCCAGCGGACCGGGCCGCCTTGTCCGCAAAGGGGCCGGCGATGAGAATGTCCCCGATGTAGACCGTGCCGTCCGCCAACTGGGTCCCGTCGGGAAAAGAGAGGACATCGGTCGGCCCAGACTTCCCGCGGAAGCGCCGGTTGAAATCCGCCATGGTCCTGTCTCCGCAGATTCTGATCCCGATCTCCCCGGTGAGATCGAGGCGGCCGAGCACATCCAGGGCGAAAGCCACGAGTTCCTGCTTAGGAATCTGCAGCGTTCGAAGCCTGCTGTGGAGTCTGACTTCGCGGCGTTTCATTCTTCTGCTCCTTGTCGAACGTATAGCCGGGATAAGAGATTCGCCGACTGAAAACCCCCTGGAGAACCATCAGGAAGGCCTCCTGCACCTTGGCCAGATCCTTGAAAGTGAGCTCGCACTCCTCGAGCTGGCCTTCGGAAACGACGCGGCTCACGATCTCGCTCACGAGAGCCTTCAGGCGGTGGTGAGACGGTTCCTTCAAGACGCGCGAACCCGCCTCGATTCCGTCCGCCATCATGATGATCGCGGCCTCCCGGCTCTTTGGTCGCGGGCCCGGATAGGAGAAATCCCCCTCGTTGATGGTTTCTTTCTCCGGGTCCACCATGGTCAGGGCCTTGTCCAGAAAATAGCTGATCCTCCGCGTCCCGTGGTGCTGGGGGATGATGTCGATGATCGGCTGCGGCAGCTTGTACTGCCGGGCCATGGCGATGCCTTCCTTGATGTGGGCGCCGACGATGAGGGCCGAGATGCGGGGCGCAAGCTTGTCGTGCGGATTCTGGCCCGGTGTCTGGTTCTCGACGAAGTAGAGCGGGTTCAGCATCTTCCCTATGTCGTGGTAGTAGCAGGAGACCCGGCAGTACAGGCCGTTGGCGCCGATGGCATTGGCCGCGGCCTCGCAGAGGTTGGCCATCATCAAGGAATGGTTGTAGGTCCCCGGCGCCTCCAGGGCGAGTTGCCGGAGGAGCGGGTGGTTCATGTTGGACAACTCCAGGAGCCTGACCTCGGTCAGGACGCCGAATATGCTTTCGAATAGGGGCAGAAAAGGGGAAACAATCATCAGCGTAAGCGGGAATCCGGCCAGGAAAGCCATGGCCATGGGGAGCACGATCATCTTCATCGAATAGTCCGTCCAGGACGGGTCCGCAAAGAGAACGCCCGCCGCCAGGGGGACGTTGACCGCTCCCAGGAAGAGGGCGGCCTTCCACTGAGCCGTCCGCTGGGCCATTTTGCTTCCCGCGTAGACACCCGCGAAACAGCTGAGCATGCAGAACAGGAACATGCCGAAATTGAAGTCCATGAGTATGCCGAAGAGCACGGAGAAGAGGAGCGTGTAGACCACTCCGATGTGTCTGTCCACGAGGAGCGTCATGAGCAGGGAGCCCGCCGCTACCGGGACGAGAAACATCGTCAGATGAGGTTGTTCGAGGAGCGTCGACTTGCTCCCTTCCGCGATAACCCGCAGGAGGGTCATCATCCCCTGGCTGAGCAGGAGAAAGCCCGCGGCAATCTGGAGCGTCAGGACGAAGAGGTTCAGGTCGGGATAGTGCTCCTTCCGGTAGGACTTGAGATACATGAAGGCGAAGGCAAGGAGGAGGAGGAGGAAGAGCAGGAGGGCGGCCAGGAGAGGCATGTTCACGACCTTTCGGCTGGCCTTCCTGTAGGCCTGGATCTTCTGGACGGTGCTCTGGTCAATCTTTTCTCCGCCCTTGACGAGAACCTGTCCTTTCTTCAGAAAGACCACGAGGGGTTCGACCTGTGCCGCCGCCCGGTCCTTTCTGAGCTTCGTTTCCTGGCTGTTATAGGTGAGGTTCGGCTGGAGCAGTCCCCGGACGTATTCTTCAACCGCACCCCTCAGTTGCGCGGGCACGTCCGTGAGCTTGTCCACGAGAGGACCGGGCAGACGTTTGGCGTCGGCCAGGGTCATGATGTCGCTCGACCCCGGGTTCTTCTGGTCCCACTCAGAGCCCTTCTTTCGTATGTCCCTGATGTGAATGGTGTCGTAGCCCTGGAACTGGTCGCCCGTGGGCACGATCTTCCGGCCCTCGACCTGCAGGACAATTGCCTGGATGTTCTTTTCCAGGGTGGAACTGAAGCCCTCCGTCTTAAACTGGCGGAGGGCAAACCGGGACAGGTTGCCCCCCACGGCGTCCGAGAGGCTGTTCAGCAGTTTGTCTTCCGCATCCCGCCGCTCCTGCCTGGTCATCCGGCGGGCCTTCAGGTCGCGGTGATACTGTGCGATGTCCGTTCGCGCGGCATTGAAAGCCGCCGCCACCCTGTTGTTCAGGTCCGTTGCGAGACCCGAATCCCAGTCGTAGACAGGGTTGATCTTGGAGCGGGCTTCCGCCTCCTTCTGCTCGGTCGCCACCTTGTCGACGATCTGCAAATCGAAGGGCGCACGGATGTCCTTGGTGGAGACGGCCCCGAGGGGGAGGTCCGGGGGCGGCTGGATTCGAAAGTGGTTGGCGTAGATCGCGAAGACGACGACGAGGAAGGTCACCGCCCACAGCCACTCGTTTTCTCGCAGGAAAAGCCCCACCTTCTGCAGAGGCCCGATCTTGACCTTGCCCCTGTACTTAACCCTCTTGGCGGATGCCTCGGCGTCCGTCGGGTCAGATGGGATCATTTAAAACTCTCTCTGCGCATACCTGATATCCTACCAGAAGCCTTCCGCCGCGTCATCGTTTGGAAGCCTTCTCGTACGCTTTGATGATCATCTGGACCAGTGGATGCCGCACCACGTCTTTCTCCGTGAAGTGGATGAAGGCCAACCCCTTGATGCCCTTCAGGACATCCACCGCATCGACGAGGCCGGAGGTCCGGGACGGATCGATATCGATCTGCGTGATGTCGCCCGTCACGACGGTTCTGGAGTTGAACCCCAGGCGGGTCAGAAACATCTTCATCTGGTCCACGGTTGTGTTCTGCGCCTCGTCGAGAATAACGAATGAATCGTTCAGGGTACGCCCGCGCATGAAGGCGATGGGAGCTATCTCCAGCACGCCCGTCTCGATGTACTTGTAGACCCTCTCCGCCTCCATCAGGTCGAACAGAGCATCGTAGAGGGGCCGGAGGTAGGGATTCACCTTCTCCGCGATATCCCCGGGGAGAAAACCTAACTTCTCGCCCGCTTCGACGGCCGGCCGGGTGAGTATGATTCTCTTTACTCTCTTTTCCCTGAGGGCCGACACGGCCATTGCCACGGCCAGGTAGGTTTTGCCCGTCCCCGCCGGTCCTATCCCGAAGACCACATCGTTCTCGCGGATGGCCTTGAGGTAGCGGCCCTGGTTCAGGCCCTTGGGGAAGACGGTGCGCCCGTGGGCGCACTGTATCTTCGCGTCCCGGTAGAACTCCGCGAGATCGCCCTGAAAACCGTCGGCCTTGAGCAAAAAAGCGGTCCGCAGATCGCCCGCGCCGATCCTTATGCCTGCCTGGTAAAGGGTATCCAGCTGATCGAGGACGTCCTTGCACGCCTGGACCGAATTCGGATCGCCCTTTATGAGCAGGCTGTCGCCGCGGGCCGCTATCCTGATATCCAACGTCTTCTCGATGTAGTCCGCGTTCTTCTGCCCGACACCGAGGACTTCGTTGAGAAAGTCGGCGGGAAATGGAAAACTCGCGGCGTCCTCAGGCTCGATTGGGGCGCTGCACACTAGTTTTTCCTGCCTTTCGCCGGAATCGTCGCCGGACCCATCCTCAGTTCCTCGCACGGGACCCTGAGGACCTGCGGAAGAGTTCCACCCTCGAGAACTGGATGGGCGCCCCCGCCATCCTCAGCGATGATTTTGCGCGGGGTAGGGCGAAGGGTGCGGTCGGGGCTCACTGCGCCTCCAATGAGACAAATCGGCCGAGGCGGAGACCGTCGGTCTCCGCCTCGGCCCTCATGACGGTCGTCTTAGTTTCCGGTCGCGGGCGCAGGCGACGGGGCTGGCGCCGGGGCCGGCTCGCCGGTTGTCGCTGGCGCGGGCGTCTCTTCCGTCTTCGTCGTCACGTTCTCAGGCGCTGCCGGAGCCGGCGGTTCCCACTTGTGATAGCGGGCCGTGTGCTCCGCGTTCTTGGCGTCCTCAGCCGTGTACGTACGGTTGATCTGGAATGTCCAATCGGGATAAATCAGATCGGGGTGATTCTTGATCAGGCCCTTGTTGGCGTCCCAGATGAGCGGCCACATGAAGGGGTTGCCGTAGATCTTGTCCATGGCGGCGATTCTCCACAGAGAATCCCCCTTCTGCACGACGTAGCTGCAAGGCTTTGCGTCCATGGCTTCCTTGATGGCGGTGCTCTTCTGTGATTCCTCAGTCTTCACGCGCGACATCTCGCTGTCGGCCTCGGACTTTGCCTTGTTGGCCATCTGGACGGCCTGGTCCGCTGCTTCCTTGACCTTGTAGTAATTACAAGCACTTTCCTGCATGAGGCTTTCGGCCTCGTTCAGCTTGCTCTTGGCCTGCCCGAGGGCGGACGACGCCGTGTCGGACACCGTGATTTCGCTGCCGATCTTCTCGAGTTCGGCCTTGTCGCACGAGCCCTCGGGCTTATTGACCAGCATGGAGATTTCCTGGTTTGCAGTCGTGACGGAGCTATTCTGTGCCTCCACGCTCTGCTCGGCGCCATTCACGGCCGCCTTGGCAGCCGAAACGGCGCTCTCGGCTTCCTGCTTCGCCCGGGTTTCCTCGGTGGCAGCCTGCGTGTTGGCGTCCTTCACCTTCTGGAGCGTGGCGAGGGCCTCTTTCTTGGCGTCCTTGCACTTCTTGTTGGCTACCAGGTCGTTGGCCCTGCTCATCATGGATTCCGCTTCCTGGAAGGTGCTAGCGGCATAGGTGGGGGTGCAGGTCTTCTGTGCCTCATTGAGCGCCGCGGCGGCGTCACCGACCTCCTTGGGAGCCTTGCGGCAACACGCCACGGTCAAGGTCAGCAGCATACCTACCGCTGCCAGTTTCAATCCCGTCTTCATCATTGGTCCCCCTTTCAGTTTGGGCGAAAAAAAGACAACCGCCGACGTCAAGGCCCCACCTCTACCTGCAGTACGTCGTCCGTACCGGACTGGGATGGAGGCTGGGGCTTGCTAACACGCCACTCTATTTTTCCGGAGGTCACCTCCTGGATAGCGACATATGCCGGTTTCCTGATGGTGGACTCCACGCGCGGATCGGCGCCTTCCAGCAACTGCCTGGTCCTCTGCGCGCACAAGACCACGAACCGATACTTGCTCCCTATCTTCTCATCGACAATGAACATTATTGCTCCTTAACCATGTCGCTATTTGCCGGCACAATCGCCCCTTCACGTCTGCCTGGGGGTTCAGACGCACGCGAGCAACGTCCAGAAGGCAACGGACCTGCGAAACAGCTTTGTCCAGGTCCTCATTTACAATATTATAATCATAAGAATCAGCCAGTTCAAGTTCCTTGAGGGCTGTCCGCAGGCGCCGGTCGAGATCGAAGCCCTCTTCGCCCTCCCGTCCTCCGAGACGATGGAGCAGCGTCTCGAGGGACGGCGGAAGGATGAAGACCAGCACCGCCTGGGGATCGGCCGTCCTGACCTGGAGGCCGCCCTGCACGTCAATGTCAAGGAGGAGATCCTCCCCGGCCACGTAGGCTCTTTCCGCTTCAGATCGATGCGTTCCGTAGTAATGATCATGAACCTGCGCCCACTCGAGAAACTCGCCTTTGTCGGTCATGTCCCGGAATTCCTCGCGGGAGACGAAATGATAATCTACGCCCTCCTTCTCGCCCGGCCTCGGAAGGCGCGTCGTATGCGAGACCGAGAACCTCAGGCTTTCGTCCGACTCCACCAGACGGTGGGCGATGGTCGTCTTCCCGGCGCCCGTCGGGGCTGAAAGCACCAGGATCGTCCGGTGAGGCACGTCATGCGACATTCTGTGCTTGCTCCCTGAGTTGCTCGACCAGCAGGCGCATCTCCAGACCGATCTGGGTCAACTCGTACAAGTCGGCCTTAGCTAGCAACGTCGAGACTTCCCTCTGCATTTCCTGGAGGAGGTGATCCAGGCGTTTCCCCTGGCTCCCTGGGTCGTCCAACAATAGATGACTCAAGGCTTTACAGTGGGTCTGAAGCCTTACGACTTCCTCGGCCACGTCGGCCTTCTCGGCTGCCACCACCACCTCCTGCTCGAGCCGGGCAGGGTCCATTGTCACGCCGAGGTGCTGGATCTTCTGGCCGAGGCGCTGCCGGATGGCCTCGACCTGTTTGTCGATGAGGGAGGCGGCTCTCTCTGCATGACCCTCGAGGGCTGAAGCGCCGTCCCTGAACTGTTTCTCCAGGCGCGTCCCCTCCGCTCGGCGGGTGCTCCGAAAAGCTTCGAGAGCCGCGGTCAGCGCCTGGAGCAACGTCTCCCCCGAACGGGCCTCCACGTCCTCGGCGAGACCCACGCGCACGGCGTCAGGAAGAGAAAGGAGGTCGCCCAGAGTCATCCCCCGCGCCAGCGTGCCCGCCTCCTGTAGCTGCGAGGCCAGTCGACCGAGCGCCCTCGCGGCACCGGACGAGTAGCTGATCCGCACGGCCTGCTCGCCCACCAGTTCGAGAGTGACCCGCACCTCGACGCGGCCGCGGGAGACGCAGGCCCGGACTTTCTCACGGCATGCGAGGTCGTGCCTCAGGAGGGCGGAGGGGAGGTGCAGGGGTATGTCCAGTCCCTTGTTGTTCAATCCCCTGATTTCGACGAGAATCCTGATCCCTTCCGCCTGGATTTCGGCGCGTCCGTAGCCCGTCATGCTTTCCATATGGCGTCCTCTGTCAGTGCCTCGTGCGCCCGCCGCGAGGCCAGCGCCAGGGCATCCTCCACCATCATCCGGTAGCGTTCCAGCTCCGCGTCGTCCACGTCCCTCGGCACCCGGATGGACTCACCGTAGCAGAAGACCACCTTCGAAAAGGGCATGGGGATCATGAAAGCGTCCCATGAACGCAGGTTTTTTTTTTAAGGGCCGCCACTCCGAAAGGGACGATGGGGAGCCCGGAGAGCCTCGCAGTCTGGACGACGCCGATCTGTGCCTGCCGGGCCGGACCCTTGGGGCCGTCGGGCGTAAAGGCCACGTCGTAGCCCTCCCGGACCTTCCTCAGGAGCGCGTGCAGCGCCCTGATCCCGCCCCTGGTGCTGGAACCGCGGGTAGGATTCATCCCGAAGTACCGCATGACCCGCGTCACGAGCTCACCGTCGCGGTGCCAGGAAACCAGAAAAGTGAGGCGGCTGCCGATGTACGCGAAGACCATGAGGAGAAGGTCTCCGTGCCAGAAGGCCATGATGTACTGGCCGTCCTCCGCCTTGTAGGATTCCAATCCCTCCCGGCCGATGGTTCTCACCCTGAGCGTGGCGTAGAGCCCCCTGAGAAAGACGGCCAGTGGGAGGGGTCCCAGGGCAAGGAGAACCTTCTGTTTGAATGCGCGCCAAACGGTCTTGGCCATACCCCGCTTCACCTCACGTGTGCATTATGGCTTTTTCGGGGTGCGGAGTCCAGCCCGCAGGAGCCGTGGAGACCGCCCGGGCGCGGCCCCGCCGTCCCCCGCCAGGACGCGGCGGAGGACGATGGGGTGTCGTCCGCCCGGATGAAAGCTCAGCCGGCCTTGCCGTCTCGTAGGCTTTCCATGTCGGTGATGAGAGCCGACAGGTCCTTGGCGGAACGTTTGTACTGATCGAGCGCGGCGGCCATGTTGTGGACACCCCTCGCTCTTTCGATGAAATCCAATCGCGCCCTGACCGCGGCGAAGCGCCTGTTGTAGCCGGACGTGTCCTCATGGCGCCGGTTCAGCATTTCGATGGTCAGCCGCACCTGCTGGGAAAGCGCATCGACCTTGTCGCGGCCCTTCTTCAAATCCGCGCGCCACGACGCGAGGTCTCTTGGCCCCTGGTCCTCGTGGCATGTCGCGCAGGCCTGCCCCACGTTCTTCAGAGCGTCGGAATCCGTCGGGTCGTGGCAGTCCGCGCAGCCCACCCCGTCCGCCATGATGTTCGGAGACACGTTCATGCCGAGGGAGGCGGGGACCTTACCCCGATAGAGTTCCGCCTGGCGTGGATGGCAACGGGCGCAATCGGCTTTCGCGTCGGTATGATGGCACGGAGCGCAGTCTTGGGGACCGCTGAGCGCCATGACCTTGTGTCTTCCAGCTTCATGACAGGTGTCGCAGGACAGGCCCACGGTCTTCACGTGATAGGTGTGCGGGAAATCTACATCCTTCCAAGTGTAGGGTTCCTTTCGCGGGATGAAGCTGTGGCAGGTGGCCGTGCAGTAGGAGAAATCCCCCCGTGCGAACTCGGGCCGTATCTGCACGTCGCTCTTCCGCCCGGCGGCTTCTTCCAGTTGCCCGAGGAGGCGCCCGTTGGCCTGGACGACCTTTATGGCGTACTCGATGTTGTGAACCGGGTGCCCCTGCATGAGAAAGCGTGCGTTGAAGGCCAGGTCCGAGGCCAGCTTCCCGACCTTCTCGTTGCCCCCGGCCGCCGAAGCGATGGCCCGCCCCCTGGCCGCCATTCGCTCGGCCTCGGCCGCGAGGATCCTCCCCTGGTCTTTCCAGCGCGTCACCATGGGAATGAAACGGGCATCGTGGCATGCGGCGCACGCCTTGGGATTGGCCTTTTTGCTCCCCTGCCCCAGGAAGGCCGTACCGCCCTCGCTCAGGACCTCCGTATGGCAACCGGTGCAGTTGATCTGTGCGGCAAACATCCGGCTCGGCAGGTCTTCGGTCCCCCTCGCCCCGACTCCCAGGTACATCTCCTTGGAGCCGGAATGCAGGTTGGAGTGGCAGGATTCACAGCTCACGTCCAGAACGGACAGGACCTTGATGTTGCCGTGGCGGATGGGTTCGTGGCATTCGAGACAGCGGATTTCCTTCTGGGTGACGTGTTTGGCGTGGACGAAGGCGACATCGGTAATTTTGTCCGCGTGCGACACGTGACAGAGGAAACACTTGCTCTTGCTGACCCTGCCCTCGCCTTCGTGAACGGTGAGGTGGCACCTGCTGCACTGTACCCCCGAATCCACGTACGCCTTCATGTCGAACAGGAAACCTCCGTGCTTCGTCAGTCCCGACGGGGCTCCGTGGCAGGAACCACACCCCGCGAGCGTCCCCGCCGGGCCCTGCCCTTTGAAGTGGCACAGGAAACACACGCCCTTATCCACGGAGACGTGGCCCGCCTCCTGGCTGGAACCGTGGCAGGATGCACAACGCAACCGGATGCCTCTCCGGTCCTTCCCGAGGTGCGGTTTGTGCGGGAACGACACGCCCATGAACTTCACGCTCTGGCTATTTTCCATTCCGGGATGGCACCCGGAGGCTAGGCACGCCGAATCGGGGACGAACGCCCTCGGACGCGTGGCGTAGGTGTGGGTGACGTACTTCACGAACTGGCCGAACATCGCGCTTTTCTGGGTGGGATGGCACTTCACGCACTCCACGCCGCTGTGGGAAGAGCTTTTCCACTGATCGACGTAGGGTTTCATGTAGTGACAGTTGTCGCAGAAGGACGAGTGCCTGGCCGTCACGTCCACGAACAGCCACGTCGCACCGCACAGGACGACCAGAGCAACGGCGGCGATGAATCCCATTTTCTTCATGCGCTTCATGGTCTACTCCTGCGAGGCGCTTCCTTGTCTTCGGCGGCTCCTGAGGTATTCATGGAAAATCTCCCCGAGCCTTTGAGGACACGGCTTCTCCGGCGGACCCTTCCTTCGAGGATTTCGCGATGTCTTCCGACTGCAGCATCTCCTCGTATTCCAGCGGGTGCTCTTCCTTGAACTCCTCCAGATCCATCCTTCCGTTCCACCAGGTCAAGCTTCCCGGGAACCGTTTAGGATTGAAGTGAACGTTGTAGAAGTGCCAGATGACGATGGCCAGCGTTGCGAGCAGGGCCTCGTCAGAGTGCGCCTCCATCGCGATGTCGTAGATGGACTTGCCGAACTGGTTTATGGCGAGGACCTTGAACCAGAGGATGTATCCCGAGGTTATCATCACCACCAGGCCCCAGTAGACGGCCCAGTAGTCGAACTTCTCGATATACGAGAACCGCCCGAAGAGCGGCTTGTCTTTCTTGACACCGAGAAAATAACCCATCTGATGGAAGAAGTCCTTGGCGTCCTGCAGCTTGGGTATCAAACGGCCGAAGTCGCGCCGCCCCGATTCGAAGGCCATGGTGTAAAAGATGTGATAGACGCCGATGAAAGTGAGTCCGACGGCGCCGATCCGATGAATGATCCTGGTCACCCCCGGCCCGCCCATGAGGTGTATGAGAAACACTGAAATGGCCGCGTCGTGGAACTTGATGGGCAGCCCCGTAACGATGAGTGTTATCGTACTCGCAAAGAGGATCATGTGCTGGATGCGCAGGTGGAGACTCAGCCGCTCCACGCTGCCGGCGGACAACGCCTTCTTCTTCCTCCGCTCGACCGCTTTCTGCCTCCGCCGCTGGCGATCCTCGAATGCCCTGTGGGCGCGGCGGGCGCCCGCGGCGGCGTCCCTGCCCAGGGAGTCGGCCAGACTGTCTCTCAGTCTCTCCAGTTGATCTTCCGTGAGGTCTTCGCGTATCTCTTTGTCCAGCGCATCGGCGAGTTCCCGTGCCACACCCTGGACGACGAAATCGGTGTCCGCCCGACGCCACCCTCTCGCGCCCTTGTCGCTCATGGTTCATTCTCCTCGGTGGGTGCCTCGGGGAGTCGAGCTTCCCTGGGCTTCCGTGCCTTGACCTGCCGAAACAGATCGAGGCCGATGTGTATGAAGAGGCCGGCCAGCGTACTCAGCGTCAAGATCTTGAAACCCAGCGCGACCCAGTAGACGATGCCGGCCGACCGGTCATCGGGATCGACGTGAATGCGGCCTTTTGCGAAGTTAGCGTTGGCCCCGTGATGGCAGCGCCCGCACGTCTTGGGAATGTTCTTCGGATTGACGCTGGAGCGGGGATCGTCCGGCGGCAGGATATCGTGAGCCGTATGACAAGACGCGCAGTTGGCCGCTTTCAAGACGCCGAATTCATTCGCGATGCCGTGAAAGGAGTTCTTGTACGTGCTGACCTGCTCCGCATTGATACCGTACTTCTTCATGATGACGATCTTTGCGTGGCACTTGCCGCACGTATTGGCCACGTTCGCCGGGTTCACCGAGGAGGACGGGGCGCTTGGACGCTGAATTGTATGTTCTCCGTGACAGTCCGTACAGACGGGCGCATCCTTGTTGCCCATGGCGAGCGCCTTCCCGTGTATGGACTCCCTGTACTGGCCGTATATTTTGATGTGGCACGTTCCGCAGGTCTGGGGGACGTTATCGTGGCCGACCCTCGATCGGGGATCGGAGCCGGGAAGGATGAAGTGTCCGCCGTGGCAATCCTGGCAGAGGGGCGCCTTCGGGTTTCCCGCCTTGAGCGCACGCCCGTGAACGCTGTTTTCGAATTCCATGTACTTCGATGTCTGGGGCGCTCCCATGGTGTTGCCCTGGTAGTGGCAGCGCTTGCAGTTGACTCTCTGGGGCCTTTCTTTGTGAGGCACTTCGTTCACGTCCGCATGACATTGCACGCAGTTCAGCTTCTTATGGACGGAGAGGCGCAACGGCGTAGGGTCCACAAAGAGGCCGAGAACCTGGCCCGATGGCAGGGTCTTCTTAAAGCCCGGCTTCCCGTGACAGGTGAGACACCGCAAGTCGTCCTGGGACCGGACGGGGACCGTGCCCAGGAGTGCTATGGACAGCGTCACAAAAGCGAATGTCATCCACCTCCCGGAAAGAAAGGATTTGGGCTTCATCCTGGCTGTCGGTCTCATTTCTGCTCCCCTTCCGTCATGCGGTCCCACTCTGCCGGATGCTGTTTTTTAAATCGCTCGGCTTTGATCCGCCCCGTCAGCCAGGCCGGATTCATGGGAAAGTTGCCGCCGGCCACGTGCACGTCGTACAGGTGCCACAGGATGAGGACCACAAAGATGAGCTGGGCCTGTTCCGAATGCACGACCAGCATGAGGTCGTAGATAGATTTCGGAAACAAGGCCAGAGAGGCCTGGGGCGACCACAGCACGAAGCCCGAGATCGTCATGATGATGCACCCCACGAAGATGCCCCAGTATTGAAATTTCTGCATGGGTGTAAAACGGCCGTAGTAGGGTGGAGCGCCTTTTCCCGTCAGGCCGTAGATCCATCCCTTCCAGCCCTCCGAGAAGTCCATCCGCTCGAAGCGCACCGCGCGGAAATCGTCCTGGTATTTCCGGGAAAAGAGAAGTCCGCCGAAGTGCACCAGGCCCGCGAAGACCAATCCTATGGCCGCCGCGCGGTGGAGAAGGCCCCTCCCCTTCATGCCGCCCATCAGTCCGATGAGGACCTTCGCCCAGGCCTGATCGTGGTAAACGAGCGCGAGGCCCGATGCGATGAGGAGGAGCAGACACACTGCCAACAACGCGTGATCCAGCCTTTGCAGGAGCGACATTCTCTCGACCGTGCCTTCCCGTCGCTTATCGCTCATCGCCCTCTCCTCCTTCTTCCCCCGTTCCCTCTCCAGCGTGGCTCTCCGGCGGCCGCTTCATCCTCAGCCGTCCGATGAGCCGGGCGCTGATGTGCAGCACGAAACCGGCCACGAGTATGCTTATGAAGAAGATGTAAAAGACCCTGACGAACCAGGCTCCCCTGGCGCCCTTCGGGCTGACCGCCTCGTGGAAGCGTACGTTGGCGAAATTCTTGCCCGCGCCGGGATGGCACTTGCCGCAGGTCTTCTGCAGGTTGGCCGGGTTGGTCCGTGACGCGGGGTCGCTCGACGGCAGGATATCGTGCGCCCCGTGACAGGACGCGCAGTCGGCGGCCCGCAGGTCCCCCATTTCGAGCGCCACGCCGTGGTAGCTCTTGAGGAAGGTCGAGACGCGATCCGCGGGCAAGCCGAAGTTGGCCATCAGGCGCTTGTCGGCGTGGCAGTGGCCGCAGGTCGCGGGCACGGACGCGGGCGCCACCGAAGAGCTCTTGTCCGTGCTGGCCTGGATGTTGTGTTCGCCGTGGCAGTCCGTGCACGTCGGCGCCGAGCCGATGCCCTTCGCCAGGGCCGCAGCGTGGATGCTCTTTTCGAAGGCGGTGTACACCGGCTTGTGGCAGGTGCCGCAGAGGTCGGCCACGGCCCGCTTGGCCTCGGCGTCGTGGTCGGTCTTTAAAGGCTTGACGTCGTGCGCGCCGTGGCACGTGGCGCAGGCCGGCGCCACGTTCAGGCCGCGCTGGGTGATGCCGCGGCCGTGGACGCTGGACGCGAAGGCCTCGATCCACTTGCCGCCCCCTGCTCGGCGGGCGTGGCAGCCGCCGCAGACCTGCATCTGCCGCTCGTTGGAAGCAAGGCTCCGGGCGCTTCCGGGCGCCGGGACGCGGTGCGTTCCGTGGCAGTCCGTGCAGGTGGGGCCTCCGTCACCGGCGTGGGGTCCCTCCGCCCAGGCCGCGGACTCCTTCGCGTGGCAGGTCCCGCAGTCCACGGGCTTCGGCTTGCCGTGGGGCACCTCCGTGATGTCCGCGTGACAGTCCGTGCACGCGAGGTCCTGGTGAGCCGACCCGGCGAGGGCGTCGGCGGCCACCTTCGGCTCCATCTCGGCGTGGCACGTCAGGCAATCCGATGAACTCGGTCCCGCCGCCGCCGTGCCGATGGTCAGGCACAGCGCGGCGAGCCCGCAGACGATCGTTATGTTGAATCTAGCTAGTAGGGTCCTCCTCCCCATCCTCCTCCTGCCCTTTCTCCCCCTCAATGTCTTCCAATGCCCTCGGGTGGTGGTGCTCGAGAGTCTTCCTGGTCATGCGCCCCGTGATCCAGGTGGGATTGAAGGGCGGCTTGTCCGTGTGGACGAACACCATATACAGATGCCAGATGATGATCGTCGTGAAGGCCAGAACGGCCTCGTAGAAGTGGACCATCTCGGCGGCCTTGAAACCCCATCCGGGAAGGAAGGCCGTAAAAAACTGCTTGAACCAGAGCACGAATCCGGTGGCGACCATGATGATGGTTCCCCACACAAGAGCCAGGTACTCGAGTTTTTCGGCGTATGAGAACCGCCCGAAATCCGCCTCATGCCGCTTGATGCCCAGGTAGTAGCCGATCTGATGGAAGAACTCCCTCACGTCGTCGAGGGTCGGCATGATCTCGCGGATGAAGCGCCGGCCGCGCTTCGTGCTCACCAGATAGACCACGTGATACAGGGCGTCGCCGATCATCACGACGGCCGCGGCGCGGTGCAGCCAGCCCCGCACGTCGAATCCAGCCGTGCCCCATTTGAAGGGAACGGCCCATAGGGAATGCGGGTACTTCAGCGCAAAGCCCGTGAAGACCAGCGTGAAAAACGTGGTTAGAAGCAGGACGTGCTGGATCCTCTCCGCCAGGGTCATCCTCATGTAGATGGCCACCGGATTGAGCATCTTGATGGTCAACCTGTACCGCCGGATGTAATCCATGATGTTGTGCAGGGCCAGGCCGCCCACAACCAGGACAATGAGCCAGATGTAGAAGGTCTTGATCCAGTAGAGAACCGGCGACGACGCCTCCGTCACCGTGCTGTGGATGTTGATGTTGGCGAAGGCCTTGCTGGCGTTCGGATGGCACTTGCCGCACGTCTTCTGCAGGTTGGCGGGGTTGATGGAGGACGCCGGGTTGCTCGCCGGGAGTATCTCGTGGGCGCCGTGGCACGACGCGCAGTTCGCCACGTCCGTATCGCCGTAGCTGTTGGCCAGGCCGTGGAAGGAGGCCTGGTAGGACTGGACCATGCCCGAGGGCACGTTGAAGCGCTTGGAGAGCCTGACCGACGCGTGGCACTGCGGGCACGTGGTCTGGGCGACCGTCGGCGGGTAAACGGAACTCGTGGGTCTCTTAGGCCCCTCGATGTCGTGTTCGCCGTGGCAGTTGTTGCAGGACGGCGCCTCGAGGTTCCCTTCCTCCAGGGCTTTGCCGTGGATGCTCTTCATGTACTTGGCTTCGATCCCCGAGTGGCACTTGCCGCAGGTCTTGGGGATGTTCAGCTTGAAGATGGGCGACTTGGGATTCGTGGCCGGCAGGATGTCGTGCGAGCCGTGGCAGTCCGCGCAGGTGGCCGCCACCAGCATCTTGCCCGACTTGAGCATCCGCCAGTGGTCGCTCTTCATGTAGTTCTTGAGCGGGTCGGCGATGACCACGCCGGCCGCCTTCATCAGCTTCGCGTCGCCGTGGCAGGCCCCACAGGTCCCGGGCACGTTCACGGGGTAGATGGAGGACTTGGGATCCGTCTTGGGCCGGATCTGGTGGGCGCCGTGGCAGTTGACGCAGGTGGGCGTGTAGCTGACCCCGCCCTTCTTACGCGCATGAATGCTCTCGTCCAGCTGCTTGGCCTCGTCCGAATGACACTTCCCGCAGTCCACCGGCGGCAGCTTCTCGGGGTGCGGGATCGACGTGATCCCGCCGTGACAGTCGGTGCATGAAAATCCGTCGTGCACCGAACCCTCGAGGCTCTTGGCTGTCACCTGGAGCGTAAGGTGTTCCTTCGCGATGGCCCCCAGTCCGTCTATTCCCTTAAAGACGGCCTTCTGCTTGGCCATGTCGGAGTCCGAGTGGCACATGAGACAGGTTTCGTTGCCGATGTCAGGCTGGGCCGCGCGGGCCGGCATCCCGGTGAAACACAGGCCCATCAGGCCGGCAGTCGCTATTCCTAGAAGTGAACGTCGCATTACTTTAACCCCCTTCTTGGGCCCATGAGTGCTCCAGAGGGTACAAGGTAAAAGCGGCGGCGGTCGGCGGGCAATCCCTGGCACGGCGCACCGGAATGATTGGGGCATATACCCCTCAAAGGTTTTTCTGGTGTCAATTTTTCCTACACGCAAGCCTAACTGCTTTATAGTCCACCGGGTTCACTCAGCTATTTGCCCCACCATAGGCGGAAGAACGTCAGAAGGCGCTGTACATGGTCGCCGTCGCTTCGGAAACTGCGGTCTTTCGGGAAGCCGCGGCCTCACCCGCCAAGAAGCGCCCTGAAGGTCCTGTCCCCCGGCGGCACGAACCCCCTGATTCTTTCCGGCAGCCGGTCGAGAGCGCGGTAGCGGGCGAGCGTGAAAAGCCTGCCGCCCTCCAGGCGCGGACCTCCCGGGACAAGTTCCCAGGGATGGAACCAGTAGACGGCCGGCCTGCCCTCCCTCTCGGCGCCGCGACGGATCTTCCTGAGCAAGGGCGCCGGAAGCACCCTGAAGGCGACCGTGCCGCCCGCAGGAACGGGAAAGAGCGGGTTGCCGGAGGTCAATGCGGGGAGTTCGAGAATCCCGGAAATCACCCGTGGTCGGCATAAACCCCACCCCCTGCCGGGCACCGCAAGACGGCTCGAAGAATACTCGTAGCCAAGTTCCGCAAGGATTTCGTATGGCCAGGCCCGGCGCGGCATGGACCAGGATGGCGCCCGGAAGCCTGCCACCCGGGTCCCCGCAAGGTCCTGGATACGCTCTTTGGAGCGCCTGAGGTCCTCCCTGAAAGCCTCGGGTGCCATGGCGGTTACGGGCACGTGGCGGCACCCGTGCGAGGCGGCTTCGTGCCCGAGATCGACGATCTGCCTTACGAGGTCCGGGTACCGGTCCGCCACCCATCCGAGAACGAAGAAGGTAGCCTTCGTTTTCAACTCATCCAGAAGATCAAACACCCTGTGGAGGGCCATTGGCAACGTGGGCGCAAGAGATCCCCATTTCTCGGCGCTTCGGCCCAGGGGGTGTTCGGGGGCGTGGAACCACTCCTCCACGTCGACTGAGAGGACGACCCCGGCCGGAGGGAAAGCCGAACGCACCCCCGCTGCAGTGAGAGCCGTCGTTCTATTTTCCACGCGTTTTCGGCGAGGCTTGAAGGGGGATGGTGAGTCTCCGGGGAGCCGGGCTGGGAATCATCCCGTGCGGCGGCGGCTTCTTAGGCTCTGCCTCCTCCTCGTCGTCCATACTCTCGTCCATGTCCTCCTCTTCGACGTTCTCCTCGTTCGTCATCTGTTCTTTCTGTTCGGCCGGCGGCGGCTGGAAAGTCGGCGGGGGCCGTTTGACGGTGGGATACATGGAGGGCACCCCCGGACGGGGGGGCAGCATGCGAGGCGTCGGCACTGGGGGGGACGCAGGCTGCGTGTGGGCCGGCGCGGCGTGCTCCGATGCGCTCACGGGTTCAGGCGAGGCCGTCATGTTTTCCTTGACGATCTTGAGGATGTCTGCCGTCCTGACGGCCATCTGGCCGGACCCGATGGTCAGGTAGGTCCAGTCCTTCTCCTCCCGGTGGTTCCTCACTTCGAGTGAGCGGTTATCGCGGAAGATCACCAGTTCTTGGGCGAAGAGGGAGATGGAACAAAGAGCAAGCACGCCAAAAACAATGAATTTCTTCATGCGTCCACCTCCACCGTGTGGCCCTTCTCGACGGGATAGGCGGTCAGAAGCCTCGCGCCTTCCCTTTCAAGGGCCTCTTCTACTTCTAATCGTGCACCCTCCGGGGTCATGAATGCAAGGCATCCCCCGCCTCCGGCGCCGCATACCTTCCCCCCGAGGGCGCCCGCCCTCAGCCCGCAGTCGATCAGCGCTCCCACAGCCGGCGTTTCGATGCCCTCCGCAAGACCCTTGCGAAGATCCCACTCCTGCCCCATGAGAACGCCTGCCCTGTCGAAATCGCCGTCAAGGAGCGCGCCCCGCATCGCCCGGGCCACTCCGGCTATGCCCTCGAGCCGCCGCCCGACGTCCTCGTCCCCGTCGAGAAAACGCTTCATGAGGCTCCAATTCGTATCGGCCGACAGACGGCTCTGTCCCGAATAAACCACCACGAGCCGCGCGGCGAGAGCCCTGAGCGATATCGGCAGGGGTTCCACTCGCGCCCCGCCCGGCTCCTGGTGGATGGCGAGCACGCCTCCGGTCACGGCGGGCCAGAAGTCCTGTACGCCCGTCGGGACTCTCAGGTGCGCGGCCTCGGCGTCTCTGCACGTGGCAACCAGGCCGGCGTCTCCCATCGATTTGCCGGTCGCCTCTCTCAGCGCGAGCGCCAACGAGGCTGACAGAGCGGACGAACCGCCCAGACCGCTGCCCGGGGGAACCCCACTCGACGACTGGATGCTCCACCCACTCGTGACGCCGAAGGCGGTGCAGATCCGCTCCATGAGCGCCAGGCGTCCCGGCGGATCGCCCGGATGCCACCTGTAGCTCGTCAACATGTCCCTGGAAGCAAACCCCACGCCCTCCTCGCCATCGGGTCTGCACTCCACGGTGGCGGCCAGGCTTACGGCGACGTTGACCGTGAGGGCGCCGGGAATGATCTGGCCGACGGGCCAGAGATCGAGGCTCCCACCGGCCAGGTCTACCCTCGCGGCTGCTCTAACGGTGATCATCGTCATCCTCCCGAACAGTGCCCTGCTCGATTTTCCTTAATATAG
>CAZDOY010000009.1:0-1392 GCA_964507185.1 uncultured Thermoanaerobaculia bacterium
GGGGTCATATATGGTTTCTATATAAGACACCGGCAACTTCCCCTTTACAGTTCGTCCAACGGGCTCCTGACGCCTTTTCCTCCACGGTTGAGCACATGGGTGTAAATCATGGTGGTTTTCACGTCTTTATGGCCGAGCAGTTCCTGGACGGTCCTGATATCGTAGCCGCGTTCCAGGAGCTGGGTGGCGAAGGAATGGCGGAAAGTGTGGCAGGTAGCCCGCTTCGTGAGTCCTGCCCTTCTCACAGCGTCCGCAACCGCCTTTTGGATGACGGACTCGTGAACGTGGTGCCGCCCCTCTTGTCCGGTTCTGGGATTTTTCCACCGGTTCTCCTGCGGAAACACCCACTGCCAGCGCCAGTCCTTCGCGGCATTCCGGTACTTGCGTTCCAATGCGTCCGGTAGCAGGACACGCCCCCACCCTTCGGCCAAGTCCCGCTCGTGGATCACCTTGACCTTCTTCAGGTGATCACGAATCCTGACCTTGAGCGATTCGGGGAGCATGGTTATCCTGTCCTTTGCGCCCTTTCCATCGCGGACGAGGATCTCGCCCCGGGAGAAATCGACGTCCTGAACCCGCAACCGCAGGCACTCCATAAGCCGCAGGCCCGCGCCATACATCAGCGAAGCCATGAGCCACTTTTCGCCCTGCAAGACGGCCAGGACGGATTGGACTTCCTCCCGTGACATGACGACCGGGAGTCGTTTCGGCTTCTTTGCCCGAACCACTTCACCCAGGTCCCCGATTTTGCGGCCGAGGACGTGGCGGTACAGGAAGAGGAGGGCGCTCAGGGCCTGGGTTTGCGTCGAGGCGCTGACCTTGCCGTGGACGGCCAGATCGGTGAGGAAGGCATTGATCTGGCGCTCACCCATCTCCAAGGGGTGACGCTTCCCGTGGAAAAGGATAAAGCGTTTGATCCATTGAGAGTAGCTTTGCACCGTCCGGCGGCTGTAATGCCGGGCCTGCAAAGCGTCCCGGACGCAGTCCATAAGCTTCTCGCCTCGCCCGGGATCGTACGCGCCCGGCGGGTCGCGCATGAGGAGCGATCGAGAGCCGTTTGGGCGACACACCTGATAAGCAAAGTGTTGGAACGTTTCTCCAACGCTAGCGTCGTGCAGATTCTGGTGCATGCTCCCTGGCTCCCTTGATGACAAACACAGTATCGTCCCTCCCGTCTTGCTGCGTCAAGTGTTGACGCGCCTGGAGGCGCAGTGATCGAGTGAATAGTGCGCCTTGCGGCGCGGTGAAGGCGAGGGGGGCCTACGAAGACGTCCCTGGGTGAAGAAGTGAGGCGCAGGATGACCTGCGAAGAAGCCCTCAGGTGAGGGGGAATGCTTACGTTCTTGTACCCCCCAGTTGCCCGTTCCGTCCCGCGTCAACGACGCGGGCGCC
>CAZDOY010000009.1:1492-7711 GCA_964507185.1 uncultured Thermoanaerobaculia bacterium
TTCTCTGTGCCCTCTGTGTGCTCTGTGGTTAAGCCAACGCCGCGGTAACGCGCTCAGTACGCGTGCGTCCCGAGGACCACCTCGACGCCGAACTTGTTCGTCAGCAGGGTCTTCATCTCGTCAAAGTCGATGGGGCACTGCGCGGTCTCCATGGCCAGCTTCATGCAGGTCCCCATGTGCACGACCTCGATCTCGCGGCCGAGCATCTTCGTGACCTCGTTCAGGAGCTTCACCCTGGGGAAGGTCAGCCCGGGGCAGTCGCCGCAGTGCGTCATGGCGACGAGTTCGATGTCGTCGTAGCGGGCGAATTCTCCGTTCCTCTCCGCCATACCCTTATGACACTTTGCACACGCGATACACGACGCATCCTGGATCCGTTTGCAGTACAGCACGGCTATCCTGGCCATGGTTCCCCCCTTTCGTCTTCTCGTCCGTCGCGACGGGACTCGTGCAACGCAGGCGCACCGGCCCGTCTCCGGCGCGCCAGAACCTGGTTCGATCCGTCGTCAGGTCTTTGCGGCGTCCTTGAGCGCCTTGACCATGTTGTCGAAGAGCGCCTGGTAGGTCTTGGCGCCCGGGATGTCTTCGATGGAGGAGGGCACCTCGATCACCTTGGCCTTCGTGCCCGCCCTGAACGCCCGGCCATATTCCGGTGGCGTGTTGGGATCCACGATGACGACCTGCACCTTCATCTTCTTGACGTGCTCGACCAGTGTCTGGGGCGAGGGCAGTTCGCCCGGTTTCTCGGTGCACGCCGCGAAGGTCGGGCCGCCGATCTGCGAGAAGTTCTGCCACCCGCACTGCGCGGTGAAGACGCGGAGCCCGGACAACGGCTTGAGCGCCGCCTGCCAGCGTGAGATGTCAGCCTTGATCTGCCTGTCGAAGGCTTCGGCGTTGGCCAGGAAGTACGCCTTCTTGTCCGGTCTCATCTCCGCCAATCCCTCGGCCACGTTGCGCGCCATGACGGGGGCGTTCGCGGGATTGAGCCAGAAGAACGGGTTCCCGTACATGAAGGAGATTTCGACGTAGGCGTCGCACGTGCTCATGGGGACGTTGACCCTCTTTGCGCCCAGCGAGACGTTTATCCATACCGGCCTTTGCTTCATGGGCCTCGCTTCCGCCTTGTCCAGCAGCCGGACGCTGTCGTGTATGGCCGCCGATTCGTTGAAGAACCCGGTCCAGACGACCGCGTCGGCCTTCAGGAGGCGACCGCGGACGGCCGATTCGACCATCAGGTCCTTCCTGAGGATGCAGCCTTTGAAGAGGGTGAAGGTGTCGACCTGGTCGCCGCCTACGACCTTGACGATGGCCTCGATGTCCGGCTCCGTCACGGCCACGGAGAGCTTGCCGCCCTGGCCGCACCAGGCCTTTGCGCCGACCAGAACGGAAACGACCGCAGCGATTGCGATTATCCAGTGATTCTTGTTCTTCATGGCCCCACCTCCATCTGCTTCGTCGAATTCCGCCGGGAGACGGCGTGCAGAGGCCGGAAACACCGGCCTGCACGGCGGAATGGTTCCGGACGCGATCCCGGTTCCCGGGCCTCCCCAACGCACGCGGCAACACGTGCAAGCTTCCTGCCAGTCACGGCCCCGACGTGCTCATGCCCTAAACATAATGCTCTGCCGCCCCCCTGTCATCGATCCGGGCGGGCGGCAGGTGATGCATAGTGCATCACTCTTCGGAGCGAGCCTCCCGGCTCCCCTTGTGCGAAGTCACCGCGCGGGTGTCCTCCTTCTTCCTGCTTCCCTTCTCGAGATCAAGCCATCCGCACGCCGGCGCTTCGGCCACGTCGTAGTCCGACACGTAGGGCTTGATGTCCAGAAGCGGCGTACCGTCGAGAAGGTCCGCGCCCGTCACCTGGAGGAAGCGCCCGTCGATCTTCACCAGCCTCACCAGGGACAGACCGACAGGATTGGGACGCCTCGGCGAGCGCGTGGCGAAGAGTCCCCTCAACACGTCGCTTCGCCTCGGCTTGAGGAGCAGATCGTGTCCCTGGCTCCGGTGCAGGACCGTCAGCAGCCACAGGTGGCTGAACCCCCCCAGGTCCTGCAATCCCTGCTCGAACTCCGGGAACACTTCGACCGTCCCCCGTCCCACCCGCTTGAAATGCCTGGGAGGCTCGCGGTAGGTGATGAAGGGTGTCCGGACGATGCCTATGGGAGTGACGCGCCAGCTGAGCGCCGATCCCGGACCCGCCGGCGTGTCTCCCGCGGATCGCACGCCGCCCCCACCGGAGGGTTCCCCGCTCCTCACGTCCTCTCTCCGTCCCTCCCCATGCCGGGTAACGGCCTCAAAGTACATCGGCTTATCACGCATGTCCCACCTCCGTGGCGCGCGCCCCGACCGTCATGGGGCCGCGTTTCGTGAATCGTCATGTGCTCCTCCGGCGCATCGGAGGATTCGGGACGGCGGCATTCCCCGGACACCGCCGTCCCGGCGCACCCGGACCGGGCGTACAGAAAACCCCGGGATGCGTTACTCCTCCTCCATGAGTTCCCAGCCGAAGATCATCGCCTTGATGTTCGTGAGCGGGGTGTGCCCCGTCGTCGTGAGATAGACGTGGCTTACCAGGAACGCCAACAGCAGGAATGCCCCCAGGACGTGGGTGGTGGCGGCGGCCTTGAGCGTCCAGGCCGGCCAGCCGTGCGCGGTCAATTCGGGGTAGAAGAAGTAGATCAGCCCGCTCGTGACCTGCACGGGGATGATGAGCAACTTGAAGCCGAGGTAGGCAAGCCGCTGAAGAGGGTTCAGCTTGGCCGTTCGGCTCTTGCGCACGGGGTGCGGCGCGCCGCGGAAGATGCCGGTCAGGTAGAACCCTGCCATCTCCCTGAGAAACTTGCGCGTGGGAACGTACTGCTTCCATTCCCCGGTCGTGAAGTGCCAGAAGACGGCGAAGACGATGAGCACGATCAGTGCAAGCGCCAGGATGTCGTGCAGGTTGACCGCCGTCGCGTAGCCGAGGAGGTCGAAGGTCCCGTGCACCTCGAGCCCGGTGATTACGAGGCCGATGATGAGCAGGGCCTGGGTCCAGTGCCAGAACCGCTCGAAACGCTTATACAGAACGACGCGCGTCATTTTTCCCTCCTGGTCCAGTGGAAGAAGATCCGGCCGCCGCCGTGGACCACCACGGCCACGCACGACAGCATCACGACGACCCAGCCCAGGTCGCTCTCGTGCTTCTCCCGGTCGCGCCCGGGGAGATAGAAACCCTTGAGCGCGGCCAGCCTGCCGTTGGGCGAGTGGCAATCGGCGCACTGCAACGCGTCCTTCGCGGGCGCGACCATGTGCGTTATAGGCCAGACCATGTTCGTCCGGATGAAGCCGTAGTGACCGCTGTAAGGCAGCCCGGAGATCTCCATGCCCGTCTTGATGGCCGCGGGCCAGCTGTGGTCCACCCAGAAGGCCCCGGACCCTTTCTGGCCGTAGAGGTGCGGCGTCACGAGCTTGTCGAGGACCGTATCGTAGGGCTGCTTTCCTTTGTGGACCTTGAAGGGCCAGATCTTGGCGTTGGGATCCGTGTACGAGCCGTCGGGGCGATTGATCCAGACGGGCCGCGTCTGAGGCAGCTTGTCCGTCGCCAGCAGGAACTTCATGCTGCCGTCGAACCACATGTAGGAAGGCTTGACGTTCCGCTTCCAGACCATGCTGCCGTGGATGGTCGCATAGGTTATGTTGCCGTCCTTGTCGCGCGTCTCGTAGGCGCGGCCGCCTTTCAGTTTTCCAGCCGTGGACCAGTCCCACCACACGTTGCTGGCTTCGCTTCCTCGCGCGTAGGCCGGGATGTGGCACGTCTGGCAGGCCACCTTGCGGTAGTGGCGGTTAAGAACGAACGACTTGTGAGGCGCTTCCCCGTGGCAGTTGGTGCACGCGATGTGGTCGAGCTTCTGGCCCGGGTACGCCGGCTTCTCCTGCATATCGGCGGGAAGGGGATAATCGGGGCCCGCGATGTGATGGCCCTCCGCGGTGTGGCAGTCCACGCAGTCCATCCCCGCACCGTCCTTGGCCATGTGCACGTCCTCGGCTTTGTCGCACTTCAGGAGCGTGTAGTCCAGGTCGCCGTGCTTGGTCGCGTCGCCTCCACCTCCGAAGAAGTGACAGGTTCCGCAGTTGGCCAGTCCGGGCCGCCCCACGTGCTGGGCGACCTCGTCCAGCGGCACGGCGGGGTTCGGCAGACCCGCCGCCTCTTTTTCGTAGTCCCCCGTCGTGTCGTGGCAGACGAGACAGTCCACGTTGTGCGGGTCCTTGAAATTGAAGCTGCTGTCCTTCCATCCGTACCCCACGTGGCACTTGGTGCAGGCGGGGTAGTTGCCGCCCCGGATGCTGATGCAGAAGTTGTTGATCAGCCACGTGCCCTTGCCGTAGTCCTCGTAACCCTTCCGTTCGGGGTGCCACAGCCAGTGTTTGGACGTCATGACCTGGTCGGCCGCCTTGTTGTGGCAGGTCAGGCACGCGTCCGTCACCGCAGAGCCGTCGCCCTCCGGGAACGGGCCCTTGAGAGCCGCGAACGTGCTGTGGTCCGCGGTGCTCATGGTGCTGGCACGTTCGTGGGCCTGGAGATAGGGATGGGCATCCGCCTTCTCTGCGGGGGCATCCGCGGCTTTCGCGGACACGGCCCCGGACGCCAGGATCGCGATGCCCAGGCCTGTCATGATCATCCACTTGAGAAGGGCAGGGCCGTGGTCCGGCCGGGGAGGCCGGCCGGGCCTCCAGCGGTTCTTCGAGGACCCGCTCCCTTGTGTTTTGTTTTTGGATTGCTGCATGAGAAATCTCCCTGTTTTGACCCGATAGAGTCGCGCGCTTCCCTTTGGGAAATTCCGGGGTGGAATTCCCTGGTGGCTGAACCGGAATGTCGCCGGGATCCCCGGAGATCCCGCCCGCTAAAGAACCACGGCGGATTTCGGGGGCAGGCTCGGTCCGAGTACGCCTTCGCCTTCGAGAACGCCCGAGGATATGGTCATCGTTTCTATCCTTTTGAGACTGACTTCAGCACGCCGACGAGGTGATCGAAGAGCGCGCCGTAATTTTTCGCTCCCTGGAGGTCTTCGACGGAGGACGGGACCTCCACGACCCTGGCCTTCGTGATCGTCCGAAAGGCCCTTCCGTAAGCGGGCGGCGTGTTCGGATCCACGATCACCACCTGCACGCCGAGGCTCTTGACCTCGTCCGCAAGCCGCTTGGGGGTGGGCAGCACGCCCGGCTTGGTCCGGCAGGCGGCAAATGTCGGACCGCCGATCTGCGAGAAGTTCTGCCACCCGCACTGCGCGCTGAAGATGCGCATCGCCCCCAGGGCGGCGAGTTCCTTCTTCCATCGAACGATGTCCTTTTGGAGAGAGCGGCTGAACGCGTCGGCGTTGGCCAGGAAGTAGGCCCTGCTGGCCGGCCTGAGATCGCCCAGCCCTTCCGCGGCGTTGCGCGCGATGACCGCGCCGTTCATGGGATTCAACCAGAAGAAGGGATCCCCGGACATGAAGGAGGCGTCGACGTAGCCCGTGCACGTCGAGGCGGGTACGTTCACCCTGGAAGCGTCCCTGGATACGTCTATCCAGCTTGCCTTTCCGAAGGCCGACGCCGATTGCGCCGGTAATGTCGCCACGCAGGCGTCGATGGCGGCCGATTCGTTGAGAAAGCCGGTCCACACGACGGCGTCCGCCGAGGCGAGTTTCCCTTTCGCGGCCGGCTCCACCGCCAGGTCCTTTCGGAGAATGCAGCCCTTGAAGAGGGGAAACGCCTCCACCTGGCTGCCCCCGACTGCCTGGACGATGGAAGCGATGTCCGGCTCCGTCACGGCCACGCGGATCTTCCCCCGCTCGGCGGCCGATGGGGACAGGCAGACCAGCATGACGGCGGCAGCCCCGAATACGATCGCGCGGATCCTGGTGCGCGTATCTCTCATCTGTCCTTCTCCTCGCTTGTGAGTCCGTCCGGGCCCGCGGGCTCCGGGGCGCCCGGCATGCGGAAGCCCGGATGATCCAGCATCCCGCAGGCGTAGGCCGCGACGACCTTGAACACGCCTCCGCAGAGACCCGGCACTATTTCGATTCCCCGTTGTCGGATTTCCAGGGCGGCGTCCGTGCCGATGGCCCCGCAGAGCAGGACGTCCACCTCCATCTCCTCGAGTTTCGCGGCTCTCTCCCTGCACTGGAGGTCCTCGCACCGCTTCTCGCCCTGGCGGACCATTCCCCGGTCGTCCAGCCGCCAGAGGCTCACTTTCCTGCA
>CAZDOY010000009.1:7811-36753 GCA_964507185.1 uncultured Thermoanaerobaculia bacterium
CGGAAACACGATCGTTGAATTCCGGTACGGCCACGAGCATGGCACACCTCCGCCGTATCCGGAGCAATGGCCGTGCCAGGGCCGGCCGCAGATCACCTATCGCCTATTTGTCATTTATTTACAGAGAGTTGCGGATTGTCTTCGCGCCAGAGCCCCGCCCGCCGTGCGAAGCAGACTGCATCACCGCCGCGCCGATGATTGCATTTTGCACCGCCTGTTCCCTCACGACGACATCGCTGCTTGGAGAGAGATGGACAAGAGGCCTGGAAGCGAAGAGACAAAAAGCCTCGCCCCAGTGCCCGCCTGCCGGAGTCCTCAGGCGAGGCGACGGGCCCGCTTCAGCTTTCGCCAGAGGGTCGTCTTGTGGATGCCGAGTTCCCGCGCCGCCGCGCTCCTGTTTCCCCCGTGGCGTTCGAGCGCCGCATAGATGTGCGACATCTCCACGTCGTGCAGGTCGCCTACCGCGGCCGGGCGGGCGCCGGACGCCGAAGGCTCTACAGGAAGGGAAACGGGAAGGTGTTCTGGAAGGATGAGACCTTCCCGGCACAGGATGAATGCGTGCTCGATGGCGTTTTCGAGCTCGCGCACGTTGCCGGGCCAGTCGTAGCTTGAAAGCAGCCGCATGGCCTCGCCCGACACGCCCTGCACGTCGCGGCCGCGAAGGCGGTTGAGGCGTTCGACGAAGTGGTCCACGAGGATCGGAATGTCCTCGCCCCGCTCCCGAAGCGGCGGAATTGCAATTTGCACCACGTTCAGCCGGAAGTAGAGGTCCTCCCTGAACCGGCCCGCCGCGACCTCCGCCCAGAGGTCCTTGTTCGTGGCCGCGATGATGCGGACGTCCGCCTTGTGAGTCCGGCTGGAGCCGAGCGGCTCGTAGGTGCCCTCCTGCAGCACGCGCAGCAGCCTGACCTGCATGGCCGGGGACACGTCGCCGATCTCGTCGAGAAAGAGCGTCCCTCGCTCGGCCGCGGCTATCCGCCCCTCCCGGTCCCGCCGGGCGTCCGTGAACGCCCCCGCGACGTGTCCGAAGAGCTCCGACTCCAGGAGCGTGTCCGGGAGCGCGCCGCAGTTGACGCTCACCATGGGGCCGTCGGCCCTCGGACTCAGCTGGTGGACGGCCCTGGCGACGAGTTCCTTCCCCGTGCCGCTTTCCCCCACGAGCAGGACGCGGCTCTCGCTCTCCGCCACGGGGGGCAGCAGGGTGAAGATCTCCCGCATTTTCGGGTTCGAGGAGATGATGTCGTGGAAGGTGTAGCGGCGCTCCGCCTCCTTCCTGAGTTCCGTTACCAGCGACAGGTCCCGGAAGGTCTCCACCCCGCCGATCACCTCCCCCCGCCCGTCCTTGAGCAGGGCCGTGCTCACGCTGATGGGCACGCGGCGGCCGTCCGAGGTGAGAATGGTCACCGGCTTGTTGACGACCGGACGGGACGACGAGATGGTGCGCTTCAGCGCACAGTCGCCCTCGCAGATATCCGCCCTGAAGACCTCCCAGCAGGGCTTGCCCACGGCCTCGCCGGCCGGAACGCCGGTGATGGTCTCGGCCGCGCGATTGAAGGAGGTCACCGTGAAGGCGCCGTCGACGGTGAAGACGCCGTCGTTGATGGAATCCAGGATGGTCTTCAGATCGGAGACGGCCTGGCCCGGCTGTCCGTCTTCGCCGTTAGCCCCGCGGCGTCCGTCCTTTTTCTTGGGCACCATTCCGTATCCCCGATCTTCGTCATCCCCCCTCGCCGGGTGTCAGGACCCGGATTTTCTCCTCAGGAGCTCGAGGGCTTGCCGGAGAGCGTCCGGATCGGCGCCGTCCATCAGCTCCTGGAGCTGTTCCTTCAGGGCGACTGGAGAATCTCCCCGAGACTCGGCCGCTCCCTCCAATTCGACTTTGACGGCCTGGGCCACGGCCTCCACGAACTTCCTGGCCGTCACGGGCTTTTCCAGGTAGGTCGCCGGGCCGGACATCGTGCTCTGGGAAAGGGCCGCGGCGGCATCCAGCTCCGACTTCACCTTCTCGTCGCGGGCATGTCCCGTCACGAACAGAACGGGAATCTTACGCCAGGCCTGATTTCGGTGCAACTCGTGGAACAGGATGATGCCGGACTTGCCCGGCATGACCATGTCCAGCGATATGCAGTCGGGCGGCGACGACTTGATCTTGCCGAGCGCCTCGTCGACGCTCATCGCCGAATCCACCTGGAATCCCACGTCCTCCAGGGCCGTAGTCAGGAAGAAAATGACGTCTTCCTCGTCGTCCACGACCAGAATCTTCTTCTCCTGAGGTGTCGCCATCCGTCCCCTCCTACTTCTTGGCGTTTTTCGGTCCGGCTTCCCTGCCGCCTGTTCCGTTGTCGGTGCCGGATCCCGGTTCCGGCAGGCGCTCGCGGGGCAGGAGGATGCGGAAATTCGTCCCCTGGCCCGGTTTCGACTCGACGGAAATCCTCCCCCCGTGCTCCTGCACGATCTTGCGCGTCATCAAAAGCCCCAGTCCCGTTCCTCCCGCTCCCTTGGTCGTAAAGAAAGTGGTGAAGAGCTTCTTCTTCACTTCGTAGTCCATGCCGCACCCGTTGTCAATGACCTCGAAGCCCAGCGACTCGTTTTTCTCAAAGCATCTCAGCACGACGCGGCAGTTCTTGTTCTCGCTCATCTGGCACGCGTCGATGGCGTTGGAGACCAGGTTGGCAAGGCACGTGTGAATTGCGGCCGCATCCAGCGGCGCGGGCCGGACACCCCGCTGAAGATCGAGCGACAGATCGATGCCCGCCTGCCGGGCAAGGTCGCTGTAAAGTTCGTGAATCTCCCTGCACACGTCGGCCGGATCGGTCATGGCGACTTCGGGCACCCTGCCCTTGGAGAAGCTCAGGAGGTTCTTGGCCAGATCGGATATCTTCTGCACGTTGCGGTCGAGCATCTGCATGCCGCGCTCGATCTTGGCGGTCTGGTTCTGCTTGAGGCCGGACTCCATCACGTAGACGCCGCCCTCCAGACCCATGAGTATGTTCTTGATTCCGTGCGCGAGGCCGGCCACGGCCTGTCCCACGGCCGCCAGGCGTTCCGCCTCCAGCTTCTCCTTCTCCAGCATGTGCAGGTGCGTGACGTCCGTCGCCATCTCGATGACGTACTTGACCTCGCTCCCGTCCGGCCCCTCGTCCCGCGAAAGGGCCGACGCCTTCACGATGTAGTGCGTCTCTTCGCCCGTCGCCGACACGCCCACCTGGGTCGAGGTCTGGTCCTCGCCCGTTTCGAAGACCTTGAGGGCCGGGCACACGCGGCACGGGCGGTCCCGCCTCTTGTAGACTTCGTAGCACCGCCTGCCCCAGGCCCGGCCGAAGGTCTCACGCATACGCTTGTTGGCCCGGATGATCCTGAGGTCCCGGTCGAGGACGGTGATGTAACTGGGCGCCCTCTCGAAGAGGACCTCGTTCTCCCTCAGCAGGCTGCCGGCCTCGTTGGCGTTCGATGCGATCCATATGAGATGGGGCTCTCCGTCCGCCTCTTCCGAGGTCAGCGGCGCGACGCGGACCACGAAGTGCGAGGTCACGTCGCCGCTCAGCTGAAGCCTGTCGTCGCAGACCCGGACCTGGCCGTCCGCGAAGGTCCACGCCGCGAGGCACCTGTCGCAGGGAGACCCCCTCCCTTTGAGAATCTCGTAGCAGTGCCGGCCGCGCCACTGGCCGAAGAGGTTCTGGAATCTTGCGTTCGCCTCCACGACACCGAAGTCCTTGTCGAGAACCGCGATCATGATCGGCGCCTGGTCGAACAGGTGGTCGTGAAGGAGCTGTCTCGTGTCAGACATGCGGCTCTCCCACATCGTGACTTTCGAAGAGCTCGTTCAGACTGCGGATGAGCTTTGGGATGGAGATGGGCTTCTCGAGGTAGCCGTCCGGTAGCGGAAGCTTCTCCTCCTCCAGCATGCCCAGGTCCACCGCGGCAAAATCTTCCGCCTTGGTATATCCGCTGATGATCAGCACGGGTATGTCGGCCGTCTCCGGATTCCGCCGTATCTCCCGGTAGAGGTGCAGACCCGATTCACCCGGCATCAATATGTCCATGAGAATAAGGTCCGGCTGTTCCCTGCTCACGGCTTCGAGGGCTTCTTTCGCCTCGGTCACGCCGGCGGTCCTGTAGCCGTTGTCTTCGAGGACGGCGCAGAGGTACTCCACGATGTCCGGTTCATCGTCCACGATCAGGATTTTCGGCACGCCGTTCGAACCGCTCATGAACGCCCCGCTCCCTGGTTTTGCAGTTTGAACTCGGCTCTGTACGCCTTTTCCGACTCCGTGCCTCCGTTGTGGCACGCCCCGCAGCGGCCGAGGTTCGGCCTTTTCACCGTCGGGTCGGCGGCTTTCTTCACGTGGCATGGGATGCACATCTTGTGCATGGCGTCCTTGTAGCTGCCCGCCCACCTGGTGTCGAAGGTCTTGACGATCTCGTTCTTTGTCATCATGTCCTTGTCGTGGCAGCCCTTGCAACTCTTGACCTTCTTGAGGACCACGGGCTTTTCCTCCCCGTGGCACTTCACGCACGAGAGGTTCCCGCCCAGTCGGGCAACGTGAACATCGTGTTCGAAGATGTTCGTCGGGGTGTACATTTCGCGGTGGCATTCGCTGCACGGCGTGCCCCTGTCGCCCGCCTTGTGCAGGTGGTGGCAGAGCACGCACGACTTGTCCTTGCCGGCCTCGTCCTGGTGGCGCTTGTGGTCGAAGTAGACGTATCTCGGCCCCGCACCCATCCGGAGGATCTTTTCGCCTCGAGCACGCGGGACCTTCAGCTGTACGGAGGGCTCGCTCTTGGGCGCCATGGTCAGGCCGAAGGCCATAGCCAGCACGAAAAGCATCGAATAGACCTTGGTGCTCTTCCGCCATCCCTCGCCCAGCCACACCTGCGTGAAGGGTGCGAAGGCCGGCGTCGTCTTCTCCAGCGCGCGGCGCCGTCTCTCCACGTCCTCCAGCCCGTGCGGGTCCACGGGAAAGTGCTCCTGGATGAAAAAGAAGATGAGCGCACACGCCGAAACGATGCCCAGGCTGATGGCGAACTCGGTCCATGCCGGAAAGTAGAAAGAGCGAGTGGCCCAGACCTGGCTCAGGCCGGCCGCGTTGATGCGGTTCAGCACGAAACCGAGAACCGAGCACGCGGAGATGAGCCACACGGCGGTCGGAGAGCGCCGAACCTTCGGAATGGCGTAGAGAGCGATCGGGACGATCGTGGACATGAGCATCTCGACGATGAAGAGGTTGCTTTCCCATGTGCCGTTCGCGATGAGGCCGAGCTTGTGCTGGTAGCCCAGATCGACCATGCGGAAAACGAAGTAGAACGAGAGCCCCCAGGCGGCCATCTTGGCCAGACCGTCTAGCATCTCCGTTTCCGGCTCGCGTTTGTAGAGCCAGGAGGTGATGGACGATTCGAACATGACCATGTTCAGCCCGAGACAGATGGCCGACACGAAGAACAGTTCGGGCAGCAGGTGGCTGTACCACAGCGGATAGATCCGGAACGGCATGATGAGCAGCATGGACCCCAGCGACGACTGGTGGAGGGTCGAGAGCATGATGCCGAGGATCATGATGGGCAGCGCCAGCCGCGTGAAAAACCTGTAGGCTTTCTGGAACGGCGTCCGCTCCAGGATCGTCGGGGTGACTTCGAGCGCCAGCACGGTCAGGTAGAGCATCACGCACCAGGCCACCTCGAAGAGCGGCGAGTGGATGTTCCAGAAGATCATGGGATGCCAGATGTGCCAGGGCAAACCCAGGTCGAACAGCAGGCCCACGGCCACCGCCCCGTAGCCGAGAAAGGCCGTGAGGATGGCCGGCCGCGCGGCGGGGTGGTACTTCTCCCTGTGGAAGATGTGGGCCACGGCCGCGATGACGAAGCCGCCGGCCGCCAGGGCCACGCCGCCCATCACGTCGAAGCCGATCCAGAGCCCCCACGGCGTGGAGTCGGACAGCGCCGTGGTCACGCCCAGGCCGAGCGCGAACCGCAGCACGGCGACGGCTGCGGCCAGGCCCGCCAGGAACCACAGAATGGACTTGAAGACGAAAATGCGCTTATTCCCCATGGCCGGCCTCCCCCTTGTCGCTCGCGACGTTCTCTGTCGCCTGGTTTTCCAGGGCGAGCTTCCGGCGCCGCTCGATCACCCAGTAGATTCCGCCCATGAGGGCGCCCATGCCGAGGAATTCGATGGGTACGGGCCACAGGGCCGCCCAGGTTTTCTCCGGAAGTGGCTGGTCCGTGAGCTGGCGGCTGTCGTCCCACCCCAGGAAGTCGAGCGAAATGTCGGCGATGTAGAGTACGGACGTCCCGCCGACCTGCTTTTCTCCCCAGACGCGCTGGATGTACTTGTTGGGTTCCGCGGCCAGGCGCCTGTGCGCCTCGGCGATCATCTGTTCGCGCGTACCGAAGATGGTGGCTTTCTCGGGACACGCCGTGACGCACGCCGGTTCGCTGATCTTTCCGGACTTGAGGTTCTGGTAGCACATGATGCACTTGCGGACCGACGGCGCCACCGAATCCCACTCGTAGTGCGGAATGCCGTACGGGCAGCCCATCATGCAGTAGCGGCAGCCCATGCAGATGCTCTTGTCGTAGGTGACGGGGCCCTCCGGCGTCTTCTTGAGCGCGCCCACGGGGCATACCGATACGCACGCCGGCTCCAGGCAGTGGCGGCACTGCTTGCGGACGAAGTGGTTGTCCGGCTTGCGGACGACGCTCGTCCAGCGGTCGGCGGACAAGCCGTCCGGCGTGCTGCCGATCCTGGGCGGCGGGTCCTCGGCAGGAAGGTTATTGATCTTTTTGCAGGCGGCCACGCACTGTTCGCAGCCGATGCACTTGGTGACATCCGTAAGAATACAGGCGTTCTTGATCATACCGGCTCACCCTCCTTTCCAAGGGCGATCCGCACCCTCTCGCCGGCCCCGGGGACGAAGTGCCAGCCCATCTCCCATGAGGCCCGCGTGAACGGAAAGAGGGCCGCGTGCGCAAGCTTGGTGAAAGGGATCAGAATCAGGAGCAACTCGGCGCTCAGAACGTGCACGAGATAGGTCAGGGTGAAAGGGATGGGATTTCCCGCCGGATGCGCCACGAAGTATCCCGTCAGGAAGGGCACGACGCAGAGCACCAGCAGAAACCAGTCCTGAAAGCCGCTGAGGACCCGGGACGCCCGGCTGACCAGCCTGAGAAGGATGAGCACGAACAGGGCCGCAAGAGTTGTCCACGTGAGAACGTCGGCCACCGCGGGTACCAGGGCCGGCCACGCCAGGCCCACGCCCTTTCTGACGAGTTCGATGTGCCCGGCCAGGAACAAGGGCACGAGCAGCATGCCCACATGAAAGACCACCGAGGCTACGGTGTAGGGAATGCGCGTCCCCCTGAGCGCGTTCACGGGAACGATCCAGCCCAGGCTTTTCTTGAACATGAACTTGAGCGGAAGGACCTGGTCCCCGGCCTTCCGGTAGGCCCTGACGAGTTCGATAACGGTCAGGCCGACGAGCCGGGCCAACCCGAGAAAGAAGACCGCGAAGGAGAAGATGAGGAGCGGCCCCCTGGCGAACGTCAATAATGATTCCATGTCTCAGCCCCCCCTTTAGAAAACGATGGCTTTATAAATCAGGTCGTGGAGTCCCACCACCTCGACATCCTTGAGGCCGTGGTCCTCGCAGACTTCCCTGAGCTGCTTCTTGCAGTTCGCGCAGGGCGCCACCACGTAGTGGGCGCCCGTGGCGCGGATCTGGTCGGCCTTGAGCTTGCCGGTCACGCCGGTCCTGTACGGCCGGATCTCGTCCACCGACACGGTGCCGCCGCCACCGCCGCAGCAGTAGTTCTTGGCGCCCTTCGGTTCCATGTCCACGTAGTTCTTGCAGAAGGAGCGCAGGATCTCGCGGGGCTGGTCTATGATCCAGCCCGTACGGGCGATGTTGCACGGGTCGTGGTAGGTGACGCCCTCCGTTACGACGTTGGGATCGAGCTTGAGAACACCCCGCCGGAGCATGTCGACCGTGACCTCCATGATGTTCACCACGGGCAGGGCGTTCTTGCCTCCGCCGAAGGACGGCACGAAGACCTTGGCGCTTCGCGAGGCGTGGCCGCACTCGCCGATGAGTATCTTCTTTCCCCCGAGGCGCTTCGTCTCGTCGATCTCCTTGTTGATGATCCGCTCCGCGCACCAGTCGCTGTAAAAGAGGCCGTAGTTGATGCCGTCGTAGTAGCCCGTCCCGATGGTCCACCGGTCGGCCTCTCCGGCGGCCTGGAAGGTCACGGCGATGCCCTTGAGCGTGTCGGCTTCGAGCAGGTAGTCGCTCACCGCGGGGAAGAAGACGAACTCGCGCCCCTCCTGGTCCACAGGGAACGGCACATCCACGCCCTTCTCGTCCTGGATGTCCTCGGTGAGGAACTCCAGGGTGTCGATGAGTGCGGGCACGGGGATGGCCGACGTGTTGCCCGTCTTGCCCTCGAGTTGCTCGCGCGTGGCCACCACCAGCGCCTTCGGCGTGATGTCCATCTCGCTCAGGATGTACCGGCTGAGGTGTGTGACCAGGCCGTGATCGATGCCCATCGGGCACTCGAAGGAGCACCGGCGGCAGGCCGTGCAGTGATAGACCGATTCGGCCAGCTCGGTGATGCGCTCGGGCGTGAGGTACACGGTGCCGGCCAGCTTGCTCTGCAGGACGCCGCGGAACGTGAAGTGGCGCCGGTAGATCTCGAGAAGCAGGTTGGACCGGTAGCACGGCACGTCCTTCGGGTCTTTCGTGACCTGGTAGATCTGGCAGGCGCACGCGCAGTTGGCGCACTTCGCGCCCACCCGCGAATAGGTGTCGATGAGCTGGGCGTAGTTGCTCTGCTGGAGCACCGCGGCGAAGATCTCCAGGAACCGCTTCACCCGGTCGCCCGGATAGAGATGCTCCAGGTAATAGCTGACCCCCAGTTCCTGGTGAGGCAGAAGTTTCGGTGCCGCTTTCACCTTCTCCGGAGGAGCGGCGGGCGCCTTCGGCGCCGTCTTCGGCTCCCCCCCGTTTGTCGTTGGCAGTTCCTGCGCCATAGTAGGTCCCCTTTGTCCTTTCACCCTTCGATAGCATCCCGTTCGATCGGCTCTCTCCGTGTTTTTTCCGACGTCCGGAATCTCCGGTAATAGTCACAATCAACGCACCTGTCGAACCTCCTGAGCGTGAGGGGCAGCAGGCCGTGCAGCTCCCAGCAGTGGAGGGTCCCCGACCGGTGCACGAGGCAGTTCTCGCAGACCCGGTTCGACGGGCTGCCGTAGAGCGCATCCACCTCGCAATGGAATTCCCAGCAGTAGGGCCGCACGTCCTTTTCTGCATCCAGGAGAGCGGTGTCCATGCCCTTTTCGACCATGAAACTGCGCAGGTCTTCCACTTTTATGCGATACTGTCCTCCGGCCGTCCTCTGCGCCTTGAGGTGTTTGGAGCGGATCCAGTTGAGGATGCTCTCCGAGGTCACGTAGCAGAAGCGGGCGGCCTGGCCTGTCGACAGGGCCTTCGGTCCTTGCCTTCTCAGTTTCGCCTCCTTCACCCTTTTTCCCCTTTTCGGACTTATGCTCCATTTCCGCTTTTGGGCAGATGGGTGGAGAGGCATAAGCCGTGCCAAGTCCGCGGAAGGGGATCAAGGCCGCCGTTTGAAGGACGCAGTAGGAGCTGAACTTCCTTTGTTTTGAATTTAGTTCCTGCGAGTCGACCACGCAATAAGAACCCGCAGTGTGGCGCGGCCAGGCATGCTACATGTGTCGCATACTGCCCAGACATATCGCTACAGTGTTGCATTTTACTTCGGTTGCTCTTATACTGGCGAAGGATGGGGCCCGGTCCGGATACCGGCTACCGGCGCGCCGCCAGGGTGGAGGGACTTCATGGACAAGAAACTCGATACGCGGTACTTTCCACTGCTCCTTGACGTTGTGGACCAGGGCGTCTTTACCGTCGACCCCAACGGCAAGATCTCCTCGTTCAACAAGGCCGCCGAGAGGATAACCGGCTACACGGCCCGGGAAGTCGTCGGCGTGGATTGTTCCTCCGTGTTCAAAACCAACCTCTGCAACACGGTCTGCCCGCTCAGGCGCAGCATCTCGGCCAAGGCGCGGATCCGCAACCGGGAAGTGCGCATCCACACCAAGGACGGGCGGGCGATTCCCATCTCAATCAGCACGGCGCCCCTCGAGACCGAGGGCGGCGACCTTGTCGGCGGCGTGGAGGTCTTCAAGGACCTGTCCCACATCGAACACCTGAGGCGCAAACTGGACAGCAACTACCAGTTCGAGGACATCGTCTCCCGCAACGCCGAGATGCACCGCATCTTCGACATCCTGCCGCTGGCGGCCGAGAGCATGAGCACCATCCTCGTCAGCGGGGCGAGCGGGACGGGCAAGGAACTCGTGGCCAAGGCCCTGCACAACCACGGGCCTAGAAAAAGGAAGCCCTTCGTGGCCGTCAACTGCGCGGCCCTTCCCGAGACGCTCCTCGAATCGGAACTCTTCGGCTACCGGAAGGGCGCCTTCACGGACGCCAGGCGCGACCGCCTGGGCCGCATCGCGCAGGCCGAGGGCGGCACGCTGTTCCTGGACGAGGTCGGGGACATGCCCATCCCCCTGCAGGTCAAGTTTCTACGCTTCCTCCAGGAGAGGACCTACGAACCCCTCGGCTCTTCCACGCCGATCAGCGCCGACGTCAGGGTCATCGCGGCCAGCAACCGCGAACTCGACGCCATGGTCCGCGAGGGAGCCTTCCGCGAAGACCTCTACTTCCGCCTCAACGTCCTCCAGATCACCCTGCCGCCCCTCCACAAACGGCCGGAGGACATCCCCCTCCTGACGCGCCACTTCATCCAGCGCTTCCGGCAGGCCACAGGCAAGGCCATCGAGGGCATCGCCGACGAGGCCATGTCCGCCCTGATCAGCTACGCTTTCCCGGGCAACATCCGGGAGCTGGAGAACATCATCGAGCGCGCCTTCATCCTGTGCGGTGAGAACGAGATCGGCCTGTCCAGCCTGCCGCCGCAGGTGCTCGAGGCCTACGAGCGCACGGGCAGGCGACCGCCCAGCGAGGAAGGTCGCCTGGACCGCCTGGAGGTCGAGGCCATCAACCAGGCCCTGGCGCGCCACAACGGCAACCGCACCCGCGCCGCCCGCGACCTCGGCATCCACCGAACCACCCTCATCCGCAAGTTGAAACGGCTGGGGCTTTAGGGGAAATTTGGGAATTGGGATTTTGGATTTGGGATTTGAAGGACGGTAATGAAGCGAGGAAAAAGCTTTCTCCCAAGGGCAAAGGGCTAAGGCTAAGGCCGAAAGGCTAAAGAAAGACCTAACTGCGGCTCGAGACGGGCCGACGAAGGCATTCCTCAAACCCGATCACTCTTCAGTCGATAACTGGATCACTCCTTGTCCAAGTGCCAGCCACGACCCCCTTGTTCAAAAAGGGAATGAACCAGCAAGCCGGAATGAGGGGGGCCTGTCAGCAGATAAACATTGCGCAGGCCGGCGGTCCCGGCCATCTGGAGTATGCGCTTAACTTTTCCAAAGTCCGCTCTTAGATCGACGAGCAGGACAATTGGGGCATCTCGTTTTTCTTTTCGCATTCTTCCCGGAAGCGTATCCGCGGGAATCCATTTGGAATTGAGAAATATTTTGCCGTCCGGCGTTACAGCGACCCGCAACCCTTTGGAAGAGAGCTGGATGACCGAACTCTGGGTCGCCTCGGGTATCAAAACTGGTGGATCACTCCCGCACGAAGTTCGGAATGGTACGTTCGGACTTAGAAAGCCTGCAAACACTGCGAACAGCAGAAAGCCCAGCGCGGCGAAGCCGGACATGGAGGAAGAAATCGTCATGTATTTATCGCCGTTGCCAGACATTCTCCCGTCTCCCTGCTTGTCTTGAAGATAGGGCATCCCCAAGACCGACGCAAATTCACTGGTCTGCTACCAGTACTCAATCTTTCGTCTTGTCACAGCTAACAGCGACTTCTTTGGGAAGCCTTCCGCGTTCCGCCGCCGTCTCTCGAACCGCCGCCCAAACCACTCCCTTTTGTCCTCCCACCCTCCCTGTTCATTCTTGCTTCGAAGATCTTGCCCGAGCCGTCCTTCATTTCCGTCTTCCGCCTTTCGCCTTCCGCCTTCCGTCGTCCAAATCCCAATTCCCAAATCTCTTTTCTTGCCCTCTTCTCTGCGGGGCCTTAAGATGAACGGTGCGAGCCCAATGCAGCGGTGGATCCCGGTCGCGGGGACCGGTGGACGCTCGGAATCGGGCCGTGTCCGGGGGCTGCCGAACCATGAGTTCAGATTCTCTGTACCGCCGCGTCGTCGTCGCCGGCCTGGGCGGCGATTCGGGCAAGACCCTCGTCTCGCTCGGGATGCTCCTGCTCGCGCGGGACCGCGGCCTGCCCGTCGCGGCCTTCAAGAAGGGCCCGGACTACATCGACGCCGCATGGCTCGCGTGGGCATCGGGCCTGCCCGCGCGGAACCTCGACACGTACCTCATGGGCTTCGACGCGGTAAAGACCTCGTTCGCGCGTTCGGCAACCGCCGCGGGACTGAGCGTGATCGAGGGCAACCGAGGGCTCTACGACGGCTTCGACGCGCAGGGAACGCACAGCACGGCCGCGCTGGCCAAGACGCTCGGCGCGCCGGTGGTCCTCGTCTTCAACGCCACCAAGGTGACCCGGACGGCCGCGGCGCTTGTCCTGGGCTGCCAGAGGATGGACCCCGACGTCCGCATCGCCGGCGTGGTCCTCAACCAGGTGGCCGGGCGGCGCCACGAGTCGGTCATCCGGGAGGCCATCGAATCCACGTGTGGGATCCCGGTCCTCGGAACCCTGCCCCGCGCCGCGGCCGACACCCTGCTGCCCGGCCGGCACCTCGGGCTGGTGACGCCCGAGGAGCACCAGCGCATCGCAGATCTCGAGGGGAACATCCGGCGCCTGTGCGAACCGAACCTCGACTTCGACGGGATCCTGGCCGCCGCGGCCGACTGCCCGGCCGTCCGCCCGACGGCCGCGATGGCCCGGGGCGAATCCGGCGCGGGCCTGACCATCGGCTACGTGAAGGACTCGGCCTTCACCTTCTACTATCCGGAAAACCTCGAGTCGCTCGAGCGCGCGGGCGCTTGCCTGGAACCGCTCTCGCCCCTTGGTGACGGACGCTTTCCCGAAAACCTGGACGTCCTCTACATCGGCGGCGGCTTTCCCGAAACGCACGGCCCGGCGCTTTCGGCCAGCGGCGAATGGCTCGGCGCCCTCCGGGCGGCCGCCGAGGCGGGCCTGCCCATCTACGCCGAGTGCGGTGGCCTCATGCTCCTCTCGCGGGGTATCCTCCGGGATGGGCGCCGATATCCCATGTCGGGCGTTCTGCCGTTCGACGTCGAGGTGCTGCCCCATCCACAGGGACACGGGTACATCGAGCTGGAGGTGGACAGGCCAAACCCCTTCTTTCCCGAGGGCACGCGCCTCAAGGGGCACGAGTTCCACTACTCCCGCATCGTCCGGGAGGGCGAGCCGGCGGAGACAGCGTGCCGGGTGACGCGCGGGACGGGGTGTTACCCGGGAAGGGACGGCATCTTTCGAGGGGCCGTCTGGGCCGCCTACACCCACCTGCACGCGCTGGGCACGCCGGAGTGGACCAAGGCGATACTCTCTGCGTCTGGGCATTTCACCCACTACTCAAAGGGGCCCCCCGGTGGGATTTAAGAAGAGCGGGCCTCCGCCCCTGAGCTATTTAACGCATAGCGGGCACTTTGAGGTCTGCGCGCCTTAACTGGAACCGGTGAAAAGCCTATGATTACAGAGTGACAATCGAGGTCCCGCCGGAGCGGGAGAACCTGTTTCCAACCAAAGGGGGGGTTCGAAACACACTCAGTCTGTACCTGAAGAGACGGGCATCACGTTCCGTTCTGCCCGGTAATTAAAGGAGGTTTTCGATGAGCAAACTGGTATCCCCGCACGGCAGCAAGGAACTCAAGCCTCTGCTGCTCGAAGGCAACGCGAGAGAAGAAGAACTCAAAAAGGCACAGGGATTGAAAAAGGTTCCCATGACCACCAGGGAAACCTCCGACCTCATCATGATGGGCATCGGCGCCTTCACGCCCCTGGACGGCTTCATGGGCAAGGCGGACTGGCAGGGGTGCTGCGACACCTTCACCATGCCCACCAAGAACGATCTCTTCTGGCCCATTCCCATTACGCTGTCCGCGGAGAAGAATTTGGCGGACTCGATCGGTCCCAACGAAGAAGTCGCGCTGTGGGACGCCGAGACCGAGACCATCATGGGCACCATGAAGGTCACCGAAAAGTACACCATCGACAAGGAACACGAGTGCAAGAAGGTCTTCACCACCACCGACCAGGCGCACCCGGGCGTCCAGAAAGTCATGGCCCAGGCCCCGATCAACCTCGCCGGCCCGGTGAAGGTCCTGTCCGAGTCCTACTACCCCGAAATGTTCAAGGAGATCTACCAGCGCCCGGCCGACGCCCGCAAGTTCTTCGAAGAGCGAGGGTGGAACACGGTGGCGGCCCTTCAGTTGCGCAACCCCATGCACAACTCCCATGCCTACCTGGCGTGGATCGCCATCGAGGTCTGCGACGGCGTGTACATCCACCAGCTGGTCGGGAAGCTCAAACCCGGCGACATCCCGGCCGACGTCCGCGTCAAGGCCATCGACGCGCTGGTCAATAACTATTTCCGCAAGGAACGGGTCATCCAGGGCGGCTACCCCATGGAAATGCGGTACGCCGGACCGCGCGAAGCCCTTCTCCACGCGGTCTTCCGCCAGAACTACGGCTGCTCCCACCTGATCGTCGGCCGCGACCATGCAGGCGTGGGCGATTACTACGGCCCGTTCGACGCCCAGAAGATCTTCCACGAGATCCCGCCGAACGCCCTGCTGCTCAAACCCCTGGCCATGGACTGGACGTTCTACTGCTACGAGTGCGGCACCATGGCGTCCATGAAGACCTGCCCACACGAGAGCAAGGCCGTCATCGACGAGAACGGCAATTACAAGGGCGGCGCCAGGCTGCTCCTGTCCGGGACGATGCTTCGCAAACTCATGAGCGAAGGCAAGCCCGTGCCCAAGGAATTCTCCAAGCCGGAAGTCATCGCCATCCTCAAGGATTACTACGACAACCTCGAGGAGAAGGTGGAGGTAAAGCTGCACGGAGCCGCCACGGGTGATGCCAACCAGAAGAGATAGCCGAGCGAAAGATCATTTTTCAGGCTTGATCGCTTGATCGACTGGCCGGGACCTTCGGGTCCCGGCTTTTCTTATGGCCCCCGACGGGCGGGGGCGACCCAGGCCACGGCCCGGTTATCGCATGTCGGCGAGTCTCTGCTTCAGCAGGCCGATGGGCACGGCCTCGGCCTCGACACCGGCCTGGTCCGCGGCAAGCCGCTCGAAGACCTCCGACGAAAGCTCACCGGCGCCGATCGTCTCCAGGCGGCCGCTCTCATCCTCCATGTCCACGGTCGCTCCTGGCGGCGCCGTGCGCAGGGCCTTCAGGGCCCTGGCGATGAACGGATCGAGCGGCACTCTCTGCGTCACAACGAAGCCTATCAGCTTGTAGTCTTCCGAGCGAAACAGAGGGCCGCCGGCGTTTCCCATGGTGAAGGGGCCGCTCAACACGAGGCGGGTCGTCGACACCCCACCTGCGGTGGTGACCGTACGATAGCCGGCGACCGCGCCGGCGCAGAAGAGGGGGCTGGGCGGAAGCTCCCCGCGCGGGAAACCCCAGGTGTAGACCTTCTGGCCCGGCACCGTTCCCGAGGGCCCATCCAGGTCCATGCCGCCCTTCAGGGCCACCGACGGACGGAGCACGACCACGCCGATGTCCGGCTCGACCTCGAAGCCGTCCAACCGGATCTTCCGCCCCGTCGTCGAATAGACGATCAGGTCTCCGGGCCGCGCCCCGGCTGCGATGCCGACATCGGTCAGTATGAAGCCCCGGCTTGCAAGGAGGCCGGTACCCCGGCGACCCGTTTTGCGATTCTCCACCAGAAAGAGCGACCTGATCACTTCCCGGTCCGTAACACCGACGTTTTCCATGAGCAGCCGGGCGCTTTCCCGCGGTCCGGGGGCGTGGCTGAAGTAGGTCTGCTTGAGATACCTGTAACAGTAGACAGCGCCGGCCGCCAAGGCCAGAAACAGCAGGAATTTGAAGGACTTCCTCATGATTCGATCTCCCGGTTTCCCGACCGCCTCCCCCGGAATGGCGCGGATCGTCTCTTTTATTGTACAGCAGGAAAACGTTAAAGCCGAAAACATACTGCGCGGCCTGTTCAGGCATCGCATGTCGGCTTGACAGCCGCCGCGCGGAGCGACTAGTCTGTTCCCAGCAGAGGACACAAAAGGAATCCGGCTTCCTGCGGGAGCGCGCCCGTGGCGCGGACATTTCATGGCACAGAAGGGAAACAGGACAAGTTTTTCACTTCGTCAACAGCTCGAGGCGTTGACAATAGCGGCGGATCAGTCCGGCCTGTCGATCGTCGTGGTCGATAAGCGCACCACGATCCGTTACGCCAACGAGGCCTTTACACGGAGCGTCGCGCATTCAAAAGACGACGTGCTGGGAAGGCCGCTCGGGGACTTCCTCCGCAACGGTGACGAAGCGAAGGCCCTCGACCTCAAGGGGCTCCTCAAAAAGAAGAGGAAGAACATCCGCGTGTCCCTGGACCTCCTTCGGGAAGACGGACGCCCCGTCAAGGCCGACATGAGCCTCAATCCCCTGGTCGGCAACGCACGGAGCGCGGCATATTTTGTGCTCAGCGGCACGGGCGCCGCCAACGCAGCCCCATCCGAAGATCTTCCCGGTGGCGGCGAAGCGCGGTATGCCCTTGCAGCCCAATGCGCCAACGACGGGCTCTGGGACTGGGACCTCAGGAACGACAAGGTGTACACCTCTCCGCGTTGGAAGGCCATGCTGGGGTGCGAAGACGATGAAATCGGCGACAGCCTCGACGAATGGCTGAAGTGGATTCACCCGGAGGACGTCGAGGAATTCAAGGTCAAGATCTACGCCCACCTCGAAGGGCTGACACCGCACTTCGAGCACGAACACAGGATGCTCCACAAAGCGGGACAACGGCGGTGGATGCTGACGAGGGGGCTGGCCGTCAGGGACGGAGAGGGAAAGGCCTACCGGATGGCGGGCTCGTTGACCGACATCACCGACCGCAAGAACGCCGAGCAGCAGCTGCTTCACGACGCCTTTCACGATGCCCTGACGGGCCTGGCAAACCGCGCGCTCTTCCTCGACAGGCTCGGCCAGTCCATGGCCCGCTCCGAAAGGAAGCCCGGTTACCATTTCGCCGTGCTGTTCCTGGACCTCGACCGATTCAAGGTGATCAACGAGAGCCTGAGCCACACGATCGGCGACCGGCTTCTGGTCGAGCTGGCGGACCGGATCAGGGGATGCCTCCGTCCTGCCGATACGGCGGCCAGGCTTGGCGGCGACGAATTTGCGATTCTGCTGGAAGAAATAGGGGACATGCAAGATGCCGTGGGCTTTGCCGAGCGAATCAACAAGGCCGTGCAGGAACCTTTCACATTGGAAGGCGACGAGGTCTTCACGTCAGCCAGTATCGGGATCGCCCTGGGATCTCCCGGCTACGAGCGGCCGGAGGATCTTTTGCGGGACGCCGACACGGCCATGTACCGGGCCAAGGCGCTGGGACGGGCCCGCCACGCCATGTTCGACGCCTCCATGCACACGCGGGCCGTTGCGCTCCTGCAGCTGGAGACGGATCTCAGAAGGGCCCTCGAGCACAACGATTTCCGCGTCTACTACCAGCCCATCGTGTCGCTCAAGACGGGCAAGACGGCGGGCTTCGAGGCCCTCATCCGATGGATCCACCCCAAGCGAGGCATCATCATGCCCATGGAGTTCATCCCGCTGGCCGAGGAAACGGGCCTCATCATCCCCATCGGGCGCTGGGTCCTCCAGGAGGCGTGTCGCCAGCTCAGGGCCTGGCAAACGCGCCACAGCCGCACGGTGCCCCTGATGATCAGCGTCAACATCTCGGGCCTGCAGTTTCTCCGGCCCGAACTCATCGCCCAGGTGGACCTCCTGCTGAGGGAAACCGGCCTCGACGGCGCGGACCTGAAGTTGGAAATCACGGAGAGCGTGATCATGGAAAACGCAGAGTATGCCATGGACATGCTCCGGCAGATGAAGGCCCAGAATATCCGTCTCTGCATCGACGACTTCGGAACCGGGTACTCCTCCATGAGCTACCTGCGCCGATACCCCATCGACACCGTGAAAATCGACAAGTCCTTTACCACGCGCATCGACACGGACCCGGAGAGCCTCGAGATCGTCAAGACCGTGGTGACCATGGCGCATAACCTCGGGAAGGATATCATCGCCGAGGGTGTCGAAACCCGGGAACAGCTCGCCCAGATCAAGGCCCTCAAGTGCGAGTACGCGCAGGGTTTCTTCTTTTCGAAGGCCGTGGACTGCCAGGCCGCCGAGTCCCTGATCTCCTGGCGGTGGTATTGGTAGGCGCCGGAGGCGCCGTAATGTGGTTTAGGATTTTACCCAAAGCCTGAAGGCAAAGGGCTAAAGACTAAAGACGAGAACTTTCATATCTCACCCGGCGCTATTTCCGACAACTCGCGACAAGTGATGCCTTTTCAGCGAAGGTGACCGAGTGATCAAGTGATCACGTCGGGGGTAGCCTTTCGAAGGTCCGCCCACGCCGCAACAACTTCTCCCTTTTCCCTCTTCCATCCAACCGGCGCAAGCCCCCGCACTGCTCCAATTCGAAAGTCCTTCCCCAGCCGCCGTCCTTTCAGCCTTGCGACTTCCCCCCTGCCCTCCCATCCTCCCTGTTCATTCTTGCCTCGAAGGCAAGCCGCCTGCCGCAGTCCAAACCCAAAATCCCGATTCCCAAATCCCAAATCAAATCTCTTTCCCGATGCTATACTGTGGTTTTAGTGGAGGTGCGGGACATGGCCAAGAATGAATCTTTCGACGTCACCACGGGCGTCGACCTCATGGAAGTTGAAAACGCCGTGAACCAGGCACTCAAGGAAATCGGCCAGCGGTACGATTTCAAGGGTGCGAACGCGACGCTCGAACTGAAAAAAGCCGACCAGCAGGTCCTCATGGACGCGCCCGACGACATGAAGCTCAACGCCATGTGGGACATCCTGATGGGCAAGCTCCTGAGACGTAAGGTGCCCGTCAAGAACTGCCAGCGCGGCGGCGTCCAGAAGGCCGGCGGCGACAGGGTCCGTCAGGAGATCAAGCTCGTGTCCGGCTTGGACATCGAAACGTGCAGGACCATCGTCAAGACCCTCAAGGACGCCAAGCTCAAGAAGGTCCAGGCGGCCATCGAGAGCGACAAGGTCCGCGTTTCGGCGCCTTCGCGCGACGAACTCCAGAACGCCATTGCTCTCCTGAAGGACCAGGACTACGGCGTGGAGCTCCAGTTCGGCAACTACCGCTGATATCCAGATCCGAAGATCGTCCATAGAAACAACTGAGATCTCACACTGAGTCAGCGAGGCGGTGAGGTGTGTGATTTGGGATTTTGGATTTGGGAATTGGGATTTGAAAGCGGCAGACGGTAGACCTTCGATGAAGGAGTGGACAGGGAGGACGGGAGGACGACTAGTTTAATGGTGGACGCTCGGGCCTGCGGCCCTCGGGTCCACCCTACGGTCTACGGGACCGGTCGTTAAATGCTCTCCATGTCCTTCAGGATGTTTTCCCGCAGGGCCTTGACCTTAGGGATCTCGTACAACGGCGCGTAGAACTTCTCGATCCGTTGGATGCAGGTGTAACTTTTCTTGAGCTGGTGCTTGCTGCCTTTCCTTTTCCAGATTCCGTAGGCCTTTTCGGCCCATTCGTAGTTCGCTATGGCATCCCTTGTATAGCGCCCTACGCTCGTAAAGCCTCTCAATGGAGGTATTTGTCGCAGAAGTGTAATAAGAATGGCAAAGACCACAAAGCAAAGGACCAGCCAACCAGCCATATTATAGATGGGCCAGAGGAAATGCGGTTCTTGCTCGCGCGGTGCCATGATGTGGAGCATGGCGTATCCCACGAACATCATGAAGACATAAGCCACCAACAATAGGGCGCCTATCGGCTTCGCTTTTCTTTCAACCTTACGAAAGTTCTCCAGGTCTTCATCCGTTTCGAGCCGAACCGTGTTTTTCATGGGCGATCCTCGTCGGGTTGCGGTCAGCCAGCCTACGCCATGGGACATTCCAAGTTACCAATATAGTCCCTCCCGCCCGCCTCCGCCTCCAACCGGAGTTGGAGAGGCTCACGTCGCGCGCGGTGATCGAGTGACCAAGTGAATAGTGATCGAGTCGCGGCGGCCGGTCGGCAGTCGGCAGTCCGCAGTCGGCGGGCGAAGAACCCCCCGGGTGCAGAAGAGAGAAAGATTGCTTCGCAGAGGCCGTCCGACGGAGCCTTCGCAATGACTGCAATCACGAGTGATCCAGTGACCGAGCAACGTGCAGCCCTTTGAAGGCTCTCTGATCGCTGCGCTGCCCTTTCACCGGCGCGCATGCAGGTGGCTTTCGATGCCCATGGCATCGAAAGTTGCGTTCCGACGCGAGTGGGCCAGTCCGCGCGAAGGACAAGGCGGCCGCACCGCAGTCGTACTTCTGTACGTCGAGGATGCGGCCGCCGCAGGCCGACAAAGCGGATGGTCCGCTCCCGTCGGCGCTTTCTTTATGGTGGTGGGTGGGGCAATCGATGATTTTGCACAAGGCCGAGGCGCGCGAAGCGCCGATCGGCCATGACCGGGGCAGGCGGGAAGCGTCTTCAGAGTCCAGCCACCAGCGTGCTTCACGACCTGCCACGGCGTGGCCGATCGCAAGATGCCGAAGGCATCGCCGCGGCCGTTCTCCTTCATCAATCAAGCCTGAACCGCCGCGACTGGCCCTGTTTGAAGACGTACACGCGTTTGCGCACGCCGATCCGGGCGGAGCGGTACCAGCCCTTGTCCAGCGACACCGTCAGCGTGTGCCGCGTGGCCTTCAGCGTGATCCAGTGCCCCCTGTAGCGCACGCGAAGCCTTATGCCGCTGATCTCGCGCGGCAGGCACGGGTGCAGCCAGAGCACCTCGTCGCGCATCTCGATGCCCATGTAGCACCGCTGGACGATGTCCGTGGTGCCCGCCATGGCGCCCAGGTGGATGCCCTCGGGCGTGGTCCCGCCCTGGATGTCCGCCAGGTCGCTGGTGAGCGCGCTTTTGAAAAAGCGCCAGGAGTCCTCGCGGTCCGACCGCGCCAGGACCCACGCGTGCACCACCCGGCTGAGCGTGGACCCGTGGGAGGTCCTCTCGCTGTAGTACCTGACGTTTTTCGGGATGAGGTCCGGCAGGAAGGCGTAGCCCATGCGCTCGAAGAGCCCCTTCAGTTCCTCCGCAGAAAAGAGGTAGAAGAGCATGAGCACGTCGGCCTGCTTGCCCACCTTGTAGCGGTCCGTGGAGTCGCCCTCGGCCTCCAGGATGCGGTCCAGCCGCTGGATGACGCCGTATTTCTTCCGGTAGGTCCGCCAGTCGAACTCCTCGAGCTTTTCGTAGCCCTCGAACTGGCTGACGATGCCGTCGCCGTGGAAGGGCACGAACATGCGCCGGCTCACGTCGTCCCATCGTTCCAGTTCCTCCTTCGGAAGGTCCATGTCCTCCAGCAGTTCGCGCCGCCGGTCCGGCGGGAGTATGTCGAGCATCCTGAGCGCGCAGCAGAGGACCCACACGGTCATGACGTTCGTGTAGGCGTTGTTGTCGAGGCCGGGGCTCTTCGACCACGGGTAGGCCGTGTGGTACTCGTCGGGTCCGACAACGCCACGGATCACGTAGCGTTCGCGCGTTTTGTCGAACGTCGAGAGGCTCGCCCAGAAGCGGGCGATCTCCAGGATCATGACGGCCCCGCGGAACGAGAGGAACTCCCAGTTTTCCGTGGCCTCATAGTACTGCCACACGTTGTAGGCGATGGCCGCGTTGACGTGGCGCTGGAAGTGTGTGTTGTCGGGGATCCACCGGCCCGACTCGGGGTTGAGGTGCAGGACCTGGCTCTCCTCGCGGCCGTCGCTGCTGCTCTGCCAGGGGAACAGGGCGCCCTTGAGCCCCGCCTTACGCGCGGCGAAGCGGGCCTCGTCGAGGCGCCGGTTGCGGTACATGAGCAGGGCCCGCGTGATCTTGGGGATCCTGAGGTTCAGGAAGGGGAAGATGTACAGCTCGTCCCAGAAGATGTGGCCGCGGTAGGCCTCGCCGTGGAGTCCCCTGGCGGGCACGCCCGCGTCCAGGTCCGTGGTGTTCGTGGAGATGGTCTGGAGGATGTGGAAGATGTTCAGCCGCAGGGCGAGCTGGGCGTTCCCGTTGCCGTCCAGGCTCATGTCACACCGGTGCCACAGGCGCTTCCAGGCCCGCGCGTGCGCCCTTTCAAGGGTCTTGAAATCCTCCGCGCGGGCGGCGGCCTTGGCCGCGGCGTCCAGCGGCTCGCTGATGGCGTGGTCGCGGGAGGTGTAAAGGGCCACGACCTTTTCGACGCGCAGCGGCCGGCCCTTGGCGCACGCCGCCTCCAGGATCTCGCTCACGAAGGCGCCGCGACGGACCGTCTTCCTGGGGACGTCGAGGCGGCGGCCTCCCCCGAAAGCCCGGGTGCGGGCGGCCTGGGCCATGACGATCCGGGACTGGACGGTCTCGACCTTCAGATAGACGGTCTCGCCGTCCAGCCGTCCCCCGCCGAGGTAGTTCAGGTGGCGGTTAGCCAGGTCGGCGTAGCGCCTGACGCCGGCGTTCGCCACCGTCCCGTCGAGCGCTGCGCGCACTTCCACGGGTCCCGACCAGTTCTCGGGCGTCAGCGTCCACTCGATAGCGGCGATGTGAGGCCGGCCCATGTGGACGATGCGCCGGCTCAAGAGGCGGCTGACCCGGCCGTCCCTTTCCCGGAACCGTACGCGGCGATGCAGGATGCCACGTTTGATGTCCAGCGCCTGAAGGTATTCGAGTATCTCGCAGGCCTCCAGGCGGAACCAGGAGCCGCCCGGACGGCGAAAAGTCAGGCAGAGCCAGTTGGGCCAGTTGACGAGGTCCTCGTTTTCGATGACCCGCCCCTTCACGCGGCTCTTCAGGCGGTCGTAGCCTCCGGCCAGGTAGGTGCCGGGGTAGTGCGGGCCGCCGGCCCGCGCCTCCTCGCCCGCGCCGCGGGTGGCGAAGCAACCGTTGCCCAGGGTGCACAGGGCCTCGCGCAGGGGCTGCGCCTCCGGGTCCCATCCCTCGTAGAGGAGATGCCACGCATTCACCGGGTCCCCTCCCCGACAAGACCTGTAAGGGCGTCGAGGAAGCGCTCCACGTCGTCCGTGTCGCGCAGGCTGTAGGCGGCGTTGGTTGCGCGGGGCGGCATTCCGACCACTATGCCGATGCCCCCAACGGCCAGCTCCCGGAAGGCGTCTTCGTCCGTTAGGTCGTCCCCGGCATAGAACGGCAGAACGTCCGGTCCGTCGAGGCCGAGCGCGCCCAGCAGCCAGCGCACCGCCGCGCCCTTGTCCCAGTCGAGGTCCGGCTGAAGCTCATAGACTTTCTTGCCGCCTTTCCTGCGCAGGCCTTCGTGGCCGCGCAGTGCGGCGTCCACGGCCGCCTCCACGCCGGCCATTTCCGTCGGCGCAACGTTCCGGTAGTGCACCGCAACGCTGAAGCGCTTGCGTTCCACAAGGGCGCCACGGATGCGCGACAAGGCATCGTCAAGCCGGCGCTGCACCTCATCCAGAAGGGGCAGAAGGGCTTTCGCCTCCTCCAGTTCCTTCTTGAGGCCTCCCGGCCCCGCGATGTCGTAGCCGTGGCTTCCGGCGAAGACGATTCCGTCGAGACCCACGAGCTTCTCCACGTCGACACGGTCACGCCCACTCACCACCGCCACCGTGCACATTGCCGCCAGTTCTTTCAGCGTCCGGCGCATGGACTCGGACAGGACGGCCAGTTCCGGCCGGCTGACGATGGGTGTGAGGGTCCCGTCATAATCCAGAAACACGACCGCCCTCCGCCCCCTCAACCGGCCGGCAATCTCCTCCATACCTTCCAGCGCGGAGGGGAGGTCGATGGCGGGAACGGCTTTGTGAGCCCCGGAGGCAGGGACGAACCGGATCATCCTGAGCGTCGAAACGACCACGTCGGCTCCGTTCCTTCTGAGCGCCTCCGCGTGCCCCGTCCTGTCGACGCCTACGACCAGGCCGAAGCCGCCTCGCCGGCCGGCCCGGACGCCCGCTTCCGCGTCCTCGAAGATCACCGCCCGTTCGGGCGGGACGCCGAGCTTGCGGGCGGCCTCCAGGAAAATGTCGGGCGCGGGTTTTCCGGCCAGCCCCAGGCGGCCGGCCGCCACGCCGTCCACGCGAACGTCGAAGAGGCTGTCAAGACCGGCCGCCGCCAACACCTCGTCGCAGTTGCGGCTGGAGGAGACTATGGCCGCCTTTAACCCAAGAGCTTTCCATCCTCTGACCTGGTCAACGGCATCGTCGTAGATCCCGGGGCCCTCGGCCCTCAGCAGATCGAGGTACAGGCTGTTCTTGCGAAGTCCGATGCCCCGTATGGTATCCGGCTTGGGCGAATCGGGATCCCCTTCCACAAGAGAGACGCGCATCGAGGAGAGGAAACTCCGTATGCCGTCCATGCGGGGCTTTCCGTCGACGTAGGCCGCGTAGTCCTCCACCTCGTCGAAGCGCTGGAACGGTGGCATGCCCGCCGCCGTCCGCCGGTCCAGGTATTCATCGAAGGCCTTCTTCCAGGCGCGTGCGTGCAACCTTGCGGTGCGCGTCACCACCCCGTCCAGGTCGAGCACCACGGCGTCGAAGTCGTCCCGATTCAAGGTGGATGAGCTGTCCCGGTTCAACCTTACGTCTCCGTTCATCAGGGCTACGCCCGTGGATTCCCGCCCTGGAGGGACGGTGGCCGGACCGGCCGCCGCCCGCGGCGGGTAACACCCAGATCAAACGCTCTTTCATTAAAAGGTATGACTTGGGGCCGGGAGATGCAAAGGTCGTCGATGTCGTCGAGCCGTAGGGCTATCGGCCGTAGACGTCTTCGATCCGAACGATGTCGTCCTCTTCGGAGTCACCGATCCAGAGTTCGAAGAAGCGCGCTTTAGCGGCGCCCACGCACCGGGCCCTGTGGCGCGTGCCTGCCGGGATCCACACCTGCTCGCCGGCTTCCGCCCTCCACACGCGCTCTCCGACGGTCATTTCCAGCCCCCCGTCCAACACCAGCCAGAACTCGCTCCTGTTTTTGTGGTACTGGAGTGAAAGAACGCCCCCGGGATCGAGGGTTATGATCTTGATGCTGCTCACACTCTCGTGCGGAAAACGCTGGAACATGCCCCACGGGCGGTGGTCCACGGTGATGGCCTTATTGAACTCCTCGAAGGACGGCGGTTTGGACTGCGTCACGAGACCCCTCCTCCGGCGCAGGGTGCGCGATCCTCGAGCGGATGGTCAGCCTGTGTCGGTAGGGACAGTATAGCGGGGAACAGGACTTGACCCAAGGCCTAAGGGCAACGGGAAAGGCCAAGGGCTAAGGCCGAAAGGCGCCTCAGCCCGCGTCCGCCACGTGAGCGTTGGGAAGGGCCTTGAGGCCGGAGTGCAGGAGGTCCTTGACGATCCCCAGGGTCTCGTTGGTCATGGCGATGGAACGTTCGCCGCTCGCCTCGATGCCGCTCAAGGCCCGGATGGCGTCGACGTTTTCGGGGATGACGATGGACATGTTGTGCACCTGGTAGAACATGTAGAGTTCGTTGCCGCACGTATCCAGGATGTCCTCCCAGACCACAACTTCCCACATGTCGCCGCGGGACCGCCCGAGGTCGTGAACGAGTTCCACGTTGCAGTTCAGCGCGGTAATGCCGTCGCTTGCGCGGACGAACGCCACGCGGGGGGTGTCCCGCAGGACTTCCAGGACCTCGTCCCTTGAGGCATCCCTCGGCATCTCGATCTGCCACGCGTGTGCGTGGCTGATGGACTGGGGCGTGAGCAGGGCCATGGTCGTGAGGTTGAGATCGGGAATTATGGTCTGGGCGTCGGGGGCCTGGTGGCTCGGCACGTGCAGTTCGGGTACGAGCGTGTTCATGATGCCGCTGGTGTGGCTGGCCCAGGGATCGACGGCCCGCCGGGCCAGCGTCCCCCACCCTTTCTTCACGAGGCCCGCTTTGTGGAGGGCCCCCAGCGTTCTCACGATGGAAGTGGTATTGCAGGACACGACCCTGGTGGAATCGCGGTTGAGAGCCGTTTCATAATTCGCCTGAGCCACAAAGGAGTGACCGGTGAGCGCGTGCTTCTCCGCTCCCTGGAAGATGGACTTGATACCCAGCGAGTCGTAGAGGACCTTGTTCTTGGAGGCGATGGTCCGCGGCGTGCAGTCGACTATTACGTCTATCTTGGAGAGCAGATCGGGAAGGGTGCCCTGAACACCCACACCAGCCTCCCTCATGGTAGCCCTTGCATCCTCGGTCATTGCATAGACCGGGATGCCGTGGACTTCCGCCACCTGGATGCGGTAGTCTCCCACTACGTCGGAAACACCGACCAGTTCCATGTCCGGCTGGAGCCTTACGGCATCGGCGACTCGTTTCCCGATGACTCCGTACCCGTTGACGGCCACGCGCACTTTGGGGTTCATTCCTGTGTCCCTCCTCAATCTGGAAAAGCTGACGAAAAAGGGAAAACCCCGGCGACCTCGGTGCAGCCGGAAGCTGCTAAGGTTCGCACCGCCGCGGATCCCTGCCTGACATCCTTCACGCGGCTTCCGTTCCCCGCGGGGGAGAACGCGCCCTGGAGCATTGCGAGACCATGGCGGACCGATCGAGGGCGGAAGACTCGCAATAAGGGCTGTTTATACCATATTTCGTGCCTGTTAGGCCATCCCGCCGGGATCCAGGATTCGAGCCATTCACCAATCGGGCCGGACGTCCAAACGCAATGACGCGCGGGGCCCCGGAGGGTGGAGAGCCCACGGATTCAGACGAGGACGGCCGGACGCCTTCGAAGGACTGCCGAAGAAGGCGGGAGGAACTGCGTCAGGCCTGCCAGGAAGGCATGAGCAGGCGCGTGCTCGCGATGGCGGCGACGAGAACTGTGAAGCCCGCCCCAAGCAAGAGGGCGAGGCCCATCGAGCTGTGGAGCAGAGGGGAGAAGGATCCAAAGAAACCGCCCACCGCATTCAGAACGGGGGCCGCGTAAGATTGGATGATCTCCCGAGCCTGGGCGGGCATGAGGCTCTTCAGAACGGACGGCAGGCCGAAGAAAGCGGCCGCGGTCAGTCCCACGACGACCAGGGCGGTTACCACCGACTCGACCAGGACGCTCGTTGTGTCCCGCCAGAAAAGGAGGCCCATCCGGGCCTTCGCCAGCACATGCGCTCGCATGTCGACCGGGAGCCTCGCCTTCTCGGCCCAGGCCGGGGCGGATTCCAGCATGAGGGCAAGGCGCAGGGCCTCCCCGCATCCCGGACAGTCCGCCGCGTGGCGCACGAAGGCGGCCGGCGGGGGCGTGCCGGGTTCGGCCTCGTCCAGCATCTTCAGATAGTCGTCGCAGCTCACAGGGCACCTCCGAGCTTAGATTGCAGCATCTGCTCCCGGAGGGTCTTACGCCCCCTGAACAGGTGCGTCTTGACGGTACCTTCCGGGATCTCGAGGACCGTTCCGATTTCGGCCACGGAAAGCTCGTCCCAGTAGAAGAGATGCAGCACCTCCCTCGGAAGGGCGGGCAACGTCTCCATGGCCCGCTCGATGGCCTTTTTCAGCTGCGCGTCCTCCATCCGGGCGAGAGGCTGCCCGTCGCGGCCGGCATCCCCGCCGGCCACGATCTCGTCGCGGTCCGCAAGAGACTCCATCGGCCTGTGGCTCCGCTTGTGGTCCAGGGCCGCGTTGTGGGCGATCCTGAAGATCCACGTCTTGAGGCTGCTCTCCGTCCGAAAGCGTCCGAGTCCCTTCAGCACTTTGATGAAGACCTCCTGGCAAATGTCCTCGGCCGCGTGCCTGTCGCCGGTCATGCGCCAGACCAACCCGAGTGCGTAGGGTTCGTAGTGGTCCATGATCCTGGCGAAGGCGGCCGCGTCACCGGCCTGGAACCGCTTGATCCACTGTTTTTCGTCTGGCAGCGGGTCCATAAGCTTCCTTTCGCTCCCTTGGACGAGAGAAGTCTATCACCGGTTTCAACGCGTGAGCCCCCGCGCCGGAGTGCTCCCTGCTACGGCTGAAACCGGAAGCGTCGGGACTACGTCCAAGGGGGTGTAAGGAGGCCGATCATGTATTGGATGCCCGTGCTCGCTACGCTTATCACGTTTTCATCCGCCGTGGCCATCGTGGCCATAGTACTCCTCGTTCATTACCGAAAGGCGGTGCTCAGGAACAAGGAGCGCATGGCCGCCATCGAGAAGGGCATCGCCCTGCCCGACCTGGCCAGGGCGGACACCAAGGCCGCCGTCCACGAACACGGGGACGGTTCGCTGCGCACCGGACTCATCCTCCTCTTCACCGGCATCGGACTGACGGTTGCGCTGTACGTCAACGCCGGGGAGAACGGAGCGGTCTGGGGCGCCTTCGTGGGCTTCATAGGGCTGGGATACCTCGTCTACTGGCTCATCGCGGGGCGGAAACTGGAGAATCGCCTGACCGACACCGGCGATTGAAGGGCCTCACGGCCGGCCTCCCAGCGCCACCCATCCCGTCATCCGTCGAACGCGGAGCCCCTCCGGGCTCCGCGCTTGTCTTTCCCGCCCCGCGGTAATACAGGGTATACTGTGCCACCGGGAGGACGGATGGGACTCAGAAGCTACCAGGTCATGGACATAGAGCGGCGCGGACCCTACGCCACCCTCACCGTCGGGGGCGAGGTGGCGCCCTCCGAACCCGGGCAGTTTTACATGCTCCGGGGCGACTGGGGCGCGGACCCGCTCCTGGGCCGGCCTCTCTCCATCCTGGGTGAGAACCCGTCCGAAGGGACGATCCGGTTCC
>CAZDOY010000009.1:36853-89124 GCA_964507185.1 uncultured Thermoanaerobaculia bacterium
CTCCTGTACGAACTGGAGCCCGGGCAGAAGGTTTTCGGTCTAGGCCCCCTGGGGCGGCCCTTCCCCCGCGTCGTCGAAGGCGAAGGACGAAGGGTGCTCGTGGGTGGCGGCGTCGGCGTCCCTCCCATGGTGTACCTCGCGGGGAAGCTCAAGGAAGAAAGCCTCGCCTTCACCTTCCTTCAGGGCGCTCGCACCGAGCGGGACCTCGTCCTCCTGGAGGACCTCGAGGCCATGGAGGTCGAACCCGTCCTCGCGACGGAAGACGGGAGCCGGGGACGGCGAGGTCTCGTCACCGAACCGATGAAAGATCTGATCGAACGCGGCGCGGACGCGGTCTACGCCTGCGGTCCGGAAGGCATGCTCAAGGCCGTCGCGGATCTCTGTCGCGGCAAGGTGGCCTGCCACATGAGCCTGGAGGCGAGGATGGGGTGCGGGTACGGCGTGTGCCTGGGGTGCGTGGTTCCCGTTCAACGGGACGGGCATCGCGTCTACGAACGGGTCTGCAAGGAAGGTCCCGTCTTCGATGGGGAGGCCGTGCTGTGGACGTAGACCTCTCGGTCGCCATCGGACAGGTCAGGCTCAAGAACCCCGTCATGCTGGCCTCGGGCTGCTGCGGATACGGCATCGACATGGAGCCCTACCTGGACCTCGACCGCGTGGGCGGCGTCTGCCTGAAGGGGTTGTCGGTCGCGGGCAGCGAGGGCAACGCTCCGCCCCGCATCTGGGAAACGCGGGGCGGGATGATCAACGCCATCGGGCTTCAAAATGTGGGCACCAGGGCTTTTCGCGAGGAAAAGGCCCCCGCCCTGAGGCGTTATAACACCGCTTTCGTGGCCAACTTTTACGGGCACAGTGTAGAGGAGTACGTCGAAGCGGCCCGTGCGCTCGACGAGGAACCGGTGCTCGCCGCCCTGGAAATGAACATTTCCTGTCCGAACATACAGGCGGGCGGGATCCAGTTCGGCACAGACCCCGAATCCGTTTTCAGGGTCACCGACGCATGCCGAAAGGTCACGAACAAGCCGCTGTGGGTCAAGCTCAGCCCGAACGCCTCGGACGTGACGGCCACCGCAAAAGCCGCTCAGGACGCCGGAGCCGACGCACTCACCTGCATCAACACCATGCCGGCCATGGCGATCGACGTGGAGAGCCGGACCTTCCGGATCAGCAACAAGGTGGGCGGACTCTCCGGTCCCGCCCTCAAACCCATCGCCGTGCGCATTGTCCACCAGGTCAGCAGGGCCGTCCGGATTCCCGTCGTCGGGATCGGCGGCGTGGCCACGGCGGCCGACGCGCTGGAGTTCATACTGGCCGGCGCGAAGGCGGTGCAGGTGGGCACGGCGCTCTTCAACGACCCGCAGTGCCCTTACGCCATCGTCGAAGGGATCGAAGACTACTGCCGACGGCACGGGTTCGGCGGCGTCGAGTCCCTGGTGGGGCAGGTGAAGGACGTGGGCCCTCTCCCGGGTTGCCACGAATAGAGGACGAACATGACCGAACTGATCATCGCCGCCGACGTCAGCGAGGAAGCGAAACTGGGCCGCCTCATGGTGGCTCTGCAGGACCAGCCCGTGTGGCTCAAGGTGGGCCTGGAGGCGCTGTCGGCCTTCGGCCTGGACCTCGTGCGCCGCATACGCGCCGAAGGGTTCAAGGTCTTCGCGGACGTGAAGTTCCACGACATCCCCAACACCGTCGGCGCCGCCTCGAAGGTGCTGGCGGCCACGGGCGCAAACCTCTTCAACGTGCATTGCTCCGGCGGAAGGACCATGTGCGAGGCGGCCCGGAAGCAGTCCGAGGCATCCGCCGCCGCGCTCGGGCTGCCTCGTCCGAAGGTCATCGGCGTCACCGTTCTCACAAGCCTTGGCCCCGAAGACCTCGCGGCCATTGGGATGACGGGAACACCGGCGGACATGGCGGTTCGCCTGGCGAGGGTGGGACGGGAAGGGGGGCTGGACGGCGTCGTGTGCTCCGTCCATGAGGCGGCGGCGATCAAGGCGGCGTGCGGAGCGGACTTCCTTACGGTCTGCCCGGGCATAAGGCCTGCGGGCTCAGGCGCCCAGGACCAGAAGCGAGTCGCAACGCCGGCCGACGCGGTCCGGGCGGGCGCCGACTACATCGTCGTGGGCCGTCCCGTAACCGGTGCGGACGACCCCGCCGCCGCCTGCCGGACCATCCTCGAGGAACTGGGCCGCTGAAAGCCGCCACCCTCCGCTGCCGGGCAGGAATAAACGGGGGTGCTCTCCGGTTGGATTCGATCTTCAGTGCGCAATGCGATCCAGGCCGGAAAGGACGGGGTAAGAGGATCCGGCCCCGAGGGCTACGGGCGCCGACGGAAAACTTGTCATACGGGAGTATATCGACGTGACCTTGCTGAAAGAACTCAAGACCCGATATTACGTGCCCTCTCCGGAGGACTCCCTGGGCGCCCGCGCCTGGAAGTCCGCCACGCGGCGCAGGGCCCCGGATTTCCCCCGCACGGTTCAGATTCAAACCCAGACCGGATGCAATGCCGCCTGCATCTTCTGCCCGTACCCGGTCACCGTGAACAGCCAGCCCAAGGGGTTCATGAAGAAGGAACTGTTCGAGCGGGTGATCGACGAGATCGCCGATCACGGCGTCCGCCGCATTTCGCCCTACCTCATGAACGAGCCCTTCCTCGATCCCGGAATCATCGAAAAGCTCGGCTACATCAAGAAAAAGATCCCCGATGCCCGGCTCGTGCTCACGTCCAACGGTTCCAGGCTATCGCCGAAGATCGTGGACGACCTCATCGAGGCCGACGTGCTCCACGCCCTCTACATCTCCTTCCAGGGCGTGGAAAAGGAGGGATACGAGGCCACCATGCGGGGAAGCATGGTCTTTGAAAAGACCATGGAGAACGTCCTCCATCTCATAGACAGGTGGAAAGCGGCCGGTGGACGCGACCGGTTCAAGATCGTGGTGACGATGGTCGCGACGAACAAGATCGATCCGGAGAAGGCCGTGGCCTTCTGGAAAGAGCGCGGCGTCGAGAGCAAGTGGACGCCGCTTGAAAACCGCGGAGGGAACATAGCCATAGCCGGGGACCTGGCGCCCCAGGCCAAGCCCATGAAGCGCTTTGCGACCTGTACGCGGCTCTTCAAACAGGCCTACATCATGTTCAACGGCGACATGGTCCTGTGCTGCACCGACTACACCCGCGAGGTCGTCCTGGGCAACATCACCGATTCCTCCATTTCAGCGGTCTGGAACTCCAAAAAGGCCCTCAACATCCGCAGGCTCTATTCCGAAGGCTACATGGACAAGATCCCCCTCTGCCGGACCTGCGAAATCAGCGACACAACGGGTGAAGAAGAGTTCGAGTAAACCGGGTCCCCCGGCATCGCCCCCTGCCTTTCTTGCGGTGCTCTCTCCCAGAAAGCGGTACTGCTGTCCCGCCTTGCCTCGTTCCGGGTATCTCCAGATCCGCCTCGTAACCTTACGGTAACATCCGGAATCACCGTTTCGAGTCACGCGGCTCAAGGACAAGCGCCGGACAGACCTCATCCCCCGGTCCGAGTCATCTGGATTTTCTCTATATTCTTGCACGCCTTTTTCATACGCCCTGCGGCATCTCCCCGCTGGCGCTGATCATTGGCCTGCATCTTGCTCTTCAAGGTCACGTGAATGAGGGCCGGTGAGCACGATGAGCCGAACACACGACGGAGAAGGCTTTCGGAGAGACCCGGTCCGGGAGAGTCGGATATGATTGTTTATGGTCCAGTCCAGTCCAGGCGCCTGGGCATCTCGCTGGGCATCGATAACCTCCGTGAAGCCCGTTGCCCTTACGCATGTTCCCACTGCCGATCGGGCAGAATTCTTGACCTGGACATCGAGCGACAGCACTTCTTCGATCCCGGAGAGATCGTAGGCGCCGTGGGGCGCGCCCTCGAAAATCTCCAGGATGGCGCCGATTCCGTCGACTACCTCACCTTCTACCCCAAGGGGGAGGCCACGCTGGACGTCAATCTTGGAAAGATGATCAGGGCGCTCAAGCGCATGGGCAAGAAAGTCGCGGTTTTTACAAACTGCGCGATCCTATGGAAACCAGGTGTCAGAGAAGACCTGTTCGACGCAGACTGGGTCAGCCTCCAGACGGATACGACCCGCCTGGATACGTGGCTCAAAATCAACAGGCCGCACCCCAGCCTCCACCTGGCACGCATTCTCGAAGGCATGCTCGAATTCTCGAAATCATACGGCGGAGGACTCGTCACGGAGACGTTCCTCTTTAAAGACGTCAACGACGGCCCCGGGCAATCGGAGGAACTGGGGAGGTTCCTCTCGAGGTTGAACCCGGCGAAGGCCTATTTTAATTTTCCAAACCGACCGCCCAGCGAGATCTGGATACGACCTCCGAGCGAACCCGATCTGACGCGAATTTACCAGACGTGGAGCCGGATGCTGGACCAGGTCGAAATTCTCCTGCCGAGCCACGATGGCCCCGACGCGGACGTTGGACGTGCGGAGAAGGCAATCCTCGAGGCGGCCTCTCACCGTCCGCTTTCTGAGGCGGAGCTCAGGAGCATCCTGTCGCGGTCGGGCGGCGACGTCCACATCGTCGATGAGTTGCTGAAAAACGACAGGCTCATCAGGACGGAAGTCGACGGTTCGCCGTTCTATCTCCGCAAGCTCTGGTCCTGAGAGGTCCTCAGGCCATTTCGTGCAAAGCCTGCCTGCTCCCTCCGTCGCTCCGCCGCGTCATAAAAACGGCCGGCGCCAGAAGAAAAACCGCCGACGTCAGTTCGCTTTGCGCCGCGAGCTCTTTCCTGCCGCTCGAGCCTTCCTGGCGGGCTTCTTGGGTGGCTTAAGCGGTGCCTTGAGGGCAATGGCCAGGACCTGAGGAATCTCCCTCGCAAAGTGGAAGGTGAGCCCGTCCTTTGCCTGTTCGGTCAAGTCTTCGAGGTCGTTCTCGTTGCGCTCCGGCAGGATGATCTCGGTGATGCCGGCCCTCTTCGCCGCCAGGACCTTCTCCTTGACGCCTCCCACCGGGAGAACCTTTCCGGTCAGGGTGATCTCGCCCGTCATGGCCACGTCGTCCCTGACGACTTGGTTCGTCAGGAGCGACGTCAAGGATGTCGTCAGGGCAACACCGGCCGAGGGCCCGTCCTTTGGAATCGCGCCCTGCGGTACGTGGACGTGGAGATCCCTCTTGGCGAAATTCGCCTCCTGGATGTGCAGGTCTTTCGCATGAGACCGGATCCAGGACAGGGCCGCCATGGCCGATTCCTTCATGACATCCCCGAGCTGGCCCGTGAGGGTGAGCACGCCGCGCCCCTTCATGGACGTGGATTCGATGAACAGGATGTCGCCACCGACGGGCGTCCAGGCAAGCCCGGTGGCCACGCCCGGCCGGTCGATGCGTTCCCTCGTCTCCAGGAACACCTGCTGGGGGCCGAGGAAGGTGTTGATGTTCCTGGCCGTCACGCCGACCCTCTTCTTGCGCCCTCCGACGCGCTCCTTGGCCACCTTTCGGCAGACGGCGGCCATCTGCCGTTCCAGGTTGCGGACACCGGCCTCGCGCGTGTATTCGGTGATGATGGTCCTGATCGCATCGTCCTTGAACTGCACCTGGGAGCGCTTGAGGCCGTGGTTGCTGAGCACTCTCGGCAGGAGGTGGTCCTTGGCGATGTGGAGCTTCTCCTCTTCCGTGTATCCCGGGAGGCGCAGCACCTCCGTCCGGTCGAGGAGAGGCTGCGAAATGGTGTCTAGAATGTTGGCCGTGGCTATGAACATCACCTTGCTGAGGTCGAAGGGCACTTCGAGATAGTGATCCGAAAAAGAGAAGTTCTGTTCGGGATCAAGGACCTCCAGCAGCGCGGAGGTCGGATCGCCCCGAAAATCCATGCCTACCTTGTCCAGTTCGTCGAGCATGAAGACCGGATTGTGACTGCCGGCCTTGCGAATACCCTGGATGATCCTTCCGGGCAGGGCGCCCACGTAGGTCCGCCGGTGTCCGCGTATTTCCGCTTCGTCGCGGATGCCGCCCAGGCTCATGCGGATGAACTTGCGGCCCAGCGAGCGCGCCACGGACCGTCCCAGGCTGGTCTTGCCCACGCCGGGCGGACCGACCAGCAACAGGATGGGACTTTTAAGGTCTTTCTTGAGCTGTTGAACGGCGAGGTACTCGATGATACGGTCCTTGACCTTGTCCAGACCGTAGTGATCTTCGTCCAGGAATCGTCTTGCCCGCTCGATGTCTAGCCTGTCCTTGGTGGTCTTGCTCCAGGGCAGTTCGATGAGCCAGTCGATATAGGTGCGCGACACGGTGTACTCGGCGGCGGACGGGTGCATCATGGCCAGTCGATCCACCTCTTTGAGGGCTACCTGCTCGACGTCCTTCGGCATCTTCGCCTTCGCGACGCGTTCTTGGAGTTCCTCGATCTCGCGCGTGCGGTCGTCGCCCTCTCCGAGCTCCTTCTGTATGGCCTTCATCTGCTCCTTCAGGAAGTAGTCGCGCTGGGCCTTGTTCATCTTGTCCATGACTTCGGACTGGATCTTCGATCCCAGTTCCACGACTTGGAGCTCCCGGGCAAGGATGCTCATGACCGTTTTGAGGCGCTGGATCACGGCGGTTTCTTCCAGAAGCGCCTGTTTTTCGGCGAGAGGAATATTGAGATTGAACGCGATCGTGTCCACCACGCGGTTGGGATCGTCGTAGCGCTGAAGCGTGGAAATCATCTCCTGGGGGATGGAAGGCACCAGGCTGGCAAGCTTCTCGTACTGGCCGAGGATGTTCTTGAGCAGGGCCTCCACTTCCAGGGCGCTGCCCGGCTGGTCTTCAAGAAAGGACACGCGCGCCTCGAAGAAGGGGTCCGAACTGGTGAACGCCTCGATCTTGACCTTGCCCTGGCCGTGGACGATGACCGACAGGTTGTTCGGCGCGACGCGCATGAGCCGGAGTATTTTAGCGAGGACGCCCACGCGGAAGAGATCGTCTTCCTCCGGTTCCTCCTTGTCGCCGTCTTTCTGTCCCACGATGAGAAGAAAGCCTTCGCCCCGCGTAGCCTGCTCCACCGCCCTGAGCGAGCGATCCCGACCCACGGCAAGCGGTATGACCATTTCGGGAAAAAGAAGCGTGTTTCTCAGCGGCAGAACGGGTAATATGGGATTTTCTTTCAATTTTTTCTCCAGGTCCTGTTCACCTGAGGTCGTCATTTCGGTTCTCCCTTGTTCGATTCCGGCTGCAATCCGGGCTGCCGGCCGTTACGGGCCTGAAAGCGGGATGATCGCATGCGCCGTAGCGCCTCTCGGTTCCATTCTACCTTGCCCGTTTCCAATTCTCATCCACCAACGCTCCGGTGTCGTTTCCTCCCCCGATGATTCCCGGTCGGACTCACGCCGACCGCCGGGGGGAAGACGCACGGAAAAGCCGGAGGGGGCGAGCCGCTCATCCTCATCGGAGGCGGGATTTAGGCCACCCGCGACCGGCTGTCGGAGGATCGGCCCGCATTCCGGGACTCTGCCAGCGAAAATGGGCATGTTTTCAATGCGCCCTGCACCATAGCTTACCCATAACGCCCGAGACATGGCAAGCCTTTCATTGTCGTCACGGACTTCGCGGGAGAACCCGAAAAGGCGCGCTTCACGCGCCTCGCACGACCGCTGTGTCGCGCCATGAGCTCTTTACATAATAAGGTGCGTATGATATGCTCTTTCCTTTGAGATAGATAGGAGAAACGTTAAGATGGAAAAACAGAAGAAGAAGACCCTCATCGAGCAGTACAAAAAGCATCCTGCCGATACGGGTTCTCCGGAAGTGCAGATCGCCCTTCTTTCCGACAGGATCAACTCCCTTACGGAGCACCTGAAACTCCACAGGAAGGACTTCAGCACGCGCAGGGGACTTCTGATGCTGGTTGGTCAACGCCGCCGCCTGCTTAATTACCTCAAGGACCGCGACATCGAGCGGTACCGCGAGTTGATTGGTCGTCTGGGTCTGCGGAAGTAAAATCCTGCACATCCCGTCCCCCCCGATCCAATGAAGGACGAAGTGTGTGTTGCGTAGGGGTGCATTGATGTACCGCGAAGAAGTCGTAGAAGTAGAAATCGGGGGCAGGCCCCTGAGGTTCTCCACTGGCAAGGTGGCCAAACAGGCCCACGGTGCCATGTGGGTCCGTTACGGGGACTCGGTCGTCCTGGTGACGGCAGGCATGGATAAACACGGACGGGAAGGGCTGGATTTCCTCCCCTTCACGGTGGACTACCGCGAATATACTTACGCCGTGGGGCGGATGCCCGGCGGCTTTTTCAAGCGCGAGGGCAAGCCCACCGACCCGGAGGTGCTGGTTTCCAGGATGATTGACCGTCCGCTGAGGCCGCTCTTCCCGGAAGGCTACCACCACGAGACACAGGTCATCGCCATGGTGCTTTCTGCGGATTACGAGAACACCACCGACATCATGGCCATCAACGGGGCGTCTTTCGCCCTGTATTGTTCTGAGATTCCGTTTACCCGCCCCGTGGGAGCGGTCCGCGTGGGCCTGATCAACGGGGAGTACGTCGTCAACCCGTCCATGAAGGCGCTGGACGAGAGCGACCTCAACCTCATCGTCGCCGGCACCAGAGAAGCCATCACCATGGTAGAGGCCGGCGCCAGTGAGCTTTCCGAAGAGCAGATGATCGAGGCGCTCAAGATCGCCCACGAGCAGATTCGGCTTATCGTAGCGGCCCAGGAGGAGTTGGCGCAGCGTCTGAATAAACAGAAGATGCAGGTCCCGACTGAGCCCTACGACCCGGCTCATTATGCCGAGGTGGAGGCTAAGGTCGCCCAGCCCCTGCGCGAAGCCATGGCGGTGAAGGGCAAACTCGAGATGTACGCCGCCCTCGACAAGGTACCGGAGGATCTCCTGGCGACCTATGCCGATGACGACGAGGCGAGGAAAGCCGAGGCGAGTCGGATATGCCACGACATACTCGTGAAGACCTTCCGCACCATTCTCATCCAGGAAGGCCGCCGCGTAGACGGCAGGCTGCTCGATGAAATAAGGCCCGTCTGGGCCGAGGTCGGCGTCCTTCCGAGGACCCACGGATCCGCCCTCTTCACCAGGGGCGAAACCATGGCCCTGGCAAACTGCACACTGGGAACCGCCTCGGATACCCAACGCCTCTCCGGCCTTCTCGAAGGGCAGACGAAGCACTTCATCCTTCACTATAATTTCCCGCCCTTCAGCGTTGGCGAGGTAAAATTCTTGAGGGGCCCCGGCCGAAGGGAAATCGGCCACGGGGCGCTTGCGGAGCGCGCGCTGCTTCCCGTCGTGCCGGACGCGGCGGGCTTCCCTTACACCATCCGCGTCGTTTCGGATATCCTCGAGTCCAACGGGTCCTCCTCCCAGGCCACCATATGCGGTGCGACCCTAGCCCTGATGGACGCGGGCGTGCCCATCAAGGCGCCGGTTGCCGGCGTGGCCATGGGCCTGATCATGGACGGAGACCGTTACGTCATCCTCAGCGACATCGCGGGCCTCGAGGACCACTACGGCGACATGGATTTCAAAGTGGCCGGGACGACCAAGGGGATCACGGCCCTTCAGATGGACATCAAAATCGACGGCGTGTCGTTCGAGATCATGACCGAAGCGCTGGCGCAGGCTCACAAGGGACGGATGTACCTTCTCGACGTCATGTCGAAGGTCCTTTCCGAGCCCAGAGCCGAAATCTCGCCCCTGGCGCCGAGGATCTACAGCCTCACCATCCCGAAGTCCAAAATCGGCGAACTCATCGGTCCCGGCGGAAAGAACGTGAGGGCCATCCAGGAGAACACGGGCGTCGAGATCAACATCGAGGAGGACGGCACGGTCACGGTAGCTTCGTCAAACGGCGACGCTGCCCAGAAAGCCATCGAGATGATCCGGGCGCAGATGGAAGAGCCCGAGCCGGGCAAGATTTACAAGGGCGTCGTCAAGCGGGTTGAGCCCTACGGCGCCTTCATCGAGATCCTCCCAGGAACCGACGGCCTCCTGCACGTTTCCGAGATCGACTGGAAGCGCGTCGAACGGGTCGAGGACTACATGAACATCGGCGACGAGGTTGACGTCAAACTCATCGATTTCGAGCGTGGTGGCAAACTACGTCTCAGCCGCAAGATTCTCCTGCCCAAGCCCGAAGGTTACGTGGAGAATACGCGTCCGCCACGCGATCGCGATCGCGATCGCGGCCGGGACTCCCGCACCGGTCGCGGCGACAGGGACCGAAGGCCCCCGCGCAGGGACTGAGCTTCGCCTGCAGCGCCACGAAACTAATTCAAAGGGCGAGGGAATCCTCGCCCTTTTCATATTTCCGCAAGTCGGTCCACAAGGCCTTCCATTGATCGTACGGAGAACCTCCAACAGCCGTCATTAAGGGAGGCGTCTCATCACGCGACATGTCCCGGCTTGAAGTGCCAGGATATCTGAGAGCTATCCACGCGACTTCGCGATTTATGCGACTCGATGTCCGTGTCGTTCCCGGCCCCATGTACCGCCCTTGAAGCTTACTGCTGTTCGCCAGCGGTCTTTTCCTCGCCGAAGGGCACCAGAACATACGCCTGCCCCGACAAGCCGGGAATCCACTGCCACTGCCTTACGCATCGGACGGCCGCTCCCGCTAATCCTTGGCCCCGTGGCATTTCGCGGACAACGCGGATCGATCCCGCCGTGCCATCTTCCGTGACGTCGACCTGCAGAAGGACCATACCGGTCGGGTAGGGCCCCGCACCCTCCCCCGGTTTCACCACCTCCGTCCTACGCACCAGGACGGGCGTGATCGGGGCCTTGGGCGTCTTGTCGGGGTCGAACTTGAGCGTCACCCTCCAACCGCTGGCCGCGTCGCCGCCGTTTTGCCGGGCCGGAGTCCACACCCACTGACGCACGGCTTCCACGGCCGACGAGGCAAACCCGAGGCCCGGCGGGTCCTCCTTCAGGACGTCCACCTCCGTGACCGCACCGTACTTATCGATGGCCACGCCCAGTTGAACCAGGCCCTTGGCCCTCTGTGCGTAGGCTTCTTCGGGATATACCGGCTGGGGTGTGAAGAGTGGACTCGGATTGACGTACCGCCGGGCAATCAGGCCTGTGCAGCCTGCCGATAAGAGAATGAGTAATGCTGGTATCGCAAGACTGCCTCTGGCTATTCTGGCCATTTTGCATGCCTCCTCTCCTTTCCAATGCGCATCCGCCTTCTGAAAGTCAATTTATGTCATCGGATGTGCGATTCAAGGACGGGGAGCGCGCCCGTCTCACGCATGCAACCATGGACCTGCAGGCGGCCTTTCCGGGCCCGCCACCGCGGCTCGCTCCTGGGGCGAAGCCGACATGGCCGTGCTTACGTGGTAAGCTGTCTCTCAGGAGATGGAAATGGAGACGGAGACGGAGCAGGTTCTGCCGCACGTCGGAGTCCGTGTCGATGCCGATAACGTTCGAATCGGATGGGTCTCTGCGCTGGTGCACAGCGTCGGCCCGTCGCCCGACGAACTCGTGGACGCCGTCCGCGAGGCGGCGGCAAGAGCCTCTTCATCCATGGAGGACCCCGCCGTGGACGCCCGGAAAGGAGCCGTCAGGCGCATGCTGCGTTTCGGCGGCTACAAGCCTTCGGGACGCGCAAAACCGGCGAGCGAGTACCTCCTCAACGCGGCCCTGAAAGACGCCTTTCCCCTGATCAACAACCTCGTGGACATCAACAACCTGGTCTCCCTGGAATTCATGCTCCCCATGTCCCTCATCGATCTGGATCTCGCGGGCACATCCAGCTTCGTAGTCAGGAAGGGCCGGGAGGACGAAGCCTACGTTTTCAACCCCTCCGGCCAGATCCTTGCCCTGGCCGATCTTCTTCTCACGGCCTCGCTACCGGGGGACTCGCCCTGCGCGAGTCCCGTGAAGGACTCGCAGGCCACGAAGGTGCATGCGGGCAGCAGGCGCCTGGCCGGCATCGTATACGCACCGGCCGAACTCGCCGACGAGGCGGCCGCGGCCGCCGGGCGCATGGCCGACCTCCTCTCCCGTTTCGGCGCGGTTCAGACCGCGCACGGAGTCCGGTGAAAATTGCCGTTGCCCGATTTGGCGGGGATTTTGCTTGACTCCCCCCCGTCCTGACTTTAAACTTTTTCCATAGAGGGAGTTAGGGCATGAAGCACACGGTGCTGGTTATAGACGACAACCCGGACCTCCTGGATATCGTGGACGCGATTCTGTCGGACGCGGGTTTTGTCGTGGCCAAGGCCTTATCCGGAGAAGACGGGCTGACCGTTGCGAGGACCCTGCGCCCCCACCTCATCCTCCTGGACCTGAACATGCCCAGGATGGACGGGTGGGAAGTGCTGAAACTTCTCAAGGCCGACCAGGGCACAAGGGATATTCCCGTCGCCATCTTCTCGGTCCGCACGGACCTCAAGGACAAGATTTTCGGCCTCCAGCGAGGCGCCGTGGACTACATACCCAAACCCTTCCAGTACGATCGGCTCGCCGAGCGCGTCGAACGTATCCTGGCGAACGCCTGACCGAAGGCCTCCACCCCATTTGTATGCCGGATCGGAAAGCAGCGCGAAGATGCGCCTTACCCGTTCTCTCAGCGTCCCTCGCCTGCGCTGACCTTGAGGTGCACCATCAACACCACCAGCCCCATGAGGCCGTCGGTAACGCCCGAGAAAGGCACGATCCAGGGCACCCCGCCCAGCACCGTCGCGGTGAGCAGAAAAATCACGGCCATGGCCTTGGCGGTCACCAGGAATGCGATGCCCTTGTACAGGTAGAATTCGATCAGATAGCCGGCCGCCAGGACAAGGTGGAAGATGCCGGCCTGGCATGCAAAGAACAGGGGAGATGCGCCGCCCCAGCCCCCGAAATGAATGGCGAACTCGGGTACGACCATAAGGAGGCCCCCCACGACGGCGCTGTGAAGGGCCACCAGCACCACGAGCAACCGTTCCAGCTTGAGCATGATCCCCCCACGTAGAAACGGTCGGGCATGGGAGTACTGCGGCCTCCCAGACGGGAATCCCCGCCGTTCAGCCGCCCGGCCCCGTCAGATCGTTTCGCTTCCACCACAGGTCGGGAACGTCGGGCGACGGCTTGGGAATCGGGGGTGCACCCAGTCGCTCCAGTTCCTGGACGACGGCGGAAAGGACATCCGGTACGGCGGCTTCCACCGCCGGTGACAGACCTGCCCCCGGCTCCACCTGGGACGGAATAACGCCGACAAGCAGGACTTCTTCGGGACCGCCGCCGGAAAACTCCAACGTCAGCAGCGCCTCCTTCAGACCGGGCTCGTGAGGATTGAGGCGGGGCAGGGGTGCGTATTTGAGCACTGCTTCGCGCCTGTACTGGCGCAGTTCTCCCGCCTGTCCCTCGGCATCCACCGTATCCACGACGATGAGGGCATCCTTGTCCGCGATGTAGGGCGTCAGATCGAGACCGGGGGTGCCGGCATCGAACACCGACACCCCCTTCGGAAATTCATAGGCCGCTTCAAGGTGCTTGATGATTGCAGGACCGAGGGCGTCGTCCCCCATGAGCACATTGCCCACGCCGAGGACGACGACCCTCCGGTCCCTCTCCCCGCCTCCATCCACCGCGGGCACTACAGAACCCGTACCTTGGACAGTTCCTTGCCCTCCACGTCGACGGTGTGGATGGCGCATGCAAGACACGGGTCGAAGGAATGCACGGTACGGAGGACCTCCAGCGGACGTTTCGCGTCCGCAATCGGGTTGCCCACGAGCGACGCTTCGTAGGGCCCCTTCTGTCCCTTGTCGTCGCGTGGCCCGGCATTCCAGGTCGAAGGCACGACGGCCTGGTAGTTCTCGATCTTGCCGTCCTTGATGATCACCCAGTGCGAGAGTGTTCCCCGGGGCGCTTCGTGGAAACCGAATCCCCGCTGCTCACCCTTGGGGAAGGTAGGCGGATTGAAGATGGCCGTGTCGCCCTTCCCGATGTTTTCGGCGAGAAGCTGCCAGTGCTGCAGGGCCAGCTCCGATATGACCGAGGCTCGCACCGCCCTGGCGAGATGACGGCCCAGAGTTCCGTGGAGGATGGCGGGACTGAGCTTGGCTCCGGCCACCGATCCCGCGGTCTTGAGGGCGTAGTCGGCCCAGCGCTTGGTGGGCTCGTCTCCCGTTGCGTAAGCGACGAGAACCTGTGCGAGCGGTCCCACCTGCATGGGGTGCCCCTGGAACCTGGGAGCCTTGACCCACGAGTACTTCTTGGAGGGGTCGAACGGGGTATAGCCGGGATCGGTGCTCTCCTCCCAGGGATGCTTCGTCCAGTCGCCGTCGTACCAGGACCTGGTGATGCACTCGGCCACGTTGTCCCGGAAGTAGGGATCCTGGAAGCTGTTGATGGGTTTGGCCGTCGCAAGGTTCTTGTTGAAGATCGTTCCGCCGGGCATGTCGAATTTGGTGCCCTTGGTGTCGAGCGGCATGTCGGGCACCGCAAGGTAGTTCGTGACCCCCGCGCCGTACTTGAGCCAGTCGGCGTACATGGCCCCGATGGCACACACGTCCACGAGGTAGACCTGCTGCACGAAGCCGGCGACCTGGTCCAGGAGGTCCTTCGCCATGAAGAGCTTGCTCATATTGAGCGTGGACTCGTTGTCCAGGTTGATGGCGTTGGCGACGCCGCCCACCGCGAGATTCTGGATGTTGGGCGTTTTTCCGCCCAGGATCGCCACCACCTGGAGAGCCTTCCGCTGGTATTCCAGCGCCTGCAGATAGTGTGACACGGCTAGGAGGTTGACCTCGGGCGAGAGCTTCATGGCCGGATGGCCCCAGTAGCCGTTTGTGAAAATGCCGAGCTGGCCTCGGCTCACGAAGTCGTTCAGCTTTTCCTTGACGGCCTGCATCTGTCTCCTGCCGTTGTCCGGCCAGGGGGAAATGCTTTCGGCGATGCCGGCCGCCTTGGTCGGGTCCGCCTTCAGCGCCGAGGTCACGTCCACCCAGTCCAGGGCGGACAGCTGGTAGAAGTGCACGATGTGGTCATGGAGCGCGTGGGCGGCGAGGATCATGTTTCGGATGTACTGGGCGTTGATGGGAATCTCGAGGTCGAGTGCGTTTTCCACGGCCCTGACCGACGCGATGGCGTGGACGGTCGTGCAGACGCCGCAGAACCTCTGCGTGAAGAACCATGCGTCCCGGGGATCGCGTCCCTTGAGGATAATTTCAATGCCCCGGAACATCTGACCAGACGACCAGGAGTCATTGACCACGCCCCCGTTCACCTCCACGTCGATACGGAGGTGGCCTTCAATTCTCGTGATCGGATCTATGGTAATGCGTGGACTCATTGCATACCCCCTTGTCCCGCCGTTGCGGGAGCACCTCCGCTTATGATCGGGAACCTCTTGACGATGACGATGTAGACCATGATCTCGAACGCAACCAGGCCTATGGTTATGAGCAGCTCGGGTACCGCCGGAAAATAGGACCATCCGATGCCCGGGTTGAAACCGACCAGGTACGTATCGAAGCGGTACAGACCACCCGCGAGAATCATCATCATGGCCGCCAGGAACAGGCTGCCGGGATTAGTCCTCATCTTGCTCGACAGGAGCATCAGGGCCGGCGCCAGGAAGAGAACGATCTCGAGCCAGAAGAAGAAGCTGTGCCAACCGTCGGTGAAGATGAGCCCGATCCTGCTCCTCCACAACAGGTCCGCGAAGCGAAGGACGATATAGAGGAAGAGCACGACCACCATGGCCACGGAGAGCGAACCCAGCATTTTCGTCTCGGGCTTTCGATGGAAAAAGCGGCTGGACAGGGTGGATTCGAAGATTACCACGGCGTACCCCATGGCGATGCAGGAGATGAGGAAAAGGAGAGGAAGCATGGGGGTGTGCCAGAGAGGGCTGAGCTTGTTCATGGCCACGAGCATGACCGATCCCAGCGAGGACTGGTGCATGGTGGGAAGAAGGAGTCCGAGGGCCACAATCCAGATGAGGGCCTTGTTCATAAACGGAAGGCCGATGCCCGAGGCCTTCTTCAGAAGGGGGACTGAGCTGTCCTTCCACTTTTCGAAAAAGGCAGGGGACAGTTCGATCCACAGGACGATGACGTAGGCCATGACGCACAGAGCCACCTCGAGCAGGACCGAGTTGAGGTTCCACTTCCAGAAAAAGAGAGGGATCTTCCAGATGTTCCAGTAGCGGCCCACGTCCACCGCGATGGCCGCGCCGGCAATGGAGTAACCCAAGGCGCTTGTAAGGATCGCAGGGCGGATCAGCGGATGATATTTCCCCTTGTTAAGGATGTACAGGAGAATGGCGACGGCATAGCCGCCGCACGCCAGGGCCGTGCCCGTGACGACATCGAAGGCGATCCAGATTCCCCAGGGATATCCGTCGTTCAGGCCCGTCGTGGCCCCCAGACCGGACAGGTAACGCCAGAGCAGGAGAAGCGCGCCCACCACGAAAATACCCATGAGAATCTTGAAAGGACGGGTGAAGATGGAGCCGCCGATGGGTTGGGCATGTTCGGTCATGGCTTCACCTCCTCATCGTGGTCCTGGGCGCCCCGCTTCCTGTTCCGCCAGACGACACCGCCCAGGATCGCGTAGAGAACGACCGGCGCTATGAATCCCTTGTAGATGCCGTGCTGGATCGTTTCGGACAGCTCTGGAATGCCCTCGTCACCCAGGTCGGGGAACCCGAGATTCTCGAAGGAAAAACCCGCCTTGGCCAGGTAAATGACGTGGGTTCCTCCGGCGTCCTTTTCTCCGTAGATCTTGGGGTTGTATTTATCGGGGTCTTTCTTCAGCCGGGCCTTTGCCTCCAGAAGAAGATCGTTGCGCTTTCCATAAATGACCGCTTCCCTCGGACAGACCTTGCAGCAGGCGGGAATGCCGCCCTTGGCCAGTAGGTGGCGGCACATCTCGCACTTCACGATTCTCGGGGCCGCTTTGTCCCACTGGAACTTGGGGACTTCGAAGGGGCAGGCCACCTGGCAGTATCGGCAGCCTATGCAACGGTCGAGGTCGTATGCAACCACGCCGTCCTTCATCTTGTGAAGCGCGCCGATCATGCACGCGGAGGCGCAGGCGGGATCGTAGCAGTGCATGCACTGCTTTTTTACGTAGGATAGCTTGTCCCCGCCCTTGTACAACTGGATGATGTTCTTCGTCGTACTGTTCAAACTCAACGGGGCATCATACAGCCCCTGCGGAGTCAGCGTTTCGGTGTCCGGCGGCAGGTCGTTGGCCTCTTTGCACGCCACGACGCAGGTCTTGCACCCGATGCATAACGTCGCGTCGTAGAGCATGCCCACCGCATCGTCCGGGGACGGTCCCCGTTCGCGCGCGGAAATCTCGCCTCCACCAACGAGGACCGCCGCACCCGCCGTCACCATGCCCTTCAGTGCGGTGCGTCGATCAACGGTCATCTCAGTCCTCCTTGGATTCGGCCTGAGGTTCGGCCATGAGTTTCTTGGAGGCCATGATCCCGGCACCCACGAGCGCACCGCCAACGAGACCCGCTACACCGGTCGCGACCGGTGAGACACCGCCGTGTTCGGCGTGGATAGGCGGATAGGTATCCGGCGGGGTGGGCCGTTCGATCTCGACGGTCTGGAAAATGGGCACGCGGAAAACGAGTGATTGTTCCGTACAACCTACGCACGGATGGCCGATCCCTATGGGCCAGATGCCGGGGATCTCGCAGAAGTTCTTGATGGAACAGTTGGCGTGGGTTTCCGGTCCCTTGCATCCCAGTTTGTACAGGCAGTATCCGAGCCTGTGGCCTTCGTCGCCGAACTGTTGGGCGAAACGGCCGGCATCGAAGTGGGGACGCCTTGGGCAGTCGTCGTGGATGACCCGCCCGTAGGCGAACTTCGGACGGCCCAGCTTGTCGAGCGCGGGCAGCGTGCCGAACGTGACGTACTGCAGTGCGGTCCCCAGGAAGTTGTAGGGATTGGCGGGACATCCTGGAATGGTCACGACGGTCTTCCCCTCCAGGATCTGAGGCGCACCCTTGGCACCTGTGGGATTGGGGTCCGCGGCCTGGATGCCGCCGAAGGACGCGCAGGACCCGATGGCAATGATGGCCCCGGCCTTCTCCGCCACTTCCTTCAGCATCTCCAAACCCGTTTTCCCGCCGATCTGGCAATAGATACCGCCGTCCTTGGTGGGGATCCCGCCCTCAACCACGCAGATGTACTTGCCGGCGTTTTTCTCCATGGCGGCTTTGAGCGCGTCCTCCGCCTGGTAACCTGCAGCGGCGAAGAGCGTCTCGTGATAGTCGAGGGAAATGAGGTCGAGGATGAGGTCGGCCACCTTCGGGTGGCTTGTTCTGAGCAATGATTCCGTGCAGCCGGTGCACTCCTGGAAGTGCAGCCAGATGACCGAGGGTTTCAGCCCCTTCTCCGCGGCCTGGGCCCAGGCCTTTCCGACCGAAGCGGAAAGCCCCACGGCCGCTGCGGCCATGGTGCAGATCTTGAGGAAATCCCGGCGGGCTACGCCGCCGCCTCCCCCACCGCCTGAGTCAAAGCGCTCATTGGAAAACGGATTTCCCCTTGGCTTTCCCATGGCCACCTCCTCTTTTTGTAAGGGTTTCCCCTGAGAACACAAGAATTCTTCTGTAATCTATGTTCCGATACCTCTATTGTCAACTTCTTCGAATATGCGTAATTGCTCACACTTTTCGAGCCGAACAAGTCCCTCCCCCAGGGCCTTCCCCCAGACGGAATGTGTTCCCGTGGGACAAAAACACAAACACGCCGCGGACCCCTCTCCCTGTACGTGCGCAATGGGCAAAGCGCCGCGAAGGGCGGATTTCTTCGCGGTCATCGGTCTCATCAAGCGGGTCTTTTGCCCGCCGCACGTATCAGAATCGGGACCGCACGCGGCGGTCAGTGCAACAAGGCCTCGCGTTCGGCGGCAAGATAGGCGAGGACCTCTCCCATGCCCTCCGAGGTCTTGGCTGAACAGGCGAACGTCTTCAGATCGCCCTTCAGAATCCGTGCCTCCCTCCGGGGCCGGGAGGAATCAAAGGTCACATGGGGCAGAAGATCGATCTTGGTGACGCAGAAGAACTGGGCCTGGCGGAAGACCACGGGATACTTGGCGACCTTGTCGTCGCCTTCGGTCACCGACAGGAGGATGCCGTTGAGGTGACACCCGAGGTCGTACAGACCTGGGCAGACCAGGTTACCCACGTTTTCGACGAAGAGAAGGTCGAGGTCTGCGAGCGGCAGCTGGTGGAGGGCTTCGTGGACCATGGCGGCGTCGAGGTGGCAGGTCGATCCGGTCGTAATCTGGTGAACGGGGAGCTCCAGCGCACGAATGCGGTCTGCGTCGAGGTCCGTCGCAAGATCGCCCTCGATGACGCCCACTCTAAGCTTCCCCTTTACGGCCTTCGCCACCGATTCGATGAAGCTCGTCTTCCCCGCTCCGGGCGAAGACATGAGGTTCACCGCGAAGATCCCGTGTTCCATGAGGTGTTGGCGGTTTTCGCGGGCCTGGGCCTCGTTGGCGTCGAGGAGGTTCTTGTAAAGGCGGGCCTCTTCCCGGTGTGTGTGGTCGTGATCCCCATGGGTGTGCTTGGCTTCCTCAGGCAAACCACACCCGCATGTCTCACACATGCACCCCTCCACGGCCCCGGAAGGGTTTCTCGCGGACTTCCAGGTCCATCTTTGTCAACAGGATATCATCTCCCGACAAAACTTCAAGCCCCAGCGCGCCGCATTCTGGACACATAAGACCGAAACCCTGAATGAAGCTTTCCCTGCCGCATTCCGCGCATCGGCCCTTAACGGATTCGATCTCCACTTCCAGCGCCGCATCTTCGAGAAGCGTGCCCATGCGGGCCATGTCGTATGCCCTTGTGAGCAGCTCGGGAACGATGCCCGTAAGCTGACCGATCGACACCGTCACGCCGAATACCTTGACGGCGTTTCGCCGTTCAGCCTCTGCTTCGGCTTCACGAACAAGCTGGCAGGCCAGGGACCATTCGTGCATGAACTCTCCGTAAGGGGGCCTGTGCGGGGAGAGATCGAGGCACCATCACTTCTCGCCAGGCGCTGCGTTCGACCCTTCCGTTACTCAACAGATGCGGGGCAGCTCGGCGCCGGAGAGGAGATCGAGGGGCCGCTCTTCTCCAGACACCGTCACCATCGTCACTGGGGCTCGGCCCGGCGCCTCATTCTCCACCCGACCGATGATGGCCGCCTCTCTTCCGGCGGGGTGGCTCCGCAGCCCTTCCAGGACCTTCCCGGCCGAACCGGCGTCCACCCAGACTAGGGCGCGACCCTCACAGGGCATGGAGACGGCGCTGAGCCCGAGCAACTCGCACACGGCCGAAACCTCCGGCCTCACGGGCAGGGCCTTCTCGTCGAGCACGATGCGGATCCCGGCCCTGGATGTGACCTCGTGACATGTGACCAGCACGCCGCCCCGAGTGGGATCGTGCATGGCGTGAACTCCGGCGCCCGATTCCATGAGCGACTCCGTGATCGACGACAGCGGCGCGCAGTCGGAGCAGAGGTTGTCGCCGGCCATGCCGTGCCGACAAGCCATGATGGTTGCCCCGTGGTCGCCGACGGGACCGGTTACGAGCAGTGCGTCGCCGACCACTATCCGATGGTCGCCCACGTCCCGGCCGGGTGGGACAACGCCGAGACCGGCCGTGGTCACGTATATCCTGTCGCCCTTCCCCCTGGGAACGACTTTCGTGTCTCCGGCCACGATCTTGACGCCCGCCTCCTTCGCCGCCCTGGCCGCACCGGCGGCGCAGGCGGCAACGAGTTCGGACTTGGCCCCCTCCTCCAGCACGAGCGCCCAGGTGAGCCAGAGGGGCCGGGCGCCCGCAACGGACAGGTCGTTGACCGTCCCGCACACGGAGAGGTATCCGAGGTCCCCCCCGGGGAAGATAGGCGGATCCACCACGAAGGCGTCCGTCGTAAGGGCGGGCCGGCCCGGCGGGAGTTCGGGCAGGACCGCGGCGTCGGAGAGGGCCTCGAGAAAGGGATTCCCCAGGACCGGCACGAACATGTCCTGGATGAGTTTGCGGGTCATGCGTCCACCGGCGCCGTGGGCCATGAGGATGCGGTCGGAGTTTTTCATTGCGCCACCCCCATGCGGTAGCGCTCGTGCCTGTACCAGGCCGCGCACGTTCCCTCGCTGGAAACCATGCACGCGCCGACGGGCGCGTCCGGATCGCAGCCCTTTCCGAAGAGAGGGCACTCCGGCGGTTCGATGACCCCTTTGAGAACGTCCCCGCAGCGGCATCCCTTCGGCTCGACCGGCTCGGGCAGGTCGACCTCTATGCGCGAAGCGTCCATTTTTTTCCATTCGGGTCTCAGGGCGAGTCCCGATCCGGGGATGGGGCCCAATCCCCGCCACACGCTGTCTTCGGGCTGGAAGAAGCGATCCAGGAGCGCCTTGGCCTGTGTATTGCCGTCCTCGGTCACCACGCGGCTGTAGAGGTTCGCCACCGAAGACCGTTTTTCCAGGGCCTGCTCCGCGATCTCGAGGACCCCCTTCAGAATGTCCGTCGGCGTGAAGCCGACCACCGCCGACGGCAGGCCGAATTCATCGGCGAGAAAGGCGAAGGTCCTGGAGCCGGTAATGACGGACACGTGCCCCGGCAGGAGAAACCCGTCCACCTGGACGTCGGGGGCGGAGGACAGGACCCTGAGCGGCGGGGGAACGACCTTGTTTCCGGGCAGGATCATGAAATTGGGCACCCCGTCCCGGTGAGCTTCGAGGAGCGTCGCGGCGATGGCCGGTGCAGTTGTCTCGAAGCCCACGGCCAGGAAAACGACGCGATCTCCGGGGTTGTCGCGGGCCATCTGCAGGGCGTCCCTGGGCGAATACACGATGCGGACTTCGCCCTCCCCGGCGGAGAGCCTTTCCAGACTGCCCCGGCTCGATGGCACGCGATACAGATCGCCGAAAGTGCACAAAACCGTGCGGTCGAGTGCGCACAGAGCCTCGGCCCGGTCGAGGTAATCCACGGGCGTTACGCACACCGGACAACCGGGGCCCGAAATGAGCCTGATGCCGGGCTTGAGTCTGGGTCTCAGCCCCGCGGCCGCTATGGCGTGGGTATGGGTACCGCAGACTTCCATGATGTTGAGCCGCCGCCCCAGTTTCTGAACGGATTCTTCGATGCGCGCGAGCAGAGAAGCCACCGCCCTCGGATCGGAATAAAGGGAGGGCTCGCTCATGGCGCGTCCATGGCCGCCGCGATCTGCTCGAGCCCTTCGATTGTGAGCCTGGCCTCCTCCGCGTCAACTCGTCCGATGGCGAAGCCGGCATGGATGAGGACGTGGTCGCCGACCTCGGCCTCGGGGAAGAGCATAAGAGAGATGGTGCGCTGTACGCCGCCGAGTTCCACGACTCCCTCCCACTCGGTGCGTTGAACGAGCTTCATAGGGATGGCCAGGCACATGACTACCTCCTAGGGTGTAAGTGGCGGGAACGGGCGCCCGTTGCAACGGCTGAGTGGTGACGATCCCCTTCGGTGCGACTCCCTCTCCTGCTCAGAAAATCAAACATGGTTCCCCGACGGCCGTACGTCAAGAGCGGACTTCCGTCCAATCGTCGGTCCCCCTTGCCGGAAGCGCCGCCGCAAGAACAGCCTGCCCGTAGGCGAGCCCTCCGTCACCCGGCGGCACGGCCCGGGCCAGGATCGCTTCGAATCCCGCCTCCTCGACCCTGTCCGACAGTTCCCGTATCAGTATCCGGTTTACCATGCAACCGCCTCCGAGCGCCACACTGCGGACGGACGGCGGAAGAGACCGCACGCCGGCTTCGACGGCAAGCCTGCAGAAAGTCGTGTGAAACCCAAGCGCCGTCTCCCCGCGCCCTTCTCCCGCCTCGAGGCGTATCGCCGCAGCCCCCAGCAACCCGGCGAAGGGGATGGTGCACGCGTCGCCATCTGCAATGATCCCGACTTCGTCCCAGGGTCTTGCGCCGGAGGCCGACGAGGCGAGCGACTCGAGCCTGACAGCGGCTTCCCCTTCCCAGTCGTTCACGGCCGCCAACCCGAAAAGCGCGCCCGCCGCTTCGAAAAGGCGCCCGGCGCCCGTCGCCATGGGCCACCTGTTGGAACTCACGCGCGCCAGGGCATCCAAGCGGCCCGCGGGCACGAGGTCGGCCAGAGGCAGGCGGGGCAAAAGGTGCCGCAGGCCTTCGGCCTCCAGGGCGGCGACGCAGACGCGCCATGGTTCGCGCACCGCCGCTTCGCCCCCCACGAGCGGAACCGCCTCGAGGTGCGCCAGGCGCCGCCAACGGCAGTCCCCATCCAGAAGGAGCCATTCACCGCCCCAGGCCGTACCGTCCGTCCCCCATCCCGTGCCGTCCAGCACGAGTCCCGCGGCTTTCCGGCCGGCCTCTGGAAATCGGCCGTGTTCCGCCAGAACGGCCGCCGCGTGGGCCAGGTGGTGTTGGAACCGGACGAGCCGGGCGCCTCGTTCCGCCGCCAGTTCCTCGCCGTACCAGGTACTCGGATAGTCCGGGTGCGCATCCACCGCCACGACGCATGCGGTCACCTGCAGGAAATCTTCCATGCCTTCCGTGACCTCCCGCAGAAACGCCCGCGCCGCATCCGTATCCAGGTCGCCCACGTGCTGCGAGAGGAACGCGTCCTCGCCCGACGCCACGCAGGCCGCCACCTGGAGGTGTCCTCCCAGAGCGAGGACCGGCGATGCGGCCGACAGGCCGAGAGGGACGGGCTCCGGGACAAATCCTCTCGCCCTTCGCATCAGGGTGTGCCCGACCGGCGCCGTCCTCACCACCGAGTCGTCCACGCGGCGCAGGACGTCCCGGTTGTGCAGGAGAAACAGATCGGCGATCCCCACGAGCCTGTCGAGCGCCTCCCTGTTCGTCCTGCAGATGGGCTCTTCCGAGAGATTGCCGGAGGTCATGACCAGCGGGCCGAAATTCCCGTCCCTGAACAGTTCGACGTGCAGAGGCGTGGTGGGAAGCAGGACGCCCACGTCCCCGATACCTGGAGCCACCGCGTCCGAGAGGGTGGAAGACCCGCGCTTCGGCGCAAGTAGAACGGGGCACCGGTGGGACAGCATGAGCGCTTCGTCCTCCGGCCGCAGAAGCGCCAGGCTCCGAGCCTCCGCCACGTCCCTCGCCATCACCGCAAAGGGTTTGCCAGGACGTTTCTTGCGGTGCCGCAGTCTGGCGACGGCCTCGTCCGAGTCCGCTCTGCAGGCGAGTTGAAAGCCGCCAAGCCCCTTCACGGCTACAATAGCGCCCTGCGAGAGCGCGTCGCGAGCCTGCCCGAGAGCAGACGGCCCGCGGCCCAGTTCTCTCTCGCCGTCCACGAGCCACAGGTCGGGGCCGCATGCGGGGCAACAGACCGGCTCGGCGTGGAAGCGCCGGTCTACCGGGTCTCCGTACTCCTCTTCGCACTTCTCGCACAGCGGGAAGCACGCCATGGCCGTGCGCTCCCTGTCGTAGGGGAGTGACCGGACCAGCGAGAACCTCGGGCCGCAGTTGGTGCAGGTGATGAAAGGATAGCGGTGGCGTCGATCCTCGGGGTCCTCCATCTCCGCGCGGCAATCTGCGCACAGGGCGGAGTCCGGCGGCACTATGGCCCTCTTTCTCGGCCCCACTTCCGAAGGCCGGACGATGAACTCCGTGTCACCCGCCACGGGGATAGGCGTCGTGTCCATGCCGTCAAGACGCGCAAGAGGAGACAGCGACGACGGGAGGCGATGGACAAACTCCGATACCGCACATTCCGGCCCTTCGATTTCTATAACGACCCCGTCCGGTCCGTTGAACACCCACCCGGACAGTTCCAGGGCAGTAGCAAGCCGGTGGACGGAGGGGCGGAAGCCGACTCCCTGTACGGAACCCCTGCATTGAATCCTGACCCTGGTCCTTCCCGGTGTGCCTGCCATGAACAGAAGCTACCAGCAGCCGGGATGTCCCGTCAACATCGGCTCGCCGGAAACGGTCGGGGCTTTCGTGGTATAGTGCGGCTGTGCTTAAGGTCCTGTCCTTCCGGGAACGCGCTACCTCGTGCGGCTAACTCGGGAGGACGAAAGGGGTGGTCGTGCCGGAACCGGGCTCCCCTTTTCGGATCCGGCTGAGACGAACGCTTACAAACACAAGAGGAGTCAAGATCATGAAAAAGCTGTTGACGGCCCTTCTCGCCCTGGCATTGACACTGTCCGCACTGGCATCCGGTGCGAAAGCTTCCCCGAACGAAGGCGCAAAGGTGACCAAAAAAGCGCCCGTCGTGGTCATCGTCGATATGGCCCGCATCTACAAGGATGCAAAGATCTCCAAGCAGATCCAGGCCGACTTTCAGAAGTGGAACGAGAGTCTCAGGGCCACATTTCAGAAGAAACTGGCCGACCTGCGCGCCAAACAGGAAGACCTCAAGAAAAACGAGGCCAAGCTTTCAAAGGAAGAAAAGGACAAGGACAAGAAGGCGATAGATGCCGCACAGAAAGACATGAGCCAGCTCCAGATGCAAGCCCGGCAGGAGTTTCAGAAGAGGCAAAAGACAGCTGAAGAAAAGCTCCACGCGGTGCTCGACCCCCTGCTGGACAAACTCGGCAAGGAGAACGGCTGGGACGTCATCCTGAACAAGGGCGCAAAGGACCTGGTGTGGAACTCGGGCGCCGTTGACGAGACCGACCTCATACTCAAGCGGTTGGACGCGGCCACGCCCGAAGCCCCGGCATCCCCGGCGCCTGCTGGCAAGGACGCGAAGCCGCAGCCCAAGCCCTGATCAGAGGACAGATGAAGCCGCGATAAAGCAATAAGACCGGTTCTCCAGACGCGAGGTGCTCCCGGCACCTCGCGTTTTTTTTGCCCTGACGCGGTCGCCTCCCCGTGACCTGCGGCGCGACAGGGTATATATTGGAGATTAGTCCTTTGGGGGGGCACCAAAGGAAAACGCGATTACGCATCATGAGCCTCTGGGGCCGACTGCAGTGCACCTCCCCGCCGTCGCGGCTCGTGCACTCACGCTACGGGAAGATCAGACATGGTGAAGGACACCAATGATAAGCTCGAGTATCAACTCGGACACGTAGAAGCCGATAAGCTGAAGGACGCGGAAAAGGCCTTTCTTTCAAGGCCGCGCCTGAGTATTCGCCTGCGGATCGTGGCGGGTTTTCTGCTCTGCTTTTTCCTGCTCGCGGCGACCGGCCTCATCAACCTGGCCATTCTCTACCAGGCGCGGGGCAAGCTTCACTTCCTAGACATCTCCCAGGACCTTTCGCTGGAGATCCAGCAGTCCAGACACTTTGCCCTTGCCGACTTTCCGGACGAGGCGAACCTTCGACGGGCGAGAACCATCGCACAGAAGGCCGCCGACCTGCTCATGCACGATGGCTCCAACGTCCTGAATGCGACAGGCGAAAAGGACCTGTCCGGGCTCAACTACGACCTGGGACATTACGTGCAGATCCTGGACGACAGCCTGGCTCTCGCTCGCAATGCCTCCGGGGACGAGGCCAGGCGAAAGGCGCTGTCCGCCGCCGTGGACAACGGCAGTGCCGGGATACTGAACCGGCTCAGGTTGCTGAAGGCCCGGGAGGCTGGCGCCGCAAACCACGTCCTCAAGATTTCCCAGGAACTGCCGTTCCTCTTTTCCGTCGTCATGCTCCTCATCATTTTCTGGATCACCAGCCTTCTCGCCGGAACCATCACGGACTCCCTCGATCGCCTGCAGCGGTCTACGCGGCGCATAGCGGCCGGCGATTTTACCCTCATGAATCCCAGAAGACGTTACCACGACGAGTTCTCGGACCTGTCGCTGGCCGTCAATCGCATGCTCCTCGAATTGCGGGCCCGCGAGGCTCAGGTCCTGAAGGCGGACAAACTAGCGTCCGTAGGCGCATTCACCGAGGGCGTGGCCGGTGAACTCGACGCCATTCTCGACACCATTTCCAGCAATGCCAGAACCTTCATCGAAGGATGCCATCCACCCGAGGAGTGCCCCCGATACAACCTTCTCCTGGATATTTTCTCGAAAACCGGGAAGGGCAAGGAAATCGTAGAGGAACTGCTGGCCTTCACCAGCGACGACCATTTCGCCCCGGAACCCCTCGACCTGCATGAACTCGTGGAATCCGCGCGACGGCTGCTGCAAAACCAGATGGCGCTCGACCACGTCGCTTTCGAGAATGACGTGCCGCGAGACCTGCCCGCCGTTCTGGGCTCTTTCAATCAGCTCAAGCACGTTCTGCTGAACCTCTTCCACAATGCCATACAGGCCATGCCTGAAGGAGGCCGGCTGAGCGTTTCTGCTTCGCGGACGGACCAGCAGCGCGTGGAGATAACGGTCACGGACCGGGGGGTCGGCATCCCCGCGGAGGACCTCGATCACATCTTCGACCCTCTGTACACAACGAAGGAGGGGGCAAAGGGGACCGGTCTCGGGCTTTCGATCAGCTACTCAATTCTCCGGAAGCACGGCGGCGACATCAGGGTTGCCAGCCTGAAGGGCAAAGGCACGACGGTTCACCTGACGCTTCCCCTTGCGGAATAGCCTCCCCCACGGCCGGGCGTGGCACGTGCATAGGGAGCGGGTCAGCTCTTTGCAATATGTCCCTGCGGGCGTTTGAAAACCAGGCTCGCGATCAGCCCCGCCGCGATGGCGAGGCTTACGGCGAATGCTCCATAGAAGATACCGTGCCCCTGTGCCAACCGGCTTACCCACGCCTCGAGACCGACCTTCTTCACCTCCAGGACACGCGTCTTGTAACCGGCTACACGCCCCCCCGTGACGGCGAAAGCCTCGATGAGGTAGCGGCCGGAAGGCCCGTCCGACGGCCAGAAGAAGCTCGTGGCAAAGGAACGCCCCTTGCGGCGCACGCCCGTATGACCAAAGCTGAAGAGCCTGTCCGCCTTTCGCGTCATGATGAGTTCGTTCAAGTACAGGTCCCTGTCTACACCCTTCTGAACCCCGATGGAAGCCTTCAGACCGCGCACACCCAACTGATAGCGGATCTGTTCTTCGAGAGACAGGATCTCGTCGATGGGCTCGCTCGACTTGACCTTGTACATCCACGGGACGTTTTCGAACCGCACGCGGTCGACGGAGAGCCAGAAAGGTCCGACCTTCCCCTTGCGGGAGAACAGGGCCGGTTCGCGCGGAGAAGCGAGCTTGACGACCACGTCGCATGACGGTGACACGGTTCCCCAAACCTTGACCAGTTCACCGCAGTAGCGCGGCGTGACCCTGATCAAACCAGCCGATGTGTGAAGCTCTATCGGAAGCCTGCTCGTCGCGGCCCTCTGCGTGCAGGGACCGAGGCAGGCAAGGCCGCATAGAACGGACAACAGTATCGTCCCGGGTCGAGGCATCATCGGCGGCCTCCCAGCTCCACCAGGAAAAACGCGGGCGCCACAAGAAGGTCGTTGAGCATCTTGACGGACATGGCCAGGACCATGAGGGAAAAGGCCACCTTGAGCTGGTCGGCCTTGAGTCGCCTGACCAGCCGGGCGCCGAGCTGGGCGCCGAGGGTCGTCCCCACGAGGAGGATTGCGGCCAAGATTGCGTCGACGTTGTGGTTGACGGCCGCCTGCATGAACGTCACGGAGCCCGACGTAAAGAGCATCTGGAAGAGCACGGTCCCCACCACCACCTGCATGGGCATCCCCAGGAAGTAGGTCATGGCGGGAATGAGAAAGAACCCGCCGCCCACGCCCATGATGGCCGCCAGGACGCCGACGAACCCGCCGAGAAGCAGGGGCGCGAGAGCGGAGGTCTCGACGCCGGACACCTTGAAGTGCGTGCGGAACGGGAGTTTGCCGAGCCATCGCATCACCGGAGATTCCCCGGGGGATTCGCTCTCTCCCTTCACCCTGCTGGAGAGGCCCTCGACGAACATGATCACACCGATGACGGCCATGAAGATCACGTAGCAGAGGATGATCACCACGTCCAGATTGCCCATGGCCCGCAAGATCTTGACGATGATCGTCCCGGCACCTCCGCCCGCGATTCCGCCGACGAGCATGAAGAGTCCCATCTTGACGTCCACGTTCCCCGCCTTCAGATGGGCGAAGGTTCCTGAAACGCTGGCACCCACGATGGCGTTTATGCCAGACGCGGCCGCAACCGTCGGACTGACGCCCAGCATGATGAGGAGAGGTGTGAGCAAAAACCCTCCCGAGCCCAGGAGTCCCTGCACGAATCCGACAAAAACCCCTATGCCTATGATCAAAAGAAGATTGACGTCGATACCGGCGACCGGCAGAAAAATGTTCATGGTGTCCCCCCCAGGAGTCTGCCTCCGGCCTTGGACAGGGACACTTCACCTGGTCGCGGCTGGAGCGGATGTTCACCGTGGGTCGGCTCTCCTCGCCGGGTAAGCATCCGACTCTTCCACATATAGGCCCTCCGAGGCCCTGCAGTCAATGACGGATCAAAGGAGAAACCATCCTGTGAGTTTTGCCCAAAATATAGAGGCCCCTGTCAGGGCCGCGGACCTGAGCGTCATACAGAGAATCGCTTCCACCGGAGAACTGGGCACGGGGAGTTGCGGCCGTGTATACTTCATGCAGGATGGACGCAACGAAGTGGAGGACAACGGGGATTGGGACAGCCGTTCCCCGGATGGATCGAACCGCCGTCGAAAGGGAGTACGATGGCCGGATTCGTGGAAGACAGGACCGAATACCATCTCGGACGGCGCGAGGCCGAGGAGCTGAGAAACGCCGAAGGCGCCTTTCTGAACCGGCCACGCGTCAGTATCCGCATGCGCATCGTGGTGGGCTTTCTGCTCTGTTTCTTTCTGATGGGCGCCACCGCCCTCATCGTTCTGGCCTTTCTCTACCACGCGCGAAGTTCGATACGCTTCCTGGCCGTGACGGAGAACCTGACTTTCGAGATCCAGCAGGCGAGGCGCTACGAGAAGGATTTCTTCCTGTACGGAACCAATCTCAAGGCGGCTACCGCACATGCGGACCAGGCCGTCAACCTGCTTCGCGACGACACGGTGAACATTCTGGATGTGGCCGGAGAGAAAAATCTCTCCGAGCTGAATTACCACCTGGGCGCCTACCGGGCCCTCCTGCAGGAATGCCGCACACTCGACCGCCCGGGCGGCATGGCGCCGTCGGGCTCGACACAGATCGAAAAGGCCCTGAGGGAACACGGAGCACGGCTCATTTCACTCGCCCGCACCTTGAACAACAGGGAGGCGGAAGCCGCAAACCGGGTGCTCAAGTTCTCCCAGATAGTCCCGTTCATATTTCTTGCCCTCCTCCTGCTGCTCATTTTCTGGGTTGCCCACCTTCTGTCCAGGACCATCACCCGATCCCTCACCCGTTTCCAGGGCTACACGCGGCGCATCGCGGAGGGCGACTTCTCGCCCATCCGGCCGGCAAAACCCTATCACGACGAATTTTCGGAATTGGCCCTCGCAACCAATCGCATGCTCTTCGAGTTGCGGGCGCAGTCCGCCCAGAGGCTCAGGGCCGGCAAGCTCGCCGCAGTGGGGACCCTCACGACGGGCATCGCCCACGAGCTTAACAACCCGCTGAACAACATCTTCATCACCGCCGAGACCCTGATGGAGGAGTGCAAGGCCCTCAAGGACGACAGGAAGTACAGGCTCGTCGAGGACATCCTCTCCGAAGCACAACGGGCAAATGCCATCGTAGAGGGATTGCTGGACTTCGTGCACGACAGGAAGCCGGAAATGGCGCCCATCGCATTGCCCGACCTGGTGGAGGCCACGCGGTCCCTGGTCCAGAACGAGATGGACCTGCGCAAGGTCACATTCAGCTTCGAGCCTCCGGGCGACCTCCCCCCCGTGCTGGGGGCCTTTAGCGACCTCCGGCAGGTTTTTCTGAACATCTTTCTCAATGCCGTGGAAGCCATGCCCGATGGAGGCATCCTGGCCGTGCGCGCCCACCTCATGGACGAAGACATGGTGTGCCTGGAGGTTTCCGACGACGGAACCGGCATCCCGCCCGAGAACCTCCCCCGCATCTTCGATCCTTACTTCACCACGAAAGGGCGCGGCAAGGGCCGGGGCCTCGGTCTGTCCATCAGCTACGGCATCGTCAAGAGACACGGCGGGGAAATGCAGGTGGAAAGTCTTTCGGGCAAGGGCACTATGGTGCACATGTGCCTTCCGCTATCGACCGGCACGTCCGGGCAGAAAGCGGGGACACCGGACACCGCGCCGGCAGGGGCGTGACGATTTCGGTATCGAGGCGGCCTCAAAGCCGTTCCTTCGCGCGCGCCATCGCGCCTTCCCAATCCGCTCCTCCTCCCCGCGTGCCGGCCGGACATGCGGGCTCAGGCTGGACGGCGGACAAACCCATTCCCTGTTCCGATCACCGTTCGCTCGATCTCTATGTGCCTGATGACTCATTGCCCGAAGGCGCGGCGGGGGCGCCTTCTAGGAACGCCCACTTCCCAGCGGCATGCGCCTGAAGACGAGACGTGCGATCAGGCCCGTCAGCATGGCCACGAGGACCGCGAGTACGCCGTAGACGACACCGTGGTTCACCGCCAGCCGGCTGATCCAGGCCGCCAGGCCCGCCTCGTGAACGAGCACGTCCCGGGACACCCTGCCGACCACCCGTCCTCCACTCACGGCGAAAGCGTCGATCGTGTAGCGCCCCGGAGGCGTCCCGGCGGGCCATCGAAAGACGGCCTCCAGGCCGCCGTCGCCTCTCTTCCTGAGCCCCCCCGCATCGAATCCGAAAGTGCCCTCGGCCTTCTTCAGCTTGACGAGTTCGTTCAGATACAGCCTCCTGTCGACGCCGGACTGGACGCGGATCGACGCCTCCAGCCCCGCCTCGTCGAGGGCGTACCGCCTTGATTCGGCGGGAGAGAGAATCCGGTCCAGCGAGCCGGTGGACTTGACCAGGTAGAGCCACGGCACGCCGTGGAAACTCACACGGCCCACCGTTAACCAGAACGGCCCCGTCTTGCCCTTGAGCGGGAACCGGGCTTCCACTGCAGGCGAACTGAGGCGCACCACCGCATCGCAGCCTTCGCACACGCGCAGCATGACCCGGGTCCGCGCCTCTTCGTATCTCGTCGTGAGGCGGATATCCGCGCCTTCGACGTGCATCACGATGGGGGTCGCCGCCGCCCCGTACGCACCTGCCGGGGCAGCCAGCGCGAACAGCCAAAGCGAGACCGCCGCGATTCCCCTCATCACCGCGCCCCCGGAAGGGTGAGGAAGGATACCGGCATGAGCAGAAGATCGTTGAACATCTTGATGGACAATGCCAACACGAGAAGGGAGAGCACGATCTTGAGCTGGTCCCCCCTCAGGCGACCGGCCAGGGACGCCCCGACCTGAGCGCCCAGCGTCGCCCCGATCAGCAGGCCGACGGCGAGCACGACGTCCACACTGTGGTTCAGGGCGGCCTGAAGGATGGTGACCGAGGCGGAGGTGAAGAGCATCTGGAAGAGGCTCGTGCCCACCACGATTCGCATGGGCACGGCCAGGAAGTAGGTCATGGCCGGTATCAGAAAGAAGCCTCCGCCCACCCCCATGACCGCAGCCAATACCCCCACCGCGATGCCGAGCACAAAGGGAGCGAAGGCCGAGGTTTCGATGTCGGAAACCGGAAAACGCATGCGGAAAGGAAGCCTGGCCAGCATGCGGTAGGCTCCCGATTTTCGTTGGGCGTCGTAATCACCGCGAACCTGGCTAGTCAGGCCCTCTACGAACATCAGGCCGCCCATGAGCGCCAGCAGTACCACATATGAAAAGACAATGACGACGTCCGCGTTCCCCTCCTGCCTCAGGATTCTCAGGAGGACCGTTCCGGCGCCGCCCCCCAGGACCCCGCCGGCGAGCATGATCATACCCAGTTTGACGTCCACGTTCTTGGCCCGGAGGTGGGCGAGTGTGCCTGATGTGCTGGCGCCGACGATTGCGTTCGTTCCGGTCGCCACGGCCACGAGGGGATCTATGCCGAACATGATGAGCAGCGGCGTCAGGAGAAAACCGCCGCCCACGCCGAGCAGTCCGGAGAGAAAGCCCACGAGCGCTCCGACGCCCACGAGGACGAAGGCGTTCAGGCTGACGCCGGCCACAGGCAGAAAGATGTCCAACCCGGTCCCTCCTTCGTCTCTGGGCGCCACGCCCCATCCACAACCGAACGAGCTGTTTCCAAAAGGCATAGCCCATTACCCGCCCGGCGTCAAGAACGGTGATCGAGTGAGCGGACGATCCGGTGCCTAAATGATCCGGTGATTGGTCGTCAGGAGGCCTTGGGGGAAGCCCCGTTTCTCGCTTCCTTGCCGTCTTTCAAATCCCAAATCCCCCGGTTGTTCCCGCAAGTCCCCTGAGCTATAGTGTATTCGGGAAGAGGGGACATTACATTTGCTACAACTGCTAGGGGGGGACCATGGCAGATCCAGGTCAAGCGCCGGTGGAAGAGCGGGAGGATCAGCTCTCAAGGGAAAGGCTGATGGAGCGCATGCGCTCGTCGGAAGAGGCCCTCATGGGCAGGCCTTCCATGAGCATCCGCTTTCGCCTCGTGGTCGGATTTCTTCTGTGTTTCTTCCTTTCGGGAGCCATTGCCATAGCCACGGTGGTCATTCTCTACCAGGTCCAGTTCAAGCTCCAGTTTCTCGAGACGACCCAGAGCCTTACCTACAACGTGCAACAGGCCAGACGCTACGAGAAGAACTACTTCCTGTACGGAACCGACCTCGAGAATGCGTTGCTGGAGGCGGAGTCCGCGGAGAGCCTGCTCGCCTCCGAGAAGGGCAACATCCTGGAAGTCGCCGGCCGGACCAGCCTGTCCAGCCTGTCCCGGCACATGGAGCAGTACCGCGCGCTCCTGACGCAGGCCGAAAAGCGGGAAAGGACGAAGTCCTGGTCTCCCGGAGAGAAGGCCCAGATGGAGACCGCCCTGCGCGAACACGGCGGGAGAATCATCCAGCTCGTGTCCAACCTCATGGTTAAGGAACGATCATCCGTGAACCGGATGATAAAGGTCTCGCAGGTCGTGCCGGTCGTCTTTCTGGGGCTCCTCCTGCTGCTGATCATTTACATCGTCAATTTCCTGGCCCGGGCCATCGTCGGCCCCTTGAAGCGCTTCCAGGACTATACCCGGCGCATTGCCGAGGGCAATTTCTCCCCCATCGCCCCGGCGAGGAAATACCGCGACGAGTTCTCCGACCTCGCACTCGCCCTCAACCGCATGCTCATCGAACTCAAAATCCATGAGGACACCTGCATCGAGGCCGCCAAGATGGCCGCCGTGGGGACTCTCACCTCGGGCGTGGCCCACGAGCTCAACAATCCCCTCAACAACGTGGCCATCACCACGGAAGCCCTGATGGAAGAGTTCAAGACCCTGAGCGACGACGAGAAATGGAAGCTCCTGCAGGACATCTACTTCGAGAACGAGCGGGCGAGCGAGACGGTCAAGAGCCTCCTCGACTTTACTCGAAGCGAAAAGCCCGACATGTCGCCCCTCGATCTCGCGGAGGTGCTCCAGGCCACGACGCGTCTCGTGCAGAACGAGATGGCGATCAACAACGCGACACTGGCCATGGAGATCGACCCGGACCTGCCCAGGGTCATGGGCGCCTTCAACCAGCTGAGACAGGCTTTGTTGAATCTCCTCATCAACGGCATCCAGGCCATGCCGGACGGAGGGACCATCGCCGTCAAGGCCTTCGAACGCGCCCCCGATACCGTCTGCGTCGAGATCAGGGATGAGGGTGCGGGTATTCCGGAGGACGTCCTTCCCCACATCTTCGAGCCTTTCTTCACCACCAAGGAACCCGGCAGGGGTACGGGGCTTGGTCTCTCCGTATGTCACAGCATTCTCAACAAGCACGGGGGGGACCTTCAGGTCGAAAGCGAACCGGGCAAAGGCGCGACGTTCAGGATTCTGTTGCCCGCCCTGGGGCGGGAGCAGGACGTCCGGTCAGAATGATCGAGGAGGCCGACAGGCAGGCCGCCGCGGGTTTGATCCCATCGAGGGGGTGCGTAGGATGAAGGAACAAAAGAGCGTAATGGTCCTGGACGACGAACCCATAGTGGGCGACAGGCTGAGGCCCGTCCTCGAGAAGGAGGGTTTTGCCGTCGAAGTGTTCACGGACAGCGCACAAGCCATCGAGAGGCTCAAGGAGAAGACATTCTCGGTTCTCGTGACGGACATGAAGATGAAGGGCCCCTCTGGGATGGACATCCTGCGCTTCGTGAAAGACAAGGCCCCCGCCACGCAGGTGATCGTGATCACGGGCTACGCCACCATCGAGACCAACTACGAGGCCCAGGCCCTGGGCGCCGCGCACTTCATCGCCAAGCCCTTCAAGATGAAGGAGCTGGCAAAGCTCGTCACAAAGGCCTCGAAGGAAAGCTGAACCGGCCGTGGATTACTCCGCGACACAGCCCCATCGGCCGGGCGGATGAACGCTAGGGCGTCATATCGTCTTTCCCCATGCCGGGCACCAGGACGGCCGGGAGCATGACGATGAAGGTCGACCCCTTCGCCGGCTGGCTCTGCACCTGAATATCCCCGCCGTGCTGCCGCACGATTCCCAGGCTCACCGAAAGGCCCAGCCCGGTTCCCTTGCCCCTCGATTTGGTCGTGAAGAACGGATCGAAGATGTAGGGCAGAACGTGCGGCGGAATGCCCTTCCCGTCATCCGAAACCAGGATTTCGACAAAGCCCTCCTTCCGGGCTTCCCGAGCCGTAATGGTGACCTGGCCACCCTTGCCGACGGCGTCGAGGGCGTTCAGGAGCAGGTTGAGGAGAACCTGGCTGAGGGACTGGCGGTCCCCGTGAACGGGGGGAAGATTGTCGGGAATCTGGAGCCGGATCCTCGCACCGGAGAGTTTGATCTGGTTCTCCGCAAGGCCGGCCGACCGCCTTACGAGTTCAGCCAGGTCGAGCTTCTCGGTCTTGATCTCGCTCTCGCGGGCGAAATCCAGGAGGTTGCGCACGATCTTCTGGGACCGCTCCGCCTGCGTCACGAGGTCGTTCACCATGTCCAGGCGCTCCTCGTCCGTGAGCGTCGCGTAGTCCTCCTTCAGCATTTCGGCGGTCAGGGTGATGTTGTTGATGGGATTGTTGAGCTCGTGGGCGACGCCCGAAGTGAGGGTCCCGACGGCCCTCAGCTTGTGGGACTGTACGAGCACGTCGTGCCGGTGCGCGAGTTCCCGCATCATGGTGTTGAGAGCCACGGCCAGATTGGAAAACTCGTCCCTGTACCAGCGGGCCGGGGTGATGGGCGTGAAGTCCCCCGCCGCGATACGCTGGGCCGTCGACATGAGGCGGCTCAGGGGGCCGAGCATCTGCCGGGCGAGAAAGCTCGCGATAACCACCATAAGGGCGAGAAGCAGAATCAGGAAAAGGAGCGGCATGCGTTTGAACAGGGCGAACGTCCCGCTCACGCTGGTCCGCTCCTTCTGCGCCAGTTCGAGGGCGAAGGCAACCATCTGGGAGCCGTGGGTCCTGAGCTCTGCCTCGATGGCCGCACGCTTCCCCGCCCCGTTCAGCACCCGTCCCTCGTCCATTTCCTCGAGGCGGCTTATCAGCGCATCGTAGCGGTCCAGGTGGGCGCGCATGCGGCGCATGTCGTCCTCGGTGAGAACCTTGGCCGCCTCCGGGCCCGCGGAGTTCAGCAGCCGCCGGGCGTTTCCGACGTGCTCGCGAACGTCCTGAAGGTTACCGCCGTAAAGGAAGTAGTTCTTCTCGAAACGACGCGCCTGTTGGATTTCCATGGTGTACCGATCGGCCACCTCGAGAAAACGGAGGCGGACCTCGAGGCGGGACAGCATGACCCATGCGGCGACCGTCACGGCTGCGGCGAGGAGGAACAAGGAGAGGAATCCCAGCGCCAGCCGGGTCCGGATTCCGATGCTCGGCCTCGCCAGCAGGGCCTTCTGGACGGCGGCGACTTCGGGCGCCTCCGCATCCGCTCTTGAGGTTCCCTCGGCCATCCTGCACCTCCCGGAGGCCCCTCGGTCCGCTAGCCGGGCTTGTCCCGGCCGATGTCGCGGAAGCCCAGCGCCTTGGCCGCCTTGGCGATGACGTCCCTCAGCTCCTGGGGCTTGAAGGGCTTCGCGATGAAATCGAAAGCGCCCTTGGCCAGGGCTTCCCGCGCAACCTCCACGGTGGCGTATCCGGTGATCATGATGACCTTGGTATCCGGCGAACGGCCCATCACCCTCTCGAGCACCTCGATGCCGTCGATGTCGTCCATGCGGATGTCCGTCACCACGATGTGAAAGTTCTTCTCATCGAGGCGTTCAAGGGCGGGTGCGGGCGCGTCGAAGACCTCCACGTCGCATCCCACCTTGGCCAGCGCGGGCTGCAACCTCTTGCCCACGATGGGCTCGTCGTCAAGGACCAGGACCTGCAGTCTTTCTTCCATGGAGGGGCTCCTATCAGGTTTCCGACCCGGGACGGCTCACGAGCAGGGTCGTGTGTATCTTCCTGCGCTCGGCGTGTGCCTTGATCACATTGTACAGGATGGCCAGCGCCCCGCTGATGCCGGCCGCAAAAAGGAGCACCGTGCTGCTTCCGTTGAAGAGCTTGTCCCACGCCGGATTGTAGTGGATCCATTTCAGCTCCCGCAGGTAAACGGGAACGGCCACACCACGGCTGAAGACGCACAGGATGATGATCAGCCCGGTGGTCAGACGGATGAGCCTCTCGCTCACGACCTTGACGCCGTATGCGCCCACGTGCACACCGATGAGCGAACCCAGGAAAAGGAGCAGGGTTAGCCTGAGGTCCACAAAGCCCTCCCAGGCGTAGTTCAGGGCCCCGAACGCCCCCATGTACACCGCCAGGTAGAGCTCGGTCCCCGTGGCCACCGCGGTGGGGATGCCGAAGACGTATATCATGGCCGGCACGCCTATGAACCCCCCCACACCGATGGTGCCCGCCAGGTAACCCGTGGCCAGGCCGACGGGCAGGAGAACCCACAGGGAGAGCTCCACGTCCGATACGGGGAACCGGATGACCGGCTTGAGGTTGAGCCGCCCGAGGTACTCCGTGATCCGCCGGGACGGCCCCTCCCCCTCGGCGCCCTTTCTCACGGCATCCCGGAGCATGTGGAGGCCCACGAAGAAGAGGACGCCGATGAAGATTGCGCTGATGTAGAGGTCGGCGCCGGCGCTCTTTCCCGCGCCGTGGCCCGTGCCTCCTTCGAAGAGCATGCTGTTGATCAACACCGCCAGGCGGATGCCGACCAAAGCCGTGGCGAGAAGAAAGATGGCAAGCTTCTTGTCCACATTGCCCATCTGGCTGTGTTTCTTCGAGCCGACCAGGGCCTTGCCGAACTTGTGCGTGATGTTGCTTCCCACGGCCACGACGCCCGAGACCCCGAGGTTCATCATGCCCGGTGTCATGAAGAACGCCCCGCCGCTGCCAATGAATCCGCTGAGTATGCCGCCGATAAAGCCCAAAAGTATAACCAGCAGGGCCTTGGAAACCGTCAACTGCATAAAAACGTCGCCGAATAAGACGTGCATTATCGCCTCCCTCGCATCACACCCGATCTGACCGCCGTCATCCCCCTACTCCAGCTTGATCAGCTTGAGCAGGGCGCCGGCCACCTGGCCGTAGAGCGCCGCCACGAGCGGCGCCACGACGGCGACCAGAAGCGGAGCCGCCCAGGGGTGTGACTTGTGATACCCGCCTCCCAGGATGTCCAGGACGGGACCCTGCCTGAGGAAGATGACCACGTACACAAGGGCCACGACGGCCAGGGACGCGATGATCTTCAAGGCCTGGGCGGGCGTGAACCGCAGCCTCGCGCCGAGTTCGGAGACGGAAATGACGGGGGCCTTGATGTGGTGACCGATCCAGGCGGACAGCTCGCGCGCCATCCGTGTCCGGGCGGCGGCGGGCTTCTGCAGGAAGAGATCCCCGACGACGACGAGGCTGTAGGGAATGCTCGGATTGACGCTGGAGAGGATCTTTTCGCGCCCGCCGCACACGGTCTGACCGCCGCCCGACCTCCCTTCACGGACAAGGGCCTCCAGGGTCCGGCGGAAAGTGCGCTCGGACTCGGACAACTTCTCCGGGACGTCGTCCTCGATTCCTCCGTCGTAAGCTTTGGTGGATGCCCTCCCGGGGACTACGGCCGGTTCCGGTCCTCCGACTTCGGCCGTGCCTGACGCGCTGTAGCCCAGGAGTTCCACGGCCGCCCCCCAGCGCCGGGCAATTTCGTTTACCTGGCGGAAACTCTCCGCGTCGGGATCGAAACGTTCCTGGACCCAGAGGATGTTCGTGCCCGCCATGGTGCATCGGATTTCCGTGCACCCCGGTATGTCGCCGACGACCTCCGGGATCACCGAAGCCACGCCCGACTGCCGGGGCATGTAGGTGATCGTTAGGATGCCTTCGGCCGATCGGACCGTGAGGTCGGCGCCGGCCGTCCGTTCGTCCAGGGCGAGTTTGATTCGCGCGCGGGACTGCAGGAGCCGCTCCTCCATGGCCTTGCGGCTGGCCGGCGTAGGCTTGAAATCGGGCAGCTCCGCAATGCCGCACAGGGCCACCGCGGCGTTCTCCAGGCTGACGTTTTCCAGATTGACGACGAAGTCGTATCGCCGGGGATCGTCCATCTCCCAGCCGTGCACGAAGTGGACCCACGCGCGTATGTCGTTGTCTATGTCCTGGATGAACTTCTCGGCCTTCTCCCGGCCGAGCTTGAGGCGCTGCATGACGGATTCCAGGCGTTGCCCCGACTCCGGGACGACCCGGACCCTCATGACGTGCGTCACCCCTGGAAGAAGGTGGTGGCCGGCGCGCCCGTAATAGACGAGATCGCCCTGGGCGGCCTTCTCGCAGATCGAGTCCGTGGCCACGGCCAGGTAGCGGTCCCGGAGCCGGGCCATGCGTTCCTGAACGGCCGGCTTCTTGACCATGGCGACTTCGAGCTTGCCCACCGGAATGCCGCACTCGTTGGACCGGGCGACCACGTCATCCCGGCTCAGGTAGTCGTACCCGAGCTTCTGGGCGAGCATCCTGGCGAGCCTCTCGCCGCCTCCGAAAGGCAACCCGCTGATAAAGATGATCGGCATATTCCCCCCCGCTTGATTATCCCCGTGCACCGGGCGGCCCCCCCGGCCGTAACCCTGGTGCGGTAGAACGATCGACCAACCCCGTAGTCGTTGCTCCTCGATTCTACCATCAAGTCGATGGGAACGCGTCTATCGGGGACGTGCGCCTCACGGACGTCCGCCGGCCCCGGCCCCCTCCGGTTGATGAAAACCATAGTTCCCATCGAGGAACTGCGCCACGTACCACTGCATGACGTCATGACCCGTCATGTACATGTCGAGTTGGCTCGCACAGGCCATCAGCCGCCCCAGCATGTCCAGCCTGTTCTCCGTTTCTTCGGCCGGCCGTTTCCTGAACCACGCGTTGACCAGATCACCCCGCCTGTCCGTCTGGAAATCGTAGTGATCGAGGCACGTCTGGATAAAGACGGCCCTGAGGTTTCTCCGCCATCGAGTGGCTCCCCCCCCTGAGAACCGGAAGGCGACGTAGTTGTTGTTCACGACGTCGGAGACGCACGCGTCGACCAGAGTGAAATGGTAGGCCAACCGGGAATTCAGATTCATGTACTCGTCGGCCACGAGGAGATAGCTCCTGTCGCCGAGGGCCCGGCGCGCACTGGAGTGCGACGAGAACGCCCCCGCCATGACGGAGGCCAGGCCCTCCAGACTGGCCGGCATCTGGCGGCTCCACGTCACGTCCGGGTGGCTGACGCCTCGCCAGATGGCCTGGAAAGGCCGGGCGATGATCTGGGAAGGACTCACGGCCCGGCTGGAAGCCGCCTCGGGCGCGAGGCCGCCGCCAAGGTCGAGAACGTAAAGGTTGATGGGGGCCGGATCGATCAGGCGCTTGGACGTGTGGGGGCCGCTCTGGAGCTCGCTGTCGTTGATGGCGAACATGGCCTCGATCGCTTTTTCGTGAGAGAACCGCAACACGTCGTGCGTCGAGCGGCAGCCCCTGGGACGGAAATTCAGGGCCGACGGATCCAGGAGGTGGAGCGAGAGCAGTTTCTCGCTTATGGGATCGCTCCGCGTGCTGGATGGCGGGGCGGCCTCGGGCTCGTCCATCTCCCGCGGCGGCCACAAATTGCCCCGGTAAACGCGCTGGTTAACGGCATCGAGGCTCACGGCGTCATCCTTGCTGATTCGTTCGAGGGCGCCCGGCATCTCGAAAACGGACGGCACCTTGAATTCCCGGAGGAGGGCGGCGCCGTGGCCGGCTATATTGCCGGATTCCGCGACGACGCCGGATATGTGGGGCAGGATTTTTACGATCTCTGGGGACGCCCTGTGCATGAAGACGACGGCGCCTTTCGGCGCGTGGTCCAGGTCGTGGTGGGTCCGCGCGATATAGGCCTTTCCGGACACCCTGCCCGGATAGACCGTACGTCCCCCCTCGAGGAGAGGTTCTTCCCTGACACGGGTCTTGGAGCGCCTGGACGCTTCCGCGAGAGCCAGCGGCCTGGATTGGAGTATCCAGAGGTTGCCCTCCCTGTCGAGGGCCCACTCCACGTCCTGGGGGACCTTGAAATGTTCCTCGATTCGAACGGCCCAGTGAGCGAGCACCTGAATCTCCTCGGACCGGAGGCTCGGCTCGACGGCCGCCTTCCGGGCGAGCGGCGTGCGCCGCAGGCCGCCCCGGGCGTCCAGCTCGACGATCTCGTCCTTGCGGGCGATCCTGCTCTCCATGATCGCGTGGGGGTGGCCCCGGGACACGCTGAACAGGTCCGCCGGCATGCGCCCGCTGGCTATGTCCAGCCCCAGCCCCCGGGTCGCAGTGATCAGCACCTCGCGGCTGCGGGGATTCCCGGGGTCGCGGGTGTACATGATCCCCGCCGCCCTGGCGTCGATGACGGGTAAAAACAACACCGCCATGGGACTGTCCACTTCGGGCAGACCGATGGACAGGCGATAGAAGAGTGCCCGTTCGCTGAAGCGGCTGGCGACCACCCGCTTGTAGGCATCCACGAGTCCGGACTCGGTTACGTTGAGCAGGCTGAGGAACTGGCCGGCGAATGTTTGCGCCCCGCCTTCGCCCACGGCGCTCGACCGCACGGCGAAACCGAGGCCGCCGAGATCCATCGCCTTTCCACGCTCGGTGATGGCCACCTCCACGGCCCTGGGAACGGATTGGTCCATGACACCGTCCGACAGTTCCGCCGAGGCGGCCTGAAGAGTGGGCGGACTCTGCACGTCGACTCCCGCGAGGGCGTTCCGAATGCTTTTCCATGCGGGATTTCCGAAAAACCTTCGGTACGCCTCCGTGGTGAGAACGTACCCGTGCGGTACGGGCAGGCCCAGCGCGTTCTTGATCTCGCCCAACGCCGCCGCCTTCCCCCCCACCTCGCCGGTGTCCCCGGCCCCGACCTCCGACAGCCACGCCGCGAGCCTCGGCGAGACCAGCTCCTGCTGGGTCGCGATGAAATTCTCGACCTCGTGCCGGTGGTCCCTCACCGCACCGGCCAGGGCCGGAAACTTCTTGCCGGTCAGGACCTCCAGCGTGCCGACTATTCTCTCGGCCCTTTCGAAGATGCCCGCCACGCGGGTTCCAAGGACGTCCCGCCGGGGGGGCACGTACTGGAGGTCCTCCTGGAGGGTCGCCATGAGTTCGAGGCTCTCGTTATTGAGCGCGAGGAGACTTCTGAAGCTCTCGTACTTGCGACGGACCCGCCTTTCGGTCGGGACCTCTTCCTCATTCCGACCCTTCTTCGAAAACCACCAGCGCATTCCCGCCCCTGTCCCGCGTTCCCGGCGCCACCGCCGGAAAATGCCGCCGCAAGCCGCCGTCCGCGTCGTCAGCCTTGCGGCCCGTCGCCGGGAACGCCGCCTTCCGGCGGTTCGAAGTCATAGTTACCCGCGATAAACTGATCCGCGTACCATTTCATGGCCCCCTGGCTGCTCATGTACATGTCGAGCTGGGTCGTGCAGACGGTCAGCCGCCCAAGTATATCGAGTTTCTCTGCCGTTTCACCCGCCGTGGCCTTCTTGAACCATGCGTTCACCACGTCGCCCCGGCGATCCACGTGGAAACCGAAATGCCCCAATACGGATTGGATGAAGCAGGCGCGCAGGCTTCGCCGCCTCCTGCTCGCCCCTCCCCCGGCGAAGCGGAAAGTGACGTAGTTATTGTTGGGCGTCTCCGACAGACTGGCGTCCACCATGGAAAAATGGTAGGCCATCCGGGCGTTGAGGTTCATGTATTCCTCGGCAACGAGGAGGTAGCTGTAATCGCCGAGCGCGCGCTTGCCGCTGTGCTGCTCCGAGAGTGAACTGGCGAGCACCGAGGCGAAACCGCCGAGGCTTGGCGCGGCCTTTCGGTTCCACGCCACGTCCGGGCGGGAGACGCCTTCCCAGAAGGCCCTGAAGGGCCGGGAACGAACGTCCTCCGGCTGGATATCTCCGCCGCCGGCGGCAGGCTGGACCAGCCCTCCCCCCAGGTCGAGCACGTAGAGGTTCATGGGCGACGTGGTCACGATCCGGCGGCAGCCCGGGTTGCCGCGTTCCAGTTCTTCGTCGTTCAGGGCGAACATCGACTCGATGGCCCTTTCGTGGGCGAAACGCAGCACGTCGTGGACCGACTTGCAGCCCCCCGGCCTGAAGTTGAAATCGTCAGGGTCCAGGAGATGGAGAGCCAGGACGCGGCGGCTGATGGGGTCCGTTTCGCGACCGGCACCGGTTTTCTTTTCGCGTTTCTCCGTTCTAGGGGGCCACTGAATTCCCTCGTAAACCTTTGACCTGACGGCGTCCAGACTCACGGGGTCGCCGGGCCGGACGGCGCCATGGAAGTCCGGGGCCTCGAAGATCGAGGGGACCTTGAACTCCCTGAGAAGCGCGGCCCCGTGACCGGCCACGTTCCCCTTGCTGGATACCAGGCCCGCAAGACGCGGCAGGACCTTGACCAGTTCCGGCGTCGGCCTTTCCACAAAGACGACCGCACCCTGCGGCGTGCGCGTCAGGAGGCGGGAATCGCTCACGATAAAGGCGTTGCCCGACGTCCTGCCGGGATAAACGGTCCGCCCTCCCGAGAGGACAGGGTGGGCGCGTGTATGGGGGCGGCCGCGGTCCCGGCCCGTGTCGGCCAAGGTGAGAGGCCTGGACTGCACGACCCAGGGACGTCCATCCTTGTCGAGGACCCACTCCACGTCCTGCGGGGACTTGAAATGCGCTTCGAGCTTCAGGGCCCAGACGGCAAGGGTCCTGAGCGCCTCCTCCGGGAGGCTCGGGGCATCCCTCAAATCCCCGTCGAGCGCCTGCCTGCCGAGGCCGCCCGTCGGCTCCGGCACCACCGCGCTCTCTTTCGAGGCAAGTTGCCGGTCCAGGACCTTGTGCGCGCCAGACCTGGAGACCAGGAATTGGTCGGCCGGAGACCGCCCGCTCGCTATCTCCGTCCCCAACCCCATGGTCGCCGTGATCATGACGGCGCCGCCCTTCGGATTCTTGGGATCCCTCGAATACATGATGCCCGAAGCCCTCGCATCGAGAGTGGGCAGAAAGAGAACGGCCATTGGGCTCTCCACTTCCTGCACCCCCCGCGACAACCTGTAGAAGAGGGCGCGGGCGCTGAAACGGCTGGCGACCACTTTCTTGTAGGCATCCACAAGTCCATTCCGTGGGACGTTCAGGAGGCTCTCGAACTGCCCGGCGAAACTGCTTCGCCCGCCCTCTCCGACCGCACTTGATCGGACGGCCCACCCCATCCCGTCCGTCTCGATGGCGAGGGCCCTGTCCCCGATCGCCACTTCCACGGCCCTGGGAACGGTTCTGCCGAGGACGGCCCCGGTCAGCCTGGCGGCGCACCGTTCCTGGCCCTCGAGGTCGTCCAACTCGAGCCCCCGCGTTTCATCGCGCACGATCTCCCACAGGGGGATGCCGCAAAAACGGCTGTAGGCCTCGGTGGTCAGGACGAATCCGTCGGGGACGGGCAACCTGAGTACGTTCCGAATCTCCCCCAGGACGCCCGCCTTCCCGCCCACCTCTTCGGCGTCGTCCGGGCCGATCTCCGACAACCGGGCCGCAAGCCTCGACGCGGCCAGTTCCTCCCTTGCCGCGATGTGCGCCTCCACCTCATGCCGCTGGGTCCTGAGAATGTCGTCGAGGCGAGCGTACCTTCCCTCACACAGGTGGTTCAGTTCGGACACCGCGGATTCGGCCTTCTGAAAAATGGCATCGATTCTCGCGCCTACGTGGCTCCGGAGAGGCGGCACGCACTGCAGATCTTCCTGCAGGCGCGCCAACAGCTCCAGGCTCTCGTTGTTGAGGGCCTGTAGAGACTGGAAACTCTTGAACTTGGACCGGATAATTTCGTCCGTGGGGCCGGTGGGTTCAGTCCGCGGCCGCTGTCTTCGCCAAATACCCATGGTTAGAATGTCGCGAATTGAGCGGCGGAACGCAAGGCCCGGTGCGTGGTGGGATTTGTCAATGGACCGCCTGCGCGCCTTTCTTGCGTCCCGGCCCCATGCCCCTGAAGATAAGCCCCACCATCAGCCCTGCAAACATGGCCACGATAACGGCGACCAGGCCGTATACGAATCCATGCCTCACCGCCAGACCGCTCACCCACGCCTCCACGCCGATCTTCTCCACCTTCACCTGCTCCGAATCGATGCTGACGACCTTTCCGTTCCGAACGGCGATAGAGTCTATGTGATAGGTGCCCGGGTGAGCCTTCGGGGGCCAAAAGAAGCTCGTCTCGAACATGTTCCCCTTCACGCGCTTCACGTCGCCCTCGTGAAAACTGTATAGCTGGTCCTCGATGCGCGTCTGGATGAGTTCGTCCACGAGGATGGGCGGGGTTTCCGGTGGCACCTTGATGGACTCGACGAGCCCCCGCATCCCGACGCGGTACTTGATCTGGTCCTCGACGTACAGAATCTTGTCGATGGGGCGCGTGGATTTGACCTTGAACATCCAGGGAACGTTCTCGAAGGTGACCTTGCCGATGGAGAACCAGAAGATGCCGACACGGCCCTTCTGGGAATAGGTGGTGGTCACGCGGGGGGAGGACAGTTTAACGATGACGTCGCAGTCCCTGGGGACCGTGCCGTAGATCAGAAGACGCGTTCCGTGGTAGTCCGCCGTGACCTGAATCTCGTCCGTGGGCAGATGGGCGGCGATGGCCGGCCGGGCCGGCGTGCGGACCTGCTGCGCCGGCAGGGTCAGGGCGAGCGCCAGACATGCGAGAGCAAACACGGGGAGAGCCGGTGAGCGCCGCATCAGTGCCCTCCCATCTGCGCAAGGATATGCGCCGGACGCATGAGAAGGTCGAGGAACATCTTCACGCACAGGCCGAGGACCAGGATTGCCAGGAAAATCTTCAGCTGCCTTCCGCTCAGATGGCGTCCCACCCTCACACCGATCTGGGCCCCGATGGAGGATCCGATGAGGAGGGAGATGGCCAGGAAGATGTCCACGTTGTGATTTACGGTGGCCTGCATCACGGTCGTGGCGCCGGCCGTGAAAAGCATCTGGAAGAGGCTGGTGCCGACAACGACCCGCATGGGCATCCTCAGGAGGTAGGTCATGGTGGGGATCAGCAGGAAGCCGCCGCCTACCCCCATGATGGCGGCCAGGATCCCGACCATGATGCCGAGGAGGATAGGGCTCATGGCGGACGTCGTCACGCCCGACGTTTCGAAGCGCGTGGAAAAAGGAAGCCGGATCATGACGCGGTCAAGCCAGGAGTCACCCTTGCTGGCAGTCTCGTCACTCACAGGACGGGTGAGGCTCTCGATGAGCATGATGGCGCCCACCAGGGCCAGCAGGACCACATAGCAGATGCGGATGACCACGTCCACGTTTCCCGTCTGTTTGAGAATCTTGATGAGGAAGGTGCCGATGCCTCCGCCCACCACGCCGCCGACGAGCATGAAGAGGCCCATCTTCACGTCGACGTTGCCTTCCTTGTAGTGCGCGAACGCGCCCGATGTGCTGGCCGCCACGATCTGGTTGGCGTCGGAGGCCGCGGCGACCATGGGTTCGATACCAAGCATGATCAGCAGTGGTGTGAGAAGAAACCCACCGCCGACTCCGAAGACCCCCGAAAGAAACCCGACCATGGCGCCGACCCCGATCAGGAGGAAGACGTTGATGCTGATCCCCGCGACGGGCAAAAATATGGTCATGACCACCTCTTCATGCTGCGTTTCGGCTTCCCATCCGGCGATACCCGAAGGACAATACCTCCCCGGTCCTTCAGTGCGCGACCGCTCCGCCCTTGCCCAGGCGTGAAGCCACAAAGTCGATGCCCAGTCCGGCCAGGAGGGCGACGATTACTGCGAAGGCCCCGTACAGAGCCGCCCTGTCTTTCGCCATGTGGGCCATCCAGGCGGGAAATCCCACCTCATCAACCTTCAAGGTGGCCTTGAGTTCGCCGGCCACCGCACCGTCCCTGCATTCGTACGCGCTCACCGTGTATAGTCCCGGCGGCGCCTTCTTCGACCAACGGAAAGCAACCGTGAAAGGCGTGCCGGCCGGTCCGGGCGTGCCCATTTCAAGCCGTCCCGCCTGCACCTCGTAGATATTCTGGTTGGTCTTCATCTTCAGGAAGTTTTCCCGTATGACCGGCTGGTCGTAGGCTTCCGGCGAGACGTGCATCTGTTTCCTGATGGCCGACTCGTCCAGTTGATGGGCGTCGATGACCTCCCGGCCGAGAATCTTGTCGATCGGCTGGGAGCTGAACGACAGGAAGAGAGAAGGAACCCCCGAGATGTGGACCTTGCCCTGGTTGACCCAGATCGGTCCCACGCGCGCCTTCCTGTTGAGGACCTCCTCCACGTCGGCACCCCGGATGACGACGACGACCTGGTCGCCCCGCGCGGCCGTCCCGGTGATCGTCACGTCCATTCCGCCGTAGAAAGTCCCCATGTGAATAACGTCCGGCGCAACTCTGAGCCCCTCCCTGTCCGATTTCCCCTCGCTCACGGCGTGAACGACGGCGACCGTCAGGAAAAACGTACAAACCGCTGCTGCAAGTACCATGGCCGTGCGTCTCATTTCAGTGCCCCTTCGCGTAGGAAAGAAGACTGGCCGGCGTCATCACCAGGCTGAAGGCCATTTTCACCATCACGAGGAGAACGATGGACGCCAGGAGGATCTTCAGCTGATCGCCGCGCAGGAGTTTGCCGACCCTCGCGCCGATTTGCGCGCCGACGGTCGACCCCACGGCCAGCAGAATTGCAAGGACCAGGTCAACCGTATGGTTCGTCGTGGCCTGCATGAAGGTGACGCCCGCGCAGGTGAAGAGGATCTGGAAGAGATCCGTACCAACCGCCACGTGCATGGGCATTCTGAGAAGGTAGACCATCATGGGAACCATGATGAATCCTCCCCCCACGCCCATGATCGCCGCGAGGATTCCGACCAGCGTGCAGAGAAAGAAGGGAACGAAGATGGAATGGGTGACGCCGGACCGCTTGAACTCCATCTGGAAGGGCAGCCTGTTGAGCAGACCCCGCGTCCTGGCAGGCCGGTGCGATTTGGAGGGAGCGGAACCCCGCCGGAGGCTCTGGAGGCTCTCCAGGAACATATAACCGCCGACCCCGCCCAGGATAATCACGTACGTGAACTGGATGACCAGGTCCGCGTTTCCCATGGCCCGCAGGACCTTGATCACCTGGACGCCGATGGCCCCCCCGAAGAGCCCGCCCAGGAGAAGCACGATGCCCAGTTTCGCGTCGACGTTTCCGAGCCTGAAGTGGGCCGACGCACCCGAAGACGAGGCCGCCACGATCTGGCAGGAATCGGATGCCGCGGCCACCGTGGGCGGAATCCCGATCATGATGAGAATCGGGGTGAGCAGGAAGCCGCCTCCCACGCCGAACATCCCCGAAAGGAAACCTACCAGGATGCCGCACCCGATCAGAAGGAACAGGTTGACGCTGATTCCCGCGACGGGTAACAAGATTTCCATTATCCCCCCCGTTTGCCGTCAAGGCAGGACGTCCCGCCGCTGATACCGGTGCGGCAGTCGCCCCTCGTTCCATCCCCCTCTTGCATCAAAATACAGGGACCGGGCCCCTCCCAGGACCCTTCTCCGGTCGCGGATTTCCCCAAATCCGTGCGGCCGGCCCTATACGTCGCGGTAGAAGACGAGGCCGCTGAGATCCACGTCGCTGACCCCGGACACCTTCCACGCGATCTGTTCCACTTCGGTTATCTCCTCCTGGCTGCCCAGTCGGCCGTTGATGGCCACCGCCCCGCCGTGCGCCACGACTTCGACTTCCAGGTTGGCGGTCGAGGGGTTAATGGCCAGGTTCGCCCTGATCTTGCTCGCCAGGGCGAGGTCCTCCATCGCAGTCTGCGACTCTGGCGCCTGCTCGAAGCACTTCTGCTTTACGGCCGTGGCGACGATGTCGCAGGCCTCGTCAATGTCCATGTATTCGAGGTTCAGAACGACGTCGTACAACGTCGGATCCCCCCAGTCCACGCCGTAGAGGTAGTGGGTCCACTTCTTCCGGTCGCTGTCCATCCTGTGGATGTAGGCCAGCGCCTCGCCGTGGCCCACCTTGAGGCGGTCTTCCACCATGCTGAGTCTGAATTCAGGCGGCGCGATGATGCGCGTTCTGACGACGTGGCTTACTCCCCGGAGAAGCAGGTGCCCGGCGTTTCCGTGATAGATGGCGTTGCCGTGGCGGACTTCTTCCGTCAGTGCCGCCTGGATGAGGGTGAGATAGACGTACTTCTTGTGCTTGAACCGGTCCCAGAAGGTCGGCGGCTTTTCGAGTGCGTCCCTCAGATCGGATTGATTGACGCCGAAAGCCGCGGCCTTTTCCACGATGACGTCTCTGTCGATGCAGCGATACCCGAGCTTCTCGGCGAGGCATTCGGCGAGGATTTTCCCACCGCTGAATGAACCTCGGGAGATGGTAACGATAGCCATCCGGGTCCCCCCCTTCCCAGCTTGAAGCGCCCGTCCCCACGGCATAATGGTTGCTGGTGCTGAAAGTATAGGGAGGGGTCGGGCGCTTGTCAAACGGCCGCTGGGGCCCCAATAGATAATAAGGGCCATATCCCCACCACGCCGTCGGCCGGCCGGGCCTAAAGCCCCACGTGCCGGATTACGAGGGGGACAAGTACTGTCATCGCAGGCCGGTTGGCCTAATATTATTCATCTGGGTTCGCTCCGCGTGTCGAACGCGCTCAGGGCGCGGGAAGAAAGGCATCTTGGCGGCGGCGAGTGCAGGGGAAGGGCGGACGTCCACTATGAAACCGGGCAAGGTCTATATCGTCGGCGCAGGGCCGGGCCATCCCGAGCTGCTCACGCTGAAGGCCGCCGAACTGCTGCGCACTGGAGACGTTATCGTCTACGACAGGCTCATACAGGAAGAGGTGCTTGCGCTGGCCAAGCCGGCAGCCGAACGGATCTACATGGGCAAGCCCGTGGGCAAGCACGATTCCCGGCAGGACGAGATCCACGAGATCCTCGTTCAGAAGGCCCGGGAAGGCAAAACCGTGGTCCGTCTCAAAGGCGGCGACCCCTTCGTCTTCGGTCGGGGCGGCGAGGAGGCCGAATACCTGGCCGGGCACGACGTTCCATTCGAGATCATCCCCGGCGTCACGTCGGCCCTTTCGGCGCCGTTGAGTGCGGGCATAGCGGTGACCCACAGGGACAGCGCCTCGTGCGTCGCCATCGTGACGGGGCACGAGGCGAAGGACGAAGAGAGCCGCCTGGACTGGTCCGTTCTGGCCAAAATGCCCACGCTGGTCTTCCTTATGGGCGTCAAGAACGCCGGACGGATCGCGGGCAGGCTCATCGAAAACGGCCGGAGCCCGGATACCCCCGCGGCCGTCATCCAGATGGCCTTCTGGCACGACGAGCACGTGGTGGTGGGGACCCTCGCCACCATCGCCGAAGACATCGAAAGGGAAGGCATCAAACCCCCGGCGACCCTCGTCATCGGCGACGTGGTCCGTCTGCGAGAGAAGCTTCGCATCGCGAAGCGCGATCTCAAGCGGCGGACGGACGGCACCTCTCGCTTCGAACCCGCGCCGGCACCCGACCAGCTCCTCAGGCTCGCCACGGCCGGCCTCGGAACGCAGGCGCTCGGCTTCGCCCTGGAGAATGCCCTGTTCGACGCGCTCGAGGACGCCGTCTCGGCGGAAGATCTCTCGACGCGGGCCGGATTTAACGCCCAGGCCATGCCGGAAGTCCTGGACGCGCTCGTGGCGCTCGGCATCCTGGAAAAGAAAGACGGCCGGTACAGGAACCTGGAACTCGCCACGCGGTACCTGCGGCAAAGCTCCCCCCAGAGCCTGCGACCGGCCCTGCTGCACCAGGCCCGTTCCAGCGCCTCGTGGAGGCGCCTCGAAGTCTATGCCAGGGAAGGCTGTAAGGACTTTGTCGCCGTCGGTGACGATGCCGCTTACGAAGCCTCCTGCGAGAGCCTGGCCCGGTTCGCCGCGCCGGCGGTTGCGGAACAGCTCGACCTCGAGTCCTCCGGGCCTGTCCTTCTCGTGGGATGGGGGAATGAAGCCTACGAAAAGGCACTCAATGCGCGGTGGCCTGGGCTTTCTTTCACGGCCGTCAACCCGTTCACATCGACGAAGCGCGCGCTCAGGATGCTGTGCCCGATTCCGGAAGACGGCCCATACGGGACCGTCCTGCTCTCCGGCCTTCTGGCCTCCTGCGATCGGGGCCAGGTGCAGAAGGTCCTCGACGAATCCGCCGCGGCCCTCACGCCCGGCGGCAGCCTCGTTCTCCACGACAGCTTTCTGCCCGTCAGCGCGCTGCCGCCTCCGGAGGTAGTCCTCGGCGCTCTTGGCAGGCACATGACACGGGGCGGCTGCCGCACGTGGTCCATCGGGCGCCTCACCGACGCGCTCACGGCCCTGGGTTTCGGGGCCATCGCCAGCAAGGCCCTCCCCGCCGGCACCGTGCTCGTCACGGCCCGGAGGGGTTAGAAACGCCGGTCTGCGGAGCTTGAATGAGCTATCTGGTCAACCTCTGCCTCGAAGGACGCGACGTGCTCGTAGTGGGCGCGGGGGGCGTGGCCGCGCGCAAGGTGGGCGGACTGCTGGCCGCCGGCGCCAGCGTAAGGGTGGTGGCGCCGTCCGCGGGTGAGGCCGTCGAGCGCCTGGCCGATGAGGGCCGCCTGAGCCTTCTCCGGCGCGAGTACGTGCCCGAGGACGTCGAAGGCGCCTTCCTGGTCATAGCGGCCACCGATGACGAGGACCTCAACGCGGCGGTTTCCGCAGACGCGAGGAGGAACGGCTGTCTGGTCAACGTGGTGGACAGGCCGGCGCTGTGCACCATCACTCTTCCGGCCGTGGTCCGCCGCGGCGACCTCACGCTGGCCGTGGCCACGAACGGCCGGTGCCCTGCCATGGCCCGGTCTCTCCGGGAGGAGTTGGAAGCACGTTACGGCGA
>CAZDOY010000010.1:0-51614 GCA_964507185.1 uncultured Thermoanaerobaculia bacterium
GCCGTTCTCCCTCATCGCCGCGAGAATAGCACATTGAATTTGGGATTTGGGATTTGAAGACAGGGCGCATGAAAAGAGGATATGCCAGACTCGCGGCATCCAGCCGTGTTCTATTCGCGATCTGTTGTTTTTGCTTCGAAGTTCGACTTTCGCAAAATCCGAAATCACAACTCCCAAAACCCAAATGCTTTATGCTATTCTTCGTTTGGGAGGCCTTGCTATGAGCGATAACAGTTCATTTACCGTCACGTGCCCGTGCTGCCAGGCCCTCCTGACCATCGACAGGGACGCGGAAGTGGTGGTCAACAGCGAGGCCAGGGAGCAGAAAGAAAAGACCAGCTTCGAGGAACGCCTGAAGGTGCTCGACGCCGAGAAACGCCTTGCCGAAGAGAAGTTCAAGGAGTCCGTCCGTGCCGAGGAGAGCAAGAAGGACGTGCTCGAGAAGAAGTTCCAGGACCTGTACAAAAAGGCGAAGGAAGGCCCCCAGGGTCCATTCAAAAGGGACATCGATCTGGATTAGGACCCGCCGGGCCGCATTTTAAGATTACTTTCGATCGGACATGAGGAGGTTGGCGATGAAGTACTTCCGAGGATTGGCTCTGGCAGGCACCATGGTCCTGCTTTTTGTGGCTCTTGCCTGTTCCAACAAGCCCAAACCGCCCAAGGACATCGCCGTCTTCCCGTGCAACAGCGCGGACAAGGTCGTGACGCAGGGCGCGGTCACGGAGGACAAGACCGTTTCGGCCGACGGCCAGGGCTCACTCAAGATAACCACCGAGATGCCGACCACCATCAAGCTCTTCCAGATCCCCTACCCGCGCATCGAGGGCTGCAAAGTCTGGTACAAGGCGAAGATCAAGACCCAACAGTTCGGCGGATCCGCCTACCTCCAGCTGGTCGTGCACTTCTCCCGGGGCGGACAGATCACCGCACAGAACTACCAAAACGCCATCCGCGGAAACACGAAGGGCTGGGTGGAATCCGTACTCGAAGCGACCGTCAGGGAGGGGCAGAAGCCCAGTTCCGTGGAACTGAACCTGGTGGTGCAGGGAGCGGGCACCCTTTGGGTGGACGATGTCCACGTGCTCAGGCAGGCGCTCGTCAGCGACTGACCACACGCCGGTGTCTGGAAACGGGGAGCCCGGCCGATGGCCGGGCTTCTTTTATGGCCGCTGATCCCCGCGTGGGGGATAGCGCTGCATGGCCGGCGGCACGATTCTCCGGTACTCCCGGCGGCTGATGTCGTTCCGCCAGTTCCCGGTGGCCTTCGCCACTCCGATGCCCCCGAAATAGACGGCGAGCACCATGACAAGAGCGAGGACCGCAAGGCGTCGGCGAGGCCACCGGCGGAGAGGCCCCATCGTCAGCGCCATGTCCTCCGGGCATGCGTCGAGGCACAGCATGCAGCCCGTGCACTCGGGCGACCTGACCGCACCCACCTCGTGTACCTTGAGGTGCATGGGACATACCCTCGAACACGACGTGCACCCCGTGCAGGCCGACTCCAGGCGCCGGACCTTTGTCGGGCTGACCAGGCTGGCGAGGCCGAGGAGGGCCCCGTAGGGACACAGGTAGCGGCACCAGGCGTTTTGGACCAGGAAGGAGAGGGCGAATAGGAAGCCCAGAACGGCCAGCGTCACGAGCGAGGGATGCTCGAAAAAAGCGAGCATCCGAACGTCGGCCACCCGGTTGTAGGGGCCGTGGATAAATTCCGCAAGGCTTCTCAGCGGCATGGAGAATATGAAATAAGTGAAGAACCCAAGGAGCAGATACTTCGGCGCCATGAGCAAGGCGTCCAGCCAGATCGGGAGTCCGTGCCCGGGCCACCGGGGGAACACCTTTGCTCTCAGCCTCCAAAGGACCTCCGAAAGCGTTCCCACGGGACAGATCCACGAACAGAAGCTCTTCTTGAGCACGACGCTTACCAGGACCGCCAGAAGGAGAAGAACGGCCGCCGACGGCTGTACGGAGTCCAGACTCCCCGTGCTCAACCAGTGCCTGAGTCCCATGAGTCCCGCGATGGGCAGAAACCCGCCCACGCCGGGCGGACGAGAGACGGCCGACCTGGCGGGATCCATACACGACGCTACGAAGAGCGAGAATTGAGCACCGATTAGCAGGACTAGAAGAAGTACGACGATCTGCACGCCCCGCCTCAGGCGGGTCGCCTCGAGAAGGCCGCTGAGGATGCGGCCCGACCGACCGAGGTATAAGATTGGGGAAGGCCTGCGCGGACCCTCGAACGACCGTGGCCTCTCGAATGTCTCGTCCCCTGGTCGCGGTCCACGATACATGCGAGCCTCCAGCGAGGCCTCAATATGATACTCATAATGTCCACTTTCAATGAATCTGTTGCACCCCATTGCCGGGTGGGGCAATTCACTGCATGCCCCCGTCTCCCGAGGAGCGGAAGGCTAATCCCCGTTCTTCTTTTCGGATGCCGAAAGAAAGACCTTGGCCTGTTCGTTTTTGGAATCGAGAAGCAGGACCCGGTTGGCCGCATCTCGAGCGGCGGGCTTGTTTCCCAAAGACAGGTAGAACGAAGCCAGCGTGAGAAATCCGTTGACGTCGCTCTGGTCAAGCTCCACAGCTTCCCTGGCCTGCAGGACCGCCTCGTCCTTCTCGCCGATCCCCCATAGGGCACCGGCCAGATTCAGGTGAGCCGCGGCATAGTCGGGTGAACGCTTGAGCGCCTCCTCGAAAAGGGGCCTTGCGCGCCGGTAATCGCCCTCTTTAAGATACAACACGCCCAGATTGTTCAGGACCTCGGCGCGGCCCGGGTCCGCCTTCAGAGACTGCAGGTAAAGAGCCTTGGCGTCCTTGAGGCGCCCGCCGTTGTAGGCCTCGAGCCCCTTCTGGAAAAGAAGTTCCCCTTCTCCACCGGCTTTGCGGGAGGCCTTCGGCGACACCTGCCCCGCCGGTCCCTGCCGATTCCCGTCGCCCCTCGCACCATTGCCTTCATGGCCGTCATCCGTGCGCGGCGGCTGACGGACCGGCGGCCCCAGATACCGTGGGTGATGGCTCTTCCCTTCCGTCTGGCCGCGGGGCGGATTGGTCCGCTCGCCTGAGGGTCCGCATGGATGCAGGACCCTCACGGGAAACGGCCTGCTCCCCCCCTCCGGGATCCTGATGGACCGGGCGAGCCGATTGAGGGATGAACGGTCTCTGGCTAGTCCCGCGCAGATTCGATAGCACACAAGGCCTTTGTAGTCGACTTCCTGGACAAAGACTGGCTGTACGAAACGAACGGCTGCAACCTGCCGTGGAAGGTTCTCGGGATGGCACAGCAGTATCACGCTCAGCGTCCAGAGATCACCCTCTGCGGGCGGATTGAGCATCCTGCAATAATCCGCCGTCGCGCCCTTTATGTTCCCACGCGCGAGCTTTTCCCTCGCAGAGACATATGCCTCTCTGCTGTAGAGAGCCGCTCTGTCGCCGTTCCGCCTCGCGTGCACGGTCAGGGGTGCCATGACGGCAAACAGGAGGATCGCAGCAACCTGGGCGCTCCGGCATAATGCAGCCAGGGGATAACACACGCTACCTTCCGGGTCGATAACGGCCGTCGAGCACTTTCGCCTCTGCATGAGACAAGAATAGCCGAAGTCTCCATACCCGCGCAAGCGATGAAGGCCTCTCCCGCATAGGCTCCACCCTGCGAGCTTCGAGACGAACGCACCTTCATGCTATGCTGTACTGAACTGGTCCTTACACCTACGATTGAGAGGCGGGCTCGACTGAGGGACCCCGCGCAGGGCATACACGTTGACGCACAAAGGAGGAGACGTTCCATGGGCATGCAGGAAGAGGGCAAGAAAAAGGAAGCGCAGTGGTTCCATGAGCGGGAGCGCAAAATCATCGATGAGATGAAGACAAAGCGAGAAGAACGCATTCGGGCCCAGAAACACGAAGAACTGAAAGAACTCCATTGGCTGTGCTGCCCGAAGTGCGGCCATAGCATGAAGGAGAAGGAACTCGGCGGCATCAAGGTGGACGTCTGCACTCTCTGCGAGGGCATCTACTTTGATCGGGGAGAGCTTGAAGATCTATTGCTCGTCCATGGCTCCGAGAGCCGCGCGGGATTCTTCAGGCGCCTATTTGGGCTGAACACCTGACTGGAAGGCACCGATGGCTCTCCACTCCGCAGCGATGGACGACCTCGGCGCCTGCCGGAATCGAGCCGGAGGGAATAGGGTTCCCGCGTCTCACGTTAAAATATTTGGGTAGTAATCGTGTCATTTTTCTCCCTTGCGGAGAGGAGGTTCTCACATGCTTAAGAAGACCTTTGCGGTACTCCTTGTGGTCGCCTCGATGGGACTCGTCGCGATGCCGCTTCTCGCACACGGAAAGCGCTGTTGCTCGGGGGTGAAAACGGCCGACGCAGCCATGAAATCCTGCAAGGCCTGTCCGCACAAGGCGGCCATGAAGAACGGCTTTGCGGCCCTCAAGGGCGACCTCGCAAAAATGGAAAAGGGCGTGCCCGAAGCAGACGTAGCGGTCTTTCTTAAGGCTCATCAGGCCCACCTCGAAAAGGTTCTCGACAACCATCGGGCGTGCATGAAGGACTGCCCCATGACCAAGGCGGCCATGAAGAGCGGCTGCCCCTACGCCGAAGCGATGCAGTCCGCGTTCAATGCTCTCGAAAAGGACGAGGCCCAGATCAGAAAAGGCATTCCGAAGGCGGAGCAGGCATCCTTTTTGAAGGCCCACGAGTCCAACCTGAAAAAGCTCTTCGACACCCAGGTCCAGTGCACGAAGAAATGCCCGGTGAAGGGAGCTCGACGCACCGGCGAAAAGGTCTAACGTCGGGCAATTCTCGGCGAACCCGGGCGACAGCCTTGTTGGCCCCCTTCGCCACGGCGGACGCTGGCACCCGCGGTTCAACGCTGTGCGTGCCCGTCCCCGAGCCGCTGGAGCCGCCCCGACACGATTCGGTGGAGAATCCACCCGCGTAGCGAATTCCGATCGACCGGTCCGTCGCCCTTCCCCCTTCCACCGGCCTCGCGGTCCATCTTGCCCGCGGCAGGATTCTGCCTGTACACTGTTGCACTTCCAGGACGTGCTTCGAGGATACGGCGGCATGTGCCGCCGCTTTTTTGTGCAGGGGATCCCCAGATGCCCGAATCATCGAGCACCGTCGCCGAACCGGCCATGACGTGGCGCTTTCCGCGCGCCTTCTGGACCGCCAACAGCGTGGAGTTGTTCGAGCGCGCCGCATACTACGGCACGTTCATCGCCCTCGCTCTTTACCTGACGGACGTGGTCGGGTTCACCGACGTCGAGGCCGGATGGATCGGCGCGGCGTTCGCCTCCGGCATTTACCTGTTGCCGTTCATTACGGGCGCCGCGGCCGACAGGATGGGCTTCAGGCGTTCTCTCCTGCTGGCTTTCGCCCTCCTGGCGGCGGGCTACGGCTCGCTCGGTTTCTTTCCCCGCAAGGCGCCGGTTATCATGGCGCTCTCCCTCATCGTCGTGGGCGGATCCTTCGTCAAGCCGATCATCACCGGCACCGTGGCCAAGAGCTCCGACGCCGGCAACCGTGCGCGAGCCTACAGCCTCTTCTACATGATCGTCAACATCGGGTCCTTTATGGGAAAGACCGTGGCAAAGCCTGTCAGAACCATGCTGGGACTCGATTACGTTCCTCTCTACTCCGCCGGAGCGGCCCTGATCGCCCTCGTGCTGGTCGCCATTCTGTATTGGCCGACGGAGAACGGCGAAAGCCGTCCGCGCAGCGCTGCCGATGCACTGCGCGATCTGTGGATGGTCGTGAGGAATCTCCGCTTTCTCGCTCTGATTCTTATAACGGCGGGCTTCTGGGCCATTCAGGGGCAGCTCTACGCATCCATGCCCAAATACGTCATCCGCCTGGTCGGCGAGGGCGCCAGCCCCGAGTGGTATGCCAACGTCAACCCCCTTGTCGTGGTGCTTCTCGTCGTCCCCATCACCTACCTGGTGAGAAAGCTGAAGCCCGTGACGTCGATCGGCATCGCCCTGGCCCTGATTCCCTTCTCGCCCCTGCTCATGGCCTTTTCGGGGCTCTTCGGCCACAAGGTCCACCTCCTGGGACTCGCCATTCATCCCATCACGCTCATGATGGTTCTGGGTATCGCCCTGCAGGGCGTCTCAGAGTGTTTCCTGAGCCCCCGCTACCTCGAGTTCGCCTCTAAGCAGGCCCCTGACGGACAGGAAGGCCTCTACATGGGCTACGCACACCTGAACACTTTTTTCGCGTGGCTCTTCGGCTTTGCGCTTTCGGGTTATCTTCTCGACGCCTACTGCCCCGATCCGCACAAACTCAAGGCCATGGGCATGACGCCCGGCCAGATCAGCGCGGCCTATGCGCACGCGCCCTATCTCTGGTACACCTTTGCGGGGATAGGATGCGTCGCCTTCGCCGCGCTCCTCGTTTTTCTTTTCGTCACCAATCGCCTGGACAGACGGTCGCCTTAGGAATCGGGCGCCTCGCCGGCCGTGAGAACGCGGTTGCGCCCTTCCCGCTTGGCGCGGTAAAGAGCCTCGTCGGCAGCCGCAACGAGCGATTCCGATGTTTCCTTCTCCCGGGGGACGGCACTGGCGACGCCGACGCTGATGGTCACGCTGGGCGCGACCCCGGACACGCTCGTCGGAATCCGCAGATCCTCGACCACCTTCCTCAACCGTTCGGCGACCGAAGCGGCCTGGTCCAGCGTGTGGCCCGGCAGGATTACGACGAATTCCTCGCCGCCGTAGCGCGCCAGGAGATCCCCAGCCCTCTGGAGCCCCCGGGACATGGCCTCAGCCACTCGCTTCAGGCAGTCGTCGCCGCGCTGATGCCCGTAGGCGTCGTTGTAGGGTTTGAAATGATCGATATCGGCCATGAGGATGGACAGCGGGAGCGTCATGCGCGCCGCACGCCGCCACTCCGCGTCGAGCACGGTCTCGAAACGCCGGCGGTTGGCCACCCCGGTGAGTACGTCGCGGTTGGACAGTTCCCGGAGCTTGCGATTGGCGGACTCCAGCTGCCGGCTGCGGTCGGCCAGCAGCGCAGTACGCTCGTCCACGAGTCGCGTGAGGCCCGCTTCCCGGTGCCGCGAGGCTCTGAGTCTGAGCGCAACGGCGCCGAAAATCGCGGCGGAAGCGAGGAGGACGGCCAGCAGGAGGAACCACCACGTTTGGTAGAAATGGGGAAGCTGGACAAACGAAAACGAGGCCCCTTGCTTGTTCCATATGCCGTCGTTGTTGCAGGCAATCACCTTGAATGTGTAGCGGCCCGGCGGCAGGCCCGTATAAACGGCTTCCCTGTGAGTCCCTGCGTCCACCCAGTTTGAATCGTACCCTTCAAGCCTGTAGCGGAAGAGTTCCTTCTCGGGTGCCACGAGGCTGAGCGCCGTGAAACGGAACTCGACGCGATGGCGGCCTGGCGAAAGGCCCAATCCCGGCGAAAAGGACACCGGACGACCGTCGCTGATCATCTGTTCAATGACAACGGGGGGAGGTCTCCGGTTCAGGCGGATGGCGCCCGGGTCGAGCACGGCGAGGCCGCGCACCGTGGCAATGCAGAGCCATCCTCCTCTTGTGGACCAGCCGCACGGTTGAACGCCGCCGTTGCATTCGCTGCTGCCCATCCCGTCCGATCTGCCATAGGCATCGCAGGACACCTTCAGTGCCTGTCCGTCGGCCACGGCCTCAAGTTGATTCCTGCGGACGCTGAACACGCCCTTGTTGCAGCTCATCCAGAATCGCCCCGTCCGATCGGCGAGGATGACGAAGACCGTGTCGCTGAACAGGCCCTGCCTGCGGGTGACGTTCGCGAACCGTCCGTTGCTGAGTCTGCTCAGGCCGCCCATGGTCCCGATCCAGAGCGTCCCGTCCGGTTCCTGGTAAAGGGCGTTGACGTCATCGTTGACCAGCCCCTGCCTGGTGGTGTAGGTCTTGATGGCGCCGTCCACGTAATGATCGAGGCCGCCCGCGTCCGTACCCATCCATATTCCGCCGTTCTTGTCCTCCAGGAGGCAGGTCACCGAGTCTCCGGAAAGCCCCTCTTTGCGGGTCAGGAGCTTCGCCTCGCCGTCCCCGATCCGGAAGACACCGTTGGCGCAACCCGCCCACAGGGTTCCGCCGCTGTCCCTCATCAGGCAGGTGATGGCCGTATTGGTGAGTCGTTTATCCGAGGCCATGAACCGGGTGAGCCGTCCCGCCTTCCATTTCACGAGACCGCCCGAATCGAGCCCCATCAAGATGGATCCGTCCTTGTCTTCGAAGAGCGTATCTACCGTGTTGCTCGGCATGCCGTCCTTTTTCGTGATGTTGGTGATGCCTCCGGTGGTCCATCGCGCCGCGCCGCCGCCATCCGTGCCGATCCAGATGCTCCCGTCCCCGGCCTGAATAACGGAGATCACCATGCCGTTCAGAAGGCCGTTCCTGGTGCCCAGGCTGAAGAACTTATCGTCTCGGAACCGGTTCAGTCCGTCGGCGGTTCCCACCCACAGGTCGCCTTCCCGATCTCCGGTGATGGACAGCACTTGGTCGTTGGAAAGGCCGTCCGACATGCGGTAGCTCTCGAAACGGCCGTGGATGTACCGGCAGAGGCCGCCTTTCGTGCCGATCCACAAGCTCTGGCTGGCGCGATCTTCATAGAGGGTGTAGACCGTCCTGTGGGGCAGTCCGTCCTTCGTGGAAAAACGCTCTACTCCGCCCTCGGAATCGATGCGGAAGAGACCGCGAAAGGTGCCGACCCAGATAGTCCCGTTCGACCCTCCGGTAACGGCATAATACCAGTTATGTTCCTTTCCCGGCATGGGAAAGGTCGCGAGCTTTCCATCTCTCAAGGTCGCAAGACCTCGATTCGTACCGATCCACATGGCACCGAGATTGTCCTGGTAGATCGCATAGGTGACGGGTCCCGGGAGACCCTCTTTCATGCCGTAGCGTGTGATCCTGGAACCATCCAGACACACGACGCCCGAGCTTTCAGTCCCCAGCCACAGCCTGTGCTGCCTGTCTTCGGTGATGCAAGTGATGCGCATGCCCTGGAGGCTTTTCGCGGTACGGGGCACGGAGAACACGCCGCCACGCACCCTCAGCAGGCCGCCGGAATCCAGGGCGACCCAGAGGTCTCCTGCGTGGTCCTCGCACAGGGCCGTCACGTTGTTCCCCTCCATCCGGGGCGTATTCTCCTTGTCGAAGACCGTAAAGCGCACGCCGTCGAAGCGCACAAGCCCTTCCTGCGTGCCCAGCCAGAGATAGCCTCGAGGCGACTGCACAATCGCTTGGATGGAATTCTGGGGAAGCCCGTCCTTCTCGGCCCACGCGCGGTGGCCGTACTGGACGATGAGCTTGTCCGGGTTCAGCGCCGCCGCCGGAATACACAACCAGAGCCCCAGCGCGAACAGGACGAGGACGCCGAGCGGCATCCTATACCGAAAGCCCGTCGCCCGGACCATCCGAGATGCACTGTCTCTCAGGGACCATTGAAGTGTCTTCATTGCGGCTCACCAACCCGTGTAAGTTTAGGTCCCTATTCCCGAGACCGCAAGTGAAGGTCCCGTACGTGGTACGCCGTTCACACCCGGCGGCATCGCTTTACGGCTTAGGCAAATCCGCGCCGCGTGCGTAAAGATCCGTTTTGCGTTACAAAGAGACTTGTCCGCCTTGCAGGTTCGTGCACTCTAAAGAGGAGACACCCATGACAAAATCGACGCGCTACGTCACCGCCACGGCCCTTTGCATTCTCCTGACCGGATTCGCATGGGCCGCGGATACCCAAACCCGGCCCCAGGCCAAGGCACCCTCCCCACCGACGGAATCGTCCATTTCACTGCCTGCCGGAACGGGAGGCATCGGGTTCGACGATCTTCTATTCTCATCCGCTCTCGACAAAGTCATCGTGCCCGCCGGCCGCACGGGCAGGCTCGACCTCGTTGTGCCCACGACCGGCGCCGTCACGTCGATTTCGGGCTTCAGCACGCATCCGGCAGGCACCCACCACCGCGGCGAGGGCATCACCTCGGTTGACGAGGGTTCGGCGTACCTTTTCGTGACGGACCGCACGGCCCGGACCGTGGATGTCATAAACCTGAAGGACAACAGGATCGCGGCCACGGCGAAGCTGGCCGGCGGCCCGGACTACGTCCGCTACGTCGCTCCCACCCACGAAATCTGGGTCACGGAGCCGCACCAGGAACGCATCGAGGTGTTCAGCCTGCCCGCGAAGGGAAAACCGACGCCCCATCACGAGGCCTTCATCCCCGTGCCCGGAGGCCCCGAAGACATCGTCGTGGACGCCGCCAGAGGACGCGTCTACACCAACCTGTGGAAGACGGAGACGCTCGCCATCGACCTCCACACACACAAGATCCTGGCGAGATGGTCCAACGGTTGCAAAGGATCCAGAGGGCTCGTCCTGGACGCCAAGGACGGATGGCTCTTCGTGGGATGTGCCGAAGGAGGCGCGTCGGTCCTCGACGTCGCCCGCGGGGGCAAGGAACTCGACCACACGAGGGCCGGGCGCGGGGTCGACATCATCGCCTACTCCCCCGAACTGCGCCATCTCTACGTGCCCGGCGCGCGCAGCGCGACCCTCTCCATATTCGGTGTCGCAAAGACGGGGAAACTGGTCCTTCTGGGAACTGCGCCCACTGCCCGGGGAGCCCACGGTGTAGCCGCCGGTGCGGGCCGGGCTTTCGTCCCGGTGCCTTCCACGGGAGCACTGCTCGTGGTCAAGGATCCTTACAAGCCCTTCGCGCGGTGACGCGCGGGCCGCGGGAGGCCGGAACAGGACGGGGACGGACCGCCGGTCCGCCCCCGTTCTGTAATGCGTCTCCAGACCTGTTGGCGTGCCTGACTTTGTCTCACTTCCCCCCGAGCCACAGTTCCAGCGGCAGTTTCAAGGCCTCGTTCGTCGAATCCGAGAGGCTCAGGTCGGCCAGCCAGTAAGCCCCCTCGGGCAGCGCCGGCGGAACGGCATCGAGTGAAAGATCCAGGGTGCCCTCGTGATCGGGATAGAGCACGATCCTGCGCCCGCCCCCCAAGGTAACGGTGACCGGAATAGGGTTCGCGTACTCGTGGATCTCGTCCACGTGGAGCGTCCAGGCGGGGTTTGCTCCGGGATCCGCCGTGGCCGCCGTCACCTTCAACGTGTAGTCCTGTCCGCTCTTTGCGCCCTGCCGGGGGCCGAAGCGTGTCACCAGCGACCGATAGGTCATCCCGTCGGACGCCAGCGCCGTCCCCTCGCCGTCCAGCACCTGCACGGCGACGTCGGTGAAGAGTCCGTAGTCCTCGGGGGACATGGACAGGCGGAAGGTCACCCCGCTCTCGCCCGGTGCCAGCCTGAAGGTCCTGGTCCACACGGCTTTGGTGAGCTCGACGTCGCGTGAGCTTATGGATCCAGTCACCTCGCCCGCGGCCCGCCCGCGGAAACTGTCCGCAAGTGCGGAGACGAGGTGGACTGTTGCCGAAGGCGTCCTGCCTTGCGCATCGCTCACCTGTACTATCCGGCGTGCGGGGCGGACGAGCGGGAAGCCGGTGACCGTCGCTCGAAGGGACACCTGCGCCTGGTTGGTGTAGTACCCGTAGAAGTCCACTTCCCACACACCCGGTTCCATCCTGTGAGCGGGAACGGTCGTCTCGAATTCGAGCGACCCCGACCTCATGACGCCGAACGCCGTCTCCCTGCCCTGGGGGTCGAAGAGCCATGCGACCACCACCGCATCGGGCGCATCGTCCATCCTGGCCTTCACCGTGAAGCCGCTGACCCCCGGGCCCGCCTGCACAAACATGCGTCTGACCTTGGCGGCTCTAAGGCTTTCTATCCGGGCGCTGGCCTTGTAGCCGCCGGCGGCTTCAAGTGTCTCCGGAACCACGACCGCCACAGGAATGGCCCATTCGGGCCCGATTTTTTCGCGCCCGCCTCGCCCGAGTCCCTTGGCGTAGCCCAGAATCCTCGCCTGGTACAACCCAGGCTCGCGCAGACGCTTCGCATCGAAGGTCACGGGGATCACGGCGGGCGTCCCGGCTTTCATGAAGGTCGAGCCCTTATCCACCCTGACCCAGGCGGCCGTGCTTTCCAGGTCGAAGGCTTCGTAGAAGCGCGCTTTGGCATCCGCGGACATGTCCTCGGGGAAAACGGGCTTGACGGTCACGGACTGGGGTTTGTGCCGGGGATAGAAGTCGCCGCGCCAGAAGATGGCCGGCCCCTTGTGCGTTCTCATTTCTGGCGATTCGGTTTCGAAGCTGAAGCGAACGGGGATGTCCCTGGAACGCCCGGCGAGGGCATTCAGCACGCTCCACGCCTTCGGAACGCTCATCAGCCCCCAGCCCTGGTCCACGTGGCCGTAGCCGGGAATGGCCGAAGCGCCGCGCTCCACGGCGGCCGTGACCAGGTCGCGGCTCACGGAGAGTCCCTGCGCCTTCGCCGCCGACAGGAGAAGAGCACACCCGCCTGCCGCCTGGGGAGAGGCCATGGACGTGCCGCGAAACACGTTGCGCCCCTTCGAGTAATTCGGCACCGTCGACGCTGAGAAGCCGGGCGCGGCGATGTTCGGTTTATCAAGTTCGGCGCCGCGGTCGGAGAACGAGAAAATCTCGTCCTGTGAAAGCGATACACCGTAAAGGTCCCTCGCAGAGGCCCTGTTGAGAACGGCCGCGACCGACAGCACGTTTCTCGCACCCGCGGGCATGCCCACCGTCGACACGCCCGGTCCCTCATTGCCGGCCGATACGGTCGCCACCACGTCTGGGTTTTCGTCCAGCAGCCCGTCGATGAGCTTTTCGGCAACCGCCTGGCCCTCAACCTCCGACCCCACTCCGTAGGACATCTGGATGACCAGCGGCATGTCAAGTTCCCTGGCCTTCTTCACCGCGTACCGCCAGGCCTCGATCATGGAGCCGGGCGTCGTAGCACCGCCGGAGAGTGTATTGTTGCCGATCTTGAGCGCCAGAATCTGCGCGCCTGGAGCAACACCGTTGTAGCCCTTCTGCCCGTCGATCTCATAGCCCGCGCAGATGCCCGACACGTGCGTGCCGTGCGCACCGTCCGCCATGTAGAGGGCGGCCTCCTTCTCATCCGGCCACAGGTTGAGGGCGAAGGTCATAACCTTGGCCTGGGCGTGAACGTCCCGCCCGCGGAGCTGAAAGGACCGGTGCGTCTCCGAGAAGTCGCCCATGGGTTTCTCGTCGGCCAGGTTGCCGTCGCCGTTGGTGTCAAGGTAGGCCGTCCACTGGGCACCCTTCCCGTCGCCTGCCTTGAAAACCACGAGGCCGTAGACGTCGTCGCGGTTGCCGTTTCCGTTAAGGTCGCCGCCTTCCGCCTCGCTGTTCTTGAAATCCGCCTCTTTGAAGTACCCGACCAGGACCTTCTCGCCCTTCGCCGGTTTCACGGCCAGCTTGTCCAGGCCGTAGAGCCACTTCCCGCCCTTGCCGTGCCAGGCCGTCCCGTGGGCGTCCGAAGAAACCTCGGCCTCGGACAGCGAGATTTTGCCCTCGTCGCAGAAAACCCGTGCGTCAAGGATCTTGGCCTTGCCGTCCGAGGTCTTCTGAAGCCCCGGCAACCCGAGGTCTACGCCGGAATCGCAGACGGCGATGAGGACGCCTCGACCGTCCCATTCAGGATGGGCGTCGATGAAGGCCTTCGCGCCGATGTCCGTGGTAGACAGAAATTCCCAGCCGCCAGACGCCGGTGGCGCCCCCGCGGCAACCGCGCACAGCCCGAAAGCGAGCGCCGCCGCCAATAACCCAGCTCTCTTCATACCCAGCCTCCCATGATTGCAAGACGGGATTCTACCATCGTTTCCGGGCGCCCGGAGGTTTGAAAAAAAGGCCGCCGGGGGTCCGGCGGCCTGCTGTCTTATCAGAAAGGGTTTGATAACGGTCGTTAGCCGTGCTTTTCGAAATAGGAGCGGGAGCCCTTCACGTCGCCTTTCATGGTTTCGTCGCCGGGCTTCCAGTTGGCGGGGCAGACTTCGCCCGTGACCTTGACCGTCTGGGTGGCCTGGAGCGTGCGGAGCACCTCCTCCACGTTGCGTCCCACGCCGAGCTGGTTGATCGTGGCGTGCTGCACGATGCCGTCCTCGTCGATGATGAACAGCCCCCTGAGGGCCACGCCCGCCGGCTCGGCAAGAACGCCGTAGTCCCTCGCCAGGGTTTTGTTGATGTCGGAGAGATGGGCGAAGGGGACCTTGCCCAGCCCGCCCTCCTTGCGCGGCGTGTTCTGCCAGGCCAGGTGGACGAACTGGCTGTCGATGGACGCTGCGGCCACGTCGGCGTTGAGCTCCTTGAACGCGTCGTAGCTGTCCGCGAAGGCGGTGATCTCCGTGGGGCAGACGAACGTGTAATCCAGGGGATAGAAAAACAGCACGAGATACTTGCCCTTGTAATCGTCCAGGCTGACTTTCTTGAATTCTCCGCCCACCACGGCTTCAAGGGTGAAATCGGGTGCTTTCTGGCCTACTAGACTCATTAAATCCTCCTCACAGTGAATGATCCTGTCCGCTTTGATTGACGTTCGAAAGCCTCGGGGCCGTTGCCCCGGTGCCGTCTTCAGCAACCCTGATGCCAACGTCTCGAGGCTTTCGTATATTCCGCCCGCGGGATGCCGGCTTTCCCTTCGCCGCATCCGTCGCGCCGGGATCCCAATTGTCCCTGCCATGCCCCCTGAAGGCACGCAAATGTTCGGCCGGAGCCCGTTTCTGAGCTGAAACCGAAGCGCCCGACTGTTGCAGGCCGTGAACCGCTGCCGCCCTCGGACATTAGGGGTATACTGTGCCTGACGACGAAGAAATACGGAGCGGGATGACCGGCCTTTCAATGCATTCGGACCGGTCGCGCCATCGATCCCCGGGGGAAGCCCACCCCCATGGTACGACTCTTGCTCAACGAGGGAAGGAGGCATATCCATGAGAACCTACGTGACCGTAAAGAAACACTTTTCCTCCGCCCACAGGCTGCACAGGGCCGACTGGTCCCTCGCCAAGAACAACGATGTCTTCGGACTGTGCGCCAATCCCAACGGGCACGGCCACAACTACGAACTCGAAGTCACCGTAGAAGGCGAAATCGATGCCGAGACAGGCATGATCATCGATATGAAAGAACTCAAGACCATCGTCCACGAATCGATCATAAAGCAGGTGGACCATAAAAATCTGAACATGGACGTCCCCTTTCTCGACGGGGTGATCCCCACGGCAGAAAACATCGCCGTGGCCTTTTGGGAGATCCTGGACAGCAGGATTCCCGGTGGGAGACTCTATGAACTCCGACTCCAAGAGACCGAGCGCAACATCGCCGTTGTCCGCCGCTGAGGCTCAGGCCATCGAACACAAATCCCTCGGCGCCGCCTCCGCCCTTCACCTCGCCGATCCCGAACCCGGTCTTGGGACCGTCGAGGTGGACGGCCTGGAGGCTCTGACCCAAGGCGTTCTGGAAGAAATCGGCGAAGACCCGGAACGCGAAGGCCTCGTCCAGACGCCGAAGCGGGTGGCCAAGGCCATGCGTTTCCTCACGTCCGGCTACGGCGCCGATATTCAGGACATCGTTAACGGTGCGATTTTTGACGCCGAAGATTACAGCGAGATGGTACTCGTCAAGGATGTGGAGTTCTACTCCCTGTGCGAACACCACATGCTCCCCTTCTTCGGAAGGGCCTCGGTGGCCTACCTGCCCGGCGAGAAGATCATCGGTCTTTCGAAGATCCCGCGGCTGGTGGACGTCTACGCCCGACGACTGCAGGTGCAGGAGCGCCTGACCATGCAGATATCCAGGGTCCTCGAGGACATTCTCGAGCCTCGGGGCGTGGCGGTCTCGCTCACGGGGTTCCATCTCTGCATGGCCATGAGGGGCGTCGAAAAACAGGCCAGCAAAACAACCAGCACGGCCTTCACCGGCGAGTTCCAGCGCAATCCCGAGCTGAGGCGAGAGTTCATCAGCCTGATCAAGAGCCGGGAGTCCGATCCCGTCTGACGCCGTCCCGGGCGCCCCCACGCCGCAAGCGCCGCCCGGCACCTGCCCCGGACCCGACATCAGCCGGCAATTGTCCCGCCTTCACGGGACGGCGGAGGACGTGCAACAGCCCTTCGCGACCTCCCCACAATCAAGAACACGACGGACCTCCACATGCACAGCCGGGGCTCCTCACCAGCCCCGTGCTCACACTTCGGATACGGACTTGACTTCGTTTCGACGTCATGCTTACCTACCGGTAGGTAGCCTTTTGTAAGAAGGACGCCCGGTTTCCATCGGCTTCACAAACGGAACGGAGAAGCATATGCGATCTACTGCCGCCGGCGCCGCCCATGAAGAAACGGCCGCAAAAGAAAAACTGCTGAACGCCGCAACGGACCTCTTCACGCGCAGGGGCTACTCCGCCACGAGCGTCCGCGAGATCGTGGCGGCGGCAGGCGTGACCAAGCCCGTACTCTACTACCACTTCGGAAGCAAGGAGGGTATCTACCGGGCGATCATGGACCTGACCCAGGAGGCGTTCAACGTGCGTCTCGAAAAGGTGCGCAGGCGCGGAGGACCGGCCGGCAAGAAACTGCAGAGCCTGCTCGAGGAGGTATTCGACCTCTTCCTCGAGAGACTTTCCGTCGTACGGCTCATATTCGCCATCTACTACGGCCCGCACCAGGGCGCCCCGGATTTCGATTTCAACCAGTTCGACGAGGCCTTCCGCAAGTCCGTGCTGGAGATCGTCCGGGAAGGCGTAAAATCGGGGGAATTCAGAAAGGGACGCGCGGAGGACATGGCTCTCGTAGTAATGGGCACGTTCAGCGTGGCCACCGAACTCGAACTCTCGCACGCCGGACGCGGCATCGGCCGCAATGGCCTCGCGAGGCTTCTGCGGCTCGTTCTGAACGGCATAGCCTACCAGGGGGGGAAGGTGAGAGCGCAATGAATGTCCGAACGATCATGATTCCGGCGATGATAGGGCTGTTGGCCATAACGGGCGGATGCGCGTCAAAGGCTGATGGAACGCAAGCGGGAAAGCCGGCGGTCGCCGTTGATACCGTCACGGTCGTCCCGGGCTATTTTCGAGAAAGCGTCGAGGTGGTCGGAACCCTGGAAGCAAAAAACGCCGCGGCCGTGAAGAGCGAGTACAGCGGCGTCGTCACAGAGGTCGCCGTCACCGAGTGGGTACCTGTGCACAAGGGCCAGGTCCTGGCCAGGATGGACGCGCGAGAGGCGAAATCAGCCCTGTTGCAGGCGACAGTCCAGGCGGACAGGGACGAGCGAGAGTACGAAAGAGCGCGGAACCTCAAGGCGGCCGGGCTCATGACCGCCCAGGGCCTCGAAGATGCCCGCAGCCAGCGCGATTCGTCCCGCGCTCTGCTCGAACTCGCGAAGACACGTATAGACAAGACCGTCATCCGCTCCCCCATGGACGGCGTCGTGGCCTATCGGGGCGTCAGCGTGGGCGACTACGTAGAGAACATGGGCGCGCCGAAGCCCATGTTCCGCATCGTGGACAACCGGCTGTTCGATCTCGAAGTCACCGTTCCGTCCGGCCGGATTCACACCGTGAAAGTCGGCCAGTCCCTCGCGTTCAGCACGGACGCCGTGCCGGATAAAACGTTCGAGGGAAAGGTCTCCTTCATCAATCCCGCAGCCGACGCCGCAAGCCGCGCGGTGAAGATCGTGGCGGTGGTGCCCAACGCGTCAGGCGAACTTCGTACGGGCACCTTCGTGAAGGGCCGCATCCTGACGCAGAACCGCGCAAACGTGCTGCAGGTGCCCAAAGAGGCCCTGGTGAAGTGGGACGTCCAGTCTGATAAGGCGGAGGTATTCGTCCTCGAAGGCGACACGGTACACGTCCGTTCCATAACCACTGGCGCCGTCTCCGACGCGACCGTCGAAGTCGTCAAGGGGCTGAGCGCAGGCCAGGAAGTCGTCACCCGCGGGGCCTTCAACCTCCGCGACGGCGACCGGGTGGTGCGGGCGCCGGCAACGGGGGCTTGAGCCATGTTCCTTTCCGACCTGTCCATCAAGCGTCCGGTCTTCGCCACGGTGCTCATGCTGGGGCTGGTGACGCTCGGCATTTTCTCTTACCGCCGCCTTGCCATCGACCTCTACCCCGACGTCGAAATCCCCGTGGTTTCCATCTTCACCGTCTACCCCGGGGCTTCGCCCGAAACCGTTGAGCGCGAGGTGTCGAGGCGCATCGAGGAAGCCGTCAACTCCATTCCCGGCGTAAAGCACGTCTCCTCCGTCTCCCGGGAAGGACTCTCGAGCGTGATGGTGGAGTTCGACCTGAACGTGAAGGTCAACGAGGCGTCCCAGGAGGCCCGGGCCAAAATCAACGCCATCCGCAACGAACTTCCGCAGGGCATCGAGGAACCGACCATCCAGAAGCTCGATTTCCAGGCCATGCCGATCATCTCCCTGGCCATTCGATCCAAGAACCTCTCGCCCAGGGAACTCACGACCCTGGCGGACAGGCGGATCCGCAGGCGACTGGAGAACATCCCGGGCGTGGGTAAGGCCAAGCTCGTGGGCGAATCCAAGCGAGAAGTCCACGTGAACGTCGACCCGGCCCTCACCGAAGCCATGGGCCTCGGAGTGGACGAGGTCGTGAGCGGCCTTGCCCGCGAAAACGTCAACACGCCCCTGGGGCGCTTGAACCGCGGACGGACGGAAATGCCCATCCGCGTCTCGGGAAAGCCCGAACTCGTACCGGGGTTCGCATCCATTGTCGTGTCGCAGCGCGGTGGCCATCCCGTTACGCTGGGAGAAGTGGCCGACGTGGCGGACGCCGCCGAGGAACAGCGGTCGCTTGCCCTCATCGACGGCGTCCCAGCGGTGGCCATCGATATCCTCAAGCTATCCAAGGCCAACGTGGTCGCCACAGTCGACGCCGTCAAGAAGGAGATCGGAAAGCTCGACAAGGAGCTGCCGCCCGGCACGGACATCCAGGTTGTCCGCGACAGCTCGACCATGATCCGCGACTCGGTGTCGGACGTCCAGACCACGCTGGTTCTCGGAGGCATCCTCACGATCTTCATCGTCTTTCTCTTCCTGAATTCCTGGCGCTCCACGGTCATCACGGGACTCACCCTGCCCATCTCCGTCATCTCCAGTTTCATCGTCATGTATTTTCTGGACATGACCCTGAACGTCATGACCCTCATGGCGCTCTCGCTGGCCATTGGCCTGCTCATCGACGACGCGATCGTCGTCCGGGAGAACATCGTCCGCCACCTGGAACGTGGGCAGGACCACATCACCGCCGCGAGGGAGGGCACGGCCGAAATCGGCCTGGCCGTCATGGCCACCACGTTATCCATCGTCGCCGTCTTTCTTCCGGTCGCCTTTATGAAGGGGATCATCGGACGCTTCTTTTTCCAGTTCGGCATCACGGTGACCTTCGCCGTGCTGGTGTCGCTGTTCGTTTCGTTCACGCTGGACCCCATGCTCTCGTCCCGCTGGGTAGACCCGGACATCGAACGCAAGGGCAGGCGCCACCTGCTGGCCCGCGTCCTCGACCGATTCAACGCGTGGTTCGACAGGACGGCGGACCGCTACAAGGCGGTCATAGGCTGGGCCCTCGACCACCGGAAGACCGTGTTCGCCGTGGCCGTCGGCGCCTTCGTCGCGGGCATCGCGGTCTTCTTCTCCCTCCAGGGCGAATTCTTCCCTCCCTTCGACCACGGCGAATTCGTCGTCCGCTTCAAGACGGCGCCCGGCGCGTCCATCGAAGAGGGACGCACCCGCATGGAGGCCGTCCTGGGCGTGCTGAAGAGCTTCCCCGAGGTAGACCACACCTACGGCGCGATCGGCGCCGGAGACACGGACACGGTTCGCGACGCCTACGTCTACATCAAGCTGAAGGACCGGTCCGAGCGCAGGAGGAGCCAGGCCCGGATCATGCCGCTCGTCCGCGCCCGGCTCGAACGGGTTCCGGGCATCATCCCTTCGGTTGAGGAAGATCCCGACAGCTTCCAGAAGCCTCTCCAGGTCTACATCAAGGGACAGGATATCCCCAAGCTCAAACGCTACGCCGCAAAGCTCAAGGCGGCCGCCTACAAGATCCCGGGAGTCGTGGATCTGGACGTCTCCATGGAACAGGACCTCCCGGAGTACAGATTGGTCGTCGACAGGGCCCGAGCCGCCCGGTTGGGGCTGTCGACCGCCGACGTGGCCGGCACTCTTAGCGCCCTGGTGGGCGGCCGCGTCGTCACGACCTACGAAGACGAGGAGGGCGAGGCCGTGGACGTGCGCCTTCGCCTCCCGGGAAGGCTGCGCAGAGACATCAAGCAGGTCGGCGACCTTCGGCTCTCCGTCCCCGGCGCCGACGGACGCGTCGCCCTGGTGCCCGTCTCGGATCTGGTGAGCTTCCAACGCGCCGTCTCGCCCGCCGAGATCAGCCGCCAGGACCTCAGCCGGCAGGTCGTACTGAGTGCCAACCTGGACCACCTGCCCCTGGCCACCGCCAGCAGCCGGATCATGGAGGCCGCCTCAAAAATACCCATGGACCCAGGTTACCGCGTGGTCATGTCCGGCGACACCGAGGTCATGATGGAGTCCTTCGGCTACCTCCTCGAAGCGCTCGTTCTGGCCATCATCTTCGTCTATCTCATCCTCGCGGCCCAGTTCGAGTCCTTCATCGACCCGCTCGCCATCATGCTGTCCCTGCCCCTGTCCATCGTGGGCATGGCGGGCATGCTCTTTCTCACGGGCGACACCATAAACATGATGTCTCTGATCGGCCTCATCCTGCTCATGGGGCTGGTCACAAAGAACGCCATTCTTCTCGTCGATTACGCCAAGATACTCCGGCGAGGCGGTATGGAGCGCCGCGAGGCCCTCATCACGGCGGGCCGGACGCGTCTCAGGCCCATCATGATGACGACGCTGGCCATGATCTTCGGCATGCTCCCCCTCGCCCTCGCCATCGGCCAGGGCTCGGAGATGCGGGCGCCCATGGCGCGGGCCGTCATCGGCGGCCTGATCACGTCCACCCTTCTGACGCTTCTGATCGTCCCGGTGGTCTATACCCTCCTGGAGGACTTTGGAAACTGGGTACACCGCAGGTGGGCGGGGGAGAAAGCCTTATGAAGAGAGAAATCATCACCATGAGAAAGACGCTGCGACGCACGGCCCTCTTTTTCGCTCTTGCGGTCTTCGCCTCCGTCTCCACTTTCGCGCAGACCGAGGGGCCGCAGATCCTCACCCTCGACCGTGCGCTTGACATCGCCATGGACCAGAACCGAGATGTACAGAAAGCACAGGAGTACCGGAACTGGGTCCAGGGCAAGTACGTGGAGGAGCGGTCCGCGGCACTGCCGCACATCACGATAACGGCGTCCGGCCAGAGGCTTCACGACGAGAGCCTCCGCGGGCTTTACGGCGAGTACGGCGATCTTTTTCCGGTCCAGCAGGACGTCCGGACGGGCCAGGTCGGACTGACCCAGGCCCTTTACACCTGGGGCCAGGTCGGGGCGGCCATCAAGGCGGCGAAAGTCGGCAGACTCGTCGCGGAGGACCAGCTTCGCAGGTTCCGCCAAGCCGTTCGAAGAGACGTGACGGCCGCCTTCTACGACGTCATCCTGAACAAGAAACTGGTCGTCATCGCGCAGGAGAACCTGGACCAGAAGGCGCGCCACCTGGCGGAGGCGAAGAAGAAGTACGACCTCGGAACGGCGACGGACTACGACGTCCTGGCCGCCGAGGTGGCTGTCAAGAACGCACGGCCCACGGTCATCCGGACGACCAACGGCGTCCGCCTGGCGAGGGAGCGCCTGCGCTTCCTCCTCGCCATGAAGTCAGGCGACTTCGAGGTCCGGGGAAGCCTTGAATCGTCGCGCGTCGCGGTTCCGTCCTACGACGACGCCCTGGCCACGGCCCTCGACAGGCGGCCCGACCTGAAGGACCTCGAACACCGGGTGGCCATCCAGAGAGAGCTCGTCAAAATCGCGCGGGCGGGCGACAAGCCCCGCCTCGACTTTCGCGCCACCTACGGAAGCACCAAGTACATCGTCGGCGACCTCGATTCTCACGGAAAGACATGGAGTACCGGCATCTTCCTCTCGTTTCCGATCTTCGACGGCATGCGGTCCCGCGGACAGGTCATGCAGACGCGCAGCGACCTCACGAGCCTCGAGATTGAGCGCGCCAGGGCCATCGATTCGGTTTCTCTCGAACTCCACGCGGCCCTCGATGCGGTCGACGAGTCCTACAGGATAGTCGAGGCCCTCGAAGGGACGGTCGAACAGGCCGGCCGCCTGCTCGAGATGGCCGAGAAAGGCTACGAATTCGGCGTCAAGACCAAGCTGGACGTGGATGACGCCCAGCTCAACCTGACGCAGGCGGAGGGCAACCTCGCCCAGGCCCGGCGGGATTACCTCGTCGCGGTTGCGACCTTGCGCTACGCCATGGGCGTCATCGGCGGATCGGCGTGACGGCGCCAACGGAGAATGAATCCAGGCATCGGCGGCACGGGCGCCGGTCTTCCTACCAGGTGATGCGCGCCGACCCGACTGCGCCGGGAACGGGGTAAAGAACAATTGCGTTTCAGCCTGCGTAAGATAGTACTCTGAACGCCGAAAGCACCGGGCGTTTTTTGGTTCGACCTGTTTTTCCAGGCACCAGCCGCGAGCAGGTCTTTTGGAACATACCAAGCGGAGCAGGAATGACTGACATAAAGGTCCACGACGATTGTTCCCCTGCGGGCGAGATCCCGCGCAGATTCATGGGCGCTGCCACGCGCCTCTTCATGGAGAAGGGCTACGGCCCCACCACCGTCCGCGAGATCATCACCGCGAGCGGAGAATCAAGGTATGCCTTCTACAGGTATTTCGGTAGCAAGGAAGGCATCTACCGCAGCATCCTGAACAAGCTTCTGGCCGACTACAACAACCGCATGGCCAAGTGCAGGCGACAGCCCGGCAATGCTTCGGCGAGGCTGTGGTACCTGTGCGACCAGGCGGCCGATTTCTTTCAGTCCCACCTTGAAGCAGTCAGGCTCTTCTACGGCATTCACTACGGGCCGCCCCAGGGCGTGCCCCATTTCGACTTCTGCCTCTTCCACCGCGCCTTTACCCAGGCCGTCAGGACCATCATTGCCGACGGCATACGTCTCGGGGAATTCAGGGACGGAGGCGTGGACGAGATGACCCTGGCCGTCTACGGCGTCTGCCGGGTTGTCACCGAGCGCCAGCTCACCCCATCGGGCACCCCCTTAGACCGGTCGTACCTCGCACGGACCCTCCGGGTCGTCCTGCAGGGCATGGAGGGCGAACAGTTCTCCGGTCCGAGGAAGTCCGCGTCCGAGGCGCGACGGAGCCTGCGCATCGTAGGAACCAACGAGACCGTTAGACTGTAGTATGCTGGGAGGGTCCTGGACTGGAGGCATTCCCGGCCATGCCCTTCAAGGCGGTTCTGTTCGACCTCGACGGCACTCTCCTCGATTCGCTCAGGGACCTCGCGGACTCCACAAACGAGGCCCTCGCCGCCGTAGGCTTTCCCGTCCACCCCGTCGACGCCTACCGGTACTTCGTGGGCGACGGTATCGAGATGCTCATCAGGAGGGCGCTGCCGCCCGACGACGCGGACGCCGCCACCGTGGCCGGATGCATCGCAGACATGCGCGCCCGATACGCCGAGCGCTGGGCCGAACATACGCGCCCGTACGCGGGCGTCGCCGACATGCTCGACCATCTGACCGGAATGAACGTTCCCATGGCCATTCTCTCCAACAAGCCCGACGATTTTACCCACAAGCACGTAGACCACCTGCTCGGACGGTGGCGCTTCCGGACCGTCCTCGGCCAGCGCTCCGGCGTGCCGCCGAAACCGGATCCCGCGGGCGCCTTCGAGGTAGCCCGGGAGATGGGACTCGCCCCGCCGGATTTTCTCTACCTCGGCGACACGGCCACCGACATGAAAACCGCCCTGTCCGCGGGCATGTATCCAGTAGGCGCCCTCTGGGGCTTCCGCGAGGCCGCCGAACTCACGGCCGCCGGCGCCCGGCACCTCATTGCACATCCGTTGGATCTGTTGCCTTTGGCAGGTGATTCAGGGATTAGATGAGCAGGACGTGATGCGCCCCTTGTGGAGACCGCCGACCGCCGACCGCGTGCGCCTGCAGATGCGGCCATCGAGTGATCAGGCAAACACTCAAAGTACCACGTGGTCTAACTACAAAGCGTAATCGGCACCTGAAAGTGCCTCCTGCAAAGCGGTGGCAAAAGACCGCGGAGCGACCTTCAGGTCGCGATCCTCGGAAGGCCTGCCGTCTGCCGTTCTCCCTTTAGCCCTTCGCCTTTCGGCCTTAGCCCTTGGCAATAGACATCCACCTTGTTTCTCTGCTGCCTTTAAAATCCCAATTCCCAAATCCAAAATCCCCAATCCCAAATTATCCACCCCTGGTGTACGATGTCCCCTCGAAGGGAGGCCTCATGCCCAGGCTCGAAATCCGCGACCTCGCGTTCAATGGCGGCGCGCCGGTGAACCTGACCATCGAACCGGCCGAGTGCGTGGCCCTGTCGGGCCCATCCGGCGGCGGAAAGACCATGATGCTCCGCGCCGTGGCGGACCTGGACCCTCACGACGGCGACGCCTTTCTGGACGGATCTGCCGCCTCGGCCATGCCGGCGCCGATCTGGCGCCGGAGGGTCGGGTTCCTGCCCGCCGACAGCCCCTGGTGGTACGACCGGGTCGGGGACCACTTTCCAACGGTCGACAACTCCGCTCTCCAAACGCTGGGTTTCGAAGAGGACGTCCTTGGATGGACGGTGAGGAGGCTCTCCAGCGGCGAAAAGCAGCGTCTTGCCCTCTTGAGGCTCCTCGTCCGCAAGCCGGAAGCACTCCTCCTCGACGAGCCCACGGCCAACCTGGATCCGGACAGCGGCGCGCGCGTCGAGCGCCTGCTGGCCGATTACCGGGACGAGTACGCCGCCCCCGTCCTCTGGGTCAGTCATAGCGCGGAACAGGCCGGCCGCGTCGCACGACGCCGGTTCGCCATGAAGGACGGCGAACTGCGGGAGGCTTCGTTTTGACCCAGGCCATCACGCTCACTCCCCTCGATCTCTCCATCGCCGCCCTGCTCGTCGTCGGCCTCGGCGTACTGGGCCTGCCGCTGAGGCTCAGGCTGACCCGCCAGATCTTCGTCGCGGCGTTGAGGACCACCATCCAGCTCCTCCTCGTGGGCCTCGTCCTCAAGTGGCTTTTCGGCGCCGTCAATCCCTTGTGGCTGCTGCTGATCGCGCTCGTGATGGTCCTCGCCGCCGCGCGGGAGGTGGTGAACCGTCAGGAGCGCCGCTTCCGCGGCGCGTGGGGCTTCGGTATGGGCGCATCCGCCATGTTCCTCTCGTCTTTCGCGGTCTGCATTTTCGCGCTCACCATCGTCATCCGCAACCAGCCCTGGTACGATCCGCGGTACGCCATTCCGCTGCTCGGCATGCTTCTGGGCAACACCATGAACGGCATCGCCATCGGCCTGGACAGGCTCACGCAGACCGCCTGGCAGCAGCGCGCCATCCTGGAGGCGAGACTGTCCCTCGGCGAGAGGTGGAGCGAGGCCGTCCGTCAGATCAGGCGCGAGAGCATCCGGGGCGGCATGATCCCCATCATCAACGCCATGGCCGTCGCCGGCATCGTAAGCCTGCCGGGGATGATGACGGGCCAGATCCTGGCGGGCAGTCCGCCCGTGGAGGCCGTCAAGTACCAGATCCTCATCATGTTTCTCATCGCCGCTGGTTCGGGCTTCGGCACCATCGCCGCCGTCTCCGCCGGTTCCCGCCGCCTCTTCGACGAGCGCGAGCGCCTCCGCCTCGATCGCCTGAAAGAAACCTGAGGGCCGTGGGCCGTTTCGTTCCGTTTTTCTCGCGGCACGTGCCCGCCGCTCTTCCCCCCAGATAAAGGCGCGATCCACACGTTCCGGAATACGAGCGCCGCCTTTTCCGTTGTCAGAATTGTATACCGGAAAGCGGGAACGCACCCCTGCACCGTTGGGAGATGAAATACCGTGTGAGGACAGGATTCCCGCCGCCCCGCCGAGATGTCCCGCGCGGCGATCTGCAGGCTGCGAGACCACGGTTTGAGGGCAGCGCACACAGGAGGAGAAAAACAGATGACTTCACTCGCTAAAGGCGATTTCGAAACGTTTCGGCGCAAGGTCGATGACCTGGTGAACTCGCACGAGGTGGTCACCGGCAACCCCTACACTGCATGGTTCGAGAAGGGCGACCTGACCGTGGACGACGTGCGCCGATTCGCCGTTCAGTTTTCGGTTTTCTCCAACCAGTTCCTCATCGCCCAGCTCAAGAAGATGATCAATTCCGAAACCCTGGAATCCATGAGGGAATCGAAAGAGATCCTGGCCAACGAGATCGGCGTCATGTTCAGAAACAACACCGCGCAGCCCTCCCAGCGGGAACTCTCGGACGAGGAGAAGGACCGCCTCGGCGACCCCGACCTCGTGGGCACCGAAGGATCGGTCGAAGGGGGCACCTTCCATTTCCGGGCCGGACACTTCGAATGGCTGCTGAACTTCGGCAAGCCCCTGGGCCTGGCGTTCTCGGACATGGGCAAGCGCAGGCACGGTTGGCCGTCCACCCTCCACTTCTGCGACGAACTGGAACGCCTCTACGGCGAGGGCCAGGGCCTGGTGAGCGTGGCCGCATCCTACGCGGTGGAAAACTGGGCCGCCGCAGGCTTCTGGAAGCAGCTCATCGCGGGCCTGTCGGTCTTCAAGAAACAGCAGTGCCCCGGACTGCCTCTCGCTTTCTTCACCTGGCACGACCGCATCGAAGACAACCACGCCGCCCACACCCTGGACGAACTCAGGGAAGCTTACGAACGAACGGACTTCGACCAGGCCACATTCCTCAACGCCGCAGACGAAATGCTCGACGGCGTCAAGGCCTTCTGGTGGGGCCTCGACGAAGAGCGCCTCGACAGGCATAAGGCAGCCTAGGGAAAGTGACCGAGTGACCAAGTGATCCGGTGGCCTGACTTAGACTGCAGGTCTGAGACCATTTGGGATTTTGGATTTGGGAGTTGGGATTTTGATAAACGGCCTGTGGTGGGCCTTCGAAGACCGATTCCGCCGCGGATGCTAACCCTTCCTTCAAATCCTTCCTTGTTTCTTGTTCATTTCCTCCTCAAAGGCCCGCCCCCGGCTTTGCCATCCTTACCCAGGAAGGCGTCGCAAAAGCCATGCAAAATCCGGCCTTTGGCCGGATTTTAGTGATATAGTAAAAGGCCATGGGAGTCGCCGGGATGGCCGAACCGAACGAGAAGACCGGAACAACCCGCGTGCCCCTGGTGGGCCTCGATGCGGACGGCATCGCGTCCCTGTGCGAAGGCCTCGCCCTGAAGCCCTACCAGGTGCGCGAGATATACAGCTGGATCTACGCCCGGCGCCGGCCCGATCCGGAAGCCTGGACGAACCTTCCCAAGTCGGCCCGCGGAATTCTTGCCGAGCGTTGCGAGCCCGGGCTTCCCGTCGTCGCGGGCGACCAGCTGTCCTCAGACGGCACGCGAAAGTTCCTCCTTCGCCTCGCGGACGGCCAGAACATCGAGGCGGTCTACATCCCAGACGGCACCCGCCGCACCGTCTGCGTTTCCTCTCAGGTCGGGTGCGCCGTAGGCTGCGAGTTCTGTCTGACGGCCAAGCTGGGTTTCATGCGAAACCTGACGCCGGGGGAGATCCTGGGGCAGTTCTTCGTCCTCGAGGCCATGACCGACATCTCCGGCCAACCATACAACGTCGTCTTCATGGGTATGGGCGAACCCATGGCCAACCGCGCGAGTCTGGAAAAGGCCCTGGCCGTTCTCGAGGACGAAAAAGGCATGAACGTCGCCCGGCGGCGCATCACCGTGTCCACCTCAGGGCTCGCCGACGCCTTCGAACAGTTTGCGAAAAGCCCCGTCTGCCCGCGCCTGTCGCTGTCGCTGAACGCCGCCACCGACGAGTTGCGCGACCGGCTCATGCCCATCAATACCCGCTACCCCCTCAAGCGCCTGCGCACCGTTCTACAGGACCTGTCCAGGAAGGACAGGGAGCGCGTATCTCTCGAATACATCCTCCTGTCCGGCGTGAACGACGGTCCCGACCACGCCCGCGACGTCGCCCGTTTCGCCCGCGGCCTCAAAGTGAAGGTCAACCTCATCCAGTTCAACCCCGCCGAAGGCCTGCCTTTCAAGACCGCCTCCGAGGGGACCGCGAAAGACTTCCAGGCGATTCTGCTGGGTGCGGGCATCCCCACGAGCGTCCGCAAGAGCCGGGGCGTAGACATCCTCGCCGCCTGCGGTCAGCTGGCCCGCCACAACTGGCGGAACGAGGCGGCACCATGAAGACCGGCCGGGCCGCCCTTTTCCTGCTGCTCGCCGTGCTGCTCGCCGTACCGTTCGCCGTCCTCGGCCAGGTCCGCATCGAGCGCGACGCCCAGGGCCACATCACGATTACGAACAAGGGTTCGAAGGAGGCACGGGAAGGGGTCTCCTCCAACAGCCGTCCTTCGCCCGCCGTTCCCACCCGCGAGAGGCTCGAAATCCAGGGGAAGCTCCGCAGGGCCTGCCGGCAGAAGGGTCTGGATTACCAGCTCGTCTCCGCCCTGGTGGAAGCCGAGTCCGGCTACCGGCCGAACGTGCTTTCTAAAAAGGGCGCCATAGGCCTCATGCAGCTCATGCCCGACACGGCAAAACGCTTCGGTTGCCGGGACCCGTGGAACCTCGACCAGAACATTATTGGCGGCACCGCGTACCTGGCCTACCTGCAGAAGGTCTTCAACCACAACACGCCCCTCGTACTGGCCGCTTACAACGCAGGGGAAAACGCCGTCCAGAAATACCTCAACCATATCCCGCCCTACGCCGAGACCGTCCGCTACGTCTTCAGGATCCTCGACGACTACGGCCGCCCGTCGGTCTTCCGAGAGGCCAAAGCCCTGCTGACGCACCCCGGCGACTTCGAGAAGTACTACGTAGAGACCAAGGGCGTCCGTCCCACCTACCACGTCTACTACATGTACGTCGACGCCAAGGGCGTCCGGCACATCTACGACTACCCGCCCTCCGGCGTCGTCACCCAGAAGATTATCTACAAGGAAGAGTAAGAGACATTGGGGAATTGGGATTTGGGATTGCGGATTTGAAGACGAAAAAGAACCAGGGATCTGACTATTCTCCAGGGCCAAGGCCGAAGGGCTAAGGGTTAAAGGAAAGACGAAACACGGCAGACGGAAGGCATTCGAAGAACCAACCGCAACTCGATCATCGCTCCTCTGCCGTCTTTAAGTCCTCAATCCCAAGTTGTGTTTTCACGGTCTCTCCGCCTCACTGTGAAAACCAGTTCTCCTCTTCTGAAGCCGGCTATAGTATAGTGATCTTTCACGAAACGTTCGGCAGCGGGGAGGGGTCCCATGAGCAGACGAAGCAGGCGGAACAGGTTGGCGGAACCCTGGCGGAGCGTCCACGGTGCGATATGGCTTCTGGGCATCGCTCTCCTCGCGTGGACGGGCTGGTGGTGGCCGGGCATCCTGATCCTCGTTGCCGTCAGCATGGTCGTGGAGGGCATCGCCGCGGCCGCATCCTCCAAGCCGGCCCCGTCCGAACAAACAGTGCCCGCCCAGCCTGTCCCATCCCCCGCTCAACCCGATCCGCCCGCCCGCCGCATCGACCTGCTGCCCTCCAACTGCCCCAAATGCGCCGGCCCCATCCACGGCAAAGACGTCGCCTGGACCAGCGCCGCCTCCGCCGACTGCCCCTACTGCGGCACGTCCCTGCCGATGAAGCGGCCGTAGCTACCGATGGGTCTGCTACGTGGCCCTCCGGGAACGCCTGCAGACATCTCGCCGGCCTGTTTTCAGCGCCCCAAGACGTTCTCCTGCCCACGTTCGATCCCCCCGCTGCGAGCGGCCGCCCGCAGCCGGGCCGGCGGTTCGAGGAGGGTCGCACTATCTGACACCCGCACGGCGCAGGATCGACAAGGCCCCGTCGCTGACACCGTGCCCGCCACGCGCGACGGGACGCCCGATCTCGCGTTAGAATTGCATTGGAAAAGAGCGATCTCAGGACGGACCACTATCATGCCGAGCAGGAACACCAAGCTGAACACTATCAGGCCAACATCCGCTTTCGTCCCCTCCCGGCGGGACCCGATCCACTGGCTCTCGAAGGACCTTAAAGCCACGTTCGGCGGGCCTGTCCGAAAAGCAAACCTGGACGCGGGTTTCACGTGCCCGAACCGGGACGGCACGCTATCCGTCGGAGGGTGCTCCTTCTGCGATCCGGGCGGCTCCGGCCCCGACGACCTCGTTGCGGGCGAGGCCTGGCACGACCGGTTGGTCCGCCTCGCTGGTCGAGCGACGGCGACCGGATACGCGGGCGTCCTGGCCTACTTCCAGGCCCACACCAACACCTACGGACGCACGCCGGAAGAATTCGGGGCCATGCTCGAACGCACCCTCGCGGTACGGGGCGTCGTCGGTATCATCATCGGCACCCGTCCAGACTGCCTGCCGCCCCGGATCCTCAACGTGCTCGCCGCCTTCAACCGCCGCACACGTCTCTGGGTGGACGTGGGCATGCAGACCATCCACGACGCCACCCTTTCCGCCGTGAACCGCGGTCACAAGCACGCTGACACAGTGGCTGCCGTGGAGGCCCTTCGGGACCTTGGCATCCCCTTCGTCCTGCACGTGATGCTGGGCCTGCCGGGCGAGGACGACGCCATGATGCGCGCAACGCTGGCCGAGGTGACCCGCCTGCGCCCGTGGGGCGTGAAACTCCATCCCCTGCACGTCGTGAACGGTTCCGCACTTGCCGCCCGCTGGAAGGCCGGAGCGCTGCCCCTTCTTGGCCGGGAGGTTTTTGCCGCGCACGCCGCCGACCTCCTGGAAACCCTGCCGCCCGAAACGACGATTCACCGCCTCACGGGCGAGCGGCCGGAGGGTATCCTCCTGGCGCCCGACTGGTGTCGCGACAAGCGAGGGACCCTCGGCGCCGTCACGCGCGAGCTGGCGCGCAGGGCAAGCTGGCAGGGCAAGCGAGCGGGCTCTTGAGCCGCGGCGGTCGATTCACGGCGTGAAGGGCGACTTCCAGTGGGGGTTCGTCAGGGCCGTCAGGACGTGGTCCTGCCACTTGCCGGCGATGTGCAGGTAATCCCTGGCGAAGCCCTCGCGGACGAACCCGAGCTTGTCGAGAAGCCTTGCGCTCCGTGCGTTGTGGGGCATGTAGTTGGCCATGACGCGGTGCAGGTTTAGGTCCTCGAAGGCGTAGCGGATGGCCGCCGACAGCGCCTCGAACATCAGGCCCTGTCCCTGAAAGCGGTAATCCATGCTGTACCCGAGGTGGCAGGCCTGGAAGGCCCCCCTCACGACGTTGCGGAAATTGCAGACGCCGATTATGGGGCCCTTCAATTCCTCGCGCCGCAGCAGAACGAGGCGGAAGGACTGTCCCCGCTGGAACTCGGCGCGGGCGGCGGCGAGGTCCTGTTTCCACAGGGCGAGGGTGTAGTAGTAGCCGGGGCGCCTGGGCTCCCATTCCGCGAGGTGCTCCCGGTTCTCGCTGACGTAATCGAGCATGCGCTCGGCGTACCTCGGTCCGGGTACGACGAGGACGAGCCGCTCGGTCACGATCTTGAGGGGATCTCTTGCCAGGATGATGACGGCCTCCCAGGGAGATTGTGCTGATTTACAGCGGCTTTGCGTGCATCTCGTCCATCATGGCCGCGAACGTCTCACGGAGGCCGTCTCTGAGCGCCCGCACGGAGTAGCCTAGTTCCCTCACGGCCTTGGCGTTGTCGGCGATGTAGGTGGTCCCCGCCGTGACGCGGAGGCTTTCGGACCGGTACGAATCGGGCAAAGGCAGAACGGGTTCAAAAACGGAGGTGATACGGGCCATGACGCGCAGGGTCCCGGGGCCGAGCCGGATTCGCGGCCCCTTGACGCCCGTAATCTCTTCGGCCATCCCCAGGACGTCTTCCAGCGTCCGGCGCTGCCCCGCCAGGATGTAGGACTCGCCAGGTTTCCCCTTGTCCATGGCAAGCACGTGGCCGTGCGCCACGTCGTCCACGTGCGACCAGCACAATTCCATTCCTTTGGGAACAACGGGCAACCTCTTCCTGAGGTACTGCCTGAAGGCCTCGCCCACCGCGCTCGTATCTCCAGGGCCGTAGACGGCGCCCGGCTGAACGATCACGAGCGGCAGACCCGCCTCGATCATGGGCAGCGCCACCTCGTAGTGCGCGACCCACTTCGTCCTGTCGTATTCGCTCAGGTGCCGCCCGTCGTAGCGGTAGCTCTCGTCCACGAGCCGGCCGGCGGTGTCGGAAAAGACGGCGACCGTGCTGGTGTAGACGCCCTTCTTGATCCCCAGGTCCTTCATGACCTCCAGGACGTTCCGGGTCCCGTTGACGTTGATATTTTCAGCAACGCGCCTGTCCCTGGCTCCGACCTTGTACCACGCCGCCAGGTGAAAGACGCCGTCCGCGCCCTCCATGGCCGCAGGCAGGGTGTCCCGCCGGGTGATGTCGCCCTGCGCGAGCGAGACGCCCATGGCTTCCAGATGCCCCGCCTTGTCGGGATGCCTCACCAACGCGGTCACGTCGTGGCCAGCTTCCAGCAATTGCCGCGCGAGACGTCCGCCTATGAAACCGGTGGCCCCAGTCACGAAGTACTTCATCGGGTCCTCCCGTTCCCCGTGGCGGGGAAAAAGCCCGAGCGCGCCCGGCACGCGACCACCGCCGTGCCGCGTCACGGCCTGACGATTTTGTCCGCAGCTACCATGGCCTGCGCCAGATCTGCCATCGTGCCCGTCTCGCCGATGGCGAGATTGTCCGCGAGGCCGTAGAACTCCAGGCAGGTGATGCAGGACCTGACCCGGGCGCCGCGGGATTGGAGCACGCGGAGGCTGTCGAGAGCCCGCGAGCCCTCCACCGTCAGGTAGACGCCACGGTTCACGCAGCCGATCATATCCACGTGCGCCCCGGCTTCCACCAACCGCTCGAGGAAGGAACGCAGCAGCCTCCTTCCCAGTTCCGGGTCGCCTTCGCCCATCCCGTCCGACGCCAGCAGCAGCAAGGTCATCCACGCTCTCCCTACAGCACGCGCGTGGGCTATTCTACCTTCAACCACCCGATTGACCAAATTCCGGTCCCGCTGCAAAAAAAACAATGAGGGCCGGACGTGAGGGAATCGTTCCTCTTCGTGCTACCTTAAGGGGAGCGAATCGAGCCGCATGGGAGGAATGGATGAAAAAGCACGCACGTACAGCCGTAAGCATTCTCACGATCGGCATGGCCGCGCTGTGGCTCGTGGCGGCCGGGATGGCCCGGTCTGACCGCACCGCCGCGGCCCGCGAGTCGCTCCTTAAGACCGATGCCGCCTTCGACGCCGCCACGGCGCAGCGCGGCGCGGAGGCTTGGGCGTCTTTTTTCGCGGACGACGCCGTCATGCTGCCGCAGGGGGAGGGTCCCGTGAAAGGCCGCGCGGACATCCGCGAAGCCATGAAAGGCTTCTTCGCCCGGGAAGGGGCCTCACTGAGATGGACGCCGGACCATGCCGAGGTCTCGCGGTCCGGCGACCTCGGGTACACGTATGGGACCTACGTCGCGACCGTCACCGGCCCCGATGGCACGCCCGTCTCCTCGCGCGGCAAGTACGTGACGATCTGGCGCAGGCAGGCCGGCGGAGACTGGAAGGCTGTCCTTGACATGGGAAACCAGGGCGACGGCCGCACGTCAGCCCACTGACGCACCCGCAAACCCACTCAGCCGAAGGTGCTCCCGTTCCAGCCCCAGTCGCTCGCGGACACGTCGGTGAAGTTCATGTACACCCTGTCCTTCGACAGGCCGAGCGACGTTTCCAGCAGTTCGCAGACGTCTTTTGCAAGGCGCTTGTTGGTCTCCGGGCCGAGACCGCCGATGCTTCTGATGTCCACGAACGCGGCATCGCCGCGCTGACCGGACATCGTCATCGCGCTCGATACAAAGGAGACCATCACGTACTTTTCGGGCTTGCCTATGTCCCCGGCCACGATTCCGGAAAGTCCCGCGACAAGTGCGTTCCTCGCCTCTTCGTCCGGCACGGCCGACGTTTCTATTTTCAGCAGCGGCATGTCCATCTCCTTCTTGTGAATTTACCGCGAAAACGCTGATACAGGCTTTCGCCTCATACCGGCGGAACAACTGACGCAGGAATACTATAGCGCGAAAACGACCTGAAACCACCAAAGGAGGCGGGAGGCAACCGGGAGAGTTCGTTTTCCAGACGGCGTCACTCGCAGCCCGGGCCGGGCCGCCGGCCCTCGCTCGAAACGGACGAGTAGCCGAAGATATCCTTCACTCATTGACCGGATCACTCCCCCATGGGCGCCCGGCCGTCCTTTTCCCCCCGTAACGTGCCGTGCTATGCTTCCCCTCATGGACGAGGCTTCCGTTCCCATTCCCGCTGCCGCCGACGCACCCGACGACGAATCCTCTCTCCTCGTCTCCCTGAGGCGCGGCGACGAGGCGGCCTTCGCAGTGCTGGTCCGCACGCACGGACCGCGCATGCTGGCCGTGGCCAGGCGCTACCTCCGGCAGGAGGAGGACGCCAGGGACGCCGTGCAGGAGGCCTTCATCAACGCCTTCAAGGCGCTCGGCGCCTTCGAGGCCGACTGCAAGCTGGGGACGTGGCTGCACCGCATCGTCGTGAACTGCGCGCTGATGAAGATCCGTTCGCGCGAACGAAAGCCCGAACAGCCCATCGAGGACTTGCTGCCCAGGTACAAGAACAACGGCCACCAGGCCGATCCGGCCAAGCGGTGGAGCGGCCACGCGGACCGGATCCTCGAATCGAAACAGAACCGGGCCCTCGTGCGCTCGTGCATCGACCGGCTGCCCGAGTCGTACCGTAACGTCTTGCTGCTGCGTGACATCGAAGAGATGAGCACAGAGGAGACGGCCCGGCTGCTGGACATGACGACCGGCGCCGTGAAGGTCCGCCTCCACAGGGCGCGCCAGGCGTTGAGAGGCCTTCTGGACCCACATTTCAGATCGGGGAAGAAGAGATGATAAGCTGCCGCGAACTCGCCGATTTCATACGGGCCTACCTGGACGGGGAACTCGCCTTCAGGGAGAGGGTGGCCTTCAAAACGCACCTCGCCCTGTGCGCCGACTGCCGTGCCTACCTCAAGACCTACGAGGAAACCGTGCGCATGGGCAAGCAGGTCTTCGAGGAGGACGCCGACGAAATCCCCGAAGAGGTCCCCGAAGATCTCGTCCAGGCCATCCTCGAATCCCGAAAGAAACTCTGGCCTTAAAATCCACCCTGCGGGTGGATTTAATAGGGCCTGTCGGCCTTCAAGATACGAAAGGCGGCCGCTCTTCGAGGCTCTGCATTGGATATATGTACAGTTTGGAACGTGATCCAGTGACCGGGTGATCCAGTGACCGAGTCGCGGGCAGCCCTTCGAAGGCCCGTCCCCACCGTCTTGCTTTCTTTCAGCCTTTAGCCCTTCGGCCTTAGCCCTTGGGAGACAATGTCCTCCGCATCCACATCCGCCTCAACCCTTCCCCTGACGGCGCGGTGAGGGGGGCAAGAGTTAAGGGTAAAGTCGCAATCCCAAATCCACAATGCCAATTCCCGAATTGCTTTCTCACCGCCTCGCTGTCTCATTGTGAATACCCGGTGTCAGTCGAACGTGACGGCGGAAAACATGCCCTCGGCGATCCAGGTGCGGAACCACTTGAAGATTTTCTGGTTGCTTTCCGAGGCCTTCAGTTTTGCAGCAGCTTCGGCCACCGCCTCGCCCAGCGTAGCGCCCCGAACCAGCGCCTGGAGCAGGCCGAACTCGGCGCGCGTCATGGACAGGTGATAGACGGAGTAGTCGCGCCGGTAGACGGCGACCCACGTGGCCCGGCGCCGGGGCTTCGGCGCGGGGTATTCGCGCTTCGCCGCATCCACCTGCTGGATGACGTCGTGCTTGAGGGACAGAAGCCTGAAGGCCGCGATGGGCTTCAGACGTGCCGCCACCCAGGCGTCCGGAGCAACGTCCCGGACGTCTTCCGGCTTGAGGACGGCCGCCTCCGTTTCGTCGAAGGCTTCCGTGACGGCCAGCTCGAAACGCGCCAGGTCGTGGAGGAAGCCCGCGTTCTCTTTGTCCGGGTCCTCGAGGAGGAACTCCGGCACGTGGTCGCCGAGCCGGTTGAGCGTGTAGCTGCGCGAGGGATACGCCTGCACGTACTCTCGCACGAAGTCTTCGAAGGCGTCCTCCCCCAGAAAGTGCGCGAGCGCGGGATAGTCCGACTGCAGGGCCTCCACCATGCGCAGAAGGTACATGCCGTGGTAGATTCCCACGCGCTCGGCCGGGGTGAGCGAGTGGGAGGGTTTCACCAGTTCGTCGAGCCGCCCGGCTCCGAATTCCTTTTCGGCGTCTCCCGACCCGATGGCTTCCTCAACGTCGCCGGGATGGACGATGACGGCCTGCATCCAGCGTTGCACCTTGTCCAGGTGGATGTCGGCCCCGGTGTTACGTTTCTCATGCCGCATGGCTGGCCTCCTGTTCCCGCCAGGTTCTGGCCTTCATGATCTCGTTGTAGACCACTTCGAAAGGCGGTATGTTCGCGTCCCATTCCAGCAGCGTCGCACGAAGCCCGACCTGCTTGATCGTATGGCCGAACAGCTCCCAGACCGGGTCCACCACGTAGTCCGAGTGCGTATCCAGGATGTGCGTCCCGCAGTGCGTGTGGCCGGCCAGGTGATAGTGACACACCCGGTCGCCCGGTATGTTGTCGATGTACTCGACGGGGTCGAAGCCGTGGTTGAAAGCGCTGACGTAGACGTTGTTCACGTCAAACAGAAGGCCGCAGTCTGCCTCCTCGGCCATCCGCGCAATGAACTCCCACTCGGGCATGCTCGAGGGCACGAACTCGAGGTAGGTGGACGCGTTCTCCAGCACGAGCGGACGCTCGAGGTAGTCTTGGATCGTGCGGATGCGGGACACCACGTGCCTCAGCGTCTCTTCGTTGTAGGGAAGGGGCAGCAGGTCGTGGGTGTTGCGCCCCACAACGCCCGTCCAACAGACGTGGTCCGAGACCCAGCGCGCCTTTGTTCTCTCGGCCAGGGCCTTGACCTTGTCCAGGTAGCCGAAGTTGATGGGGTCCGTGCTGCCCACGGACATGGACACCCCGTGCATGACGATGGGATAGCGCTCCGCCACCTGGTCCAGGATGAACAGCGGCCGTCCGCCCGTGTCCAGGTAGTTCTCCGTGAGGATCTCGAAGAACCCCACGTCGGGATTTTCCCTCAGGATGTGGGTGAAGTGGGTGGTCCTGAGCCCGATGCCAAGCCCCAGGTCTTCGAATCCCCAACGGTTAGGTTTCATGTCTGCCTCCAGGATGCGGGGCCGCGGTCTGCAGCCGCGGCCCCGCCGGTTGTCCGTTGTCTCCGTTCAGGCCGCGTGCTTAAGGGGCACCTGGCAGCCGCCCTTGCCCTTGCAGGAATTCTTGCCCGCGCAGCTGTTGGCCGTCGTCTTGCAGCCGCCCAAACCCTTGCAGGCGTTCTGACCTTTGCACGAGTGTTTGGCCGAGGGCGAGGCGCAGCCGCCCTTGCCCTTGCAGGAGTTCTTGCCCGCGCAACCGTTGTCGCCGGCCTTGCAGTTCCCCTTGCCCTTACAGGCGTTCATGCCCTTGCAGACGTGGCGATCGGAGCTCTTGGGCGCAGTCTTCTGGCCGCCCGCGGAGCCGCACCCGCTCTTGCCGCCGCAGCCGTTGCTCATGACGCCGCTGGAGGCGCTCTTCGTGGCCGGGGTGGCGCTCACCGGGGTGACCGCCGTGAATCCCGCCATCAGGCCCGCAACCGCCGCATTCAGTACCAGTGCCTTCACTTTGCGATTCATCGTCGCTCCTCTCTTCTTTGTGACCGCCGCCACCTTTCGGCCGGGGCGGCATCAGAGGCTCTCGCCTCGATCTTCCGTGGTTGGTCCGCTCTATCCAAGAACCGGTCCGCGGGCTTGGATCCGCCGCGGTGTCCGGGAGATACTCTATTGGCGGTCGGCTCACCTCCTTTCGTTCTCGAAAACAAACGTTTCGTCAGCCCATCCGTTTTCTGCAGTCTTTTGGATGACGACCGCGCGAAAAAGGTTACACATGCCGCCGCTCCAGCACCGGCCGTCACCGGCCGCCTTTCTTACCGCCGAAGATCCACCGTTTCAGGAGCGCGTCCAGGCTCACCACTCCCGGTCCGTAGAAGGCCAGCCACAAGAGGAAAATGAGAAGGGTAAAGGCCAGGACGTTGGCCGGACCCGTGTTGCTCGCCATGGTCCAGGAGATGAGGAAGGCCTGCCTGTCGGCCGTGAGAAGGGCCACCACCATGGTCACCGACAGCCCCATCGCGCAGAGCCGCGTCAGGAGGCCCGCAACGATGAAGCTGCCACCCACAAGTTCGAGGCTGGCCACGATGAACGCGTTCACGGTCGGGAATGGGATACCGAGCGTGTGGAAAAACTCCACGATCCTGGAAAAGTGCTGCCACTTGCCCCAGCCCGTCTGCATGAACGTAAGCCCTACCACGACCCGCGTCGCCAGGGGAGCGATGAAGGCCACCTTCTCCGCCGCACCCAGACCGAGCCGGGCCGGTTTTCTCATGAACGAATTAAGCGCCATGGTCCTCTCCTTGAAGCATTCGCCGGTCTCTCCAACCGATCTGGCCCTTCGATGTCGATCGGAGGCCAAAGGTTACGAAGCCTTCTTGGAGAAAGAAAGGCAAGAAACCTCGCCGCCGGAGAGTGATTCTATTGTGTTTAACAGGGAAAATCGCCCGACCATTCCACGCCGCCCGGCGTCCGAAGGCCCGGGATTACCGGGTCTTTGCCGCCCGGCGTCCGAAAACCCAGGCGTAGGCGGCCGCATTGACGGCCAGCACTAGGATTCCCAGGGCGACCTGGATCTCGCGCGTAAGGTTGGGGGGATAGAGTACCGGCAGCAGATAATGTGCGATGAAATCGCCCCGGTACGCGGTGCCGCCGCCTTTCAGTCTGAGCCAGTTTTCCAGCGGTGTCAGCGGGCAGATCCAGCCCGAGAATTCGATCCATGCGCCCCATAGAAGCGCTGGAAGATGCAGAAATACGAGCCGCCGGCGCCGAACGACCAGGAGACCGCCGAACACGACGAAGAGTACAAAAGTCGAGTGAAAGAGGACGATGAGGTCGGCCAGCCGTCGATAAAGCATGCTTTGACTTCCCGGGATGCTGAAATGGATGCCGGGGGTCCCTCGTTCCTTCCTCCCGGGTCAGCTATCGACCACGCCGTACATCTGGTCGGGGGCCAGAACGTCCGGGAACCGTCCTCGCAGCCCGGCCCGCGTCTCGTAGCACAGGTGGCAGGCGTCGGCGTATCTGTCCGCGTGCGGAACACGGTACCGCTTCACCAGGCCGGCGGGGCCGCCGGAAAGAAGCGGACCCGTCACCGGGCCGGCATCCGGATCATAGGTCCCGACAATCTGCTTCAGCGTGTCGCGGAACACGTTGCCGATGGCCACGCCCTGGCACACGTGGACGAAACCCAGCGGGTCCACGTGAACCCGGCCGGGCCGGCGCAGGTCCTCGTGCGGGCACTCCGTGAAGGTGCGCCAGGCCTGCGGGGGTGAACGCCCGGCTAGCTTCTCCGAGGCCCGCCCTTTGAACATGACACCGCATTCCCCGGCGGGGATCGTTCCCACTACCCCGGCCGCATCGACGGCCTCGGGCTGGGCGATGGTCAGAATCTCCGTCCGGATGCCGAGTTTCTCCGCGGCCTTTTGTGCGTGGCGGACCCGTTTGCTCATCACCTCGTTGGAGTGATACAGGTCTCCGCTGATCGAGAGGCAGGCGATCTCCTTTTTGAAGGGTTGCAGCCAGCGAAGGGCGTCCCCGGCATCCGTCGCCCAGTAAGCGTTGGAGACCAGTCCCACGTCGAAACCTTTCCGCCTGGCCAGCGTCACCCCTTCGAGAAGAACGGGGTAAAAGAGAAACGGCTCTCCGCCCTCGAAGTCGATCCTCCGAACCGTTCCGAGTTCCCGGGCCTGGTTCAGGATCTTCCGGATCGTGCGCACAGTCATCGTTCCCGTCTGCCACGGGCTCCCCCAGACGAAGCAGTGGTCGCACTCGTAGGTGCACTGATAAGTGAGAAGCAAGTGGATGCCATTCAACGTCATGGCCTGCACCCCGGCGCTCGCGGCGCCTGCAATTCTCCCCGCGGCCGGCACGCTCTGACCGACGTCGCGAAGAGAGGCCTACCAAGCCCTAAACATACTTTAACGTCCGCAGGGAGAAGGCGCCAGTAGAACCGAAAGAGGTAAGCCTGACCGCCGGTCTGCGGGATTTCTTTCCTGTGGAGGGGTTCCCGGCATGTTTTCGCAACGTCTTGCTAACCGCGAGTTCATGCCTGCTGTACGTCGCCGTTCTCGCGTCGCCAGCACAGGCGCCCAAGAAGACCGCTTCGGTCCTGGAAAAAGGCTGGACCGCCTCCTCGCGGGGAGGTGGTCCTCGGCGTTCAGCGGTTCCGCCGGTACTCCCGATCCCTTCATAAGCGGGACTCGCCTTGACGGCTGCCCGCTTAAGACCTAGTGTGCAGAAGAGGCGGGCTCGCCTGCGGCGAGCCGCACCGGAAAGGCCGGCCTGAAGAGGAGGGATTGCGACCCATGCGGTTGCGAAGTCTTATACCGGCGGTCGTCTGTGCCGTTCTGATCGCCCCCGCGGCGAGGGCCCAGACTCCGAATCCCTGGGTCATCTCGACGCCCGTCGCCGTCACGCAGCCCATGGAGGTTCAGGACGTCGTGATCGTCTCGGGCGGAGACCTCCTCGTCTCGAGCGTGCCCGAGCCCGGCTTCCGCATCGCGGGCAGCTTCACGGTGACCGGCACGGGCCGCGCCCGCTTCACCCAGTCGGTCGTCAAGGTCATGAGCACGTTCAACGGACAGTACCAGCTTGCCGTGGCCGGGTCGGGTGTGCTGACCGTCGACCACTGCACGTATTCGGTCCCGGCCGGCGTCCAGCACGCGCTGGTTTCCGCAGAGAGCGGGCGGATCGAGGTTTCGGATTCGGACTGCTCCTTCCTCCAGTTCGTCGCCGCGGGACAGTCCGAATTCACCGCCGAACGCCTGAACGGCATGTTCGAATGCATCGTCCAGGACGATGCATCCCTTTCGCTGACGGACATCCCGCGCGAGGCCGGGGCGGGGAGTCTCTGGGTCTGGCCGACCTTCATGCCCGGAAGCCGCGCCGTCTACTCGCCTCCCCTCCCGGGCTTCATCGACGACTACGCCTTCCCGCTGGCTGACGCCACCGGCATCCTGGACACATTCCGGATCACGCGCTGCGACGTCCGGCTCTGGCCGCTCCTCGTGCGCGAAGGTTCCGACCTCACCCTGCGAAACATCTCCGCGGACAACTGGGTGGTCGTCGGCCTTCACCTGCCTTCGGACACCTCCGTCTCGGGTCTCTTCAACGGCCGGACCTACGCCGACACCACTCTCCCGCTGGCCGACCGAACCCTGCGCCTGCAGAACGCCTCCGTCGACACGTGGAACCTGTACCCGGAAAAGGACGCTCACGTCGACGTCAGCGGCTCGGTCATCGGGGAGATGCTGGCCATGGACGACGCATCGGTCACGTTGACGGACACCACCGTCGACGGCAGCGGGGGCTTCTTCGCCGTCCAGAACGACGCGGTGCTGGAGGCCGACGGCTGCACCTTCACCTGCGACGTCCAGACCACGGGATCCGCCTCGGCGGTATTCCGCGACTGCGCGCTCCTCCCCTATCCCCAGGACCCCACGGGGACGTACACGCGCCTCGGCATCTACGACAAGTCGGTCGCGCACCTCGACCGGACGAGCGTGCTCACCAACCCCGTGCTGGGCCAACAGGCCGAGGCGGTTTTCACGTGGATCACCGACCTGCCGCCGCGCCCCCCCGGCAAGGGCGACCGGTTCGACCTCCACGGCTACGCAGCCGTCTACAGCCTCGATCCCGCCATCGCATTGAAAAAGTGGAAACTGAAAAAGCACCGGGTGGGTGGTTCCAACACGCGCCGCATCGGCAAGGGGCGATCCAACGTCGAAAACGGCTACCTGGGCACATGGAAAGGCCGCAAGCCCCGCGCAGACTTCGAGCTGACCCTTAAGATCAAGGATACCCAGGGCAGGATTTTCGAGAGCGTGACCACCGTGCCGGGAGCACCGTAGGAGCGCCTCTTTTCGGTGAGTCGCATGACCCGCGGTATTCGGCGGCTTCAGATCCCTTCCCCGCGGCCGTCTAGCACGCGACTCCGCGGTCGGGGCCGGGGCCTTCGAGTTCGTCCAGGAGGGCCACGGCGCGGCGCAGGTGCGGGATGACGATGGAGCCGCCCACCACCAGCGCCACGTTGAAGGCCTCGAACAGCTCGGCCCTGGTACAGCCCTCCTCGCGGCAGCGGATCACGTGGTAGGCGATGCAGTCGTCGCACCTGAGGACCATGGACGAACTCAAACCCATCAGCTCCAGCGTCTTGGCCGGCAGGGCGCCCTCCTTGTAGGCCTGCGTGTCCAGGTTGAAGAAGCGCTGGATGCCCTTGTGCCCCTCGCCAAGGATGCGCTCGTTCATCTGTTCCCGGAATGCCCGGAACTCCTCCAGTTTTCCCATCGCTCGCTCCGTATTTTACGAGGGATCAAGTGGTCAAGTGATCGAGTGAACAGTGCGCGGGATGCCCTACGAGGGCCTTCCGTCTGCCGTATTCTATCCTTTCTTTAGCCCTTAGCCCTTCGGCCTTAGCCCTTGGGAGACAAATGTACCCCGCATTCACTTCCGCCTTTCGCCTTTCGCCTTTCGCCTTCCAAATCCCAAATCACCCCTTTCTTTCAATGATCTCCACGTCGTACCCGTCGGGGTCGCAGACGAAGAGATAGCGCGACTTCAGCTCGGGCCGCGAAGGCCAGTACCGCCAGCCCCGCCGGCGGATGTCCGCCTCCACCTCGTCCAGGTCGTCGGTTCCGAACGCCATGTGGCCGTACTGGTCGCCCAGAGTGTACCCGGGATTGTCGTGGTTGTACGTCAGTTCCAGGAAGTACTTCTCGTCCTCGTCGGTGAGGAAGACCAGCGTGGCCTCGTCGCCGATGGGCGTCCGCCTCACCTCGTGCAGCCCGATGAAGCCGCAGTAGAAGTCCAGGCTCTTCCCGATGTCCCGGACCCGAATCATCGTGTGCAGGAATTTCATCGCTCACCTCCTTTGCGGTGCGCGCCGTCAAGCCCGTTCCGACGACGCCGTGACACTATTATGGACCATCCCGCCCGCGCCGGCTGCTACAACGGCCCGTCCAGGGCCGCCTCTCACATCCTGAACCCCAGGTCCCCGTTCTAAAATCGTCATTCCCTCCCTTCCTCCCGTCCTCCCTGTTCATTTCTTCTTCAAAGGCCCGTCCCCCGCCGCCTTTCAAATCCCAAATCCCAAGTCCCAAATCCCAAATTATCCCACCTCCCTGTGCTACAATCCCGCGTTTGGAGGCGAAGGCGTGCGAATCGGCTTGACGGGCGTCACGAAACGGTACGGAGAACACGAGGTTCTCAAGGGCATCGACTGGCAGGTCAACGCCGGCGAACGCTGGGCGCTCGTCGGCCCCAACGGCTCGGGTAAGACCACCCTGCTGCGCATCCTCGCGGGGCGCGAGGAATGCGATGCCGGCGAACTGCGGCGCGCCCGCGGACTGCGCATCGCCACCGTGCCCCAGGAAGACCTCGCGGGCGTGAGGACGTCGGTCCGCCAATACCTGCTCAAAGCCTTCTCCGACGTCCTGGCGAAGGAGACGGACCTGGAGCGCCTCCACCGCATGATCGCCGACGGCGACACGAGCAAGGGCACCATGGAGGCGGCCGCCGATATCCAGGAGTGGCTGCTGCACCACGGCGGCTACACCTACGAAACGGACCTCGAGCGCACGCTGCTCGGCCTCGGCTTTTCCCTCGAGGACGGGGATCGCCCCTGCATGTCCTTCTCGGGCGGTGAACAGATGCGGATCAAGCTGGGGCGCGCACTCCTCGACCCCGCCGACCTTCTCCTGCTGGACGAGCCCGGCAACCACCTGGACGATGCGCAGCGCACCTGGCTGGGGGACTTTCTCAAGACGTCGCCCCGCGCCTTCGTCGTCGTCACGCACGACCCCGAGATCCTCGAGAACGCCGTGGACCACGTGGCTTACCTCATGGACGGCAAGGCCTACACCTTCCGCGGCGACTTCGCGTCCTTCCAGACCCAGCTCGAGGAGATGCAGAAGACCCGGGAGCGCGCCTACGAGCAGCAGCAGGCCTTCATCGCGAGGACCGAAGAGTTCATCCGGCGCTACAAGGCGGGTCAGCGCACCAAGCAGGCCCGGGGACGCGAGAAAGTCCTGGCGCGCCTCGAGCGCGTCGAGGCGCCCATCCGCACGGCTGAGGGATTCCGCCTCAACCTGACCTTCGACGACATCCCCGGCGAAGACGTTCTCACGGCCGAAGACGTGGTCCTTTCACTCGGCGACAGGACCCTCGCCGCGTCGCGACTGACGATCAAGCGGGGTCAGAGGATCGCCTTGATCGGCGCCAACGGGTCGGGCAAGACCACCCTGCTCAAGGCCATCAAGGGCGACGTGCCTCTCGTGGAGGGCTCCGTGCGGTGGGGCACCAACGTCCGCCTCGCGCACTACGGCCAGCACCAGCGGCGCTTCCCCTTTTCCGGCTCCCTGTTCGACACCGTGGGAACGCTTCTCAAGACGCCCCACAAGGAACAGATCATGAGCCACCTGGGCGCCTTCGGCTTCGGCGGCGCCCGCGCCGAACAGAACGTCGGCAGCCTCTCGGGCGGAGAGCGCGCCCGGCTGCACCTCCTGGCCGTGCTGTTGGCCAAGGCCAATGTCCTGGCGCTGGACGAGCCCACCAACCATTTGGACAGCGTCGCCATAGAGGTCCTGAGCGACGCCCTCAGCCGTTACAAGGGTACGCTCATCCTCGTCAGCCACGACGAGGACTTCCTCCGCTCGCTCACCAACCACACGTGGGCCGTGGCCGCCGGCAAGGTCCGCAGCGCGGCCGGCTACGCGCCCGACCTGCTCGACGTACCCGAAGAACCGGCGCGACCGACCGATAAAGACAAAGCCAAGAACGGCGCTTCCAACAACGGTCCCTCCTCAGACGCCAAGCCCGTCCTGTCCAAAAACGAGCGATTCCGCCTCGAGCGCCGCCTCAAGGAACTCGACGCCGCCGTCGCCGAACTCGCCGAGAACAAGACCGCCATGGAAGAGAAATTCGCCGACCCCGACTCCGTAGTCACCGAGGACTGGCACGCCCTCACCCGCCGCTTCGAAGACCTCAAGCAGAAACTCGCCGCCGCCGAGGAAGAGTGGCTCCAGGTCATGACGAAGCTGGAAGAGGGATAGGGCGATTGGGGATTTCGGATTTGACTTCGGCAGACGGCCGGAATCCGAAGATACACACCGATTCAATCTTCCCTTGAAAAGCCCTCGATCAATCCTATGGTCCCCGCGGTTGCAGTCAAGAGTGGGGTCTTATACACTTGAAGGCACGCCGATTCCCGGGCAAGCCCCCGTTTTCGGGAAGAGGAGCCGGACCGTGTACGAAGAAATCGAAAATCCCGTGGAGCGGATGCGCGCACTCTGGGCGTCCATCAACGACCAGGGTCTGTCCCTGGAACAGCGGCTCGAGAACGCTCGGGCGATCCTCAACATCCTCGACCACCTGCCGAGGATCCCGGAGGCCGAGGCGCTGGTCGACGAGCACCGGGAGAAGATACTGCCGGTGATCGCGGAACTGGAGCTCCTCGTGGAAACCGCCGAAATGCGCGAGCGGAAGGAACGTGAACTGATGGACCTCATGGACGGCATGATCGCGGATCTCAAGGCCGGCCGCGGCAGGTGATCGACCGGAAAGCGGCCATGAGCGACAGAAAGAATCCCCTTGCAGAAAAAGAACTCGCCAAAGAGCACCTGTGGAACGAGCCCCAGGTGCAGGCCCTGCGCGAGGCGTACGAAACGGGCCGCCTGTGTCTCGTGCTGGGCGCGGGCGTCTCAAAGGGCTGCGGCCTGCCCATATGGAACGAGTTGACGAGCCGTATGCTCCGCGTGGCCCTGGCCGGGCTCTACGAGGCCGTGGGGCCGAAGGAGGCCCCCCTCCACGAGAAGGAGATAGAAAGCACCTTCAAGGAGCGGGTCCGCCCCATGGTAGTGCGGTACGTGAAAGCCAAGCTGGGCCCAAAGTACCTGGACACCGTGCGCACCGTGCTCTACCAGGACCCCGTCGTGCTCTCCCGGACCATGAAGGGCATCCTGGCCATGGACCGCGTCCACGCGATCCTGACCCAGAACTTCGACGACCTGCTCGAACGGTTCGCGGACGAGCTGGGCGTGGGCGGCCGCTACCAGCCGGTCTACGGCGCGCCCATGGCGATGGAGGCGAACCGGATTCCCATATTCCACACGCACGGCTTTCTGCCCAGGTCGCCGGCGCGAAGGGGATCGGACTTCCTGATCTTCTCCGAGGACGACTACCACGAACTGCTCTACCACGGGCACCACTGGACCGACCACGTGACCATTCACCTGCTGGCCAGGTTCACGTGCCTCTTCGTGGGCAGTTCGGGCGAGGACCCGAACCTCCGGCGGCTGATCGACCTGGCGCGCAAGATGGCCGTCCCGCCCATGCATTACCTGATGCTCAAGCCCCCGGCACCGCTTCCTCGCGACGCAGCCGGCCTCATACGCTATTCCGCGTCTAGACGGGCCGTCTGGGACGCCTTCGACCACATCGGCATCGAAGTGCTCTGGATCCACAACTACGACAGCGACATCACGAAGATCCTCCGACGCATCGCGGGGCCGCCGCCGCAGGTCAAACCCATCTGAGGAGTCCCGATGACTAGCACTCTCCGAGAAACCATGAAGCAGTTCAACCAGACCTACTGGGCGGCCATCATCACCGAACTGCTCCACTGCCTCGCCATATACGCCATGATGGCCTACCTGGTGATCTACCTGGCCCACGACCTTGGCTTCGGCGACGTCCGGGCGGACTTCCTTTACGGGATGTGGCTTTTCGTTGGGTACTTCCTCCCCATTCTCGTCGGGGCGATTGCGGACCGCTACGGCTTCCGCCAGACCATGCTCGTCTCCCTCGTGGTGCTGGTGGCGGGCTACATGATCGCGAGCCGGGTGACCCGCTATCCGGCTATGTTCGCGGCTCTCATGATCATCGCGCTCGGAGGGGCGGTCATGAAGCCGGTCATCGCCGGCACCGTGAAGGCCGTGACGACGGAGTCCAACCGGACACTGGGTTTTTCGCTGTACTACATGATGATCAACGTGGGAGCCTTTCTGGCGCCGTTCGTGGCCAACACCGTCCGCAGGCTGACGGGGCACGCCAGCATGATCTTCATCGCGGCGGCGATCGTGGAAACGGGGGCTTTCCTGGTCGTCGCCTTCTTTTTCAAGAACCTGCCGGTGGACGAACTGGCCAAGTCGAAATCCTTCGCCACCGTCATCAACGAAATGCTGGTGGTGCTGCTCAACCTCAGGCTACTCATCACGATGGCCGGCCTCGGCGTGGTCTTCGCCCTGTGGGACGGATTCACGGTGCCGGGCAGGATCGCCTCGCTCGCGGGCCTGCCGCCGCACGCGCAGATCTCCGGTTCGGCCGCGCTGCTGGTCTCGGCGGCATGGATCGTGCTGAACGTTCTCGCGGACATCCCCTTGAGGGCACGGGAGAAGCGCCTAGGTCACGGCGCCGTCCAGATTCTCCAGCCCCAGCGCGTGGGCGACTGGCAGCTCCTCCTCTTCATCCTGATCTTTGCCAACGTCTGGGCGCTGTACAGCCAGATCTGGACCAACATCCCGCTCTTCATCACCCGGCTGGACCCGGCCATGATGAAGCACATCGAGTACTTCCAGGCCGTCGATCCCCTCATGATCGTGGCGTTTCAGGTCCTGATCGGCAAGTGGATGTCGAAATACCGGGCACTCCCCTCCATGGTCGGTGGTCTCCTCATTTCCGCCATCGGCGTGGGCACCGTCGGGATGTTCGGCTACGCGATAGGAGCCTGGGCGATCGGCTTCTCGCTCGCCGTCTGGGCCGTGGGCGAAATGATGTTCAGCCCCCGGTCCGTCGAATACGTTTCGGTCATCGCACCCAAGGACAAGCTTGCGCTGTACGTGGGCTACGGGTTTCTGCCCTACGCCGTGGGCCTGGGCCTCGGCCCTTCGATAGGGGCGCACATCATCAATTTCAACGACCGGCTCCACCACCCGGACTGGGTGTGGTACGAGTTCGCCGCCTGGGCGGTGCTGACCGCTCTCCTGCTCTACGGCCTGGAGTGGCTCGTCCGGCACAGGGGCGATTCGTCCGGCCCGGGAGAGGGCGAACCGGCAGCAGCGGCCGCCGACGCGCCCTGAGGGTGACGCCATGACGCTTCCGCACCTCGAGAAATCCCCCGCCGTCCACGAGAGCGTCTACGTGGACCCCACGGCGAGGATCAACGGCGACGTGACCATCGCCGAGGGCGCCTCCGTCTGGTTCAACGTCTCCATCCGGGGCGACGTCCATTTCATCAGGATTGGTCCGCGAACCAACATTCAGGATAACTGCGTCCTGCACACCACCCACGACCGCTTTCCGCTGACCATCGGGCCGGAGGTCACCATCGGGCACGGCGCCATCCTGCACGGCTGTACCGTAAAGGGACCGGCACTCATCGGCATGGGCGCAGTCCTCATGGACGGCTGCGTCATCGAGGAGGACGTGGTCGTCGGCGCAGGATCCGTGGTGACGCAGCACAAGGTGATGCCCGCCGGACACCTTGTCATCGGCTCCCCCGCCAGGGCTGTCCGTCGGTTGACCGACTCGGAGCTCCGCTCGGTTGGCGAGGACTGGCGGCATTACGCCGACTACGTCGAGGAATACCGGAGGCTCGGGAAATTCCACGCCTGGTCCGAACATCCGCTGAAGGACAGGTAGCTCCACGCCCCCCCGCCGCGCCCAAACTTTCGCCGCACCTTTCTCGTTAGTAAGCCTTGAGGGAGACCTTTCGAGAGAACCTGCGACGCTTTTCCCCTTTTCTGCATCCAAGGAGACGGGATGGGATCGAAGTTTGAGGTACCCGACAACGAGGTGGTCATCGCCAGGGCGCGGAAGGGCGACCTCGAGGCGCTGGAGACCTTATACAGGACTTTCGAGATCCCGGTGTTCAACATGGCCAGGCGGTTGTGCGGAACATCGGGCGAGGCCGAAGACGTCGTGCAGGACACTTTCATGGAAGTCATCAGGAGCATCGCAAAATTCCGTGGGGAGGCGCCTATCTGGGCGTGGATCCGGTCTATAGCCACGAGCAAGGCGCTCATGCGTCTCCGCGGCGGCAGGGGGCGGCACCTCGAGGATCCTCTCGACGAGGAGATCCTTCCCGACGGCAAGCAGCCGCGGGCGGGAGACGTAACCTGGGGCGCCTGGCTGCCGGAATCGAAGGACCTCGAAAGGGCGCTCGTGAAGCTTCCGCCCCTGACCCGCGCCGTCGTGTGGCTCCACGACGTGGAGGGCTACACGCACGACGAGATAGCCGAACTCATGGGTCGGACCGCGAGCTTCTCCAAGTCCCGCCTGGCCAGGGCCCACGAGAGGCTTCGCGTCGAACTGGCGCCGCTGAAAAAGGAGGAAGCATGCACGCAACCATAGAGCAGCTCCTCGCTTTCAAGGAAGGCCGGGCCTCCGCCGAGACAGCCCGGCACGTCGGGGACTGCCCGGTCTGCAGGGCCGAACTGGCCCGCCTGGACGCCACTGCCGCCGCCATGGCAGGGCTCCCGGACGAGAAGCCCTCCAGGGACCTGTGGGCCCTCATAGAGGCCAACGCGAAAGAACGGCGCAGAACGAGGGTGGCGAAGATCGCGTGGGCGTCGTCCGCAGTGGCCGCCGCCGTTCTTCTGACCGTATTCATCGTATTGGGCATCAGGGTGCGAACGCCCCGGGAGACCGTCGATAGCCAGGTCTTGCAGACGAAACGGGCCTCCAACCAGCAGGAGCTAAAGCCTCTCATCTCCCAATCCCAGAGACTCGAAGCGCTGCTGCGCCGCCTCGATGCCGGGACACCCGTACTCAAGGGTCGCACGGCGAGCGCCATAGCCGAACTCCAGGACCAGGTCGCCATCGTCGATCTGCAGATCTCGCTCCTGCAGACCGGCAGCGAGGCTTCGGACCAGCTGGTGAGGCTGTGGCAGGAACGTGTGAAGCTGCTCACCACGCTCGTCGCCGTCAGGACCGGGCGCGGTGAACTTTCGACTATTTGACGGACCAGGAGGTTTCGACGATGAAGACAAAGACGTTGCTAATCCCGCTGCTGATTTTCTCTTTCGCGGCTCCCGGGCTTTTCGCCTCGCAGTCCGCCGCCCGGGTGGACCGGGCCCAGCAGGCCGACAGGCGGCAGGCCGAGGCCGAGAAAAGGACGCAGGAAGCACAGCTCGAAAAGGAACAGTACGAGAAGCAGAAGCTGGAGAAGGAACTGCAGGAGGCCAAGCAGCAGCTCAACGAGGCCGCGAAGAAGGTCAGCGAGCTCTCTACCCGGCTCGCGGACAAGGACCTCGCTAGGCTCACCGAGAAAGACTTCGTTATGGCCTTTTCGAAACGCCCCATGATAGGCATCATCTTCGATACGGATCCCAACAAGAAGACCGACCACCTGGGCATCAAGCTGCAGGGCGTGACCCCCGGCGGACCCGCGGACCAGGCGGGTCTTAAGGCGGGAGACATCCTGACGAGCTTCAACGGGCATTCGCTCGCCGCGGACAAAGCCCACCCGTCCCCGTCCGGCAAACTCAGGGCGTACATGAAGGGCATCAAAACCGGCGAGAAGGTCACGATTAATTACATGCGCCGCGGCACCTCCCATACCGCGGCCGTAACCCTCCGCGAACTCGCCCCCATGGACCTCACCTTCCTGAAGGACATCAAGATTCCCAAGATCCCGGCGACGCCCCTGCCACCGAATTTTGTGTGGTACGGCTCCCACCTTCCTTCCGACTGGATGGACATGGAGCTGGTCGAACTCACTCCCGGCCTTGGGCGATACTTCGGTACCACGAAGGGCCTGCTCGTCGTTTCGGCTCCCCGCAACTCGAGCCTGAAGCTCGAGGCGGGCGACGTCATCCTCAAGATCGGAGAGCGAAGCCCCGATACGCCCTCCCAGGCCTATCGCGTGCTTCGCTCCTACGATCCGGGCGACACGATCAACATGAACATCATGCGGAACCACAAGTCCATGACGATTCGCGTGGAAGTCCCGGCCAAGTCAAGCCGCGGGCTGATCATCAAACACGAGGGGAAGTCTCCTCGGGCGTTCATCCTTCGTCCGGTTGCCCCGCCGAAGCCGCCCGAAGCACCGGCCTCGCCGGCCGCGCCGGCCGCGCCCGCCGGAATCTCCACCACCGCCTGACACTGGGCGGTCCAATGCATGCGCACGAAGAGCGCCCGGTCCTCGACCGGGCGCTCTTCGCTTTAAGTGATCGAGGGACCAGGTGAACAGTTGCGGGGCGCCCTTCAAATCCCCATTCGCACATTCTCCTGCTCACCGCCTCATCGTCTCCCTGTAAGGACACGTCGGCAGCGACGAAAAAAGCGCCCGGTCGGACGACCGGGCGCTCTGTGATGTTCGTGGAACCGGGACGGCGTCAGACCTTGCGGAT